>JAYVWC010000042.1:0-17792 GCA_043786385.1 Spongiibacteraceae bacterium | reverse complement strand
CGAGACCTTCCAGAAAATTCAGGAGCGGTTGAAAGAGCGAGCACCTGCACCTGCGCGCAAAGACATCAATCTGGATTTCCCATTGCGTGGAGCGGTCGTATGCGGTCACTGCGACACCCCCCTCACGGCCTGCTGGTCGCCGGGACGCTCTGCACGCTACGCCTACTATCTATGCCCCAAACGCGGTTGTGAGAGCTACGGGAAGTCCATCAAGCGTGAAACGATCGAAGGGGAGTTCGAAGAACTGCTGCGCGCCATGCAGCCGACCAAGAACCTTTTCAACGCTGCTTACAAAATGTTCGCGAAGCTGTGGATTCATCGTATTGCGACGGCGGAGACGAGAACCCGCTCGCTCAAAAGCGAACTGGTGAAGGTCGAGAAGCAAGTTGACCAGTTTTTAGATAGGATCGCGGACGCTGACACGCCATCGGTCATCACAGCTTATGAAAACCGTATCCGCAAACTGGAGGCAGAAAAGATCGCGGGTTGTGGCCGTCCGCTCAAAAGCCTTGACCAAACACTTAGAACCGCCTTCGACTTTCTCGGAAACCCCGTAAAATTATGGCTTTCCGAGCGGTTTGAAGACAAACGAATGGTGCTAAAACTCGCTTTTGCCGACAATCTGGCTTACGTGCGAAATTCAGGTTTTAGAACCGCCAATCTGGCTTTACCTTTCAAGGCTTTAGCGGATTTTTCCAGTGGTAATTTAAAGATGGTGCGCTCGGCTGGATTCGAACCAGCGACCCCTTAGTTCGTAGCCAAGTACTCTATCCAACTGAGCTACGAGCGCACAGGGCGCGTACTATATTGAAACACCCTACCCGCGTCAAGTATTTAGCTGCCGAAATAGGGCTAAACCCCGATATTGCCCAGCGTTGCAACGATCGAATTCAGAATCGCCGCAACGCGCGGGTGCTCAGCTTCAAATGTCGAGACCACCGCTTCTACTTGCTCGATCAGCGAATCATCGGTACTGCCGTCGCGCAGCTGCGAATTAATGTCGGCGATCAAACGATCGATCGGTTTGCGTTGCTCGGCATCGACGACGAGAGAATCGAGCGCGGTATTTAATTGTTGTAACTGCTCGCGCAATTGTTTTTCGTTCACGACGGTATTCCTCTCAATGGCTCTTTCTGACGCAATTCCGTTATCTGGCGCGATGATAGCACCAATCGCTGCGCACGCTGGCGCCTGCTCTTTCCCCTACTATTCCTTCGGTGCGGCCGGACGCGTCGGCTTGGCTTTTTTCGGCGCGACCGGCTCGGGTGCAGTCAATGCATAGCGCATCACGTGAAAAATATAATTTTGTTCGACGGTGCGATGAAATAATTGCGCCCACGGTCCGCCGGCATAAATCGGCACGTCTTCGCCACCGTGCGTTTCTTTCGCCAGCGGCACCAACGCCTGCTGTAAATAATCCGGCTTGCTGGTATCGATCTCGCTGATATCGCGCCGCTCGCGTTCGGTCGATGCGGCGTTGCGCACCGCGATCGCACCCGGCCCATTCATGTAGCCGAGCGTCGTGTACGGTTTGCCATCGAGCGCCGGTTGCGGCTCGTCGCTCGCTTTATCGCCATCGTCGTTGCCGACCACTTTGCCGAGAATCGGATTGCCGCGTTTCGCGTAACCGGAAATAGTTAACGTATGGCTGTGATCCGCGGTGACGATGATCAACGTATCGCGGCTATCGGTCGCCGCCAGCGCCGCGCGCACTGCGTTGGCGAATTCGCGGGTTTCATCGAGCGCGCGGTACGCATTGCCCATATGATGCGCATGATCGATGCGGCCGCCTTCAACCATTAGAAAAAAGCCATGCGGATTTTTTTTCAAAATCGCGATCGCTTTTTTTGTCATCTCGGGCAGCGATGGTTCGCCGCCGACATCGGTTTTGCGATCGGTTTCGAAACTCATTTCACCGCGATTAAATAAACCCAACAAGTGATCGGTTTTTTTCGGATCGATCGCGCTGAATTGCTGTTGATTCCACACGTATGACGCGTTGTGGTATTTCTTGCTCCACTCGGCGGTTAAATCGCGGCGATCGTCGCGCTCACCCATCGCACCATTGCCTTCTGGGTCGGCCACCGAAGTCGGCAAAAATTTTCCGCGGCCGCCGCCCAACACAACATCTAAACCACCGCCAACTGGAAATTCAAGCAATTGCCGCGCGATATCTTTGCAGCCCTGAATTTTAGCCGACGCCGACATATCGTGATCACTCTCCCAATTGCGCTCGGGCGCGTGCGCGTAGGTCGCCGCTGGTGTTGCATCGGTGATGCGCGAGGTGGTGACGACGCCGACCGATAGGCCCGCCTTCGCGGCCTGCTCTAAAAAGGTTTGCACGCTGTTGCCCTGCGCACTTTTACAATCGCCGCGCTGCACGTTTTGGTTGACGCCGATCACGCCGGCCTTGGTTTTTATGCCGCTCATGATCGCGGTCATCGTGCCGGCCGAATCCGCCACCTGCTGATTGGTGTTGTAGGTTTTGGCCAGCGCTTGGTACGGTAATTCTTCGAACGACAATGTATTTTCTTCGCCGCTATCGCCGCGCAGCTGACCATCGAAAATACGCGCAGCGGTGACGGTCGAGATACCCATGCCGTCGCCGACAAATAAAATAATATTTTTGGCGCGGCTCTCGTTGCCTTTTAATTGCAACGATTTCTGCAATTCGGCGGCGCCTTCGGCGTACCACTGATTGGGGGTTTCGTCGCGCGCAGCAGCCAGCGTGCTGGCAAAACCAGTCGTAATACACAATGCAGCCGCGCTGCATAGTACGCTCAATTTATTGGCATTCCAGTTCATTGTCGGCCTCGCAGTCACACCCAGCAGCAATCGCCAAGTTGACAATATTAATACAGCAAAGAAAATAATTTGCGCTGGTATTCTTTCGCCAGCGGATCGCTTTTACCGAGTACCGCGATAATATCCAGCACGGTTTTTTTCCCACCACCGTCGCGAAATTGACGATCGCGGCGCAAAACTTCAATCAATAATTCGAGCGCTTCGCGGTGCTGCGCATTCTGACTGTATTGCAGCGCCAGCTGATAGGCAGTTTCGGCATCGTCGGGCGCCTGCTCGCGGGCGATTTCCAGCGCGCGAATCGCCGGTGTTTTCGCCGCTTCGCGCTGCAATTGTAATTGCGCGATTAACTGCTGATGGCGCTGCTCGCGATCGGCGAGTTTAATGCTATCGAGCTGCGCCTGCGCTTCGTCGAAACGCTTCAGTGCCAACAGCACCGCCGCCAACTCAATGCCGATATCGGCGCGCTTGCGCGAATCGTCATAGGCTTTGCGCAACAGCGCCAGCGCATCGCCAAAATTACCGGCGGCGCTGTGTTCGCGCGCCTGCTGCAATTGAATATCCCACGGCTTCGGCAAAAATTTTTCCAGCAACTGACGAACCACGGTCGCCGTTTGCGCACCGACCAAACCATCGACCGGCTGGCCGTCTTTCATCAGCATAATGGTGGGCAGACTGCGCACGCCAAATTGTTCGGCGATGCCTGGCTCGTCGTCGCAATTCACTTTAGTCAGCAAAAATTGGCCAGCGTATTCGTTCGCCAAACCTTCCAAAATCGGCAGCATCGTTTTGCACGGTGCGCACCAGTCGGCCCAGAAATCGATCAGCACCGGACGCTGAAACGATTCGTCGATCAGCATGGCTTTGGCGTTCGCCATCGTCACAGTAACAATATGTTCGCTCATAGCCTTGCTTAAACCCCTGATAAAAACGCCCTAGCTTAAAAATTTTTCCAGCTGCCTAACGACTTCTTAAAGGCGCGACATACTGCGTCGACATGGACATAAATAGATTCTGCGCCCGCTCTTCCAAATACTGCATCGATAGCCTGGGCCGGCCATCAACAGACCGCGACCTGGATCAAGCAGCAGCGATCGGGCGCGCCAGCACTTCGACGCCGCGCAAGGGTTCGATTCCAGCAGCCCCAGAGATAGGGCTACGTCAACCCACCCGCTCCCGTTGCATTGCGACGTGCATTGTAGTTTTCACTGCGGCTTCCACGGCGGCCCCTGGATTTGCGAGCCGACTATTGTAGACGCGAGCGCTGGACGTGACCACGAAAACACCATCGCGATGCAACAGATTTTTGCCGCGTATCGAGCTACGCAAGCGGCCGCCGCGCAACACGCGCCGATTTGACGCGAACGTCTGGCGTTGTGCGCGGTTATCTGGTAGGTTTGCGCGCTTAATAATTGCAGACTAAATACCAGCCGACCTGTAGCGGGCAAGCGATGCGCAGAACGGCGGCGTAATAAGAGGCGTTGACGATGTCAGCAAAGAAGCAAGAAGCTACTACTCCCTTTAAAAATTTCGAGCCGTACAAGCTCAAGAAAGGCGAGGAATACATGAGCGGCCGGCTGAAGGATCACTTCCGCCACATTCTGCAGCAATGGAAAGCCGAGCTGATGGAAGAAGTCGATCGCACCGTGTCGCACATGAAAGATGAAGCGGCCAACTTTCCCGACCCCGCGGATCGCGCCACGCAAGAGGAAGAATTCAGCCTGGAATTGCGCACCCGCGATCGCGAACGCAAGCTGATTAAAAAAATCGACTCGACGCTCGATTTGATCGACAACGACGATTACGGTTTTTGCGAAGCCTGCGGCGTCGAGATCGGTATCAAGCGTTTGGAAGCGCGCCCCACCGCGACGAAGTGTATCGATTGTAAAACGCTCGACGAAATCAAAGAAAAACAAGAACACGGCTGAGTTATTCTGTACCCACAGTACGTCGGTCGTTTCGCTCCCTCGCCTACGGGCCCGCTGCACTTCGGCTCGCTGCTTAGCGCACTCGCCAGCTTCCTCGATGCGCGCGCGCAGCGCGGTCGCTGGTTGGTGCGCATCGAAGATCTCGATCCCCCGCGCGAAATACCCGGCGCCAGCGTCGACATCCTGCATTGCTTACAGGCGCACGGCCTGCAGTGGGACGGTGACGTCTGGTACCAAAGCCAACGCAGCGCGATCTATCAAACTGCTATCGCGCAACTATCAGCAGCCAATCTAGTTTTTTATTGCACCTGCTCGCGCGCCGATCTCGTCGCGCACGCCGGCATTTACAGCGGCCATTGCCGCAATTGCGCTAAACCGCCGGCGATTCCGTATGCGATTCGCTTGCGCGTCGATGCCAGCGATATCGCTTTCATCGATCGCATCCAGGGCGCTTGCGTGCAAAACATGTCGCGCGAGGTCGGCGATTTTGTGCTGTTTCGCAAAGAAGGTTTAGCCGCGTATCAGCTCGCAGTGGTGACCGACGATGCCGCACAAGGCGTCACGCATATCGTGCGCGGCTGCGATTTGCTCGATTCCACCGCGCGGCAAATTTTTCTGCAGCACTGCCTGCACTTGCCGACGCCGAGTTATGCGCATATTCCAGTGATCGCAAATAGCGCCGGGCAAAAACTTAGCAAGCAAACCTTTGCGATGGCGCTGGATGCCAATGCCGCAATACCGAATTTATTAGCCGCGCTCGAATTTCTCGCGCAACCAGCACCCGCTACAGAGCATTGCGTTACGGTCGACAAACTACTCGAATGGGCGATCGCGCATTGGCAACTCGAGCACATTCCGCGTCGGCCGTGGTGCAGCGGCGATGCGCTGCCGAGCAGCTGTCGCCGCCTTATCGCGTAACGATTGGGCGCAACGACTGCTCGTAACGACAACTCGTAACGACTGCGCGCGCCGCTTTGCATCTTACGCGGGTGTTAAGTAGTATCATTCATACCTACCATCGCGACCTTTCTCATTACGGCACCTCGCCATGCAACTAAATCCGACGCTGTTACTGCTGTTAGGCCTCATTTTTATTTTCGCGCCGACGCTACAAGAATGGGTGCTGAACGGCCACGATAATTGGTATCGCCCCTACCTCGTATGGATTGCGCTGATCGCGTTCATTTATTGGAGCCGACGCGGCAAAATCCACGATGAGTTTTAAATTAATCCATTTATTTTCGGCAGGCGTAGCCTACCTGCTACTGTTGTTTGCGATCGCGTACTTCGGCGAACGCGGTTATCTGCCAAAACGTCTACTGCGCCACCCCATCATCTACATTCTGTCGCTGGGCGTATTTGGCGGCACCACATTTATCTACAACACGGTCGATACGGCCTACACCTACGGTTACGGTTATCTGGCGCTGTATGCCGGCGTCAGCGGCGCATTTTTATTTGCGCCGTTGTTATTGTTGCCGCTGATGCGCATCTGCCGTTTATATCAGCTCAGCTCGCTCGCCGATCTGCTGACGTTTCGCTTTCGCAGCCAATGGGCCGGCTCCGCGGTGACGCTATTTATGCTGTTGGCGATGATGCCGCTGTTGGCGCTGCAAATTCAGGCGGTGTCCGATACCGTGCATGTACTGACCAGCAGCCCGGCGCAAATTTTTACGCCGGCACGGCGCGCCGATGGCCTCGCGCTGATGTTCTGTATCATCATTTCGGCATTCGCGATTTTATTCGGCTCGAAACATCGCCCCGCACATCAACATCACGATGGCCTGGTCGCTGCGATCGCATTTGAATCGTTAGTAAAACTACTAATCTTCCTCGGCCTCGGGCTATTTGCCGTGTACGGCGTGTTTGACGGTTTTGGCGGGATGGATAACTGGCTGCTGACGAATCCGAGTGTATTGGAATCACTGCGGGCACCGATTCGCCAGGATTCGGCGCGCGCACTAATGCTGATTTTCTTTTCGGTCACAGTCTGTACGCCGCATATGTTCCATATGCTGTTTGCCGAAAACTCCAGTTACAAAGCGCTGCATCTATCGAGCTGGGGATTTTCAATTTATCTGCTGCTGTTAAGTTTGCCAGTATTGCCGATTCTATGGGCCGGGTTAAAACTCAACACCTCGCTGCCACCGGAATATTTCACGCTCGCGCTCGGTATCGAACAACATTCGTCGCTGATTTCGTTGCTGGTTTATCTCGGTAGTTTATCGGCGGCCAGCAGTGCGATTATCGTTATCACACTGGCGATAGCATCGATGTGCCTGAACCATTTGATATTGCCGTTTTATCAGCCCGATCCCGAGCGCAACATCTATCGTTGGCTGTTATGGACACGGCGCGTATTAATCGTTGCGATTATTCTGTGCGGTTATTTTTTCTATCAATCGATGAGCGGCCGCGAAGAATTATCCGATCTCAGCATGGCCGCGTTCGTCGCCACACTACAGTTTTTACCCGGCGTGCTCGCGGTATTGTATTGGCCTAAGGCCAATCGCATCGGTTTTCTCGGTGGCTTGTTCGCGGGTTTTATCGTTTGGTTTATTCTGCTGCTATTGCCGTTGATCAGCAATTTCAATACCGATGCACTGGTGAAACTGCTGCTCCCCAATGCGCCGCAAGAGCTATGGAGTACAACCGCGCTCATTTCGCTGGCGCTCAACACCGTGGTATTCGCCGTATTATCGCTGCTCGCCACCACGTCCGACGAAGAACGCGCCGCCGCCGAAGTGTGTGCGCTCGACGATTTGAATCGCCCCAAACGCCTAACGCTCAAAATTCGCACTGTTGCGGAAGTTATTGCGCAACTGGCGATCAGCGTACTCGGCGAAGCCGGTGCGAAGCGCGAAGTCGAACGCGCACTCGCGGATTTAAAATTAACACCCAGCGAAAATCGGCCGTACGCGTTGCGTCGCTTGCGCGATCGTATCGAAATTAATTTATCCGGCTTGATGGGGCCGGCGGTCGCGCGCGAAATCGTCAACAGTACGCTGCCGTACGAACAAGCGAGCAGCGGTCTTACCGAAGATATCAACTTGATCGAAGCGCGTCTCGAACGCTACAAATATCACCTCACCGGTTTGGCTGCCGACCTCGACAGCCTGCGCCGCCATCATCGACAAACATTGCAGGATCTACCGATCGGGTTGTGCTCGCTCGGTCGCGACCGCGAGATTTTGATGTGGAATCGCGCAATGGAGAATTTGACCGGCGTAACCTATCGCGAGGTGCTGGGTTCGCACGTTTCCAACTTGCCGCAGCCGTGGCGACAATTATTGGATGATTTTTTTCATTCACCGGCGGCGCATCTGCACAAACAACGTCTCGAAATTGGCGGGCGACCGCGCTGGATTGGTCTGCTCAAAGCCAGCGCGCAACAGACTACCGATGATCACCAAGACGGCCAGGTAATCGTCGTCGAGGATATGACCGAGACGCAATTGCTCGAACACGAATTAGTTCACAGCGAACGACTTGCATCGATCGGTCGCTTGGCGGCAGGTGTCGCGCACGAAATCGGCAACCCGGTAACCGGCATCGCATGTCTCGCGCAAAATTTAAAATACGATACCGAGAATGCCGAAAGCCTGGATACTGCCGAACAAATTCTCGCACAGACCGAACGCATTTCGCGCATCGTGCAAACGTTGGTAAATTTCGCGCATACCGGCTCGGGGCACGGCCAGATCGAGCCGACCGCAGTCGCGCGCAGCGTCGACGAAGCGATTCATCTACTGGCGTTAAACAAAGAGGCGCGGCCGGTCGAGTTTATCAATCGCTGCCCGACCAGCGCTTATGTAATTGCCGACGATCAACGTCTGCTGCAAGTATTCGTAAATTTATTATCGAACGCGCGCGATGCAAGCGCCGCACACGCGCCGATTGAAGTCGATTGCAGCAGCGCCGAGCAACTCATGCATATCACCGTGACCGATCGCGGCAGCGGCATCGCCAAAGAATATCTCGATCAAGTGTTCGAACCGTTTTTCACCACCAAGGAGCCCGGCGAAGGCACCGGGCTAGGACTCGCAATGGTGTACGGCATCGTCGAGGACTTGCACGGTCATATCGATATCGAGAGCCCGGTGCCCGACCAGCAATGCGGCACGCGTTTCCATGTGTGGTTGCCGACGGCACCAGCGCCCTTCGCGCAATAAACTATGCGCGGCGCACTTGTAGTTTGAGAAAAATGGTTTGAATAGAAATCGTTTGCGCAAAGATGGCCTGCGCAAAGTTTACGCATAATCGTTAATATACCCGCATCAAAAATTTAGTAGGTTCGGCATGGACAAAATCCTGATCGTTGAAGATGAAGACGTGATTCGCAACGCGCTCAAGCGCTTGCTCGAGCGCAACGGCTACGATGTCGCCGAAGCCGTCTCAGTTCAGGATGCACTGCTCCAGCCACTCGACTCGTTCCAGCTGATCATCAGCGACCTACGCTTACCCGGCGCGCCCGGCACCGATCTGATTCAAAAAACCGAAGAAGTACCGGTACTGATCATGACCAGCTATGCGAGCGTACGCTCGGCGATCGACTCGCTGAAGGCCGGCGCCGTCGATTACATCGCCAAGCCGTTCAATCACGACGAAATGCTCGCCACCGTCCAGCAAATCATCGCCGGCAATCGCCACGACGAAGACGATGCACCGATCACCACCAAGCGCTCGGCGCGCCGCGGCTTGCCTCAGGTGGGCGGCATGATCGGCAGTTGCAAACCGATGTTGAAGCTGTACGAATACATCCAAAAAGTAGCGCCGACCCACACGACGGTGCTGATTCACGGCGAAACTGGTACCGGCAAAGAACTGGTCGCCAAAGCGATTCATACGGCCAGCAAACAAGCCGATAAGCCGCTGATTTGCGTGAACTGCGCCGCCATCCCCGAAACGCTGATCGAGTCGGAATTGTTCGGCTACGAAAAAGGCGCGTTTACCGGCGCCAACACCAACCGCATCGGGCTGATCGAAGCGGCCGACGGCGGCACGTTATTTCTCGACGAAATCGGCGAGCTGCCCGTCGAGGCACAGGCGCGGTTATTACGTTTTATTCAGGAGAGCGAAATTCGCCGCATCGGCGCGGTGCAATCACGTCAAGTCGATGTGCGGCTGATTTGCGCCACGCATCGCGATCTAAAGGCGCTCTGTGCCACTGGTCAGTTTCGGCAGGACTTGTACTATCGCATCAACGTGATGCAACTGGTGCTGCCACCGCTGCGCGAGCGCGGCAAGGATATCCTCGAAATCGCCGAGGTGTTATTGGCGAATCGCTGCGCAGAACTAGAGAAAGCACCGAAATATTTCTCTCCTAAGGCAATTCAAGCCCTCACCACCTACACCTGGCCCGGCAATGTGCGCGAGCTGGAGAACGTCGTCGAGCGCGCGGTGATCCTTTGCGACAGCGATGAAATCGACAACACGATGCTCGACATCGATCTCGAGCTGGTCAATGTCAATCAATTGCGCGGCCTCGGCAGAGAACTGTCGATCAGCGACTACTTACCAGTTAAATCGCCGCCGATCGCAATCGGCGGCGATCCGAGCGAGGATCTATCGCTGGAGGATTACTTCCAGCGCTTCGTACTCGAACACCAGGATTCGATGAGCGAAACCGAGCTGGCGCAGAAACTCGGCGTCAGTCGCAAATGTCTTTGGGAGCGTCGGCAGCGGTTCGGCATCCCCCGCAAAAAAACCGCCACCAAAGGCATCTCGGTGTCCTCTTGATCGAGACCAACGAGTAGCAGCTTATAAAACACTGTCAAGGCGGCGTTACTGATTTGTCGGCCGAGTAACACTCTCCGGGTATCAATGTAACAGGCATCAAGAAAACCTATCGTACAGCGATTCTAAAAACAACCTAACTCATTGATAATGATTGAATATAAAACATGGCACAGCACCTGCATTAGCTTCAGGAAAGCAATAACAACAAATAATAAAAAACCTGGTTAAATCGATTGATGATTACTAGCCAGACATAGAATAAAAATAATGACCTAAAACATAATAAAAATGATACGACGAGACCTGGATGGGGAAGACTAGTCTTCCCCATCGATACTTCCCCCAGCTCCAATCCAGCCAACTAGTCGATCTACTCATGTGCAATTATTGCCCTCGGCGATTTATAGCCCCAGCGACTGATCTCGATCCACCGCCCACCGACGCCACTACCGCTACTGTTACCAACTCTTCGACTTTGTAACAAATACCGGGGCAATACGTAACATATAAAAACTGGCCAGCCACCACACCCGACCAGATGTATATATAAACTATTGTTTTTTAAAAGCTAATTTATATGGCACGTCGCGTGCTATGCCCATAGTGAATAATAATAATGATTACTCGCTTAAATAATAAAAATAAGAATGCGATAGAGGCCTGGATGGGGGAAGCGTGCCTTCCCCGCTTCTGTTAAAAAGCCCCCGCATTTCAGACCATTGCAAATAACCTACTGTGCTAGAATCGCGCGCTTGATCGTCGTTTAATCAATCGGCCGCACATTAGAGAGAAAATTATTTGAATTGGCTTTCCAACACCAAGCACTGGATGCGCAAAACATTTAGCCCGACTGACGCCAGCAGCTCTGGAAGAGTTAACGCCACCAGCCAGCCCAAAGGTGGTATCGGCGCTCCGCTGATAATCCCCCGCGATGAACACGAAATTTCGCGCAAATTCATCAGCGATGGCGCGCTCAAAGTCATCGCTCGACTGCGCGCGGCCGGCTTCCAAGGTTATTTGGTCGGCGGTGGCGTACGCGACCTGCTACTCGGCATGCATCCGAAAGACTTCGACGTTGCCACCGATGCAAAACCCGAACAAATCCGTGAGTTATTTCGCAATAGCCGCATCATCGGTCGCCGCTTTAAAATCGTACACGTACGGTTCGGCCCCGAGATTATCGAAGTCACCACGTTTCGCGGCGCCCATAGCGCCGCCGAAGACGACGATGAACAAGCCGACGTACCCGGCTCGATGCGCAGCGAATCCGGCATGCTGCTCCGCGACAACGTGTACGGCACGCTCGAAGAAGATGCCATTCGCCGCGATTTCACTGTCAATGCGCTGTATTACACAACCGAAAATTTTGCCGTTTATGATTACACCGGCGGTCTACAAGATCTTCGCAATAAATCGATTCGCATCATCGGCGATGCCGAAACCCGCTATCGCGAAGATCCGGTGCGCATGCTACGCGCCGTGCGCTTTGCGGCCAAACTGGATTTCTCAATCGAGCGCAACACCGCCGAGCCAATTACCCGATTAGCGCCGCTGCTGCGCGACATCCCGGCAGCCCGAATGTTCGACGAAATTTTAAAGCTGCTGATGGCCGGACACGGCCTGGCGACCTACCGGCTGCTATGCGAGTACGGGCTGTTCGAAATCCTATTTCCGGCAACAGCAGCGGCGATTGCGATCGGACTCCCCTGCAGCGACGAATTAATCGACGCGGCATTGTTGAACACCGACCGGCGCATAGCCGATGGCAAACCGGTAACGCCGGCATTCATTTATGCGGCATTACTATGGCCTGCGCTGCAGCAAGAGATGAGTTCGCTCACCGCGCAGGGAATCACCGAGCAACCGGCTTTGCAGCAGGCGATCCAAACCACGCTCGACCGCCAGCTACGCCATACCAGCATTCCTCGCCGCTTTAGCCAGCCAATGCGCGAAATTTGGGAATTGCAGTGGCGACTACCGCGCCGCGATAGCCGTCGCATCCAGAATCTGCTCGAGCATCCGCGCCTGCGCGCCGGTTACGACTTTTTGTTGTTGCGCGAACAGGTTGGCGAGGCGACCAGCGACGTTGGGCAATGGTGGACCGAGTTTCTCGCTGCCGACGAAGACCAGCGCAGCCATCTGCTGCGCACGGTAGCACCGCGCAGCGCCGATGGCCGACGTCGACGCACACGCAAACCGCGAAGCTAACTGATGTTGCGCTGTTTTATCGGCCTTGGCAGCAACCTCGCCGAACCACCACAACAACTTCAGCAGGCGTTATCCGCGCTGAGCGCGCTCGAACATTCACTGCTCGGGCTCGTGTCACCGCTTTATCGCAACCCGGCGCTCGGACCCGGCCCGCAGCCGGATTACATCAACGCGGTCGCCGAACTGTTTACTACGCTCGACGCCGCCGAGTTACTGCGCGCCATGCAAGCTATCGAAACCGCGCAGGGCAGAGTACGAACGACGCGCTGGGCCGCGCGCACGCTCGATCTGGATCTGCTGTTATACGGCGATCAAACAATCGCAACAGCCACGCTAGAAATCCCTCATCCGCGCCTGCGCGAGCGCAATTTCGTACTCTATCCGCTACACGATATCGCACCCGATCTGACGCTGCCCGATGGCACTTCGCTGGCGACGCTATTAGACTGTTGCCCCGATCGCGGCCTGCAACAGCTCTAAAGCAGCCAATCACCCGAGGCATTAACGGTGTCACAGGATTTCAAGCAGCACGCAAAGCTCGCTACAGCGCCGCGTTTTGTCTCGGTGGAGGGACCGATCGGCGTCGGCAAAACCACGCTGGCGAAACGACTGGCCGATCATTTCAATTATCAAATGCTGTTTGAACAAGCCGAACAAAATCCTTTTCTCGAACGCTTTTATCGCAATGCCAAACAATCGGCGCTGGCTACACAATTGTTTTTTTTGTTTCAACGCGCGCAGCAAATTCAGGATTTACGCCAGGGCGATTTATTTGCACCCGCGCAGGTCGCCGACTTTTTAATGGCCAAAGACCGCTTATTCGCCCGCATCAATCTCGATGCCGATGAATATGCGCTATACGAAAAAGTGTATCAGCAGCTGACCTTCGACACCCCCGCGCCCGATCTGGTGATTTATTTACAAGCGCCCACCGATGTGTTGCTACAGCGTATCCGGCTACGCGGCATCGGCTACGAACAAAGCATCGAACAAAGTTACCTCGAAAAAATCAATGCCGCTTACAGCGAATTTTTTCTGTACTACGATGATGCACCGCTGTTGATCGTCAATGCCGCGCAAATCGATTTTGCCAACAGCGATCGCGACTTTGCGCAATTGGTGGAGTACATAGGCACCGTGCGCGGCGGCCGGCAGTATTTCAATCCAACGTTTCTGTAAATCTATTTTTCCATGTCAGTACAACGAGGCCACACCATGCCGAACATCTCGATCACCCAACTTCGCAATAAGAAGCTGGCCGGCGAAAAATTCGCGGTGCTGACCGCCTATGATGCCACTTTTGCTCGCTTGGTCGCGGAGGCTGGCGTCGAGGTCATCCTCGTCGGCGATTCACTCGGCATGGTGTTACAAGGCCACAACAGTACGCTGCCGGTGACCCTCGATGAGATGGCCTACCACGTCGCCGCAGTGGCAAGCGGCAATAACGGCGCGCTAGTGATCGCCGATCTGCCGTTCGGCAGTTACAGCACGCCGACGCAAACATTGGATAGCGCCGCGAGACTAATGCGCGTCGGCAGTCATGCAGTGAAATTGGAAGGAGGTCGGTGGCTGGAGGAAAGCATTCACCTGTTAACCGAGCGCGGCATCCCGGTCTGCGCGCACTTGGGCTTAACACCGCAATCGGTCAACATCTTCGGCGGCTACAAGGTTCAGGGCCGGCAGCCAGATCAAGCGCAGCGCATCCTAGAAGATGCTAAAGCATTGGAAGCAGCCGGCGCATCGCTGCTGGTGCTCGAATGCGTGCCGCAAACGCTGGGCGCGCAGCTCACTCAAGCGCTCGCGATGCCGGTTATCGGCATCGGCGCCGGTCCGCAGACCGATGCGCAGGTATTGGTGCTGCACGATATGCTCGGACTCAGCGCCCGCGCGCCTAAATTTGTGCGCAATTTCATGCAAGGAGCCAACAGCGTGCAGGAGGCACTGGCCAACTATCGGAGCGCGGTGTTGAATGGCCAATTTCCCGCTGCCGAACACAGCTTTGACTAAAGCCACCCCGTTTGTAGCGCAACTGCGAACGCCAACACGGTTTTGTGCTTCTTTAAGTAACAATTGGATGAACGATTTGTTACCAAAAAACCATTGATCAGCCAATTCGATTGCGGCATACTCTGCCGCCACTGGCTCAGCTGCACAGATTGTGTGCAGTTTGCTAGAGATCGCTTTAGCGCTCCTGGCTCAATGGTCGGCGTCCGTGGAAACGACTATCGGCACCGGATCTGCCTGCTGCATGCACTTTTTAGTAGGGTTTTAGTGGGATGTTAGGTGACTATGAAGATATTCGCTAAAACAGCGCTATTACGCGCCGCCGTTGCCGCCGAGAACCAGGTCGGTAAGCGTATTGCATTGGTGCCGACGATGGGTAATCTGCACGAAGGCCACCTCCAACTAGTGCAGCATGCACAAAAAATAGCGGATGTGGTGATCGTCAGTATTTTCGTCAACCCACTACAGTTCGGTGCCAACGAAGATCTCGACAAATACCCGCGCACGTTGGCCGCCGACAAAGAAAAGCTGTTTGCCGCCGGTGTACAGTACTTATTTACGCCCGCCGTGGAAGAAATCTATCCTTCCGGCATGGCTGCGCAAACCAAAGTCTCCGTCCCCGAATTGTCCGATACGTTGTGTGGCGCGAGTCGCCCAGGTCACTTTACTGGCGTCGCCACCGTCGTCAGTAAACTGTTTCAAATCGCGCAGCCCGATGTTGCCGTGTTTGGCGAGAAAGATTTTCAGCAGCTCGCGATCATCCGCAAGATGACTGGCGATTTATGCATGCCAATAACCATCGTTGGCGTGCAGACCGCGCGTTCCACCGACGGTCTAGCGCTCAGCTCGCGCAACGGTTTTTTAAGCGCGCAGCAGCGCCAATTAGCGCCAACATTGCATCTGGCGCTGCAAGAATGTCGCGCCGCAATCGCCTGCGGTTTCGATAGTTACCACGAACTTGAACAACATGCGCTAGAGTTGTTGCGCGCCGCCGGTTTCCGGCCCGATTATTTTGCCGTGCGCGACGCTCGCACGTTAGGTCCCGTATCGCTAGAGACCGAAAAACTGGTCATTCTCGTCGCCGCCTATTTGGGCAGTACGCGCCTGATCGACAACGTCACACTCAATCTAAATCCCAGTCACGACTGGGGAATGTTGGCCGCCGTTTAACGGCGGCGTATTCGACAACTGCCTCTCTCTGAGAATTTGCCGCTATGCAATCGACAATGCTGAAAGCCAAACTCCACAAAGCCCGCGTCACGCATGCGGTGCTGCATTACGAAGGGTCGTGCGCGATTGATGGCCGCCTACTGGATATGGCGACCATTCGCGAATACGAACAGATTCAAATTTACAACATCACCAATGGCGAACGCTTCACCACGTACGCGATCCGCGGCGAAGAAGGCTCTGGCATCATCTCGATCAACGGCGCTGCCGCGCACAAAGCCAATGTCGGCGATGTCATAATTATTTGTGCATACGCCAATTACTCGGATGCCGAGTTAATCAATTTCAAACCGCGTTTGATTTATCTGAATGAAGACAACAGCGTTAGTCACGCCGCGAATGCGATGCCGCTACAAGTCGCATAATCGTTATCGGTATTTTACTAAGGGGGCCTAGCCCCCTTTTTTATTGCTCACTTTTTCTACTTTATTTTCGAGCGTTCTTTTCGGATGCTGTGTTCGGGATTTAGTTTCTACGCTAATTGGAGTAGTTTATCCGTCACATTTTTCCGACCATAACACGATAAGGTGCATCGATTATGCAAGGCCCTATTCATCCGGTTCCAACCCAGCTCGCAGCCACCGCGCACATCGATCGGCAACGCTACGACACCATGTATCGCGCCTCGATCGAACAACCCGAGCAATTTTGGCCGCAGCAGGCCGAACAATTTTTAACGTGGCAACAGCGTTGGACTTCGGTTCGCGAATTCGATTTTCATACCGGCGATGCCAAATGGTTTAGCGGCGGCAAATTAAATGTCAGCGTCAATTGTATCGATCGCCATCTTGCGCTGCGCGGCGATCAAGTGGCGATTATTTGGGAGAGCGACGATCCCGCCGTCGATAGCAAAATCACTTATCGCCAATTGCATGAAGCCGTGTGCCGACTCGCCAATGTGCTGAAACAACGCGGCGTGAAAAAAGGCGATCGCGTATGTATCTACATGCCGATGATTCCCGAAGCCGCGTATGCGATGCTCGCCTGTTCGCGGATCGGTGCGATTCACTCGGTGGTATTCGGCGGCTTCTCGCCGGAGGCGCTGAAAGACCGCATTCTCGATGCCGATTGCCGCGTCGTGATCACCGCCGATGAAGGCGTGCGTGCCGGTAAACATGTTCCGCTGAAAGCCAACACCGAGATCGCGCTAAGCCATTGCCCGAACGTCAACACCGTGCTGACAGTACGTCGCACCGGCGGCGATGTACCTTGGCGCGAAGGCCGCGATCTTTGGTATCACACCGCGATCGCCAGTGTCGCTGCCGAGTGTCCGCCGGAATGGATGGATGCCGAAGATCCGTTATTTATTCTGTACACGTCGGGTTCGACCGGCAAACCGAAAGGCGTACTGCACACTACCGGCGGTTATTTATTGATGGCCGCGATGACGCACAAATACACCTTCGATTATCGCGAAGGCGAAATCTACTGGTGCACCGCCGATGTCGGTTGGGTCACCGGCCATACGTATATCGTGTACGGCCCGTTAGCGAACGGCGCGATCACACTAATGTTCGAAGGCGTGCCGACTTATCCCGATGCGTCGCGCTGCTGGCAAGTGATCGATAAACATCGCGTCAATACGTTTTATACCGCGCCCACTGCAATTCGTGCATTGATGGGTCTGGGAAATGATTTCGTGCAGCGCACCTCGCGACAATCGCTGCGCCTGCTCGGCACGGTCGGCGAACCGATCAATCCCGAAGCGTGGGAGTGGTATTACCGCGAGGTCGGCGCATCGCGCTGCCCGGTGGTCGATACCTGGTGGCAAACCGAAACCGGCGCGCACATGATCACACCGCTGCCCGGCGCCACCGATTTAAAACCCGGCTCGGCGACATTGCCATTTTTTGGCGTCGAACCGGTATTACTCGATGCCGA
>JAYVWC010000041.1:0-49684 GCA_043786385.1 Spongiibacteraceae bacterium | reverse complement strand
TTAAACAAGGCCTTTCTCGACACGGGCGACACAACCGATCAGGATGCTTGTTGTAACCAGCTGAATTTGTTTAACTATTAACCGGACACTAGTGAGTTACTATATATCCCTCGGTTCGTTAGTAGCTTCAAAAAAGGCATTGCTCTGAGCCCATTGAATAATTAGCTAGTAACGTATGATAGCGGCAGCATCGCAAAGATTCCTCGGTAACAAAATACGGGGGTTTTATGCCACAGGGCAGCGGCGTACCTGCAACAAGTTGGAGAAGCCCCATGCTCGGTATTAATCAAACGATGGCGCGAAGCGAATACGCCACTGTTATAGCCCCCATCAAGCGCCTACGGCTATCGATTATTGCGCAATTACTTGTGATCACGCTGCCTCTCTTGGCTATTATTGGCGTGCAAAACTATTCGCTACACGCGTTCACCGAGCATGTCAAAACGGAGAACGCAAAGCGCGATCTCGCGATCCAGGTTGATCGCGAATATGGTGCATTTGAGAGCGGAGTAGTCGATGCGGTCGACACCGGATCCCTTTCGCGCCGCGCCCTCGATGCGCTCGAGAGGTCCGAAAAAGCACTTGTCTATAGCGCGAAGCTCGATGAGGATAGCGCCGTGCAATCGCTTGCGGCAGCCGTTAAATCACAGCTGTCGGAATTGCGAAACGATAACAAGCTCAACGTATTGCAGTCTCTTCGGCCATCGATCAATGTCACTAGCAAGGATATCGATGCATTTCTTGAGCACACCGACGGCGCGTACCAAAAAGATTTTGAAAGCCTTAGTGGCGCCGCAGAAAAGCAGCAAATTATAGCGCTGGTGCTGGTGGTGCTGTCGATTTGCGTGACGACGTTTCTGGTGCGAGGCATGATTACGCACATTACGGTGCCGGTGGAAAAAGCTGTCGTGTTTGCGGTGGATATCGCGGCTGGTGATTTTAGCAATTTTAAAGATGCTACTGCGGGGGGCTACGACCTTGGCGGGCTGCTCGCACAGTTTAGTAAGATGAGTAAGCGCTGGACCGATGTCATCATGGGGTTGCGTGGTCAGTGCGGCCTAGTCAGTAGCCTCTCGGCTGAGTTGCGCAGCAACTCGTCCATCCTCGCCAACAACAATTTTGAACTTGGCGCTGCGAGTTCCGCCATTGCTGTTTCGATAGAACAGCTATCAAACAACATCATCGCATTGGCACACTTTGCCGAAACTACCAACGCGGAAGTGAAATCCGTTGGAGCGATGGCTTCTAGCGGGTCACAGGTTATCGCTGAAACCGCCAAGCAGATCGAATTAGTGGCCAATAACGCTGCTAGTGCGGCCAGAGAGGTTGCGGGGTTTGAGCAAAAAGCTAGTCAAGCCCAGGGCATCGTTCAAATCATTCGAAGTATTGCCGAGCAAACAAATTTGCTGGCGCTGAACGCGGCCATTGAGGCCGCACGCGCTGGCAGCGCTGGCCGCGGCTTTGCCGTTGTCGCCGACGAAGTGAGAAATCTCGCCGTGCGCACCAGCGAAGCGACGGTGGGTATTACTTCGGTCATTAATGAAATTATTGCGGCGACGATGTCTGTGTCTGCATCGATCAATGCGGGCGCTGGCCAAGCGGACCTCAGCGTCTCGCACGTGACGCGCGTATCCACGGAAGTTCAACAGATCAACGCAGCCTCTGAGCGCGCCATCGAACTCGTTGAACGAATTTATGCCGGCTTAAACGAACAGCAGCAGGCCTCGGCCAATATCGTATCCTCAATTGCAAGCATCACCACGACGACTAATCAAAATGCCGAGCAGGCAAAGAAAATCTCTCAAACCAGCGAACGATTAAAAGGGGTTTCAGTCGCCCTTGCCGAAGATATTGCCTATTTTAATATTGAAGGTGGATCCTCCGGCAGCGTGGATTTATTTTGAGCGCACTCCATCAATAAGACCAATACAGATGAGTGGGATTGACATAGATTCTCCATTTTCAGTTTTGATGCGTAACGAGCCGGTAGAAAAACTATCGACATATTTTCCGCTGCTGTAGTGAACAGCTTATCAGTCGTTTTATTGCTGAGTGAAATTCCCCGTAGTTTTATTTGCCAGCCCTGCTGTCTGTCTAGCGAGCGCAGTGAGCGACTGCCGCGCCCGTTTTACAAATTGGGGACAAGAACCACTAGATCTGTGACTCCGTAATCCACACCAAACTGAGAGAGCAAAGTCGTCGCTTGCCCTCTGTGATGTGTTTGGTGGTTGAATACATGCATTAGCAGGCTAAATAAATTTTTGGTAAACGCGTCGCCTTTCATGTTTTTATAGCTAACGGATTGCGAAAGCTCATCTTCTGTTATTGAAGCAGCCAGATTTGAAAGAATTTTATCCAACAGGCTACGGAGAACTTTCAATTCTTGAAGGTTACTGCAAAGAACTGCTTCCAAGGATTCTGGCAAAGGCAACTCACGGACGAGGCTTAATGCTAGATTTTTCTGCAACACAGGAGAGAATCTGTTTAGCCAGATAATGTCTCCAGCTGCAATATGATTCAACGTACCAAATACTGAACCGAAGAAAGCGCCACAATTTTCGTGCAATTGCACCAGAGTTAGCTTTTCAGCGGCCTCGTAAATTTTCTGGTTCATGTTCTGATTGTACTCAGCCATGAGACAAACATGATTTTTTAATTGCATAGCGACATTTTCCTTAGAGCATAACGAGGCATGCCTTCTAGGCCTTCTGCGTGCTGTCCAGTAAAAGGCGTAAGCGTCGCTATCAATCCAAAAACTCCGCCAATACATCGTTCAAAAAGCGCTGACCTAACGGGGTCGGTGCAATGGTATCGGTGTCGTCGCGCAATAGGCCGCGACGAATCAGGCCGTCGACTTTTGTGGCCACCGTCGACCACGGTAGTTGTGTGCGTTCGGTGAATAGTGCACGCGGAAAACCGGCGTTTAAGCGCAATGTATTCATCATAAATTCGAACGGTAGCGCGTGGTGGTCGATAATTTCGCTGCCGCGTTCGCAGTGGCCGCGGCTCGCGAGATAATCTTTCGGTAGGCGCGTTTTGTGTGTGCGCAGGATGCGGCCGTCGGGCTGCGTGATTTTGCCGTGCGCACCGGCGCCGATGCCGAGGTAATCGCCGAATAACCAGTAATTGCAATTGTGTTTCGATGCGCGACCCGGCTGACAGAACGCAGACGTTTCGTAATGCTCGAAACCGGCGTCCGCCAATATTTCAAAACCGCGCTCTTGAATCGCGCCGAGCGTGTCGTCCTCGGGCAATTGCGGTGGGCGTTTATAGAATTCGGTATTCGGTTCGATCGTCAGTTGATACCACGATAAATGTTCGGGCTCGAGCGCAAGCGCCTGCTGCAAATCGGCGGCGGCGTTATCGACGCTTTGCCCCGGCAGACCGTGCATCAAATCGATATTGATATTCGCAAAGCCGGCGCGGCGCGCTTGCTGCACTGCGCCGATTGCCTGTTCGCGATCGTGAATGCGGCCGAGCACTTTTAAATGTTCGGGATTGAGGCTTTGAATGCCGAGCGATAGGCGATTGACGCCAGCGCTGCGAAAATCGCGAAAGCGTTGCTGTTCGACGGTGCCGGGATTCGCTTCGAGCGTAATTTCAATCGCTGGCGAAAAAGGCACGCGCACATTCACGGCTAATAAAATTTGATCGATAGTGGCGGGGCTGAATAAGCTCGGTGTGCCGCCGCCAAAAAAAATCGATTGCAACTCGCGGCCTTGCGCGGCGACTTTATCCAATTCCAAATCGGCGATCAGCGCGGCGAGATACTCGCGCTCGGGCAGCTCGCCATTGTCCTCGCTATTTTGCGCGTGCGAATTAAAATCGCAGTACGGACATTTGCGCACGCACCACGGTATGTGGATGTAAAGACTTAGCGGTGGTAACTGTTGTGGCGTCATAAAAAATCTAATCCCTGAATTCGCATTTTGTTAATCGGTATCCAAATGCCGAGCGTTGGTTGAGCTGAAATTTCTTGCGGTTAACGATCCAAGCCCAATTCGGACCACAGCGCATCGACGCGGCGCACCACCGCGGCATCGCGTTGAATCGGGCGGCCCCATTCGCGCGCGGTTTCGCCGGGCCATTTATTCGTTGCATCGAAACCGATTTTTCCGCCGAGCCCGGATACTGGCGATGCGAAATCGAGATAATCGATCGGCGTGTTTTCGACGATCAGCGTATCGCGCGCCGGGTCCATGCGCGTCGTCATTGCCCAGATTACATCTTTCCAATCGCGGGCGTTGATATCATCGTCGGTGACGATGACAAATTTGGTATACATAAATTGGCGCAGAAACGACCACACGCCGAACATCACGCGTTTGGCGTGACCCGGATATTGTTTTTTGATTGTCACCACCGCGACGCGATACGAGCAACCTTCGGGCGGCAAATAAAAATCGACGATTTCCGGAAATTGTTTTTGCAACAGCGGTACGAATACTTCGTTTAGCGCGGCACCGAGAATCGCCGGCTCGTCGGGCGGCCGTCCGGTGTAGGTGCTGTGATAAATCGGCGCTTCGCGATGCGTTAAATGCGTAACGGTAAACACCGGAAAGCGTTCGACTTCGTTGTAGTAGCCGGTGTGGTCGCCGAACGGACCTTCATCGGCCATTTCGTCGGGATCGATGTAGCCTTCCAAAATAAATTCGGCGAACGCAGGCACTTGCAAATCGCAACTTAAACATTTCACCAATTCGGTTTTGTCGCCGCGCAATAATCCGGCGAAGGCGTATTCGCTCAAGCTATCTGGCACCGGCGTCACCGCGCCGAGAATCGTTGCCGGATCGGCACCGAGTGCGACCGCGATCGGAAATTTTTCGCCGGGATATTTGCTTTTAAATTCTTGGAAATCGAGCGCGCCGCCGCGATGGCTCAACCAGCGCATGATCAATTTATTTTTGCCGATCAATTGCAATCGATAAATGCCGAGATTTTGCCGCTCTTTATTAGGGCCTCGCGTAACGACCAGCGGCCACGTGATCAGCGGGCCGACGTCCTCGGGCCAGCAGGTTTGAATCGGCAATTGATATAGATCGACCGCGGCACCGGTTTGCACATGCGTTTGGCACGGTGCGTTGTTGACGATCTTCGGCGCCATGTTCAGCACCTGTTTTAAAATCGGTGCTTTTTCCCACGCATCGCGCAGGCCCTTTGGTGGTTCGGGTTGGCGCAGATACGCGAGCAATTCGCCGACTTCGCGCAGCGCGGCAACATTTTTTTGGCCCATGCCGAGCGCGACGCGATGCTCGGTGCCGAATAAATTACACAGCACCGGAATGGTAATACCGTTGGGATTTTCAAAGCCTTTCGGATTTTCAAACAGCAGCGCGGGGCCACCGGCGCGCAACACGCGATCGCAAATTTCGGTCATTTCAAATTTGGGATCGATCGGCGCGGTGATGCGTTTCAGCTCGCCGCGCTTTTCCAACTCAGCAATAAATTCGCGAAGGTCCCGATATTTCATTGCGCATGCTTAACCTGGAAACGCATCCTGCGAGCTATTTGCGTTTCATGGAATCGAAAAATTCTTCGTTGGTCTTGGTGTCTTTCAATTTGTCGATCAAGAATTCAATCGCCGGCGAATCTTCCATGCCGTGCAGCAATTTGCGCAAAATCCACATGCGCGACAATTCGTCTTCGGCGGTGATCAATTCTTCGCGACGGGTACCGGAGCGACGAATATTGATTGCCGGGAATACGCGGCGCTCGGAAATTTTGCGATCGAGATGCAATTCCTGGTTGCCGGTGCCTTTGAATTCTTCGTAGATCACTTCGTCCATTTTCGAGCCGGTGTCGACCAGCGCGGTGGCGATGATGGTCAAGCTGCCCCCTTCTTCGACGTTACGCGCCGCGCCGAAAAAGCGTTTCGGTCGTTCGAGTGCGTGCGCATCGACACCGCCGGTCAACACTTTACCCGACGACGGGACGATGGTGTTGTACGCGCGTGCGAGACGCGTAATCGAATCGAGCAGAATCACCACATCGCGTTTGTGTTCGACTAAGCGCTTCGCTTTTTCGATAACCATTTCGGCGACTTGCACGTGGCGGGCGGGCGGTTCGTCGAACGTCGACGCGACCACTTCGGCGCCGCGCGCGCCGACCGAGCGCAACATCTCGGTGACTTCCTCGGGACGTTCGTCGATCAACAATACGATCATGTAGCATTCGGGATTGTTGCGCAAAATGCTGCTGGCGATGTGCTGCAACATAATGGTTTTACCGGCTTTCGGTGGCGCAACGATCAGGCCGCGTTGACCTTTACCGATCGGCGCAACCAAATCGATAACGCGACCGGTCAAATCCTCGGTCGCACCGTTACCGGCTTGCAGCACTAAGCGCTTATTCGGAAACAACGGCGTCAGGTTTTCAAACAACACCTTGTTGCGCGAGTTTTCCGGTTTGGTGAAATTGATGTCGTTAACTTTGAGTAACGCAAAATAGCGTTCGCCTTCTTTCGGCGGGCGAATCTTGCCGGAAATAGTATCGCCGGTGCGCAAATTGAAGCGCCGGATCTGGCTCGGCGAGACGTAAATGTCGTCGGGGCCGGCGAGGTACGAGCAATCGGCGGAGCGCAGAAAGCCAAAACCGTCTTGCAGAATTTCGAGCACGCCATCGCCGGAAATATCCTCGCCGCTTTTGGCGTGACGTTTCAGAATGGCGAAGATGATGTCTTGTTTGCGCGAGCGAGCCATGTTTTCCAGGCCCATCGTCTCGGCGATAGTTAATAGATCGGCAGTAGGTTTAGTCTTGAGATCGGTTAGATTCATAGTTTTTTTGATTTAAGGATAAGCGTTGGGGGTTGACGAACGAATGCGTACAGGGCGCACGCAAATGGAACACGATGGATTGGTAAGGAATTTAATATAGTCGGATTGGTTGGTGCGAATGCAGTGCGAATCGGGATTACAAGAACTGTAACACCGAAAACCAGCCGGTGCAAGCAAACGGGGTGCGATTTGCACCCCTCACAAAATTATAATGCGGCGTCGACAAAAGCGGTTAGCTGCGTTTTCGACAGTGCGCCGACTTTTTCGCCGACTTTTTCGCCGTCTTTAAAAATCAGCAACGTCGGGATGCCGCGAATACCAAATTTGGCCGGCGTGTCGCCGTTGGCATCGACATCAACTTTACAGATTTTGACTTTACCGGCGTATTGACCGGCGATTTCGTCGAGAATCGGGGCGATCATTTTGCAAGGGCCGCACCATGCTGCCCAAAAATCGACCAGTACGGGCAGGTCGGATTTCAGAACATCGTCTTCAAAGCTGGCATCGGTAACGTGAACGATCTGGTCGCCCATGGTGAATCTCCGCAATTGGGTTGGCTAATGACAGATACTATAGTTTATAGGCTTCAGTTGATACGCTTCGGCTTATAGAAAGAGTTGGGATCGGGGTGTGCAATTGCAAGGGGCCGCAAGCTGCAATAACTAAAATCCATCATAGCACTCCCGCGCGCACCGCCGATACCCTCGTGCCGGTGGCGCAGCGGGTTCGCCACCGGCATCGTGATCGCGCGACATGGTCCGAGCCTATTCACTCGGCATCCGCCGCAGCGATTTCAATTGGCCACGTTGCGTTTTGCTATCGGCGCGTTGTCGGCGTTGCGCGCGCGGGATTTTGGTTTCCTGTCGCGGCTTTTGGATATGCGTCGCGCGTAAAATCAGTTGTCGTAAACGCTCCAAAGCATCGACGCGATTTTGTTCGAGGCTGCGATAGCGCTGCGCCTTGATCACGATGCTGCCATCCTTCGCCAAATACTGATGCCGCAGCGCCAACAACTTATCTTTATACAGCGGCGGCAGCGACGACGCGCGAATATCAAAACGCAAATGCACCGCGTTGGATACTTTGTTGACGTTCTGGCCGCCGGCGCCTTGTGCGCGAATCGCGCGAATTTCAATTTCCGCCAGCGGCAATTGTAGATGATGATTGATCGTTAGCATCGGTAAACCAATGGGTGAGTAGGTGCGCACAGGGTGCAGCGCGCATAGCTACTTCTTTGCCAGCAAATCTTTTAACTGTGCAAATGGATTGTGAGTGGCGGCGTTGTGCGCTTTTGCTTGTGTCGAGCCGTATAATATGTGCTCATGGAATTTGGTGTGCTCGTGATCGTGGCAGTAGAGACATAATAATTCCCAATTGCTGCCGTCGGCGGGATTGTTATCGTGATTATGATCGCGATGGTGCACCGTGAGCTCGCGCAAATTGGAGTAGACGAATTCGCGTGCGCAGCGGCCGCAAATCCACGGATATAGTTTCAGTGCGCGGTCTCGGTAGCCCTGCTCCTGTTGTAAATAGCGTTGGTTGTTGCCCGGCTTATCGGTAGCCATCATGGTTGACCCGAGTTTGGAGAGGTGTTGGCATTTCCCACCATTACCGCAGCCGATGCCAGCCGCCGTAATGGTGTTCGAGTTGCGCCACATTAATGGTGTTCGAGCAGCGCCACATTACCGCAACGTAAGTTGCCGCGCCGCTATTTTGCGTGCACTATCACGTCAATTAATAAGTGCGCCGCCATTTAATCAGTGTTGCAAGGAGTTTAGCGATGTCGCGTATCGATGCGGATTTAACCGGGAAAACCGCCATGATTACCGGCGCCACCAATGGCATCGGCAAAGCTGCTGCGTTGGCGTTAGCTGGCATGGGCGCCGAGTTGGTGTTGATCTGTCGCAATCGCGCGTTGGCGGAAAGCACCGTTGCAGAAATCAAGCAGGTCACCGGCAATTCGAAAATTGAATTTCTGACCGCTGATCTGTCGGTGCAGGCCGACGTGCGCAAAGTGGCTGCCGAGTTTCTCGCCAGCGATCGACCGCTGCACATCCTGCTAAATAATGCCGGTGCAGTGTTTCAACAGCGCACCGAATCGATCGACGGCATCGAGATGACCTTTGCGTTAAATCACTTGGGTTATTTTCTGCTGACCGAATTATTGTTGGAGCGGCTGCGGCACAGTGCGCCAGCGCGAATCGTCAATGTCTCCTCAATGGCGCATAAAAGTGCGCATGATGGCATCAATTTCGATGACATTGAGCGGAAGAAATCGTATAGCGCATTCGGCGCCTACGGCCAATCGAAGCTAGCCAATATTTTATTTACCCGCGAGTTGGCGCAGCGCCTGGCCGACAGCAAT
The DNA here is from genome assembly GCA_043786385.1 of Spongiibacteraceae bacterium. Taxonomy (GTDB): domain Bacteria; phylum Pseudomonadota; class Gammaproteobacteria; order Pseudomonadales; family CAMLJR01; genus CAMLJR01. The sequence goes on along the minus strand of JAYVWC010000041.1, from coordinate 40,546 downwards.
GTCACGGTGAACTGCTTGCATCCCGGCTTTGTCGCGACGCGTTTTGGTCGCGGCAATCCGTTATTTAATATCGTGCTGACCTTAATGCGGCCGCTGCAGCGCTCGATCGACAAAGGCAGTCAGACGTCGATTTATCTGTGCGCATCGCCCGAAGTAGCGGCGATTAGCGGCGAATATTTTGCCGATTGCAAAATTGCCCGCACCACCTCGCATGCGCGCGACGATAAGACAGCGAAAAAACTTTGGGAGCTGAGCGAGCGCATGGTCGGCATGGTTAACTGATCGAGCGCATGCGCGTGCCGCGCTAATTTCAATCCTGCCTAGCGCCGCTTCGTGACGTTGGCGGCGTAGGTGTGGGTGTGTGTAGGTGCATTGGAAGGTAATTAGTGCGCTGAGTAGTAGATGCTGGTTTGCGTCCGTATCCATCAGCCCCAGTTCACTGCTAGAATCGCCCTCCGATTTTAATATGCCCGGAGTTGCGAGTGACCATCCGCTACGCCGCCTCATCGCGTTTACCCACCTCGTGGGCCGTGTTCGATATGCACGGTTTTGAAGACGATGAGACCGATAAAGAACACCTTGTGTTGACCTTAGGCGATGTTGGCGATGGCAACCCAGTGCTATGTCGTGTGCATTCCGAATGCTTAACCGGCGATGCGCTGTTTAGTTTGCGTTGCGATTGCGGTGCGCAGTTGCAAGCGGCGCTGCAAAAAATAGCCGAAGAGGGCCGCGGTGCGCTGCTGTATCTGCGCCAAGAGGGGCGCGGCATCGGGTTGCTGAATAAAATTCGCGCGTACCAATTACAGGATGAAGGCGCCGATACCGTCGAGGCTAACGAGCTGTTGGGTTTTGGCGCGGATATGCGCGAATACGGTATCTGTCGCGAGATGCTCGCGCATTTGCAGATTCGCTCGGTGCGTTTGATGACCAACAACCCGCGCAAAGTGCAGGCGCTACGCGATCAAAATATCGATGTCGTTGCGCGTATCGCGCTAGAGGTCGGCCACAATTCGCACAACGTTAAATACCTCGCTACCAAGGCCGACAAGCTCGGTCATCTGTTCGATCATCAGCAGGAAAGTTAATTTTTCAGGCGCAGAATTTTTTGTTTAGAAATTAAGTTGCGCAACATAGATGCTGTGCAGCGTTATTTCAGGGGAGCGGCTTCACTTCGTACTGGCATCACCGGTGCGGCAATACCGAGTTGCACCAAGCGTCGATGAATCGAAAGTTCGATGCCGTTTTCATCGAGACCGCAGTGCGTCAATTGTTGTTTGCGCGTACCGTGATCGACAAAAGTATCCGGTAGGCCAAGTTGCAGCAGCGGTATCGTTACGCCGCGTCGATTAAAATATTCTGCGACGGCGCTGCCGGCACCGCCTTGAATGGCGTTGTCTTCGATGGTTACTAACAAACTATGGCTTTGTGCGAGCGTATCGAGCAATGCTTCATCGAGCGGTTTGACGAAGCGCATATCGGCTACCGTCGCATCGAATTTTTCCGCTGCCAATAGTGCGGTGCTGAGTAACGTGCCGAAGTTTAAAATCGCCACGATGCTGCCCGCTACCGTACTCCCTTCGCGACGCAACACGCCTTTGCCGATTAGTAGTGCGGTCATTTCGGCGGCGATCGGTGTATTCGGGCCGGTGCCGCGTGGATAGCGAACAGCGGCTGGGCCGCGATACATAAAGCCGGTGTATAGCAATTGCCGCGTTTCGTTTTCATCCGATGGCGCCATTACTACCATGTTAGGGATGCAGCGCAGATAACTTAAATCGAATGCGCCTGCGTGCGTGGGGCCATCCTCGCCGACTAATCCGGCGCGATCGATACCGAATAACACATCCAAATTTTGCAGCGCGACATCGTGAATCAATTGATCATACGCGCGTTGTAAAAATGTCGAGTAAATCGCGACTACTGGTTTTAACCCATCGCACGCCATGCCGGCCGCGAGCGTCACCGCGTGTTGCTCGGCGATTGCAACATCGTAATAGCGCTCGGGAAAGCGTTGCGCAAATTCCACCATGCCCGAGCCTTCGCACATCGCCGGCGTGATGCCGAGCAGCTTCGGATCGCGCGCCGCCATATCGCATAACCATTGACCGAATACATCTTGATATTTCGGTCCCTGAATTTTTTTCGGCGCTGGCGTCGGTGTTGTTTGTGTTGGCGTTTGCGGTTCGAGTTTGGTGATGGCGTGGTAGCCGACCGGATCGTTTTCCGCCGGCGCAAAATCTTTGCCTTTCTGCGTGATGATGTGCAGCAGTAACGGTCCTTTCAATTCGCGCATGTTGCGAATCGTGTGCACCAGATTTAATAAGTCGTGACCGTCGATCGGGCCGACGTAATTAAAACCCAGCTCCTCAAAAAATGTTGCTGGTGCGACGAAACCTTTCATGTGTTCTTCGACGCGCTTGGCGAAATCCCACGCCGGCGGAATTTTCGATAACACTTTTTTACTGCCGCTGCGCAAATTATTGTAGGTGCGCGATGCCCAGATTTTTGAAAAATACGTGTTCAAACCGCCGGAGCTACGCGAAATCGACATTTGATTATCGTTGAGCACCACCAGCATATCGGTGCCGCAATGTGCGGCGTGCGTTAACGCTTCGAACGCCATGCCGGCGGTCATCGCGCCGTCGCCGATCACTGCGACGGTTTTGCGGCCCTTGCCTTCGTGTTTGGCGGCGATCGCCATCCCCAATGCGGCGCTGATGCTGGTGCTCGAATGGCCGACGCCGAAGGTGTCGTATTCGCTTTCGCCGCGTTTCGGAAAACCGGCGAGGCCGTCCTGCTGGCGCATGCTGCCCATTCGTTCGCGGCGGCCGGTCAGAATTTTATGTGGATAGGTTTGATGACCGACATCCCAAACGAGACGATCGTCGGGGGTGTTGTAGATGTAGTGCAACGCCACGGTCAATTCGACCACGCCGAGTCCGGCGCCGAAGTGGCCGCCGGTTTGGCCGACGGTGTAAAGCAAAAATTCGCGCAACTCGCGCGCTAATTGCGGCAGTTGTGCTTCGTCGAGGCCGCGCAGATCGGCCGGGATATCGATCGTATCCAAGAGCGGTGTCGCAGGACGCTGACGCGGGATTTCGTTGAACATACCTGGACGGACTGCCGGCTGCGGAAAAGAGCGCAATTGTAAACCAAAGCGGCGGTTTTGACTGCTGTGGCGGTGGCTTAGTGCTGGCGTTCGACGATGTACGCCGAGAGCTCGCGCAGTCGATCGGCGCGGCGATCGAACACGTCTAACGCTGCCACTGCATCGCGATGCAACGCCTGCGCTTTCGCGCGCGCCGCAGTCAGGCCGAGCAGCGCCGGATAGGTTGGCTTCGCGCGCGCCAGATCGGCGCCTTGTTGTTTGCCGAGCGTGGCGGTATCGCTGGTGATATCGAGAATATCGTCCTGCACTTGAAACGATAGGCCGATCGCGGCCGCGTATTGATCGAGCGCGGCGAGCTGCGTTGCCGATGCGCCGGCCGCCAGCGCGCCCATGCGCACCGCCGCGCGAATCAGCGCGCCAGTCTTCAGCCGATGCATGGTTTCGAGATGCGGTAAATCGATCTGCTGTTGCACCGCTGCCAGATCGATCGCTTGGCCGCCGACCATGCCGCGTGGACCCGCTGCGGCGGCCAGCGTCGCAATCAATGCGAGCCGCGTATCGGCGTCGAGCGCCGACAGTTGACTGAGCAGTTCGAACGCGCGGCTCTGCAACGCATCGCCCGCTAGAATCGCGGTGGCTTCGTCGAAGGCTCGATGCACGGTGGGATTGCCGCGCCGCAAATCATCGTCGTCCATCGCTGGCAAATCGTCGTGTACCAGCGAGTACGCATGAATGTATTCGAGCGCGCAGGCGATATCGTCGAGCGCATGGTTATCGCAATCGTCGGCCACCGCTGCCGCTGCTGCGTACACTAACAACGGCCGCACGCGCTTGCCGCCATTCAGCAAGCTGTAACGCATTGCTTCAAACAAGCGCGCTAAATGTATTGAGGTGGTGGTGCTGCTGTATTCGGAATCGAGCGCACCCAATTGCTGCGCCAGTATGGTGTTGATACGCGCGCGGCATAGCTCGACATACTGCGCGAAGTTGTCGCTCATGCCGATTCGTCGATCGCGGTATCGAATGGTGCGGTGTTGCCTTGCTCGGATAACAGCAGTTGCACTTTTTGCTCGGCCTGCTGCAAGGCGACTTGGCATTCGCGCGTCAGACGAATGCCTTCCCCGAACGCGGCTAACGACTCCTCAAGACTCATATTGCCGCTCTCCATCGCGGTGACCAGCGCTTCGAGCTCGGTTAAGGCGGGCTCGAATTGAAACGGCTTTTTGCTTTTCGCCATGGGGTTAACTCGCGAGTGGAGGCCGACAAGCGGCGGTGTTAAGGCGCGCATTATAAACGCAGCGCTGGCGGTGTGCCCATGCGCACCGGTAGCGATGTATGATCGCGCCTTAGCTGTGGTGGTTGAAAAAAGATCGCAATCCTGTCGATAATGGGGCAGCTTAAGTAGTGCATTGTTTGAACACTTTGTTTTCGATCCATGGCCAGCAGTCGCTCATCGAGCGTGGCAACGTCTGATTGGGAGCCGGTACGTGCAGATATTGCGGTTGAATAAAGCAGGACAGCCGATCGACTGGTTGAGTTGGCAGGAGGCGGTTTGCCTGTATTCGCGCGAGCTCGTGCTATGGACGCTCGGCGATACGATTTTTAAAATTCACGGCGGCCGCAGTCGTCACACCGGCGAGCGCACTGTAATCGAGTTGCCGAGTATCCTCGCCTGCGGCGGCGAGCAACTCGCGCGGCAGCGCACCAAACCACCGCTCACCAATCGCGCGCTGTTCGAGCGCGATAATCAACAATGCCTGTACTGCGGCCATCAACACAGCTATCACAATCTCACGCGCGATCACATCGTACCGCGTTCGCGCGGTGGTCGCGATTGTTGGGAGAATGTGGTGGCGGCGTGTCGTCGCTGCAATCAATTCAAAGGCAGCCGACGCGCTGAAGAAGCGGGTTTGGAATTGTTAGCGCTGCCGTATCGACCGAATCCTGCCGAGTATTTGGCGCTGGTCAACAGCCGTCGCATTTTGCCCGATCAAGCCGATTTTCTGAGCAAACAATTTTCTGCGAATTGCCGGTGGCAGATGCGCGATGCGCAATTTTATGGCTGATTGCGTCGCGCGCCGAGCGGCTAAGTTTATCCGTTAGATTAGATCAGGCGATATCGGTAAATTCGTAACTCATGCTGCGGCTTGGTGCTTGCAGATAATGACCTTGAATAAAATCAGCACCCACCTGCCACAGCGTCGCCAGCACCGACGCATTCTCGACAAACGGAATCACCACTGCCGCTGAAGCGGCGCCAGCTGCCGTTACTAATTCTTTTAACGGCTGGGTGTCGTTGCCGCTAAGTAGATCGCGGGTAAAGCTGGCGTCGACTTGAACGATATCGACCGGCACGCTGCGCAGCGTTTTCAGCGAATCCAACACGCGCCCGAAACCGCCGATCGAGAAGCGACAGCCGAGCTGACGAATCGCTCCGGCAAATTTTTTGGCGGCTTGCAAGTCGTTAATCACATCGAGTTCGCGCAATTGTAGAATCAATGCCGACGGTGGCAGCGCGGCCGCTTTAAGTGCGACACCTAGCCAGCTTAGTAGCGCATCGTCCTGTAGCACATTGGCGGTCAAATTAATCAGCAGGCGCGTGTCGTTGCCGCGCGCGCGATTTTCGGCGAGTTGTTTGGTCGCCTCCAACAATATCCAGCGATCCAATTTGGCATTGTCGGCGCTGCGGCCCAGTGCTTCGATAAAGTTGTCCGGCAATTCCAGTGCATCGGTGTCGCCGCGCATGCGCAGCAATACTTCGTAATGTTCGCCGCTAGCGCCGCGCAAACTGATGATCGGTTGAAACAAAATCGCGAAGCGTTGCTCGGCCAGCGCGTCCTCCAATTTATGTTCGGCGCCGATCGGTGCTGCTGTGTCGGTAGTCGTCGATTCGGTATGAATTGCTACGCCGCCGTCTTTGCTACCGCGCGTTATTGCCGCAGCGTTAAAGGCGCGATCCAATACTTCGTTGGCGCTACAGCGGCCAATTGCCGCAATGCCGATGCTGATCGAGCACGGCGCGGTGGTGCCGGGGAAATCGTAATTGGCGACTTGCGCGCGCAATTGCCAACCCAAATCCTGTGCGCGTTGATCATCTAAATCGTCGGCGAGCAGCGCAAAGCTATCGTCGTCGAGTCGCGCCAAGGTGATTTGCGGATCGGGATTGGCGGCGCGCAGCAATTGCGCGATCGCAACACTCAGTTGCGTGCTACCGCTAAACCCGAGTTCGCGGCGTAGCTCGCCAAAGCGATCGATGCCCAAATACAGCAGGCGACCATTTTTGCGACGCATCAGTTGTTCGAGCAAATAACTTCGCGAATACAAACCAGTTTCGGGATCGTGCGTCGATGGGTTGGCGATATTGGCCGAAACCTGATTTTCGATAATCAATTGCGTGCACGGATCGCTGTCGTAGATCGCGTTCATCAGTTGTAGCGACGCTTGAAAAGTTTCGCTGTCGGCGCGCGTGCCGGTGAACATGAAGTTGCCTTCGACGCTGCTTTTTAGCGCGAGCTTAAAACCTTCGTGATCGTTGGCGGTGATTAAATCGATCACTGGCATGCAGTCGAGATCATCGCCGGAGTTGTACCCGAAGCGTTCGGCAAATAATGGGTTGGCGTTGATCACCATGCCATCGGCGAGGTACGCGATCGCCTGGTCGGATTCGCCGAGCAACAACGCATTGCGCTGTTCGGCCGCATCGAGTTGCTTGCGCAATTTGTCGATCATCCGGCGTTGTTCGATATTGCCGAGTTCGCGCAGTGCGGCACTGACGATGCGTTGCTCGTCGGTTGGTGCGATCACATCCTGTACGCCGGCGGCGAACAGCGCGGCGACATCGTCGGTGGCACGCAGCACCAGCACTGGCAGATCGACCGCGGTCTGTTGCAAATGCGCGAGGCAATCCTCCAATTTAAGTTCGGGATGTTGATCGTCGACGATCAATAAATCCCATTGTTGTTGCAGCGCCTTTTTCAAATCGTCAGCGGAATCGACGCGATGCGCGCGCGCCACGCGACCGGCCGTACGAAACAGGCTGATCAAGTGTTCGCTGTCGTTATCGGAGCCGTTGATCAACAGCAATCTAATCGTATTTTTACGTGCCATGGAAAACCTAGAAAGCGATTGCTATAGCGTTAAATTCAAAAGCGTTAAATTCAAATCGGTTTATTTGCCGCATTGCGTTAGCTACAAACTATCCCACAGGCTATCGAAACCGTTATCGGTGCTCGAGTTCGCGGCTACGGGCTTGTCGTTGTTCTTGCCAGCGCTTAATCGGCGAAACTCGAATAGGTTATAACTCGGTGTCGATGCAATTTTTTTAATCAGCTGCACGCGCGTTTCGCGACCGCGGCACAGCAGCGATACTTTTTGGCCGACGCGAAACGGCAGGCGCGGCACTAACAGGGTAGTCGGCTGATTGGTTTGTTTCACTTCCGGCAGCACCAGCGCACGTTGATATTCGCCTTGCGTTCCAGTTTTGAGAATCGTACGAGCGCCGTAAGGGTGCGCGCGAGGACTCAATAATTCGACGCCCAACTGCGGGCCTTGCTCGGTCAGCTGTAGCCAGCGGACCACGCCGATACTCCAGTGCCGATGATCTTCGCTGATGCCAACGATTTCGCCGGTGCGCACTTGCGCCGGATCGCTCGGCGGCCAGTCGACGCAAAAACCGCCGGGGCTGATGTTCACGCGCTCGACGGCATGGCTGCGGTGTTTCTCGCGCTGCGGCAGCTCGGTCGTTTTATGCTGTTCCTGGCGAATGTGATAATCGATGCTGTCGACCGATATTTCGGCGAGCCGGGTGTTGTTGAAGGGCGTATCCCACACATCTTTTTCGCTGCTCGATGTTGTTCGAGCGACGGTCGGAGTGCGCAAAAAAGGATTTTCTTGCGGTGCTGCAAACGCGGTTTTGACCACATCGCTCAACAGCGTTTTGAAATCGACTTCGTCCGATAAAAAATGATGCGTCGCGGTGAGCCCCAGCGCGATGCTGACCGGCTCGTGAACGTCCATGCGCAAAAATGCGCGCGTGCTGACCGAGCCCCAGTTGTGTGCCAAATGTGCCAGCAGATCGGGGCTGAGCGCTTGCTCGTTGAATGCGGTTGCCGTTTCGGCCTCCACGCGCTCGTACTGTTGCGTCAAATGTCGCGCTAGCTGCATGGTATCGAGGCCGAGCCAACCGACTTGCGGTTGGGCGAATTGCCGATAGATCGGGCCATCGTCGCTGTGTGGATCAACCACGAGCAGCGCAGTGCGGTAATCGACGAGCTGTACCAGCGCACTCCACGCTGGTGCGTACTGAAAAATTTTCGCCAAATCGGCTTGGCGCAATTGGCTCGCTTTCGCGCTGCCGAGCAATAGCGCACGTAAATACACTGTTTGCACCGAGCAGTCGCCGCACTGCGCATCGGCAACAACCAGCGCTTCTAGCGCCTGTTCGCGCGCCAATACCGCGAGCTGATGGATCGCGGACCAACAGCCCGGATGGGGGCTGCGATACAGCTGATAATCGCGCAGCACATTCAACGTGTGTTCGGCGATGCCGCGATGCACGCTGGTCGCTAGCGCCGAAGGTAATTGTGCAAAACCGCTTTGCGCGCCGAGCGCGAGTGCCTGCGTGGCGACCAGAACGTAGCCGGTGGCTAATTGCTCGTGCAGCTGGTGCGCTAAGCGCGCCACCTTTTGCGCTTGCTCAGACAGCACAATCGGTTGGTTCAGATAATGACGTCGCAAGCTGTTAGCGGTGAAATGGATGGAGGGACGAATCGCTTCAAGCAATTGCAGGCGCAGCGGCGGCGACAGCCGCACGCGATTGAGTTCATCGAGCGCGGTATAAACGGCGCGCGCGGTTTGGCCGAGATTGGCTTTCGGTAATGCCTCCAGCCACGCTGTAACCGACGCCAGGTTTGCTGCAAACAACGTCGGCGCGGCAAGATCCTGGGGCGGAGTGTGTAGTTTAGCGGCCGGCATATTCGTCATGGGTTGGAGAGCCCAGCTTACCTCAAGGGACTATTCGGGGAGTTGCTGAAGGAATTTGTTGATGGCGTGGATATTGAATCCATGCGCTGCATCACGCGCCACTGCACCTTAGATTGAAATTCCACCCTGCTCAGCGAGTCTAGCAGCTCTGGCAAAAAGCGCCGTGCGATCGCCCGCAGGTGTTAGGTGTTCGCGCTTAATTTTATAGTGGGGCGAGCTGCAGCTGGGCGAGACGCTGCCCCATTTTTATCGGCGCGCCCGCTTGTAGCGTCTTACTCCAATGCAAGGCATCGCGCCCGAACAGTAAAATCACTGTTGAGCCGAGTTTGAAGCGGCCCATTTCGGCTGCCTTCGCTAACTGAACGGGTTCACTGGATGCGGCTTGTGCGCGCGCTACAGCGTCGGTTGCAACCTTAGTCGATGGCGGTGCAATTTGTCCGCCCCAGACGGTTTCGATGCCGGCCACAATCATCGCGCCGACCAATACCATCGCCATCGGTCCGCAATCGGTATCGAATAGGCAGACCAGCCGCTCGTTGCGGGCGAACAGGCGCGGCACCTGTCCAGCGGTGAGTTGGTTGACCGAAAACAAGCGCCCCGGCACGTATAGAGTTTGCCGCAAGGTGCCGGTGCAGGGCATATGCACGCGATGGTAATCGCGCGGCGATAGGTAGATCGTGGCAAAGCTGCCGCCGTCGAACAATGCGGCCATCGTTGCGTCGCCGCCGAGCAGCTCCTGCGCCGTATACGATTGGCCTTTAGCTTGTAAGATTCGTCCTGCTTCGATCGCACCGATTTGGCTGATGGCGCCGTCGGCGGGGCTGACGATAACGTCAGTGGTCACATCGATCGAGCGCGCATCGGCGCGCAGCGCGCGGGTAAAAAATGCGTTGAAGTTCGGATAGGCGAGCGGATTGGACTCGGCGGCCTCGCTCATGTCGACCCGGTAGCGGCGACTAAACCAACCGATAAAAGTATTTTTAATCCACGGCGTTTTGCTTGCCGCCAGCCGACCGACCAGGCGCGATAAGCCGTGGTGCGGCAGCAGGTACTGTAGTGCGATAAATCCCAGTTCTGAAAACTTTATGGGCATTCCAATGGCCTTAATTTTGAGTGTGAGGTTGGCGCGAGCGGCGTGCATTGTAACCGCTGAGCAATAATCTAGGCGGCGTTACGGATTTGCGGCGAGCTGTGTTAAGCAAGCGGATAAGTGCTGACACACCTGCTTAAACAACAGGTGTTGCTTATCGCTGGGTGGGCGTGCAGCTAGCGCATTGTCGGCGTACAGCATCGCGGTCGGCCGCTCGCCGGTGAAGGCCGCCATCAATAGAAACTGCTCGCAGTCGAACGCGGCGCGAAACTCTTCGGGCAGATGCGGCCAAAATTTGCTGCGGTTATCGGCATTCAAGCGTAAACAAGTGGGCTTGCTGAGCAGTTGAGTGAGTAGTTGGTTGTTGGGGGTGTGGAAGCGGAATTGTCGCAGTGCTGGCGCTTGCTCGGCACCTGCACTCAACACGGTTTGCAACTCGCCGCTGCCGGCGCGCACCAATAATGCGGCGACGCGCTGGAGCCCGAGACCGCTATGTAAAGCCTCGACCGCTAACTCCAGTGCTTCGCGGGTGCCGGTGAGCGCGCCGGGTGTGCGCAGGCGTTGGAGCGCGAGCGTCACGGTGCGAGAACCGTCGCTGCGGGCTGGGTTGTCAGCACTCGACGGCTGCGTTGCTGGGGCGGGCGGCGGGACAGCGGGTACTGCTGCAACCGCGGTTTGCGGCGGCACCCAAAACCACGCATGGCGCCAGTGGCCGAGCAGCTTGGCGGCCGGCGTCAGTAGCCCCGAGTCGGCGTAATCGCGACTCACTGCGGCGGCGGTTTGATGGCAATTGGCGACGATGGTCGCCAGCGGTCGGCGACACGCAGTGGCGGCGATATTCAGCAGCCGCAGACAGCGCCGCGAATGCCAATCCCAATCGGCTTCTGCGGCCAATGTGTTCGCGACGGCGACGATCAGCGCTGGGTGGTGACAGAGTTCGTGTGCTTCGTTGCTGGCGAATACGGGTGGCTCGCCGAGCCGCGCGGCGCGCTCCAGGCCCACCCACTGACGTAGGCTGCCGGCTATTTTGCGCTGCCAGCTTTGGTGGCTCATTTCAGGCAGCAGCCAGCGCTTGGCAACGGCTGCTGCCAATTCATGAGATGTGCAGCCTAGCAATTGCTTCATCTGTGTGGTCGAGACGGCACCTTGTTGTGCGCGTAGTTGTTCGATGCGATCGCAAGTCGGTCCGGCTATCAACCATAGCGGCCACAGCGGTGCGGCGGCGATCAACGTCGACCAGAAGACTTCTTCGGCAGGCCACAGCCCGGTGCCTTCTGCCCAACGCTTCGCCTGCTGTGCGGCGTGTTGGCTGCGCAGCAAGGCTTGGCGGTAAGAGGTTGCGTAAGGGTGATCCGGGTTCAGCAGTGGTGCCTGCTCGAGCAGGGCCTGCACCCGGCCTGCACCGAGCAGGCCGATCGCGTGATCGAGGGTGTGAGCGGCGCGATCGTAGCGCGCCAGTGCTTGATTGGCGGCGCGAAACAGCAATAGCACCAGCGCTGGATCGATGGCCACTGCGGCCGCTACGCTATGGGTGCTGTCACCAGCGGCTAGGGTTTGCAGAGCTTGGTTACGCGCCTCGGCATCGACCGGCGGCTGCAGTGGCTCTAATAAATCGAGCCAAGCACTTAGGCTGCGCGGGTGGTCGTCAACATCGGCCATTGCAAATTCGCTGCATCATAAAGTGATATTCGTAAGAGTTTATTCGAGAAGGATAGTCCAACAAACGCAGCGCCATTACGGCATCTGGTTGACGATGGTCTTGAAGCTCTCCATACGCGCGCGGCTGATCTGACCGTCGGCAAATGCCTGCAGCAGTGCGCAGCCGGGTTCGTGCGAGTGACTACAGTCGCGAAACCGACAATGCCCCAACCATTTTCGAAATTCGATAAAGCCGTGTTCGATTTGCGCGCGGCTAATATGTTCGAGGCCGAATTCGCGAATGCCCGGCGAATCGATCAAATCGCCGCCGCCCGGCATGTGAAACAACTGCGCGGTGGTTGTCGTGTGGCGACCTTTGCGTTCGATCACCGATAACTCGCCGATGCGGATGTCGCGATCCGGCACCAGCATTTTGATCAGCGATGATTTGCCGACACCCGATTGCCCAACGAATACGCTAACGCGATCGCGCAGCTCGGCCTTTAACGTATCGAGGCCGTGCGCGCTGACGCTCGATGCCTCCAGCACTGGGTAACCGATGGCGCGATATTCCTGTAGCAGCGCATCGAGCGTTGTGCGTTGTGCCGTGTTTAACAGATCGACTTTGTTGAGCAGCAATACCGGTGTTATCTCAACTGCTTCCGCTGCCACCAGATAGCGATCGATCAAATTGGCGAACGGCTCCGGCTCGGGCGCAATTACGATGATGATGCGATCGACATTGGCGGCCACCGGCTTTGGTAGTTGCGTATGGCTGTCGGGACGCGCCAACAGCGAATGTCGCGGCAGGCTCGCGACTATTACGCCCGGCGTTGCAGCGTTAACGCTCGGTCGCCACACGACGCGGTCGCCGGTGACCAACACTTCTAAATTGGCGCGCAGATGGCAGCGCTGCACGCGGCCAATAAAATCGCCGTCGAGCGCTTCGACTTCAACCTGGCGTCCGAAATGCGCGGTGATCAAACCCTGCTGCTCATTGCCGAGCGTGGCTTCGCGCTCGCCGCTGCCGGTGCGCGCCGCTCGCGCCAATTGTTGGCTGCGAATACGAGTTGTCTGTTGCTGCGTTAATCGGCGCTTGGTCAAGTGAGTCCTGGCTGCGAATGATTCGGCTGTGATAGCGTCGTTGCAAAAGGTTCGTTGCAAAAGAAAGTGAGCGCCATTATGGCCGATAGCTTTTACTACAATCCATCCTCCATAATCGCCCTTGCATAAATACTCCTCCCATCCCTTGCCGTCGGAATTTGTTATGAGCAATGAATTGAATTTGATTTGGATCGATCTGGAGATGACCGGACTCGACACCGACAACGATCGCATTATCGAAATTGCCACGATCGTCACCGACAGCAATCTGAATACCCTCGCTGAAGGGCCGGTGTTTGCGGTGCATCAATCGGACGCCGTGCTGTCTGGTATGGATGAATGGAATACCCGGCAACATGGTCAGTCCGGTCTGGTCGAGCGCGTGCGCAATAGCACCTTCGATAGCCGCAGCGTCGAGCAACAGACGTTGGCATTTTTGCGCGAGCACATACCCGCCGGTAAATCGCCGATGTGCGGTAATAGCATTTGTCAGGACCGACGCTTTCTCGCGCGCGAAATGCCTGAGCTCGAAGCGTTTTTCCACTATCGCAATTTGGATGTCAGCACGCTGAAAGAATTGATGAAACGCTGGCGCCCGGATTTAGCCGCTGGTTTTAAAAAAGCGGCGACGCATTTGGCGCTGGACGATATTCGCGAATCGATCGCCGAGTTGGATTACTACCGCACCCACTTTTTGAAAATGCATTGATCGTTAATAAGCGACTTTAATCGATTAAGCGATGCCAATCAGCGCGGCGCGTTGGCGTTGCTGTTGCAGCGCCCATAGCACGTGTTCGCGCACCAACTCCGACGGATGTTCGCAGCGCGCTTGTAGTGCGGCATCGATATCGGTTCGATACGGCGCGTTACCCAAAGCGACGGCGATATTGCGCAGCCAGCTGAGATAGCCAATGCGGCGAATCGGCGAACCGGCAGTGCGCTCTAGAAATTCCTGCTCGCTCCAATTAAATAACGTAATCAGTTCGACATCGGCGAGGCCGTGGCGGGGCTGAAAATCCGGCTCGCCGGTGGTCGCTGCAAATTTATTCCACGGGCACACTAACTGGCAGTCGTCGCAACCGTAAATACGATTGCCGATAGCCTGGCGAAATTGCTCTGGAATGCTGCCGCTAAGTTCGATCGTTAGATAAGAAATGCAGCGACGCGCGTCGACTTGATTGGGTGCGACAATCGCGCCGGTCGGGCAGATATCGATGCACGCGCTACAGCTGCCGCAATGCTCGGTGAGTTGCGGACGATCGATCGGCAGTGGCAGATCAGTGTAGATTTCGCCGAGGAAAAACCACGAGCCGGCCTTGCTATTGATCAGCATGCTGTTTTTGCCGATCCAACCGAGCCCGGCTTTTTGCGCGAGACCGCGCTCCAAAACCGGGGCGCTATCGACCAGTGCACGAAAATTATGCGGCGCGATTTCATCATCGATACGTTGTGCCAGCGTCGCTAACCGTTTGCGCAGCAATTTATGGTAGTCGCGACCCAATGCGTAACGCGAGATATAGGCTTTATTGCCGTCGGCCAATATCTTTTCGGGCTCGTCGTTTGGCGGCAGATAATCCATGCGCACGCTGATAACGCGACAAGTGCCGGGTAACAATTCTGCCGGTGTCCAACGCAATGCGCCGTGTGCGGCCATATAAGTCATTTCGCCGTGATAGTCGTTGTCGAGCCAATTGTGCAAATGCGTCGCGTGTTGTGCGAGATCGGTATCGGTGACGGCGATTTGCTGAAAGCCCAACTCGCTGCCCCAGCGGCGAATGGATTCCATGACGGTATCGAGATTGAGTGCGGACATCATTGGCAGCTATGTGATTGCGTTGCGGTCTCCGGCGCGAATGCTAACTGCATATCGATGGTAGTTAGCAGCCGGAGCGATAATTCTGCCAGAATGCACGATATTTGAAATGCTGGATACTTCTATGCTGCAGACCGCCGATGCGCCGCCGACTGCCAATGCGTTGCCGCTCGCGTTATACACCGCCGCCGCAGTGCGCGAGTTGGATCGTATCGCGATCGAAAAATTTGCGATTCCCGGCATTCAATTGATGAAACGAGCCGGGCGCGCGGCGCTCGATGCGTTATTGGAAAGTTGGCCGGATTGCGCATGTTTGCACGTGTTCTGCGGCACCGGCAATAACGGTGGCGATGGTTTTATCGTCGCCGCATTGGCGCAGCAGCGTGGGTTGCAGGCGACGGTGTGGCAGGTTGGCGCGGCCGATAAAATCAGCAGTGATGCCTTGGCGGCGCGGCGTTTTGCCGAGCAGGCGCAAGTTGCAATTAACGCGTTCGACGGTGTGGTGCCGTCGTCGGGCGTGATTGTCGACGCGTTGTTGGGCACCGGGCTCGGCGGCGACGTGCGCGCGCCGTTCAGCGTAGCGATCTCGACAATTAACGCCAGCGGCTTGCCGGTGTTAGCGCTCGATATTCCCTCCGGGTTATGCAGCGATACCGGCCGCGTGCTGGGTAACGCGGTGAGCGCCAGCGTCACGGTCTCGTTCATCGGTTTAAAACAGGGTTTGGTCACGGGGAGTGGTCCGGACTGTTGCGGACGCTTGATATTCGCCGGTCTCGATGTTCCGCTTGGGGCCATCGAGCAAGTGTCGCCGAGTGCATTGCGATTAGTGCTGGAAACATTGTCGGCACTATTGTCGTGCCGACCTCGCCATGCACACAAAGGCCTTTATGGTCATGTATTAGTTGTAGGTGGCGATCACGGTATGGCTGGTGCTGTGGTAATGGCTGCGCAGGCTGCGGGCCGCGTGGGCGCTGGATTGGTATCCTGTGCCACGCGGCCCGAGCACGTCGCCGCGCTAGTGGCGCGTTGCCCGGAGGTAATGGCGCACGGCGTGGGGTCGCGATCCGATTTACAGCCGTTGTTGGAGCGCGCCACCGCGATTGTGATCGGCCCGGGCCTCGGTCGGCGGGCATGGGGTGAACAACTGCTGCAAGCCGTTTACGACTATGCGAGCGCCAACGGCGTGCAACTGGTCGTCGATGCCGACGCGTTGAATCTATTGGCGGAACGGCGCGTTGTTGCCGAGCCGCATTATGCGCAGTGGGTGCTCACCCCTCATCCTGGCGAAGCATCTCGATTGCTCAGTGTGGATACGGAGAGCATCCAGCGCGATCGCTTTGCTGCCGTGACCTCGCTCCAGCAGCGCTACGGCGGTGCTGCTGTATTAAAAGGCGTTGGCACTTTAGTGGCGACCGCCGACCGCATCGGCGTAGCCAGTTACGGCAATCCCGGCATGGCCAGCGGCGGCATGGGCGATGTGTTGAGCGGCGTGCTGGGCGGGTTGCTGGCGCAGGGGTTGTCAATCGCGGAGGCCGCACAGTTCGGTGTTTGCCTGCATGGCCGCGCCGCCGATCTGGCCGCAGCGGATGGCGAGCGCGGCCTTTTGGCGACCGATTTGCTGCCGCATCTGCGGCGCTTGGTGAATTCGTGAGCGCTGATTTAGAGCTTTGGCTAGCCGATGAAGCTGCTACGTTGGCGCTCGGCGAACAGTTGGGGCGTGCTTGTGTCGGCGGTGCCACGCTCTACCTAGAGGGCGAGCTGGGCGCCGGCAAAACCACGCTGTGCCGTGGGCTGCTGGCTGGCCTCGGCTATCGTGGTGCGGTGAAAAGCCCGACCTATACGCTGGTCGAGTCGTATGCGCTGCCAGGACTCGAAGTCCATCACTTCGATCTGTACCGCATCGCCGATGCCGAGGAGCTCGAGCTGATGGGGATTCGCGATTATTTTGGCGATGCCTGTCTAGTGTTGGTCGAGTGGCCGGAGCGCGCTGCTGGCCTGCTGCCCGCTCCGGACATTGTGGTTGATTTTCAATCGGTTAATCATGGGCGGCAGGTTCTGCTGAGCGCTAAAAGCGCGCGTGGCAGTCAGCTACTGAAAATTTTTTCTGATAAAAAGAATAGTAATATCAGCTAACTATCAGCTATTCTTAAGTTTATGCTTAAGAATATGCGCGGATGGTTTAGCCTATTGGGTTGCTGCTGGTTGGCGGCGGCTTCTGCTATGGCTGCGGAAACAATCGATGCGGTACGGCTCGATCATCAGCCAGATCATGTGCGACTGATTCTGAATGTTAGTGCGCCCACCCAATACAGCGTCACCAACATGGTCAACCCCGAGCGCTTGGTGGTCGATGTGCGCGATGCGCGGCTGCGTTCCGACCTCGCCAAATTAGTCTTGCAAGACACTCCGATCAAGCGCGTTCGTAGCGGTGTGCGCGGCAGCGACGCGCGTTTGGTGCTGGAATTGAAAGCGAAAGCCACGGTGCAGAGCGCGATGTTGACTGGCGACGATGGTCAAGGCGATCGGCTGGTTATCGATATTTATCCGCGTAATGGTAAGAAAGTCGCCAAGTCGACCGCTGCTGCGGAGCCGATGGTGACTGCGGCGGGGCCTGCCGCCAAGCCGCTTAAAGTCGCCGATGGCGTCGGTCGGCGCGATGTTATTATCGCGATCGACGCCGGTCACGGCGGCGACGATCCCGGTGCGATCGGGCCGGGGCGACTCGAAGAAAAGCGTATCGCGCTGGCCATCGCCAAGGAGCTGGCGGCTATCTTCGAGCGCGAGCGCGGCTACAAACCGGTGCTCACCCGAAGCGGTGATTATTTTCTGCCGCTGAAAGCGCGGCGCGATGTGGCGCGCAAGGCGCAGGCCGATCTGATGATTTCGGTGCATGCCGATGCCTTCAGCGATCGCGCGGCGCAGGGCGGCTCGGTATTCGCATTATCGAATCGCGGCGCTACCAGCACGATGGCGGCGTTTTTAGCGGCTAGCGAAAACGAAGCCGATGCAATCGGCGGCGTCTCGACCGAAGGCAAGGACGACGATCTGGTCAAAGTGCTCGCCGATCTATCTCTGACTGCGACGATGGAGTCCAGTCTGCGCATCGGCCGCCACGTTTTAAACTCGCTCGGCGGCATGACTAAGCTGCATACCAATCGCGTCGAGCAGGCCGCTTTCGTCGTGTTGAAATCGCCGGATACGCCGTCGATTCTGGTAGAGACTGGCTTCATCTCCAATCCACAGGAAGCGCGCCGCTTGGCCTCGCGCGACTACCAGCAGCAGGTGGCGCGCGCGATTTTCCATGGCGTCAATCGCCACTTTAGTCAGAGCCCACCACCGAATACCTATTTGGCGTGGGTGAAGCGCAATGGCCGACCGCCGGTTCAGGCAGGCGATGCGCTAGCCGCGGTCGAGCCGTAACTTCTAGGCCTGCGTATCAGCGCCTATACGCGGCGCATGGTGCCGTTTATCATGCGCACTTCTTCGCGTTTATCCCAGTGGCTGCATGTCCCGAATCCAATTATTGAGTCCCCGCCTGGCTAACCAGATCGCTGCGGGAGAGGTGGTCGAACGACCCGCTTCCGTCGTCAAAGAGTTGCTCGAAAATTGTTTGGATGCCGGCGCGCGCCAAATCGAAATCGATATCGATGCCGGCGGCGTGCAATTGATTCGCGTGCGCGATGACGGCGGCGGTATCGCGCACGAAGATTTACCGCTCGCGCTCAGTCGCCACGCCACCAGCAAAATTTACGAATTGGAAGATCTCGAACGCGTGCTCAGTTTGGGGTTTCGTGGCGAGGCATTGGCGAGTATCAGTTCGGTGTCGCGGTTAGCGATCACCTCTAACACCGATATAAAACCCGGCAGCGGTTGGTGCGCGAGTAGCACTGGGCGCGACATGACGGTGGCGTTAGAGCCGGCGGCGCATCCGCGCGGCACCACCGTCGAAGTGCGCGATTTATTTTTCAATACGCCGGCGCGGCGTAAATTTTTGCGCACCGAAAAAACCGAATTTGGTCATATCGAAGAAATTTTCAAACGCTTGGCGTTGAGTCGTTTCGATGTTGGTTTTCAATTGCGCCACAACGGTCGCAATGTGTATCCACTGCGTGCGGCAGCGTCGGAATTGGAGCGCGAGCGCCGCGTCGCGGCGTTGTGCGGTCGCGAATTTGTCGAGCATCTCGTGCATATCGATACGCGCATCGGCGATCTGCATTTGTGGGGCTGGGTGGCGCTACCGACATTTTCGCGCAGTCAGGCCGATCTGCAATATTTTTACGTCAACGGCCGCAGCGTGCGCGATAAATTGGTAAGTCATGCGATTCGGCAAGCCTATCAGGATGTGCTGTATCACGGTCGCCATCCGGCGTATGTGCTGTATCTCGAAGTCGATGCAGGCAATGTCGATGTCAATGTGCATCCGACCAAACACGAGGTGCGATTTCGCGATGGTCGCGCTGTGCACGATTTTTTGTTTCGCAGTTTGCATCGCGCGTTGGCGGAGATAAGACCGCAGGATCAAACCACTGCAGCCAATGTGGCCGCGCTGCATAATCAATCTGTACACCCAGCTATTTCGCAACAGGCATCTTTGCAACTACCGACGCGCGCCAATGCATATCAATTTGCACCGAGTGCTTTTGCATCGAACGTTTCAGCGCAAGCGGTGCGCGATCAATTGCCGGCCTACGGCGAGTTGTATGGTGCGGCGGCGGTCGATGGTGATATTCCACCGCTCGGTTATGCGTTGGCGCAATTGCAGGGCATTTATATTTTGGCGGAAAACGCGCAGGGTTTGGTGTTGGTCGATATGCATGCGGCGCACGAGCGCATCACCTATGAGCGCATGAAAACGGCGCGCGCTGGTGTCGGTATTCAAACGCAGCCGCTGTTGGTGCCGCGCGCGTTGGCCGTCAGTCAACGCGAAGCCGATTGCGCGGAACAGTTTGCGCAGATTTTTCTCACCTTCGGTTTGCGGTTGGAGCGCGCGGGTCCAGAAAGTCTATTGATTCGTGAGTTGCCGGTGGTGTTGCGCGAAGCGGATGCCGAACAATTGGTGCGCGATGTGTTATCGGATTTGCTCGAACACGGCAGCTCCGATCGTATCGAAACGCATAGCAACGAAATTTTGGCGACGATGGCGTGCCACGGCGCGGTACGCGCCAATCGTCGACTCGCGTTGGCGGAAATGAATGCGCTGTTGCGCGATATGGAAGAGACCGAGCGTAGCGGTCAGTGCAATCACGGGCGACCGACTTGGGTGCAGTTGAGCACGGTCGAGTTGGATAAATTATTTTTACGCGGTCGCTGATTAAATCATCGATGAGCGAACTTTCTGCACACGCAGCACCGCCGGCAATTTGTTTGATGGGGCCAACTGCCGCCGGTAAAACGGCGTTGGCGTTGGCATTGTGCGAGCATTATCCGTGCGAAATTATCAGTGTTGATTCGGCGCTGGTGTATCGCGGTATGGATATCGGCACGGCGAAGCCCACTGCGGACGAGTTGGCGCGCGTGCCGCATCATCTAATCGATATTCGTGATCCCTCCGAGCCGTATTCGGCGGCCGAGTTCCGCAGCGATGCGCTGCGGCTGATGCGCGAGATCGGCGCGCGCGGCCGCGTCCCGCTGCTAGTCGGCGGCAGCATGTTGTATTTCAAAGTGCTGCGCGATGGTCTCGCGCCGATGCCGGTCGCCGATGCCGCGCTGCGCGAACAGCTCGCCGCTGAGGCACAGCAGCGCGGTTGGCCGGCCATGCACGCCGAGCTTGCGCGAGTCGATCCGCGCGCCGCGAGCGGCATCCACCCGAACCATTCGCAACGCATTCAGCGCGCACTGGAAGTATTTCGATTAACCGGTAAGCCGATCAGTGAATTACAGCAACACAACGAGTTGGGTGAGTTATCGCACCGATTCGTCAATTTGGCGCTGCTGCCGGTCGATCGCCAAATGCTGCATCAGCGTATCGACGAACGCTTCCGACAAATGTTGGCGGAAGGTTTTATCGACGAGGTCGAGAACTTGTATCGGCGCGGCGATTTGCATACCGAGCTGCCGTCGATTCGCGCCGTCGGCTACCGCCAGGTGTGGGATTATTTAGTCGGCGAAGTCGATTATGCGACGATGGTCGAGCGCGGCATTGCAGCCACACGTCAGCTCGCCAAGCGTCAGCTGACGTGGCTACGCGGTTGGCCCGAGCTATGCGAGCTGCCGATTGATGCGGCACAGTGCGTCGCCGAGAAAGATGGCATGCAATTGCCGATTGGTATCGATGTCGGTATGCCGAGCGTGCAGTTAGCCTTGAAATATCTCGAGCCAATCCCCATAACTGCTGGCAGCTTACGTTATACTTGAAATCCCTCTCGGTAAGTGCAGTCGAACCGAATGCGTGGCGGCCGGTCACAGCCAGTGATCGTCAGCTTTCGTGCAAGGGTGCGGTATTTCGAGCGATTTTAAAAATCATTCATTCTGCCTCTGGTTTTGGGGCTTTTACAGGAGCTAACACCATGTCAAAAGGGCACACGCTACAAGACCCTTACCTGAATATTTTGCGTAAAGAGCGCATTCCGGTTTCTATCTATCTCGTTAACGGCATTAAGTTGCAGGGTCAAATCGAGTCCTTCGACCAATTTGTCGTGTTGCTGAAAAACACTGTAAGCCAGATGGTTTACAAGCACGCGATCTCCACCGTAGTGCCTTCGCGCGTGGTGCGCCTGCCGTTGGCGAATCCGCAGGAAGAAGGCGAAGAAGACGCCGAATGAGGTTAGCCTTTGCTGTTTGAACGTCCCAAGGGTGGCGAGCGCGCGGTGCTGGTCCATGTGGATTTCAGTAGTCGCGAGGACTCCCAAGATCCGCGGGAGTTTGAAGAGCTGGTGCAGTCGGCGGGCGGCGAGGCCGTCGCTTTCATTTTTGGTAGGCGTCCCGCGCCGGATTCTCAGCATTTTGTTGGCATCGGCAAGCTCGAAGAAATCCGCGCGGCGGTGGTCGAACACCAGGCCGAATTGGTGTTGTTTAATCACTCTCTGCGCCCCAGTCAGGAGCGCAATTTAGAGCGCGCGCTGCAATGCCGCGTGCTCGATCGAACCGGTTTAATCCTCGATATATTCGCGCAGCGCGCTCGCAGCTACGAAGGTAGGCTGCAAGTCGAGCTGGCGCAGCTACAACATATGGCATCGCGTTTGGTGCGCGGCTGGACTCACCTTGAGCGCCAGAAAGGTGGCATCGGTTTGCGCGGTCCCGGTGAAACTCAGCTCGAAACTGATCGACGGCTGCTGCGCGAGCGCATTAAAGCGATTAACGCGCGGCTCGACAAAGTGCGCGTGCAGCGCCAACAGGCGGGTCGTGCGCGGCAGCGTGCCGAATTGCCCGCCGTGGCGCTGGTCGGCTACACCAATGCGGGCAAGTCGACGTTATTCAATGCGCTGGCCGGCGCCGAGGTATACGCCGCCGATCAATTATTTGCGACGCTCGATCCGACGCTGCGGCGATTGCCAGTGCCGGAACTTGGTCCAGTATTGCTGGCCGATACCGTCGGCTTTATTCGCCATTTGCCCCACAAGTTGGTGCAGGCGTTCCGTGCCACGCTCGAACAAGTCGCCGAAGCCGATTTGCTGTTGCACGTCGTCGATTGCGCCGCCGAAGAGCGCGATATCAATGTTAATCACGTGATCGAGGTGCTGGGCGAAATCGGCGCGGCCGAGATTCCGCGGCTCGACGTATTTAATAAAGTCGATTTGCTCGGCAGCGCGCCGCGCATCGATCGCGATGAAGCGGGTCGGCCGCAACGCGTTTGGGTATCTGCGACGCAGCGCCAAGGCCTCGATTTATTGTTGCAGGCGATCAACGAACTATTGCGCGGCGACGTAGTGCATGCCGATATCGTCCTGAGTAATAGTTTGGGGCGCCTGCGCGCGCGCTTTTACGAAGCCGATGCGGTGGTTGCAGAAACGCATCGCGAAGACGGCAGCGTGGTGCTGTCGATTAGAATGCCAGCGAGTGATTTCCAGCGCTTAGTGATCAGCGAGCGGCTCGATCCGCAGGCCCTGTTATCGCAACGCTAGTGAATGCAAGTAATAGTTCAGCGCTAATTAGTTTGGCGTTCCTTACAAACTTGATAGACTGCGCAATGATTTGTTAGACGCCGATGGTCGGTGTTGGCTGCGCGCAGTACAGCTTGGAGAAAGTTATGGCTTGGAATGAGCCCGGTGGCGGTAAGCCGAAGGACCCGTGGGGTGGTGGCGATAAAGGCCCGCCGGATTTAGACGCAGCGCTGAAAAAATTTCAGGAAAAAATTCAGAGTTTGTTTGGCGGCAAATCCCCAAAAGGCAATCCACTCCCGAGTGGCAGCCTGTTGGCCGCCATCGGGCTCGGCGCGGTCGCATTGTATTTCGTGCTCGGTTTTTATCAGCTCGATCAGCAGGAGCGCGCTGTGGTGTTGCGGCTCGGTAAATATTTAGAAACGGTGAACCCAGGTTTACATTGGAACTGGCCGCTGATCGATCGCGTTAGCAAAGTGAATGTCACCAAGGTGCAGTCTGCCGGGCATCACTCGGTGATGCTGACGCAGGATGAAAATATCGTCGATATTTCGATTTCCGTACAGTATCGAATCGCCGATCCGCAGGATTATTTATTGCAGGTTAAAAATCCGGAAGGCAGTTTAGAGCAGGCGATGGAAAGCGCGCTGCGGCACGTGGTCGGCGGTGCGTTAATGGGGCAAATAATCACTGAGGGTCGCGAGCAAATCGCGGTCGATGTGCAGCAGCGCTTGCAACAGTATCTCGATGCGTACCACACCGGCATTCAAATCGCTAAAGTTAACATCGAAGATGCGCACGCGCCGTCGCAGGTGCAAGAAGCCTTCGACGATGTCACGCGCGCGAAAGAAGATCGCGAGCGTTTGAAAAACGAAGCGGAAACCTACGCGAACGGCATCATTCCCGAAGCGCGCGGTCGCGCGCAACGGCAGCTTGAAGAAGCGGCAGGTTATCGCGAGCAAGTGGTTTCGCGCGCTGAAGGCGAAGCGGCACGTTTCGATAAATTGCTGACCGAATATCGCAAAGCACCCGAAGTCACGCGCCAGCGTTTGTATCTCGATACGATGCAGGCGGTGTTGACCAGCAGCAGTAAGATTTTGGTCGATGCCAGCAGCGGCAACAATATGTTGTATTTGCCACTCGATAAAATTATTGAGCAGCAAAATGCTGGCGAACACGCGGGCACGACAGCCACCACCGAAGTGCAATTGGAACAATTGCCGAGCGTGCGCCGCGATACGTCGACGCGTGGCCGGGAGGTTCGCTGAAATGAATAATAAAGTGGTATTTGGACTTATTTTATTGGTGTTAGTAGTGCTCGGGCTCACCAACAGTTTGTACATTGTCAGCGCTACCGAGCGCGCGGTGTTGCTGCGATTTGGTGAGGTGGTCAATCCCGATATCGCGATCGGTCTGCATGTAAAAATTCCGTCGGTCGATGCGGTGCGGAAATTTGATCGGCGTTTGATTACACTCGATGCGCCGACCGAACGTTTCCTGACGATCGAGAAAAAGCCGCTCGATGTCGATTTTTATGCAAAGTGGCGCATCAAAGATACCGCGCGTTTTTACACTACCACCAGCGGTGACGAAAATCGCGCGCAGGCGTTGTTGACGCAGCGCATTAAAACGGGGCTGCGCAATCAATTCGGCGAGCGCACCGTGCACGATGTGGTGTCGGGCGAGCGCGAGTCGTTGATGACCGAATTAACTCAGCAGCTGAACACCATTACGCTGCAGGAGTTTGGCATCGAAGTGGTCGATGTACGGGTCAAGCGCATCGATTTGCCGGAGCAGGTCAGCCAGTCCGTATTTGATCGAATGAAATCCGAGCGCGAGCGCGAAGCGCGCGAATTTCGTTCGACCGGTAAAGAATTTGCGGAAAAAACTCGCGCTGCGGCGGATCGCGAACGCGTGATTCTCGAAGCGAGTGCGTATCGCGAGGCCGAGACCATTCGCGGCGAAGGCGATGCCAAAGCGACCGCTATTTATGCTGAGGCGTATAAGCAGGATCCGGAGTTTTACGCATTTGTACGCAGCCTGGGTGCCTATCGCGCGAGCTTCAGCAATCGCAGCGATATTTTACTGCTCGATCCGAAAGGCGATTTCTTTAAATACTTCAATAATCAGCGCGTGGCTCACTAACGTTGCTCCGCAAATTGCGGCGGTATAAAACCGTGGTTGCGGAGCTGGCGATGCAGTTCTTCCAAGTGTTTTACGGGAAGTTTGCGCAGGCTGTTGTGGTATCATCGCACACCCGGGCTGGTCGCCCCGCACCAGGTTACGACCAGCCCGGGTTTTTTGTGGGCCAAATTTTTGCCAATGCACGTTGATTAGTGCGCCCTTACTCATACAGAACTAATCCAAATCCGAATAGTGCGGAACCGAATGACAACAGGCGAGCTATGACAATCGCAGATCGCTGGTTATTGCCCGATGGTGTCGAGGAGCTGCTGCCGGCGCAAGCCGAGCGCGCCGAGCAATTGCGCCGCCGTCTGCTCGATTTGTTTCGCAGCTGGGGCTACCGATTGGTGATGCCATCGTTGCTCGAATTTACCGATTCGCTATTGGTTGGGCTCGGCAGCGATGTCGATCTGCTGACGTTTAAAGTCACCGATCAATTAAGCGGTCGCACCATGGGAATTCGCGCCGATATCACGCCACAAGTCGCGCGCATCGACGCGCACAGTCTGCGTCAAGACGGGCCGGTGCGACTTTGTTATGCGGGCAGTGTGCTGCACACCCGACCGAAAACGCTGCTGGCTTCGCGCTCGCCGATTCAGATCGGCGTCGAGTTTTATGGCGATGCTGGTTTAGCATCTGATAGTGAAGTCGTGCTGCTGATGCTCGAAACATTGCACGTCGCGGGTCTCGACGACGTCACCTTAGATTTGGGGCACGTCGGCATCTATCGCGCGCTGGTGCAATGCGCGGCGCTCGCCGATAGCGACGAGCAGGAATTATTTGATGCGCTACAGCGCAAGGCTGCTGCGGAAATCGACGCGGTATTGCAGCGCGCGGTGCCAGACCAACGTCTGCGCGGTTGGTTGATCGCGTTGCGCCAGTTGCAGGGCGATCGCTCGGTATTGAGCAGGGCGCGTGTCTGTATGGCCGACGCACCGGCGATCGTGCACTCGGCAATCGACGAACTGGATGCGATCGCCGCGCTGGTTCAGGCGCGGCTGCCCTCCGTGCGTTTGTATTTCGATTTGAGCGAGTTGCGCGGCTATCACTATCACACCGGTTTGGTGTTCGCCGCATTGGTACCCGGTTGGGGGCAGGCGGTGGCCAACGGCGGCCGCTATGATCACGTCGGCGAGGTATTCGGCCGCGCGCGTCCGGCCACCGGTTTTAGCACCGACTTAAAAGCATTGATTACACTGTCTACTGCTACCGAGCGCAACGAAGTCGGCGCAATCTTGGCACCGGCTGACGATGCGCTTGAGCTCTGGCGCGCGGTGCAGAGCTTGCGCGCGGCGGGCGAGCAAGTCATCTATGCACTGCCGCAACAAGCGGCGCCAGCGCATTGCGATCGCCAGCTCGTGCTTCGCGACGGGCAGTGGTGCGTAGTCGCGTCGAATACTCATTTATCCAGCGGAACTTGATTCGAGATAGGGTCGCAATGAACAAAAACGTAGTGGTTTTAGGCACCCAATGGGGCGATGAAGGCAAGGGCAAAATCGTTGACCTGCTGACCGATCAAGCCGACGCAGTGGTGCGTTACCAAGGCGGCCATAATGCCGGCCACACCTTAGTGATCAACGGCAAAAAAACGGTTTTACATTTGATTCCATCCGGTATCCTGCGCGAAAAAGTGCTGTGTTTGATCGGCAATGGCGTGGTGTTATCGCCCGCTGCGTTGCTCGAAGAAATGGATCAGCTCGAACAAAGCGGCGTATCGGTGCGACAACGGTTGCGCATCAGCTCGGCGTGCCCGCTGATTTTGCCGTATCACGTGGCGCTCGATCAGGCTCGCGAAGCGGCGCGCGGCAATGCCAAAATCGGCACTACCGGACGTGGCATCGGCCCGGCTTACGAGGATAAAGTGGCGCGGCGTAGCGTGCGCCTCGGTGATTTGATGCGGCCGACGCGCTTCGCGGAAAAATTGCGCGAAGTAATGGAATACCACAATTTCGTATTGACGCAGTATTTCAAAGTACCGGCGCTCGATTATGAAGAGGTTTGCGCCGAAGCGCTGCGTATGGCCGAACTGATCCGTCCGATGGTCGCGGATGTCACCGGCCTACTGCACAGCTACCGCGAGAGCGGCCGACGCATTATGTTCGAGGGCGCGCAGGGTTCACTGCTCGATATCGATCACGGTACTTATCCGTTCGTCACCTCCTCGAACACCACTGCGGGTGGCACGGCGACTGGCAGCGGCTTCGGCCCGTTGTACCTCGATTACGTGCTCGGCATCACCAAGGCGTACACCACGCGCGTCGGCTCGGGGCCGTTTCCGACCGAGTTGTTCGATGCGGTGGGGCAGCATTTATCCGCTAAAGGTAACGAAGTTGGCGCCACCACCGGGCGGGCGCGACGTTGCGGTTGGTTCGATGCGGTGGCGCTGCGGCAAGCGGTGCGCATCAACAGCGTATCGGGCCTGTGCCTGACCAAATTGGATGTGCTGGATGGGCTCGAGACCATCAAGCTCTGCATCGGCTACACCGATAAGCAAGGCAATGCGGTGCCGTCGCCGATCGATGCCGAGGATTACGAGGATTTAGTGCCGATCTACGAAACGCTGCCCGGTTGGCAGGAAAGCACGCTGGGGATACAAAAGCTCGAGCAACTACCCGCCAATGCGCGCGCCTATATTCAGCGCATCGAAACCGTCGTCAAAACACCGGTCGATATTATTTCGACCGGCCCCGATCGCAACGAAACCATCGTCCTCCGCCATCCGTTCGCTTAAGTACTGCTGGCGTCAAGCTAACCGACGAGCGCCTAAGCGCGCTCGTTAGGTTTCGCCGCGCAGGCAAGTGCGGCTATCTTTGTCTATCCTTCAATTGTCGCGAATGCGGCTCGCTCCGAGCAGCTAACCCTCATGCGATTTTTTACCTTGACTCCAATCTTGATCAAGCGCCTTGGCCTTACGCCTTGAAACTTGCTCCTTGAAACAAGTCAGTTATGAACTAGATTAAAGCGACCGGACCGGCGACTAACGGCGAATGGGTGTGGTTTTTGAGTGCTATCACGGCGCTCGAGACGTGGCTTAAGGGCTATAAGCATCGCTGGTGGATGAATCCTCCAGCGTAATTAGAGGTGAGAGGTCAATGAGTTCAAACGTAGTCTGGCCGTATGTACTGATCCCTGCTGTGGCGGCGGGTGTCGGCGCCGTAGTGTTGGCCGGTTTCTCGTGGCAAACGGCGGTGTTCGCGCTGATTATTTTGGGCGTTGCCGGTGTTTGCAATGTACTGCTGCAAAATAGCTCTTCGAGTGCGGTCGAGCTGCGCATCGCCAACGCACGTGCCGATGTCGCTGCCGAATTAAAGGCTGAAGAGAGCCGTTACGCCGATGGCTTGCGCGCGCTCGGCACCGATGTGCTGCCGGTATGGTCGCGGCAAATCGAATTGAGCCGCGCACAGATGGAAGAAGCGGTGTGCGAACTCACCGCGCAATTTGCCGGCATCGTCGAAAAACTTGAAGCGGCAGTCGGCGCATCGGGGATCGCGGCCAAAGATTTGGAAGGCGGCGGCAGCACTGTATCGGTGTTCGCGACTTGCGAAACGCGCTTAAACGAAGTGGTTTCCTCGCTGAAGGCGGCGATGCAAAACAAGCGCGCGATGCTGACCGAAGTTAACGGCCTGCTCGATTTCATCGTCGAGTTAAAACAAATGGCCACCGACGTGGCAGGCATCGCCGATCAAACAAACTTACTCGCACTGAATGCTGCCATTGAAGCGGCGCGTGCCGGCGAAGTCGGGCGCGGATTTGCGGTGGTCGCCGACGAAGTGCGCAAACTCTCCACGCTGTCGAAAGAAACCGGCACGCGCATTACCGCCAAAGTCGAAACGATCAGCAAGGCGATCAGCGGTGCCGTGCGCGCCGCCGATCAAACCGCAACTAACGAAGCGCAATCGGTAACGCGCTCCGAAGAGGCGATCGATTTGGTGCTGCACGATTTCCGTCAGGTTACCGAAAGCTTGATCGAATCGAGCGGCGTATTGCGTGCGCAAAGTGCTGGCATTAAAGATGAAATATCGGATGCGATGGTGCAGCTGCAATTCCAAGATCGCGTCAGTCAAGTGCTTAGCCACGTGCGCGATCACATCGGCTCGGTGCCGCAGCGCTTGGAGCACAGCTATGCCGATTTGCGTCGCGGTGGCGGCTTGATACCGATCGATGCGCAATCTTTATTGGAGGAATTACAAAGCACTTACGCGATGGCCGAGGAGCGCGCGACTCACGGTGGCGGCTCACAGGCCAAGCAGCAATCAGAAGACGAGATTACATTTTTTTAGACACAGATTTTATTTGGAGTAGTACACGATGGCAAAAACGATTCTGATTGTTGACGACTCAGCCTCGCTGCGGCAAGTGGTCGCAATTGCATTAAAAGGCGCGGGTTACGAAGTGGTCGAAGCGTGCGATGGCGTCGACGCACTTGCCAAATTAAATGGCCTGAAAGTCCATCTGATTATCAGCGACGTGAATATGCCGAATATGGATGGCATTACGCTAGTCAAAGAAATCAAAAAACTGGCGAACTATAAATTTACGCCGATCATCATGTTGACCACTGAAAGCCAGGAAGGCAAAAAACAGGAAGGCCAAGCCGCCGGTGCCAAAGCATGGGTGGTAAAACCGTTTAAACCCGAGCAGATGTTGAGTGCGGTCGCGAAATTAATTTTGCCGTAAATCACGGTCCTGCCGTAAATCACGGTACAGAGGTTTGCTAGATGGCCGCCAAAAAAAATGCCGTTTATAAATTACCGATCGATGGCGAGTTGACCATTTACACGGCCGCCGCTTTGAAAGAAAAAATCGTTGTGGCGCTCGCTGCGGCACAACCGATTGAAATCGATTTATCGCAAGTTGATGAGATCGATAGCGCTGGTCTGCAATTGTTGATGCTTGCCAAGCGTGAAGCGGCGCTAGCCGATCGCCCGCTGACATTAATAAAGCACAGTCAAGCGGTACTCGATTGCCTCGATATGTGCAGTTTAACGGCGATGTTTGGCGATCAAGTTATTTTGCTGGCGGCAGCGAATTGAGCGGAGCACGCGTATGAATTTAGATGGCGCCCTGCAAATATTTTTGGTCGAAAGCCGCGAGCTGCTGCAAGACATGGAGAGCGCGCTGCTGCAAATCGAGCATCAACCGGCCGATACCGAAACGATCAACGCAATTTTCCGTGCGGCGCATACGATCAAAGGCTCGGCCGGATTGTTCGGTCTCGATTCGATCGTGCGGTTTACCCATGTCGCCGAAAGTGTGCTCGACAAAGTGCGCAACAGCGAAGTCATATTGGATACCGATCTCGCCACAGTATTTCTCGAGAGCTGCGATCAGATCAGTGCGTTAGTCGATTGCGTCGCTGCCGGCGCCGATGCGCCGGGCCCGGCGATCGAAGCCAATAGCGATGCGCTGATCGTGCGTCTGAATAAATATCTCGGTGCCGCAGCGGTGCCGGTGGTGGCTATTGCTGCGCCGGTGGTGCAGGCCGCGGTGGTCGAAAATCTGAGCGGCCCGACCGCCGAAACCGACAACTGGCATATCTCGCTGCGCTTCGGTCCCGATGTGTTGCGCAACGGCATGGATCCGTTGGCGTTTTTACGGTATTTAAAAACGATCGGTGAAATCGTTGCGATCACGACGCTGTCGGACACGATGCCGGTGCTGGCCGAAATGGATCCCGAGTCGTGCTATCTCGGTTTTGAAATCAGTTTTAAAAGTACCGCTGACAAAGCGACGATCGAAGGCGTGTTCGAATTTGTGCGCGAAGATGCGCGCATTCATATTCTGCCGCCGCGCAGTCGGATCGCCGATTACGTCGAATTAATTCGTGCATTGCCCGAAGAGGAAATGCGGCTCGGCGAAATTCTTGCGCAGTGCGGCACGTTGAGCGCGCAGGAGTTAAGCGATGGTTTAAGTGCGCAGGCGGCACTGGCGCAAGAAGTTTTGGTACCGCTCGGTGCGATCTTGGTCGAAAGCGGCTCGGTGCAGCCGGCGGTCGTCGAAGCGGCGCTGGAAAAACAACAGCAAACCAAAGATGCCAAAATCAAACAGCAGCGCTTTATTCGCGTCGACGCCGATAAGCTCGATACGTTAATCAATTTGATCGGTGAGTTGGTGATCGCCGGCGCCGGCGGCAATTTGCTCGCGCGGCGCAGTGCGAATGCCGAGCTGATCGAAGCCAGCGAAAGTATCAACGGTTTTGTCGAAGAGGTGCGCGATTCCGCCCTGTCGTTGCGAATGGTGCCGATTGGCGAAACCTTCAGTCGTTTTCAGCGCGTAGTGCGCGATGTCAGCAAGGAGCTCGGTAAAGATATTGCGCTGCTGATCAGCGGTGCGGATACCGAGCTGGATAAAACTGTGGTCGAAAAAATTGGCGATCCGCTGATGCATCTAGTGCGCAACTCGATGGATCACGGTATCGAAAATGCCGAGCTGCGACAATCGCGCGGCAAACCGGCGCAGGGTTCGATTCAACTTAACGCATTTCACGATTCGGGCAGCATCGTCATCGAAGTGTCCGACGACGGTGGCGGTTTGAATAAAGATCGCATTCTTGCCAAGGCAATCGAAAAAGGCATCGTCAGCCCCAACCAAAACTTGAGCGATCAAGAAATTTTCCGACTGATTTTTGCGGCGGGTTTTTCCACCGCCGAGCAGGTTACTAATCTTTCCGGTCGCGGCGTCGGCATGGATGTGGTGCGCCAGAATATCGAAGCGTTGCGTGGCACGGTCAGTATCGATAGCGAAATGGGCGAAGGCACGATAATCAGTATTCGCCTGCCGTTGACGCTGGCGATCATCGATGGCTTTTTGGTCAACGTCAATCAATCCGTCTTCGTGATACCCCTCGATATGGTGGTCGAATGTGTCGAGCTGAGCACCGCGGAACGCTTGGGTGACGGCGAGCACAATTACATCAATTTGCGCGGCGAAGTATTGCCGTATATTCGACTGCGCGAATTGTTCGATATCCAAGGCAGCAGCACCGATCGCGAGAACGTCGTGGTCATTCATTTCGGTGATGTGAAAGCGGGTATCGTCGTCGATGGCTTGCTCGGCGAATTTCAAACGGTGATCAAGCCGTTGGGGAAAATTTTCAGCCACATTCGCGGCATCAGCGGATCGACTATTTTGGGCAGTGGCGAAGTCGCGTTAATTTTGGATGTGCCGGGGTTGATCGCGCAAGTACAGGCGCTTGAGCCACAGCCGGTGCAAATGGACGACGAATAGTTCGTTGTTGGAAGTCTCGTTTTGTAATGGGAAAAAGCTATGTTTAAGAATATGAAAATCGGTATGCGGCTAGGCTTTGGTTTCGCGCTGGTGCTAGTTTTACTGATGGCGACATTGGGGTTCGCAGCACTGCGAATGGGTAAACTCAACGCCAATATTCAGCAAGTGGTGGAAGATTTGTTCCCGAAAACGGTGATGGAAAATGAAGTTATCAACTTGGTTAATGCCAACGCGATTGCGCTGCGCGATTTACTGTTGACCGACGATGTCGGGTTGCAAAAACAAACGATCGCGAAAATGAGCGACGTGGCCAAAAAAGATGATGAAAGCTACGCCAAAATTGAAGCGGTGCTGACCAGCGACGACGAGAAATTGATGCTCAATAGTGCCAACGATGCGCGCAAAGAATACGTCGATATGTGCGCACGCATCCTTAAGTTGGCGCAGGATGGCAAGCAATCCGATGCAAGAAAGTTGCTGATCAGCGAATTGCCTCCGCTACACGAAACCTATATCAATGGCGTGCACGATTTGATTCAGTTTCAAAGCGATTTAGTCGATGAGTCCGGCAAGAGCGCCATGAATGTGTACGAAGTAACGCGCCAACTGTTGGCGGGTTTGGCGGCGATCAGCATTGTCTTGGCGATCTTCGTGGCTACCTGGGTGACGCGCAGCGTGACGCGACCGATTGGTAAAGCAGTCGAAGCTGCACACCGACTCGCGAAGGGCGATTTGACGGTCAAAATCGAAGTGCAGTCGAACGATGAAACTGGGCAGTTGTTGCGCGCGATGGGTGAGATGGTCGAGAAATTATCGCAAATTATCGGCGATGTGCGACTCGCCGCCAACAGCTTGTCGAGCGCTTCGGATCAGGTGAACTGCACTGCACAGTCGCTGTCGCAATCCGCTTCCGAACAAGCTGCGAGCGTCGAGGAAACCAGTGCTTCGATCGAGCAAATGGCCGCATCGATCGAACAAAATGCGGAGA
This sequence comes from Spongiibacteraceae bacterium, assembly GCA_043786385.1. Lineage (GTDB taxonomy): Bacteria > Pseudomonadota > Gammaproteobacteria > Pseudomonadales > CAMLJR01 > CAMLJR01. The sequence continues at coordinate 7,375 of JAYVWC010000041.1, read as the reverse complement.
ATGCGAAAGTTACCGATGGCATGGCAACCAAGGCCGCGCGCGAAGCGACCGAAGGTGGTCAATCGGTAAAACAAACGGTCGCAGCGATGAAAGCGATCGCCGCGAAAATCGGCATCATCGACGACATCGCGTATCAAACGAATTTGTTGGCATTGAATGCGGCAATCGAAGCGGCGCGCGCGGGCGATCACGGCAAAGGTTTTGCGGTGGTGGCCGCCGAGGTGCGCAAGTTAGCCGAGCGCAGCCAAGTCGCGGCGCGCGAAATCAGCGAAGTCGCCGGCAACAGCGTTACGCTGTCGGAACGTGCGGGTAAATTGCTCGATGAAATGGTGCCGGCAATCAATAAAACTTCCGATCTAGTGCAAGAAATTGCTGCGGCTTCCGAGGAGCAATCGACCGGCGTGGCGCAGGTTAATCTCGCGATGGGTCAGTTGAACCAGCTGACGCAGCAAAACGCTGCGGCGTCCGAAGAGTTGGCGGCGACTTCCGAAGAGTTGAACGATCAGGCCGATAAATTACAAGACTTAATGGAGTTTTTTAAGACCTCCGAAAGCGCTGCGCGCGAAGGGAGCGATACGGCAGCGTCGGGGCCAGCTGCGAAGCTGGCACCGGCCTCGCGCAAGGCCGCACCGGAGCCGGTGCAAGAAACAGAATTCGTGCGCTTTTGAATCGAATCAGCGAGTGAGTGGAGAGTAAGCGATGAAAAAGCTTTCGCAACGTACTACGGCGGTGGTCGCCGAGCCGGAGCTACAGCAGTTCCTAACATTTTTTCTCGACGGTGAGTTATTCGCGTTCAGCATTTTGGTGGTCAAAGAAATTATCGAGTACGGCCAGCTGACCGCGGTGCCGATGATGCCGAATTTTATTCGCGGCGTACTCAATTTGCGTGGCCAGGTGTTGCCGGTAATCGATTTAGCGGCGCGTTTTGGGCGCCCGCAATCGGAGGTGGCGCGGCGCACCTGTGTCGTCATCATCGAAATGGATAACGACGGCGAGAAACAGGATGTCGGCGTGATGGTCGATAGCGTCAGTGCGGTGATGGATATCGCTGCCGCAGCGATTCAACCGGCGCCGGCGTTTGGCGCCAATATTCGCGCCGACTTTATCAGTGGTATGGTCGAAATCGATAGCCTGTTCGTGATTATTTTAAATGTCGATCAGGTGTTATCGCTCGATGAAATGGCGGTGCTCGCCAGTATCGAAGAAGGCGAAGCTGCAGCGGCAGACCTCACACCAGAGTAACCGCGCCGTTTATCGGCGCGGCAGGGCGGTCGTATGCAAATCGCGCTCTCCGATATCGAGTTTAAACATTTCCAGGCGATGATCTACCAGATCGCCGGCATCAGCATGTCCAGCGAAAAAAAAGCGCTGGTGTCGGGTCGCTTGGCGCGTCGTCTTACGCACTTTGCATTGCCTAGCTACGAAGCATACTTCCAGTTGTTGAGCCGCGACGATGCGCGCGCTGAATTGCAAATTGCTGTCGACCTGCTCACCACCAACGAAACCTATTTTTTTCGCGAACAAAAACATTTTGATTTGCTACGCGATACCATTTTGCCGCCGCTGATGAATGCGAAGCAGGTGCGCATCTGGAGCGGTGCCAGCTCCAGCGGTGAAGAGATATACAGCATCGCAATGGTGTTGGCGGATAAGCTCGGCAACCGCAACTGGGAAGTGCTTGGCTCCGATATCAGCACGCGCGTATTGGAGCAGGCGCGCACCGGCCACTATGTAATCGAGCGCACCAAAGATATTCCACGCGAGTACCTTACTAAGTTTTGTCTGAAAGGCACTGGCAACCAAGATGGTACGTTACTAGTCGATAAATCGTTGCGTAGTCGCGTGCAATTTATGCAGGTCAATTTGAATGCGAAGCTGCCGCCGCTCGGCGAATTTGACGTGATTTTTTTGCGCAATGTGATGATTTACTTCGATCAAAAAACTAAGCAGCAGGTATTGCAGCGCATGCTGCCGCTGCTGAAATCCGGCGGTTATTTTTTGGTGAGCCATTCCGAAACGTTGAATGGTATTACCGACGCATTGAAAGCCATTTCGCCGTCCGTTTATCGAAAGCCATAAGTCGTGCAGCCGACCGCGAATGCCATCGATATTTTTTTGCAGCCGGGCGAAATTTATTTTGGCGATCTCGAAACAAGAATTCGCACGCTGCTGGGTTCATGCGTGGCGATTACCGTGTGGCATCCGCAGCGGCGTATCGGCGGTATGTGTCATTACATGTTGCCGGCGCGGCGGCGCGGCAAAAAAATCGGCACGATCGACGGGCGCTATGCCGACGAAGCACTGCTGCTATTGCTGAAAGAAATTTTGCGCGCCGCTACCAACCCGTACGAATACGAGGTCAAGTTGTTCGGTGGCGGCAATATGTTTGCGGATAGCGCGCATACGCGTCGTGAACTCAATGTTGCCGATCGCAATGTCGAGGCAGGGAGAGAGCTTCTAAAGCAGCACGATTTTAGCGCGGCAGCCGAACATCTCGGCGGGCGCGGCCATCGACAAATTATTTTTGAAGTTGCGAGTGGCGATGTGTGGGTGCGGCAACACGCACCGGAACAATCCGAATAGTACGGGGTGTAACGAGAGCGATATGAGCAAAATTAAGGTATTGCTAGTCGATGATTCTGCCGTGGTGCGGCAGGTTCTAACCGAATTGCTAAAAGGCGATCCGCAAATCGAGGTGATCGGCGCGGCGTCGGATCCGATTTTTGCATTAGAAAAAATGCAAAAAGAATGGCCCGATGTCATCGTGTTGGATGTCGAAATGCCGCGCATGGATGGCATCACTTTCCTGCGCAAAATTATGGCCGAACGGCCGACGCCCGTGGTGATCTGTTCGACGCTAACTGAAAAAGGCGCCGAGACGACGATGCAGGCGATGTCGGCCGGCGCAGTCGATATCATCACGAAACCGAAAATTGGTTTGAAAAGCTTTTTGATCGAAGCGGCGGCCGAAATCAGTCGCGCGATTAAAGGCGCTGCGCAGGCCAATGTAAAACGCATGGCCGGCTACGTGCCGCCATTACCGGTAGTGAAAGCGAAATTAAGTGCCGATGCGATTCTGGCGCCAGCCTCCGGCCACGCGATGGCCGAGACCACCGATCGCGTCATCGCAATCGGCACCTCTACCGGCGGTACGCAGGCGTTGGAAATGGTGTTAACCGCATTGCCACGCGTGTGCCCCGGCATGGTTATCGTGCAACATATGCCGGAGAAATTTACTGCCGCATTTGCAGCGCGCTTAAATAGCCTCAGCCAAATCGAAGTACGCGAAGCGCAAAATGGCGATCGCGTAATTCCCGGGCGTGCATTGATCGCGCCGGGTGGTCGTCATTTATTGTTGAAGCGTAGCGGTGCGCAATATATCGCTGAAGTCGTCGATGGCCCGGTGGTGAATCGCCATCGCCCCTCGGTCGATGTGTTATTTCGCTCGGTGGCAAAATGCGCCGGTAAAAATGCAGTGGGTATCATCATGACCGGCATGGGCGACGACGGCGCGGCGGGACTGCTCGAAATGAAAAATGCCGGCGCATATACCGTGGCGCAGGATGAAGCGAGCTGCGTGGTATTCGGCATGCCGAAGGAAGCGATAAAGCGCAACGCGGCACAAAAAATTATGCCGCTCGATCAAATCGCCGGTTTAATCAGTTCACAGCCGACGCTGTAATATAGCCGCTTGCTCCCCATGCTACGCAGGGGAGGCAAGAAAAAAGTAAGCTAAATTTATTTCGAGTTGCTGGAATGCTGGAATTAAAAAATATCGATTTGCGCAGCGATGCGCTAATCACCGGCTCCACCGGCGATTGGTTGCTGCAATACGCGCCGGGAGATTATGGTGTGGTAAAGCGGGTGCGGTTTGAAAGTGTTTATATGCGGCAAGATGTCTCGCGGTAGCGAATGTTCCATGTGGTCTGGAATGTTCCATGTGGCCTGGAATGTTCCATGTGGCCTGGAATGTTCCATGTGCGGCCACTACCCCTCAATACTACAGAGCAGCCATACCTGGCTATAGTTCAGTAGTGAATGCATCGATTAGTACAAGATTGGATCGACAGGAGCCCGCATGATAGTCGCCCCACCGACCGATACCGAAGAAGCACGCATTGCATTATTGAATGCACTGCATCTGCTCGATTCTCCTGCAGAGGATATCTTTGATCGTATTACGCGTCTGGCCTCGCAACTACTGAAGGTGCCGATCGTTGCCGTATCGCTGATCGATCGAGATCGGCAGTGGTTCAAATCGAGTGTGGGATTGGATGTCAGCGAAACGCCGCGTGACTACGCCTTTTGTGCACATGCGATCCACGAGAAATCGCCATTGATTATCTCCGATGCGCTCGACGATATTCGCTTTCACGACAATCCGCTCGTGGTGGGCGGGCCAAATATTCGTTTTTATGCCGGCGCACCGCTTTTTTCAGCCGCTGGAATTCCACTGGGCACATTATGTGTTATCGATCGCATCCCGAGAGTTTTATCAGAAGCGGAGATTCAATCGCTAAAAGATTTGGCGGAACTGGTGCAACACGAAATTATTCATCGAGAAGCGTCCGGGTTATCGATGGCGATTGAAGAGTACAATGTGCAGCTGGAAAACTATCGCGAACAAACCGAAGCCGAACATCTGCTGGCATCCGATATATTTTCCCGATTTACGCAACTAAGCTTACCGCCTATTCCTGGCATTCATACTTTCACGTCGCCGTTTTCGTCGTTCAATGGCGACTTGTTGCTGATGGCGCCGCGCCCCGGTGAAGGTTTTAATGCGCTGATCGCCGATATAACTGGGCACGGTTTGCCTGCAGCATTGGGCACAATGCCGATCGCAGAAATATTTTTTAAAGCATCGGCAGAAGGTTATGGAGTGGGCGATATCGCTCGCGAAATGAATAAGGCTTTTCGCGCCCAGATGCCGGAATATCTGCTCTGCGCTGCAGTGCTGATTTCGGTGGTGGACTCGGGGCGACGATTGCAGATTTGGCCTGGTGGCATACCGCCAATCATTATTTTCGACAAGTCTGGGCAAATCAAATCGTTGTTGCCATCGAGTCATATGCCACTCGGTGCGTTATCGAATACAGAATTCGAGAACGAAATAATTAATATAAAATTTGAAGGCGGCGAGCGTCTTCTCTGCTACACCGACGGCGTTACCGAAGCTGAGGATGTGGACGGTAAGCAGTTTGGCGAAGATCGACTTTTCGAACTTATCGCGGGCCGTGCCAGCGGCCAGGATATCGTTGAAAGTATCGGTGCAGCGCTTTCTCAGCACGTCGACAGTGTTGGTCTCAGCGATGACGTTACGGTATTTTGCCTCGACACGCAGTGCTACACCGGCTACAACGCAGAAGCTATCGCTGCTGGCGCGAACGAGAGTACATTTCAATGGAAAAGCGAAGTGCAATTATGCCCGGCGCAACTGATAACTGAGGTGCCTTTAGCGCTGCTGCTGGACACCTTACCCGAGCATCCAGTGATTCGTGCTGCACGAGCTGATATCTCGATGATTATTGGCGAATTATTTAACAACGCACTCGATCACGGCTTGCTCGGGCTCAACTCTGACATTAAGGAAGAAGAAGACGGCATTCTCCGTTACTATGAGGTGCGACAAGAGCGCCTAAAAGCATTGATCGATGGCTCCATTACTTTACGATTGAGCTGCAATGTAACCCATGGTGCTGGCGAATTCGAAATTTATTGCGAGGATTCCGGCCCCGGATTCGATTTTCACGCGGCAATGGCGGCAACGCAGGACGATGACCGCCACAGTGGTCGCGGTCTGCGTATAATTCAGCAAGTGGGCAAACAAATCACATTTAAAAACGAAATCGGAAGCGCTATCGAAGTTCGCTACGACTGGCCAGCTTGACCTGTTAAGTGAAATTTTACAGCGAAGCGAGTACCACACTTATAACTCAGAGCAAGTTCAATTTAGAGATGTCACCGTGAATAGCGTCGTCTTTTTTCGCCCTGCAACGAACCCATCACGCCACGCAAAATTTCTCGCCCTACCTGGCTGCCAATACTGCGCACAGCACTTTCTGCAAATGCACCGAGTAAATCCTGCGCGGCGCCGCCGAGCATTGGTGGGGCTGCTTCGTTATTTTTTGTGGTTGTAGTGATGGCGGCAGTGGTCGCCGTAACATTGGCTGCTTGCGCGCGTTGCGCTAATACTTCGTACGCGGATTCGCGATCGAGTGTTGTTGCGTAACGATCGCGCAGCCACGCTAAGAAAGCGTTGATGCTATTAACACATCATTCGATCTGAGCGATATTGTTTTTGTTGAACTTACCCGACAGAATTGGCGTGATATTTTTTTGCGCACATTGCGTAGCAAAATTTCATTCAGCTGACATTCATTCTCGCTGCGTATACTGAAGTCATAGTGAGATGCACGCAGTAACAACAGCGTTGCCACTAGGCCTGTAGGCGGCATGACCTACATTGGGAATTGAGGAAACAAAATGAAATTCGTAGTGAAGCCCCTGTCTTATGTTGCAATGGCAATCACTTTTACCCTGTCGACCCTGGCATTGGCAGAAACCACTGCGCCAGTAAAACCGACAAGCGATGTCGCCTCGGCGCCGGTCACGCAACCCGTTGTTCACCACAAAAAAAATCAGGTGAAGAGCGATGCCAAAGCGGCTGAAGTTGTTTCGCCGGTGGTAGCCGACAAGGCAGCAGTTAGCGCGCCGGTAGCCACAGACAAAGTGGTGGCCAGCATACCGGCCGCAAAACCTGTTGAGCCAGTTAAAGCCAAGTAGCACAGTAGGTAGTAGGGCGCCGCACATTTCGATGTGCGGCGTTTTTATTTGGTGAGCGACAATAATTAGTCGCCCCTGAAAAACCAATTCACGCCAACAATAAAGGTGCTGGCCTAGCCAGTACCTGCATAAAAAATGCAAACTTTTGTTTCAGCAGCAGCAAACTACAGGCACAAAAAAACAGCCGCATCCATTTTCTGAAGTTAAACGCAGCCGCTGCCATTAGCACATTGATTTGATCGCCGACAAACCCTTTAAGATAATTTCGATTGAGCCGATGATCCTACTCATGCAATACACATGCGGCTCATAAAGGCTGTACAGCTTGTGTTTGTCGCCGCGCTTTTGATTCAGGCCGCGATGAAATAATTCAAAGCTACCCAGCAGCGACTCCGGCACATAATCAGTTAATTTACGCTGCAATTTCCGCCCTAAACGACCGGCAATGGTTTTTAAACGCTTCACCGCGTGGCGTGCTTTAGCACGATTATTAGGCTGGCCTGAAAATCGGCATTCCAGTTTGCGTTGCTTTATTTATTTGGCGTAGGTGCGGCGAAATTGAATGCCGTTAGCCTTGGCTATTTTTAAA
>JAYVWC010000040.1:0-7003 GCA_043786385.1 Spongiibacteraceae bacterium | reverse complement strand
ATTCGGCTTAACGCGAGTGACGCGATATCGCGTTTCGTGCCACTTCGTCAGTAGTCTATTCCAGCATTAATTTGTGAGTATTGAAGCCGCTCAAATAGCGGCTTTTTTTATTTAATTTTCAATTTCGTTATTTTTAATTGAGAAATTTACAATGCGCGCCCGAGTAACGTATCATTCTCCGCGCGCAGAGAGGCAATGAAGTCTCCTTGATGCCTCGACCTACCGCCTTTTCTTCTCTCAGGGGACTCTAGCGTGTCGTCGACCGTAGCAACGCTTGCTTACGACTGGTCATTTGCTGTTTATTTGTTAGCCGTTATCGGCCTTTCCTTGGTGATGCTGGGCGTATCTTTCGTGCTCGGCGGGCGCGATTGGGGTCGCGCCAAAAACGAGCCGTTCGAATCCGGCGTCGTCTCCACCGGCAGCACGCAGCTGCGCTTCTCCGCAAAATTTTATCTGGTCGCGATGTTCTTCGTCATTTTCGATGTCGAGGCATTATTTTTGTATGCCTGGGCGGTATCGGTGCGCGAAAGCGGTTGGCCGGGTTTGATTGAAGTAACGATCTTTGTAGTCGTGCTGTTGGTTGGGCTGATTTATCTGTGGCGACTCGGTGCGCTCGATTGGGCACCCGAGGCGCGGCGCCGTCGATTGCAGAAGGCGCAGGCGGTGCATCATCGGCTCTCCGAGCTGCAGCGGCATCGCCACGATCAACCACAAAGTTAACGACTGTGCTAAAAGTTAACGGTTACGCTAAATAATCGCGCGAACTAGCAAGCAGCATCATTGAGGCGACACGATGGATTACACGCTGACCCGCATCGATCCGAATGCGACGGAATACCCGATGCACAAACGGGAAACCGTGCGCGATCCGCTCGAAGATCAGGTGCACAAAAATATTTTTGTCGGCAAGCTCGAAACCGCCATGCACTCGATGGTGAATTGGAGTCGCAAAAATTCGCTGTGGCCGTATAACTTTGGATTATCGTGTTGCTACGTCGAAATGGCGACAGCGTTTACCGCACCGCACGATGTTGCGCGCTTCGGCGCCGAAGTGATTCGCGCCTCGCCGCGGCAAGCCGATTTTATGGTGATCGCCGGTACCTGCTTTATCAAAATGGCACCGGTCGTGCAGCGTTTGTACGAGCAATTGCTCGAACCGAAATGGGTGATTTCGATGGGCGCCTGCGCCAATTCTGGTGGCATGTACGATATTTATTCGGTGGTGCAGGGCGTCGATAAATTTTTGCCGGTTGATGTATATATTCCCGGCTGCCCGCCGCGCCCCGAAGCATTTTTGCAGGGCTTGATGTTGTTGCAGGATTCGATCGGCAAAGAGCGGCGGCCGCTGTCGTGGGTGGTCGGCGATCAAGGTGTGTATCGTGCGAATATGCCGGCACAACGCGATTTGAAAAACGACGAGCGCATTATCGCGACCAGTTTGCGCACGCCGGATCAAGTGTGATGCTGCTGCGTCGCAACGCAGCCAATTTACGATCTCAGCAAGAACTTAAATAGTAAGACCTTAAATAGCTAAAACAACGACGCCCCATATAGCGAACAAAGAACCGATGGCTGAAAGCGCTTCTAACATACAGACCCTGTCCCTTGCTGGTACCAGCACCGGGCCCGCTACCGATTACGCGATCGTGCGCGATTTGACGGCGCGATTTGGTGAAGATGCGCTAGTGTTTCAGCCGACCAAAGACGATGTACCGACGCTGTGGGTGGCGCGTGCGCAATTACTCGACATCTTGCGTTACCTGCGCAATGTGCCGCAGCCGTATGTGATGTTGTACGATCTCAGCGCGATGGACGAGCGCATGCGCAAGCATCGCGATAATTTGCCGCCCGCCAATTTCACCGTGTTTTATCATCTGCTGTCGATCGAACGCAACAGCGATATCCGCATCAAAGTCGCGTTGGCGTTTGACGATTTGAACATGCCGAGTGCGGTATCGATTTGGCCGAATGCCAATTGGTACGAGCGCGAAGTGTGGGATTTGTTCGGCATTCATTTTACCGGTCATCCGAATCTGCAGCGCATTATGTTGCCGCGCACGTGGACCGGTCATCCGCTGCGCAAAGATTATCCGGCGCGCGCCACCGAATTCGATCCATTTATGCTAACCACCGCGCGCCAGGATGCCGAGCAGGAATCGCTGCTCTTTAATCCCGAAGAATGGGGCATGAAGCGCGGCACCTCTAATGAGGACTTTATGTTCCTCAATCTCGGGCCGAATCATCCCAGCGCGCACGGTGCATTCCGCATCGTGTTGCAGCTCGATGGCGAGGAGATCGTCGATTGCGTGCCCGACATCGGCTATCACCATCGCGGCGCCGAAAAAATGGCCGAACGCCAATCGTGGCATAGCTTCATTCCGTATACCGATCGCATCGATTATCTCGGCGGCGTGATGAACAATCTGCCGTACGTATTGGCGGTTGAAAAGCTCGCTGGCATCGAAGTGCCCGAGCGCGTCAAAGTGATTCGCGTGATGTTGGCGGAATTTTTCCGCATCACCAGCCATTTATTATTTTTGGGCACGTATATTCAAGACTTCGGCGGCATGTCGCCGGTGTTTTTTATTTTCACCGATCGGATGAAAGCGTACGACGTGATCGAAGCGATCACCGGTTTCCGCATGCATCCGGCGTGGTATCGCATCGGCGGCGTCGCGCAGGATTTACCGCGCGGCTGGGAGCGGTTGGTGCAAGAATTTATCGATTGGCTGCCGAGTCGCTTGGTCGAATACGAAAAAGCGGCGATGCAAAACGGTATTTTGCGCGCGCGTGCGATCGGCGTTGCGCAGTACAACACCGAACAGGCGCTGGCCTGGGGTGTCACCGGCCCGAATTTGCGCGCCACCGGTTTGGATTTCGATTTGCGCAAAAAGCGGCCGTATTCGGGCTACGAAAATTTTGAATTCGATATACCGCTGACCAACAATGGCGATGCCTATGATCGCGGCACGATTCGCATCGAAGAGATGCGCCAAAGTTTACGTATCATCGAACAGTGTTTGAAAAATATGCCGGCCGGCCCGTATAAAGCCGATCATCCGCTGACCTGCCCGCCGCCGAAAGAGCGCACCTTGCAGGATATCGAAACGCTGATCACGCACTTTTTAAGCGTGAGCTGGGGTCCGGTGATGCCGGCCGCCGAAGCGAGCCAAATGATCGAAGCGACCAAAGGTCTCAACAGTTATTATTTGACCTCGGACGGCAGCACGCAGAGTTATCGCACGCGCATTCGCACGCCGAGCTTTCCACATTTGCAACAAATTCCGTCGGTGATCCGCGGCAGTATGATCCCGGATCTTATCGCCTATTTGGCAAGTATTGATTTTGTGATGGCCGATGTCGACCGCTAACGAAAACTCAACCCAACCCGCGATCATTTCCAGCGATCGCCCGCGCTTTGAATTGCACGCCGACGATCGCGCGGCGATCGAGCACGACATTACGCACTACGCCGATTCGCGCGCCGCGTGTATCGATGCGTTGAAAATTGTGCAGAAACGCCACGGCTGGGTGCCGGATGGCGCGATCGCTGCGATCGCCGCGGTGCTCGATATTCCCGGTTCGGATGTTGAAGGCGTTGCCACTTTTTATAATTTAATTTTTCGGCAGCCGGTCGGTCGCCACGTCATTACCATCTGCGACAGCATCAGTTGTTTCCTGACCGGTTACGAAGAGGCAGTCACTGCGCTGCGGCAAAAACTCGGTATCGAATTGGGGCAGACCACCGCCGATAATCGCTTTACGTTGCTGCCGATCTGCTGTCTCGGTGCCTGCGATAAAGGTCCGGTATTAATGATCGATGAAGATACGCATTGCAATATTGCACCAGCGACGATCGAAAAATTGCTGGAGCAATATCCATGAGCGCGACCAATAGCGTGGCCACTAATGGCGAATTGCGCCCGTTAACGTATCGATTAAAACTCGACGAGCCGCTGCTCGATCTGCAGGCATACGAAGCACAAGACGGCTACGCTGCGCTGCGCAAAGCGTTAAAAGAATTTGCACCGGGCGATATTACGCAATTAGTAAAAGATTCCAATTTGCGCGGTCGCGGTGGCGCTGGTTTTCCGGCTGGCGTGAAGTGGAGTTTGATTCCGATGGGGCCGGATGCGCCCGCGGAAAAATATCTGGTTTGCAACGCGGACGAAATGGAGCCGGGCACGTTTAAAGATCGCCTGTTGATGGAGTATCTGCCGCATCAATTGATCGAAGCGATGATTATCGTCGGCTACGCGATGCAGGCCACGCGCGGTTATATTTTTCTGCGCGGCGAATACATCGTCGCCAACCAGCGCTTGAATAACGCTTTAGCTCAGGCGCGTAGCGCTGGCTATCTCGGTAAAAATATTCTCGGCAGCGGTTGGAATTTCGAACTCAACGTACACAGCGGCGCCGGTCGCTATATCTGCGGCGAAGAAACCGCGCTAATCAACTCGCTCGAAGGGCGCCGCGCCAATCCGCGCTCGAAGCCGCCCTTCCCTCAAATCGCCGGTCTATGGGGCAAGCCCACCGTCATCAACAACGTCGAAACGCTGTGCAATATTCCGCATATCGTGTTGCGCGGTGCCGATTGGTTCAAAGGTTTATCGCAGGGTAAAAGCCCCGATAGCGGCACCAAATTGTACGGCGTCTCTGGCCGCGCGAAACGCACTGGCGTCTGGGAATTGCCGATCGGCACTACTGCACGCGAAATTCTCGAAGTGCATGCCGGTGGTATGGCCGATGGCTATCAATTGAAATGCTGGTTGCCGGGCGGCGCATCGACCGATTTCCTAATGCCCGAGCATCTCGATCTAGCGATGGATTACGACACCATCGGCAAAGCCGGCAGCCGCATGGGCACCGGCCTGTTGACGGTGATCGACGATAAGCAAAATATTATTTCGGTGGTGCGCAATCTCGAACAATTTTTTGCGCGCGAATCGTGCGGCTGGTGCACGCCGTGCCGCGACGGTCTGCCGTGGACGGTGAAACTATTGCAATCGATCGAACGCGGCGAAGGCCAGAGCGGCGATATCGAAGTGCTCGAACAAATGACGCGCTTTCTCGGCCCGGGCAAAACGTTTTGCGCGCACGCGCCGGGCGCGATGGAGCCGCTGCAAAGCGCATTGAAATTTTTCCGCGGCGAATTTGAAAAAGGCATTAAGGCGTAGGGGCGAACCTATGTGTTCGCCCAGTTTGCTATGTGTTCGCCCAGTTTGCGAGCCTATGTGTTCGCCCAGTTTGGGCACGAATGATAATGTATGCGTGAATTTTAAAAGGGCAGACACGTAGGTCTGCCCCTACGGCAATTAGGCAAAGGTTGAGTGAAATAACGCATGGCAACGATACATGTAGACGGTAAGGATTTCGAGGTCGATGGCGCCGATAATTTATTGCGCGCGTGTTTATCCTTGGGTCTCGATATTCCGTACTTCTGCTGGCATCCCGCGTTAGGCAGCGTCGGTGCATGCCGTCAGTGCGCGGTCAAACAATTCGCCAATGCCGACGATAAACGCGGCCGCTTGGTGATGTCGTGTATGACGCCGGCCACCGACAATTCGTTTATTTCGATCGACGACGAAGAAGCGAAAGCATTTCGCACCAGCGTCGTCGAATGGTTGATGACCAATCACCCGCACGATTGCCCGGTGTGCGAAGAGGGCGGTCACTGTCATTTACAGGATATGACGGTGATGACGCAGCACGCGAAACGCCGTTATCGCTTTACCAAACGCACGCACCAAAATCAGGATCTCGGCCCGTTCATCAATCACGAAATGAATCGCTGCATCGCCTGTTATCGCTGCGTGCGTTACTACAAAGATTACGCGGGCGGCGAAGATCTCGGTGTATTCGGTGCGCACGACAACGTATATTTCGGCCGCGTGGAAGACGGTGTGTTGGAAAGCGAATTTTCCGGCAATCTCACCGAAGTATGTCCGACCGGTGTATTCACCGATAAAACGCATTCCGAGCGCTACAACCGCAAATGGGATATGCAATTTGCACCGAGCATCTGCCAGCAGTGTGCAGTCGGTTGCAACACCAGCCCCGGCGAGCGTTACGGCGAATTGCGGCGCATCGAAAATCGCTACAACGGCGCGGTGAATCATTATTTTCTATGCGATCGCGGTCGCTTTGGCTACGGCTACGTCAATCGCGACGATCGTCCACGCCAGCCGTGGGCGCGCAAAAATGATAGCTTCGATATCGTCACCGTATCGACGGCATTGGCATCGGCTGCCGATGTGCTGCGCGTTGCGCAGCGTGCGATCGGCATCGGTTCGCCGCGCGCCAGTCTCGAAGCGAATTACGCGCTACGCGAATTGGTCGGCGCGGATAATTTTTTCAGCGGCATCGAAGCAAGCGAATTAACGCGCATTCGTTTAGTGCGCGATATTTTGCAACGCGGCCCAGCGCGCACGCCGAGCCTGCGCGAAATCGAAACGCACGATGCGGTGTTGGTGCTCGGCGAAGACGTCACGCAAACCGCACCGCGCATTGCGTTGGCGCTGCGGCAGGCGGCAAAAAATAAACCGCGCGAATTGGCCGCGCAGAAAAAGATTTTCGAATGGCAGGCCGAGGCGATCGCCAATATCGGTCAGCGCGAAAAGAGCCCGGTATTTATCGCTAGCTTTGCCGCGACGCGGCTCGACGATATTGCCGAGCAAACCTATCGCGCAGCGCCGGAAGATTTGGCGCGACTCGGCTACGCGGTTGCGCATGCGATCGATAGCAATGCGCCGGCGGTGACGGATCTCGATGCGGCAGTCGCCGATCTTGCGCAGCAAATCGCCGCGGCGCTGTTGGCCGCCGAGCAACCATTGATCGTGTCGGGTACCGGCGCATTGTCCGAAGCGGTGTTACAGGCTTCTGCAAATATTGCTGCGGCACTGCATACGCGCGGCAAAAAAGTTTCGATTTCGTTGGCGGTGCCCGAAGCTAACAGTTTAGGTATGGCGCTGCTCGGCGGCGAATCGATCGATGCGGCACTCGA
>JAYVWC010000039.1:0-17992 GCA_043786385.1 Spongiibacteraceae bacterium | reverse complement strand
CGTTAAATAATCCCCACTGTCATCGGACTGCCGTATAATCCGCCCGTTTCAAGCCGAGTAGTCGCGCTGCGGCGCGGCACGTCATCGTTGTGTTATAGGATCGCTCATGAAATTTCGCTTTCCCATCGTTATCATCGACGAAGATTTTCGCTCCGAAAATACTTCGGGCCTCGGCATTCGCGCGCTGGCGAACGCCATCGAAGGCGAGGGCATGGAAGTGCTCGGCGCGACCAGTTACGGCGATCTATCGCAGTTCGCGCAACAGCAGAGCCGCGCGTCGGCATTTATTTTGTCGATCGACGACGAGGAGTTTACCTCAGGGCCGGAACTCGATCCGGCGGTGTTGAATCTGCGCAAATTTATCGAAGAAATTCGCTTCAAGAATTCCGAAATCCCGATTTATTTGTACGGCGAAACGCGCACCTCGCAGCATATTCCGAACGATATTCTGCGCGAGTTGCATGGCTTTATTCACATGTTCGAAGATACGCCGGAGTTCGTCGCGCGGCATATCATTCGCGAAGCGAAATCGTATCTCGATTCGTTGGCGCCGCCGTTTTTCCGCGCGCTAGTCAACTACGCACAGGACGGTTCGTACTCGTGGCACTGTCCCGGTCATTCGGGCGGCGTGGCATTTTTGAAATCGCCGATCGGGCAAATGTTTCATCAATTCTTCGGCGAAAATATGTTGCGCGCCGATGTGTGCAACGCGGTCGAAGAACTCGGTCAACTGCTCGATCACGACGGCCCAGTCGGTGCTTCCGAGCGCAACGCAGCGCGCATTTTTAACGCCGATCATTGTTTCTTCGTCACCAATGGCACATCGACCTCGAACAAAATGGTATGGCACGCCAACGTCGCGCCGGGCGATATCGTTATCGTCGATCGCAATTGCCACAAATCGATTTTGCACGCGATCATCATGACCGGCGCGAATCCGGTGTTTCTGATGCCGACGCGCAATCATCTCGGCATCATCGGCCCGATTCCGCTCGAAGAATTCAGCGCTGAAAGCATTCGCAAAAAAATCGAAGCAAATCCGTTTATCAAAGATAAAACTGCAAAGCCGCGCATTCTGACGATTACCCAATCGACGTACGACGGCGTTTTGTACAACGTCGAAACACTGAAGGAAACGCTGCACGGTCAAGTCGAAACGCTGCACTTCGATGAAGCGTGGCTGCCGCACGCAACCTTTCACGATTTTTACAAAAACATGCACGCAATCGGCAAGGATCGGCCGCGCTCGAAAGAAGCGATTATTTACGCGACGCACTCGACGCACAAATTGCTCGCCGGTATTTCGCAGGCCTCGCAAATCATCGTGCAGGATTCGGATACGCGCAAACTCGATCGCCACACGTTTAACGAAGCGTATTTAATGCACACGTCAACATCGCCGCAATACGCGATCATCGCCAGTTGCGATGTCGCGGCGGCGATGATGGAGCCACCCGGAGGCACCGCGCTGGTCGAAGAATCGATTGCGGAAGCGCTCGATTTTCGCCGCGCGATGCGCAAGGTCGATAAAGAGTTTGGTAAGGATTGGTGGTTCAAAGTGTGGGGCCCGGAAAAACTTGCCGACGACGGCGTCGGTTCGCGCGAGGATTGGGTGCTAAAAGCCAACGAGAAATGGCACGGCTTCGGCAATTTGGCGAAGGGCTTCAATATGCTCGATCCGATCAAGTCGACGATCGTGACGCCGGGCCTCGATGTGTCGGGCAAATTCGCGAAGACCGGTATTCCCGCATCGATCGTTACTAAATTTTTGGCCGAGCACGGTGTTATCGTCGAGAAGACCGGGCTGTATTCGTTCTTCATCATGTTCACGATCGGCATCACTAAAGGCCGCTGGAATACGTTGTTAACAGCGCTACAACAATTCAAAGACGATTACGATCGCAATCAACCGATGTGGAAAATTTTGCCCGAGTTTGTTGCGGCACAACCGCATTACGAGCGCATCGGTCTGCGCGATTTGTGTCAGCAAATTCACGACATGTACAAAGCCAACGACATCGCGCGACTCACCACCGAAATGTATTTGTCGAACATGGTGCCAGCGATGAGCCCAGCCGATGCGTTCGCAAAAATGGCGCACCGCGAAGTCGATCGCGTTCCAATCGACGAACTTGAAGGCCGCGCCACCAGCGTGATGTTAACCCCGTACCCGCCCGGAATTCCGCTGTTGGTACCCGGCGAACGCTTCAACAAAACCATCGTGCAATATCTGCGTTTCGTGCGCGAATTCAACCGCGTATTCCCCGGCTTCGAAACCGATGTACACGGCTTGGTTGAAGATAAAATCGATGGCGAACTGCGCTATTTTATTGATTGCGTCAAACAGTAAAACAAGAGCCCTGCGGGGCCTTTGTTGTTGGTTGTGAGTTGCTGGTTCGCTCCGATTAGCGTACCTGATTTCACAAATCGTTAAACCTTCTTCACAAACTCCGATTTCAATCCCTCAGCATTGATCCATCTTCGTAAGGGTATTCCGATTTGCATTGGGGGCATTGCGGTAGATTGCTCATGGAGATGCCTTTGTAGGATTAGGTCGCGTCGACACAGATGGCTGGCCGAAGCGTTGGATATTTGGCGCCTGCCTAGTTTGGCGTGCGCATTGTAATGCAGTAGATCCGCATAAATCGAATTCATAGGGTTTGCGAGTTGATTTATATTTGCGTTGCATTTTATCCGCGGCGGCGCACTGCCAGTTTTTTCTTCGGCTTGTTGCTAAATGCCAAATGCAAATCGGCTTGATTGGCAAAGTGCTGTGCGAGTTGGTCGCACACTAAATCGCATAATTGATAAATGCTTGGATCGGCGATGCGGTAATACGCGCTGGTGCCGCGTGCTTCGCGGGTCACTAAACCGGCTTTGGCGAGCAGCGATAGATGCTTGGATACATTGGCTTGGCTGCAATCGCATAATTCAGTTAGCTCGCCGACGTTGTGCTCGCCCTGGCGCAGCGCATTAACAATTTTCAGGCGCAACGGATCTGCCAAGGCGCGAAAATAATCGGCGATGTAGGTTAGCGCGCGCTCATCGAGAGTTTTCATTAGTTGTTTTCCGGCTTGGGCGACCAGCGAATAAGTTGATCTGTATCTAGGTTACCATAAAATATGTATTTGACTATATAGCTACTTAGTTAAATAATGATCTGGTCGTAAGTGGCCGTGAGGTGGGTATGATCGATTGGGAAATGTTTACACCGCTATCTGCATTGGGTGGCGGCGCGCTGATCGGCGTCGCAGTATCGATTTTTGTGCTGTTGGGCGGTCGCGTCGCTGGAATAAGCGGCATCGTCGGTGGCTTATTGCCGCCACACCGAGGCGATAGCGCGTGGCGAATGGCTTTTGTTGGTGGGCTGCTAGTGTCGCCGTTGTTATACGGTGCATTCGCGGTATTGCCAACAGCGCAGGTTACTGCGTCGCCGCCACAATTGATTGTCGCGGGTGTGCTGGTCGGCATCGGCACGCGTTACGGTGCTGGCTGCACGAGTGGGCACGGTGTCTGCGGCGTGGCGAGATTATCGCCACGTTCGATCGTCGCAACGACGGCGTTTATGGCGACGGGATTTTTTACCGTATTTGTGTTGCGTCATTTAATTAACGTATGAGCGCGATCGATGCATGAATTTTTCGCTGCGAGATTGAAATTATGCTGCAAATGATTATCGCGTTAGTGAGTGGTGTTATTTTCGGCTGGGGGTTGCTGTGGTCGGGGCTTGCTAGTCCCGCCAAGGTGTTGGGATTTCTCGATGTCGTCGGGCGCTGGGATCCCTCGTTAGCATTGGTAATGATCGGCGCGATTGGTGTCGCCGCATTACCGTTGGCGCTGGCCAAAAAATGCAAGCAATCATGGGTTGGCTTGCCAATGCAATTGCCGGCAGCGCGTTCGCTCGATCGCCGTTTAATCATCGGTAGTTTAGTGTTTGGTATTGGCTGGGGGCTGGCCGGTATTTGCCCCGGCCCCGCTTTTGTATTGCTCGGCATGGGTATCTGGCAAGGTGCGCTATTTGTTGCGGCGATGTTAGTGGGCATGGCTATTTTTGCGTGGTTGGAGCAGCATCGCAACAAAGCGGCGATCCGATAAAAGGGTCGTGAATCTGTACTAATTATTTATCGAGTTATGCGCGACGTGACTACAGAAAATATCACACCGATAACAACGCCGGCGCGACTCGCAGCGTATACGCCGCAATGGTTGCCTGCGCTTTTGTTTTGCTGGTGATGTCGTCGATCAGTCAAATCGATATCACCGCAATGGATATGTTGCTCGAACTCAATAGCGATCTAAAAGCGCGTGGCATCGCGCTACATTTATCGGAAATGAAAGAGCCAGTATTATTGCGATTGCAGAGCTCCTCGTTGTTAAAAAATCTGTCCGGGAAAATATCTATGTCGACACACCGTGCGTTTCAGGAGTTTTCTGAAGTCACTGAAGATTATTCGATTTAAAGCGAGGGGCGAGCAGCGATGAGCAACGTAGTGATTCAAGCTTTTTTTCACGAGCCGACGTTTACGATTAGTTATGTGGTTGCCGACCCGGTTACGCGCCAGTGCGCGTTGATCGATACAGTACTCGATTACGATCCAAATATTGCGCGAACCAGCACCGAGTTTCCCGATCGAATAATCGCTTTTGTACGTGCCAATAATTATACGGTGCAGTGGATTTTAGAGACGCACGCGCACGCCGATCATGTCTCTGCAGCGGTATATTTGCGCGCGCAGTTGGGTGGAAAAATTGCAATCGGCGAGCACATTACGCAGGTGCAAACGGTATTCGGAAAATTGTTTAACGAGGGCGATGAATTCGCGCGCGATGGTAGTCAATTCGATGTGCTGTTACGCGATAATGAGGTTTTCGCAATCGGTGCCGTGCAGGCGCGCGTGCTGCATACGCCGGGACATACATTGGCGTGCATTACTTATTTGATTGGCGATACGGCATTTATCGGCGACACCTTATTTATGCCCGATTACGGTAGCGCGCGCTGCGATTTTCCCGGCGGCGATGCACGCACGCTGTATCGCTCTATTCGCCGTATTCTAGAGCTGCCGTCGCAGACTAGATTGTTTTTATGCCACGATTATTTGCCGACCGGGCGCAGCGAATATTGTTGGGAGACGACCGTCGTCGAACAGAAGCGCAACAATTTACATGCGCATGCCGGTGTCAGCGAGGAGGCATTTGTGGCGCTGCGCCAAGCGCGCGACAAGGAGTTGGCGAAGCCGCGGCTATTGCTACCATCGGTGCAAATCAATATGCGCGCGGGTTGCTTTCCCACAGCGGAAAACAACGGTACCCACTATTTAAAAATTCCATTGAACGTGCTGTGATAGCACAGATAGCGCGTAAATGGCGTTACTATTAACGACACATTTTGCAAACAGAGGTGATCGTGCCATGTCGCTCAACCAAGTCAGACAAATCGGTCCCGAGTTGTGGACCGCGCCGCAGTTGCAGGCCGACGATTTTGCCGCCGCCGCTGCGCAGGGTTTTCATACGATTATCAATATGCGCCCCGATTTTGAGGAGCCCGGTCAGCCGCAGGCCGATAGTTTGCGCATCGCTGCGGAGCAAGCGGGATTGCGCTATGAGTTTTTGCCGGTTATATCCGGGCAATTCACCGAGCAAAATGTGGTTGATTTCGCGCGCCAAGTTGCCGAATTGCCGAAGCCCATTTTGACATTCTGTCGCTCCGGCGCACGCTGCACGAATTTGTGGATGTTGGTGCAGGCGAATGGTGCTGCTACGCGTTAGAGGAGCCACATAGCGAGGATGGTTATTTTCGTAAAGCGATAGGCGGCGTTTATCGAACCGATAGCAATTAATCATGGGAGTGCGCTGCAACTGTGTGTAAAATCGTTTCGAACTCTTTCCAAACACTCACAACTGGAGGCTAGATAAAATGGGCGTACTCGTTGGCAAACCAGCTCCCGATTTTTCCGTTGGCGCCGTATTGGGCAATGGCGAAATCGCTGATAAATTCACGTTGAGCGAAGCGATCAAAGGCAAATACGGCCTGATCTTTTTTTATCCGCTCGATTTCACGTTCGTATGTCCGTCCGAGCTGATCGCGTTGGATCACCGTATGGATGCGTTCAAAGCGCTCGGCGTCGAAGTGGTCGCGGTATCGATCGATTCCAAATTCACGCACAACGCATGGCGTAATACGCCGATCGAAAAAGGCGGCATCGGTGCCGTTAAATACACGATGGCGGCCGATATCAGCCACACCATCGCGCGCGATTACGATGTCGAGTCGGCCGGCGGTGTTGCGTTCCGCGGCGCATTCATCATCGACAAGAAAGGCATGGTGCGCTCGCAGCTGATCAACGATCTGCCGTTGGGGCGCAATATCGACGAGCTGATTCGCTTGGTCGAAGCGCTGCAATATCACGAAGAGCACGGTGAAGTGTGCCCCGCTGGTTGGAAAAAAGGCGATGCGGGTATGAAAGCAAACCCTGCTGGGGTCGCTGCATACCTGTCCGCCAACGCGGGCAAGCTGTAAGCGCAGGTTTTACCTACCGCTAAAAAAAGCCGACTGTTGTCGGCTTTTTTTATTGCCGCTATTTTTTGGATTAGGCGCAAATCGGCAGCAGTGTTGAGCTGAGTGGGCGGCTGCTACTGGCTTCGTATGTTAAGATGCGCGCCATTTTCGCATCGCGATTTCTATGTATTCGCGGCGCCGCTGCCATCGGTTGCGGCGCCAGTGTTGGGCGAGGGTCATATGCAACAGACTGCCGAGTTAGGTGCTGTACAGGAATCAGCCTGGAGTCGTAAACGTACGCTAACGCTGGGCGCTTTGGGCATTGTGTTCGGCGATATCGGCACCAGCCCGTTGTACGCGTTGAAGGAGTGCTTTCACGCGGCACACGGTATTCCGATCAGTCCTGATAGCGTGCTCGGTATTCTGTCGCTGATTTTTTGGGCGCTGATGATTGTTGTTTCGCTCAAATATATCGCGTTCATTATGCGCGCTGATAACAACGGCGAAGGCGGCATCATGGCGCTGCTGGCATTGACTCTGCGCACCGAGCACAGCAGCTCGTGGCGACGTTGGTTTTTGATCAGCATCGGTATTTTTGGTGCGGCGTTGTTTTTTGGCGATGGCATTATTACGCCGGCGATTTCGGTGTTATCGGCGGTCGAAGGTTTGAAGGTTGCGGCGCCGGCGCTGGCCGAGTATGTAGTGCCGCTGACGATCGGCGTGGTGATCGGTTTATTTTTGATTCAACGCCACGGTACCGGGCCGGTTGGCAACTGGTTTGGGCCGATCATGCTGTTGTGGTTTTCGACGCTCGGCGTGTTGGGCGTTATCAATATCGGCGAGCATACCGAGGTTTTACAGCTGGTTAATCCGCTGTGGGCGTTGCGCTTTATCGTCGAGCACGGCGTGGTGGCATTGGTGGTGCTTGGCGCGGTGGTGTTGACGATCACCGGAGGCGAGGCGTTGTATGCCGATATGGGCCACTTTGGTCGCGCGCCGATTCGTTACGCGTGGTTTGGTTTAGTGCTGCCGGCCTTGTTGTTGAATTACTGCGGGCAAGGTGCGTTGTTGTTGCGCGATCCGAGCGCGGTGGAAAATCCATTTTTTCTGTTGGCGCCGGACTGGCTGTTGTTACCGTTGGTGGGCTTGGCGACGGTGGCGGCGGTGATCGCTTCGCAGGCGGTGATCTCCGGCGTGTTTTCGATCGCTCGCCAGGCGGTGCAACTCGGTTATCTGCCGCGCATGGAGGTCTGCCACACCTCTACTCGCGAGATCGGCCAGATTTATATTCCTGCGCTGAATTGGCTGCTGTTGATTTGTATTATTTTATTGGTCGCAACATTCAAATCCTCTAGCAATCTCGCCTCTGCGTATGGCATCGCGGTGACGTTGACGATGATTTGCGACACAGTACTGGCGGTGGTAGTGGCACGCAAACTGTGGCGTTGGCACAGAGGCTGGCTGACCTTATTAACGTTGTTGCTGTTGACGGTGGACTTGGCCTTTTTCAGCGCCACCTCGTTCAAGGTCTTGGACGGCGGTTGGTTCCCGCTGCTGATCGGGCTGTTGGTCTACACGTTGATGTCGACTTGGAAGCGCGGTCGCAAAATTATGTTCAAACAATTGAGCGCCGAAACGATGCCGCTCAATTTATTTGTTAATAGTGTCGGCGGTGGCAGTGTGCACGAAGTGCCAGGCACTGCGATATTTATGACCAGTAGCTTGACGCATGTACCGCATGCGCTGTTGCACAATTTGAAACAC
This sequence comes from Spongiibacteraceae bacterium, assembly GCA_043786385.1. Taxonomy (GTDB): domain Bacteria; phylum Pseudomonadota; class Gammaproteobacteria; order Pseudomonadales; family CAMLJR01; genus CAMLJR01. The sequence continues at coordinate 9,729 of JAYVWC010000039.1, read as the reverse complement.
AATAAGATTTTGCACGAACGCAATGTATTGCTGACCGTGGTGACTAAAGACGTACCGTTTGTAGCGGACGAAGAACGCGTCAAGGTCGAGCGCATCGCACATAACTTTTGGTTGATCACCGGTTCCTACGGCTTTAAAGAAGAGCCGCAAATTCCGGCGCTGCTCGAGTTGTGTAAAGCGCAGGGCATCGAATTCAATATGATGGATACCAGCTTCTTTTTATCGCGCGAACGAATCGTGGCAGTCGGGAATTTCGGTATGCCGCGTTGGCGCGAAGTTTTGTTCGCGGCGATGTTTCGCAACGCGGCTTCGGCCAGCGATTTCTTTCAGATACCAACCAATCGCGTGGTCGAGTTGGGCAGTCAGGTGATGATGTAGTTTCTTTCTTGCAGAGAGAGAAAATTAAAAGTCGTCGTCGATCACGGTGCCGGGCTGCCAGCCGCCGAGTGTCTGCCAGCGGTTGACGATTTGGCAAAATAACTCCGCAGTTTTTACCGCATCGTAGCCCGCCGAGTGCGCGTGCTCATTGCTGAATTCGATATTGGCGAGTTCGCAGGCGCGCGCCAATACGGTATGACCAAACGCCAGTCCCGCCAGCGTCGCGGTATCGAACACCGAGAAAGGATGAAACGGATTGCGTTTGATATTGCAACGCTCGGCACCCGCCAGCACAAATCCCAAATCGAAATGCGCATTGTGCCCAACCAATACCGCGCGCGTGCAGTTGTGAAATTTCACTTTGCTGCGCACGGCTTTAAATAATTCGTCGAACACGATAATTTCGGGTTGCGCTTCGCGATCCGGATGCTGCGGATCGATGCCGGTAAACTCCAGTGCCGCCGGTTCTAAATTAGCGCCGGGAAATGGATCGACTTGATACGCAAAAGTCTCGTCGATTTGCAACAGCCCCGCATCGTCCATCGTTAACGTGGTCGCAGCAATTTCTAAAATGCCATCGGTGCGCGAATTAAAGCCGCCGGTTTCGACATCGACAACGACGGGCAAAAAACCGCGAAAACGCAGCGCGAGAGGGTGTTTCGTTACAGGTATGGTCATTGTTGATTGATTATCCGGCTACGACTTGCCATAAAATTTGTTCACCGGCGCGCAGCGGAATCAAGCTCTCCGTGCCGAAGTTTAATTGCTCGGGAACCTGCCACGGTTGTTTGCGCAGCGTGATGGTATCGGTGTTGCGCGGCAGCCGATAAAAATCGGCGCCATTGAAACTGGCAAACGCTTCCAATCTATCGAGCGCATCGGCTTGCTCGAATGCTTCGGCGTATAACTCGATTGCCGCATGCGCGGTGTAACAACCGGCGCATCCGCACGCCGTTTCCTTTTTGCTGCGCGCGTGCGGCGCGGAATCGGTGCCGAGAAAAAATTTCGCGTCGCCCGACGTCGCGGCCGCGATCAGGGCTTGTTGATGCGTGCTGCGCTTCAGAATCGGCAAACAATAAAAATGCGGACGAATATTGCCGGCCAACAAATGATTGCGATTGTATAGCAGGTGATGCGCCGTGATCGTCGCGGCCACCGTCGCGGGTGCAGCGCGCACAAAATCGACGGCATCTGCAGTGGTGATATGTTCAAACACGACGCGCAGCGCCGGAAAATTTTTGACGATATTGTTTAACTGGCGATCGATAAAAACTTTTTCGCGATCGAATACATCGATCGTATCGGCGGTGACTTCGCCGTGAATCAGCAGCGGTAAATCGTGTTTCTGCATGGCTTCGAATACCTGCCAAACTCGCGCGAGATCGGTGACGCCGTTTTCGGAGTTGGTGGTCGCGCCAGCGGGATACAATTTGGCGGCAAACACGGCGCCCGAATTTTTTGCGCGCGCAATTTCTTCTGGATCGGTGGTGTCGGTCAGGTACAGCACCGGCAGCGGTACAAAGCGTCGTACACACTGTTGCTGCGCGGCGACGATGCGCTCTCCATAGGCGATCGCGGCGGCGGTGGTGGTGATTGGCGGCAACAGATTGGGCATCGCAATCGCGCGGCCAAAATAGCGGGCCATTGCTGGCGCCGTGTGCTCTAAAGCGGCGCCGTCGCGTAAATGAACATGCCAGTCGTCGGGCCGGGTAATACACAGTTCGAGCATGAAGCGGAGCCATCGCGGTAAAGTGCGCATGCTACAGCAATCGCCACGGGGATTAAACCGGGGCGCTAACATCGTCGTCGTCGAAATTAGCTGCGATTAAGGTATTGGCGCAGTTGAAGCGGTCGATAAGAAACTATCGGTGCTCTGTCATTATAAGTGCAATTGCTGCTGCGCCATCGTGCGACGCGGGCTCAGCAGTGGAATGCTGTGCACGCGATTGCGGCCGGCATCTTTCGCTTCGTACAGCGCCGCGTCGGCGGTGGCCAGTAGCTGCGATGCCTGTTGCTCTAGCGCTGGCGTGGTGGTACTGACGCCGACGCTGATGGTGATGCGGTAGCGCTGTTCGGTCTGCTCGACGATCAGATTTTCGATCGCGATGCGCAGTCCTTCGGCAACCGCAACGGCTTTGCTCTGATTGGTGTCGGGCAGCAACACGATAAACTCCTCACCGCCGTAGCGCGCCACCAATTCGCCGGCGCGTTTGAAGTGATTTTGAATTTCTTGCGCGATCGCGCGTAGACACAAATCACCAGTCAAATGCCCAGCGCTGTCGTTGAGCTTTTTGAAATGATCGGCATCGATCATCAACACCGACAGCGCCAAACCTTGACGTGCGCAACGGCGCCATTCCTGCTCGAACTGCTGCTCGAAATACATGCGATTGTGAACTTGCGTCAGGCCATCGGTGATTGATAGCAGATGCAACGATTCATTGGCGCGCTGTAGTGCGATCTGCGCTTGTTCGAGCTTAGTATTTTTTTCGCGCAGCTCTTTGGTGCGCTGCTCGACTTCGTCCTGCAAATGCGTCGATAAGCGAGCTGCGAGTTGGTGCGCGGTGCCAAGTTTCAAGGTGTACAGCACGCCATGCACGACGATTAAAAACGCTAGCGCGTAAGGCGTGGTGATTTCGATCGCACCATGGTGAAAGTATTGATGGTAATCGTAGGCCATCGCGAACAGCAGCGGGATATTCGCCAGTGCAATCAGCAATGTATGACGCCGCCGTTGTCGGCAGGCGATAAACAGCACGCTGTACGCCAATACATATTGAGAAAATACCCAAACGGCGAGCACTTGCGGAAACGGCATAATCAGCGCCGGTGCGATCAATAACGTTGTGATCAACAGTGCCGGCACAGTTAGTACGACTGTGCACAATCCGCGCGGTGTGCGCACGCCAAAAGTATCGCGAAATAGCATCAGCAAGCCGGGCGGAATCCACATCAGCGCAATGAAGCAGAGGTTGAAGCGCCAGTGCGGCTGCGAGGAGTGATGAGGGCCGAGCAAGGTATCAAGTAGGCCGCCGGTGCTGGCGATTAGCAGCGCGCATGAGGTGAATACCAGCGCCAACCATGGTGCCGTTTTTTCGCCGTCCTGCGAACTGAGCACCAATACACCGAGCGCCAAGCCGAGTAGCAGCGTCACGATGACCGTATTTTTGACGACGAGTAGCGAGCGTGCATGGGCCTGCACGGCGCTGCCGCCGATTGTGACCGCGCCGCAGAGACCACCGGCCCGAAAGTTGAAGTTGGATTGCTGCACGAGCAGGTGATAGCGGCCGGGTTGTAACGGCGACAGCGTGGTTAATAAATTGCCGCTGCCGGGGTGCTCCGCGGCATCGGTCAGCCCTGGCTGACCATCGCGCGCCAAGGCGCTAGTGCTAGGCTCGCCGTCGCGGAAAAAATAGATTTCGCTGGCAGCGCAAAAACGTTCGAAATAAATCGCCGGGGCTTGCGTCATTGGGCTATCGACTAGCATCTCCAACCAATAAGTACCGAGATGCGGTTGTGGATGCGCCAGCGTCGACTGCCAGGTGCTTGGCACGGCGATGGTTTGCGCCTGGGCGGCGACGGCAGCGAGCTGATCGGGATTAATCCAGCGGCCGGGAAAAAAGTGCCAGATTCCGTTTAGCGGTTGCGGCGTCTGCTGCAGCGAATCATTCGCGTGCAACAGCATTTCGCCGTTGCTGGCAGGGGGGGCCGCTTGCACCAATCCTACAAACACTGCTAACAGCAGCGCTAAACCACGAACTAGCATCACTGAATGTTGCCCCTTATCCAGCCGCCCCGACAGGCTGTGCAGATTGAGTAGTGCATCGGGGCAAACCGGAAAATTGCAACGCATCAGCGATGCGTGCAGCAGCAATCTCCAGTAAATTTTTCGATTTATTTTGTTTTGCCGGGCCAACCTTGGCCGGGCAAAATTATTGATTAGCTGGGTTGCGCGACGATTTTACGGGCAGCGCTCAATGCTGTAAACGGCGACCGAGCCACGCGTTGGACACAGGGTGCGATTATGCGGGCACAAGCCGCAGCTGTCCAACGCGCTGAGGGTGTATTAAGCGGCTTCGGTGCCAGGGGTGGGGTGCGGAAACTGCTCGCGCAGCGTATTCGCTAGCAGTCGGCAGGCGTCCATCGCGGTGAAGACGCCGGCTAAGTCGCCGTCTTTGAGCACTAAGGCCGAGCCAATGCGCTGGTCGGTCATGGCGTCCAGCACTCGATCCAACGGATCCGAGACATCTACAAAGTACGGTCGGCGAGTACAGAGATCGCCAACCACCAACTCGGTTTCATCGCGCAGCGGATGGCCCGGCATGTGCGCGCGCTCCAAATCGCGCTCGGAGACCACGCCGATAATATCGCCGCGCTCGAATACCGGCAGATGGCGGATATCGAATTGCTCGATCATTTGCCGCGCCGCAGCTAATGATGCGCCAGCGTCGATATGATGCGGAAAGGGTGTCATCGCGACTAACATCTGCGGAATATGACGCATTTTCGCTATCCTCCATCGGTTATTTGTTCGACGAGCGATTGCTGCGCGCCGTGTCTCGCAGCTTAGCGGAACTATTCTGCGCCGATCAATGATGGATATCAAAGTATCGCCGATGGCTGGCCAATGAATATCGATAACTAGTGAGTCGATGTCAGTGGCTGACGATCGATCGCAGGCAGGAGAAACGCAAAACAAGTGCAACACAAAAAAGTGGAGCGGGTGAAGGGAATCGAACCCTTTTCAAGCTATTGTAAAATCAATGGCTTGTAAGTCAATCAAGGACTTACCCGCTTCGCAGCAAATCCAATACGACAATGTCCTTAAAACAGTACGTCCAATCAAATTGCGCGAGCGCGAATTGTCATTTCTATCGCTCGATCAAATTCGTGAGTTGCTGAACATTATGGCGTGCCATTCGCGCAATCCACATGTGTTGCTGATTACGAAATTATCACTCGCTACCGGCTGTCGATGGCGAGAAGCGGAAAAAATGCATATTCGGCAAATAGGGCAGGCCCGAGTGACGTTTGTTGATACCAAAAGCGGCAGAAATAGGGCCGTATGAACGGCGGCGATATTTTGACCTTGCAAAAAAATACTTGGACACAGCGCGATCACGATGCGCTATTCGCACCTGTCGGAAAAGCATTTTGATGTGAGCCGAACGCTGAACCCGATAGCGCACTTGTAATGCTGATCAGGCAGCGCGCGGACTCACTTCATCATCAAGCCGCTTGCCTATGTTGAGTTCGGCCATTTCCAAATCGTAATGCGATTGCAAATTCATCCAGGATTGCGGATCGACACCGAAATAACGCCCGAGTCGCAGCGCGGTATCCGCTGTAATTGAGCGATTGCCGTGCACGATTTCGTTGATGCGCCGAGCAGGCACACTAATCGCTTTTGCCAAAGCGTATTGGCTGATGCCGAGGGGCTGTATGAAATCCTCTAAGAGGATTTCGCCTGGATGGATCGGCGTTATTGCTTGCTTAACCATAAGTCCTCCTAGTGATAATCCACAATTTCCACATCATACGCATCGCCGTCTCGCCATTTAAAACAGATTCGCCACTGATCGTTGATGCGAATGCTGTACTGGCTTGCGCGATTGCCTTTAAGCGCTTCCAGCCGATTGCCCGGAGGAATGCGCAAGAAGTCGAGTTCCACCGCCGCATTGAGTTGCAATAGCTTGCGCAGCGCCACGCGCAGAATATCGGCTGGCAGCTTGCGCGCAGTCCTCTTCTCAAAGAGCTGTTGAGTCTCTTTGTCGACGAAGGTTTTTATCATTGAATTATAGTAACGTAGGTCGTTACTAGCGTCAATCGTTACTATATGGCATCGTTCGCTAAAGATTGATTGCGAGGTGGACGGAATGTGGACGGGTAGGGGTTTTAAAATACTTAATCTGTTGTTTTATAAGGGAGTAAATGGAGCGGGTGAAGGGAATCGAACCCTCGTCTCTAGCTTGGGAAGCTAGGGTAATGCCATTATACGACGCCCGCGCTACGCGCTAACCAATGCCGCGAGTATTAAGCGAATTCGCGATCTTTTTTCGAATTTAAATTTTTATGAACGCTTGGTGGTTAGCACGAACGCAAAATTCTACCACAGTTCGCGCGGCTGCCTGCCAGCAATCGACGCGTCGCTAATTAATGAAATCGATCGTTCTTTAATTGTGCGTACAGATATTTGTGTACAAAAATTTTATGTCGAGGAGTAGTGCGCAGCGATGAAGCCACTGATTGCGGTGACTGCCGATCATAAATTTATCGACGAGCATTTTTGGCATGCGGCCGAGGAGCATTATTTAGCTGCGGTAGTCGATGCGGTCGGCGGCATTCCAGTGATCGTACCGGCGCTCGCTGAGATGCTCGATTACAGCGAATTGTTAGCGCATTGCGATGGCTTGTTGGTGACCGGCGGCGTATCGAATATCGAGCCGCAGCACTACGGCAAAGTTTCGGAGCAAAGCGATTGCGCGCGCGATTCGCAGCGCGATGCGACCAGCCTCGGTTTGATTCCACTGGCGATCGCGAAGGGTGTGCCGCTACTGGGCATTTGTCGTGGCTTGCAGGAATTGAATGTGGCGTTGGGCGGCACGTTGCATCAACGCGTGCATGCGCTGCCGGATAAAATCGATCATCGCGAAAATAGCGCGCTGCAATTAGCGCAGCAATATGGGCCCGCGCATCGCGTGACGTTGCAAGCCGATGGCGTGCTCGCGCAGTTGGGCGATACGCACGAAATCATCGTGAATTCGCTGCACGGACAAGGCATCGATCGCTTGGCCACGGGGCTGTGCGTCGAAGCCGTTGCCGACGATGGCTTGATCGAAGCGGTGTCGTTGCCATCGGCAGCGGCGTTCACCGTCGCAGTACAATGGCATCCCGAATGGTATCGCTACAATTCGCCGTTTTGTCGTGCGTTGCTGGTGGAGTTTGGCGCGCAGTGTCGAGCCTATGCGCGTAAACGCCATTGCGCGGTGGTATCCGAGGCTGTCTTCGTACGTTAAAATTCGCCGATTTTTACGACGACTGCTGGGCTATATCAACGGCGTCGAAAGCCGTTATTTAGAGTGAGGAATGGGGTCATGCTGTTGTGGTTTGTTATCGCCTATTGGGTGATTTCGGTTGCGATCGGTCTATGGGCGGCGCGGCGGGTGCACAACACCAAAGATTTTGCGATCGCTGGTAGGCGCTTGCCATTTTATATGGTGACTGCGACGGTTTTCGCGACGTGGTTCGGCGCGGAAACTGTGCTCGGGATTCCCGCGACTTTTTTGCACGAAGGTTTGCATGGCGTGGTCGCCGATCCATTCGGTTCGTCGCTGTGTTTAATTTTAGTTGGGTTGTTTTTCGCAGCGCCGTTGTATCGAATGAACTTGCTGACCATCGGCGATTTTTATAAACGCCGCTACGGTCGCGGCGTCGAGGTGTTGACCACAATGGCCATCGTGTTGTCGTACCTCGGTTGGGTCGGCGCGCAGATTTCTGCATTGGGCTTGGTATTCAATATCGTTTCCGCCGGGGCAATTCCGCAGGTAACCGGCATGTGCATCGGCGCGGCGACCATTTTGATTTACACGTATTTCGGTGGCATGTGGGCGGTGGCGATCACCGATTTTATCCAGATGATTATCATCGTGCTGGGTATGTTGTGGATCGGCGGTGAAATTGCCGGGCAAACCGGCGGTGTCGTCAATGTCGTCAATCACGCGATCGATGCCGGCAAATTTACGTTTTGGCCGGAGCCGCATTTTCCGGCGGTGATGGCTTTTATGGCAGCGTGGGTGACGATGATGTTCGGCTCGATGCCGCAGCAGGATGTATTCCAGCGCGTGCAATCGGCGAAGAGCGAAAAAATTGCAGTGTGGGGTTCGGTGCTCGGCGGCTCGCTGTATTTCTTCTTTGCATTTGTGCCGATGTTTCTCGCCTATTCGGCAACGTTGATCGATCCGGAAATGGTAGCGCGGTTGATCGACGACGATCCGCAAAAAATTCTGCCGACGCTGGTGCTAACCAAAGCGCCATTGTTTGCGCAGGTGATGTTTTTCGGCGCGTTGTTGTCGGCGATTAAAAGCTGCGCCTCGGCGACGCTATTGGCGCCATCGGTGACGTTTAGCGAAAATATTGTGAAGCCGATGTTTCCGCATATGAGCGATCGGCAGTTGCTGCGCAATATGCGCCTCGTCACACTGTGTTTTACCGTGCTGGTTACGCTGTACGCGATCAACTCCGAAGCCAGTATTTTTAAAATGGTCGAAAACGCGTATCAAGTGACGCTGGTCAGTGCATTTATTCCGCTGGCCTGCGGCGTCTATTGGTCGCGCGCTACCAACCAGGGTGCTTTATTTGCGGTGTTTTTCGGCGTCGGCACGTGGTTATCGTTGCTGTTTAGCAGCTCGATGACCGCGGCAGAAATTGCCGCGCTGCCGGCGGGGTTGGATTTATTGATCAGCGCGCTGCAAGTGTTGCAAGTATTTACGCCGCAGGGCGCCGGGTTGATGGCCAGCGCGCTCGGCATGATGATTGGCTCGTTGATTCCGCAGGTGTTTAAGCACGATCCGCACTCGCACCACAAGCTGCGCCATGGACATTATCTGCCAGCAGGTGATGCCCCGGCGACTGTCCGCTAACGGATTAATCGTACGCGCTGCTTACCGATTCAGGCGATTGTCGATCAACTGCTGCACCACCGAAGGATCGGCGAGCGTCGAGGTATCGCCGAGGTTTTCGATTTCATTCGAGGCAATTTTGCGCAAAATGCGTCGCATGATTTTTCCGGAGCGCGTTTTCGGCAGCCCCGGCGCCCATTGAATTAAATCCGGCTTCGCGATATGGCCGATCTCTTCGGCACAGCTCTGCACCAACTCTTTGCGCAATTGTTCGGACGGTTCGATGCCGGACATCAGCGTGACGTACGCGTAAATACCTTGGCCTTTAATATCGTGTGGATAGCCGACCACTGCTGCTTCGGCAACCGCCGCGTGCAATACCAACGCGCTTTCAATTTCTGCAGTGCCCATGCGATGGCCGGAGACATTTAATACATCGTCGACGCGGCCTGTGATCCAGTAATAGCCGTCGGCGTCGCGGCGCGCACCGTCGCCGGTAAAATAATAACCGGGAAACGGTTTGAAATACGTTTCAGTCATGCGTTGATGATCGCCGTAAATCGTGCGGATCTGGCTCGGCCACGATGATTTGATCGCCAAATTGCCTTCGCCGGCGCCGTGAATTTCTTTGCCCTCGGCATCGAGTAATACCGGTTCGACGCCAAAAAATGGCAATGTCGCCGAGCCGGGTTTTAAATCGGTGGCGCCGGGCAGCGGTGTGATCATGTGCGCG
>JAYVWC010000038.1:0-18548 GCA_043786385.1 Spongiibacteraceae bacterium | reverse complement strand
TTAAAAATAGCCAAGGCTAACGGCATTCAATTTCGCCGCACCTACGCCAAATAAATAAAGCAACGCAAACTGGAATGCCGATTTTCAGGCCAGCCTAAGAATCGCGCTAAAGCACGCCACGCGGTGAAGCGCTTAAAAATCATTGTCTGTCGTTTAGTGCGGGAATTGCAGCGTAAATTACCTGATTATGTGCTGGAGTCGCTGCTAATTGGTGCCGCAAGGGGGAATCGAACCTCCGACCTACTGATTACGAATCAGTTGCTCTACCGACTGAGCTATTGCGGCAATTTTCAGGGGCGCTATTGGAACGTATATTCAGTTATTTTTCAAAATAAATTTTTCGATTAGCTCACCCAAGCCGCTAAGACTTTTCGCCAACTGCGATGTAGTCAATGCGTGGATAGCTGACCCACTTGAACATTTTTTCGTCACCACAAATCATACAGCGGTGCAGTGACTCGCCGTTACTGGGATTTATTTCGCCGGTTTTCTCCATCATACCGTGACCGCATTTATCGCAGACATAGTTGACTTCGACGGTCTGTACCGGGCGCTTGATCTCGGGCATCGCTGTCGCTCCTCACTAATTTCGAATCTGTAAAATAGTTGCTGCCAATCGACCATGCTACCTAAAAATGCGCACAATAGCTGTTCCCGTAGTAAAAAATGCTTAATTACATTGATCTATCGGCGCACAGCGGGAAAAAAGCTACTATTGCGGATAATTTTATTGAGGCTGTTGTCGTGATTTTAACGCGTATCGTGCTGCTCGCCAGCATTTTATCCAGCGCTGCTTTTGGCGCCGCCCCGCTGACCTGCCCGGCCGACCATATTGCTCAAGGAAAACCACCGCCCGCTGGCCATGAGTGGAAATGTACAACGAAAGACGGCATCGTCGATGGTCTCTGGCTGACCTGGTACGGCGATAAACAATTGCTTAGCGAGCGCCATATGAAACTCGGCAAAGAGCACGGCCCGCAACGCATGTGGTGGCCAAACGGCCAATTGATGATGGACGGCATCAGCGTCGAAGGCCATCGCTATCAAGGCTTTAAATATTGGTCCGCGGACGGCAAGCCCGCCCAGCTCGAAGTGCAGACCGAAACCGTCAACATCAAACAATAGTTTTCAGCATCGAGGCCCGCCATGATTGTGCATCTTTTGCTCACCGGTAATGAATTGATGAGCGGCGATACTGTCGATTCGAATTCAGCGATGATCGCTCGCCAGCTCGCCAACGAGGGCTGGGAGATTCGCAAAAAATTAACCGTTGGCGATGACCTCGACGAACTCGTCTCGGCGTTGCAGTGGTTGGCGAACGACTGTGATGTATTAGTTGTTAATGGTGGCCTGGGGCCAACGGTCGACGATCTGACTGCGCAAGCACTGGCCCTCGCCTGCGGGGTGGACTTGGCAGAGCACGCTGTCGCACTCGCGCATTTAAAGGATTGGTGCGCACGCATTGGTATCCAATTAAACGCAGCCAATCGCAAACAAGCGTTGTTGCCGAATAGCTGCAACATCGTCGCCAATGCCATCGGTAGCGCGGTCGGATTTACGATGCCGCTGGGCCGCTGCCAAGTGATTTGCACACCGGGTGTACCACGCGAATTGGACGTTATGCTCAGCGCCGAAGTTCTGCCGCTGCTACGCCAGCAATTTGCGATCGGCAGCGGCAGAGTGCGACGTTTGGTATTATTCGGTATCGGTGAATCAGCACTGCAACAACGCATCAGCGAAGTAATTTCCGATTGGCCCCAGGCTGTTGACTTGGGCTTTCGCGTCAGGTTTCCACAACTCGAATTAAAACTCAGCACACAAACACTCGCAGCGCGTGCTGCCGTCGAACAATTACTACTACGTTTACAGCCGCTGATCAGCGACTTCGTCATCGGCGAAGGCGACATTTCGCTTGCGACGCAGTTAGTAAAATTATTAGCTGAGCAGCATAAAAAACTAACCGTGGCTGAATCATGCACCGGCGGCCAAATCGCTGCAGCAATTACGCAAGTGCCAGGCGCATCGCAGGTATTCGATGCGGGTTTTATCACCTACAGCAATCGCAGCAAACACGATCTCCTTGACGTCGACAACGAAACCCTCAATATCGAGGGTGCAGTTAGCGAAGCGGTGGTGCGACAAATGGCAAGCGGTGCGTTGCAACGTAGTGGCGCCGACTATGCCATCGCCGTTTCGGGTATCGCCGGGCCCGATGGCGGCAGCGCCGAAAAACCAGTGGGAACGGTTTGGATCGCGTGGGGTTCACTCAATAATTTGCGCGCGCAGCGTTTGCACGCGGGCTTTCCGCGTCAGCAATTGCAACAATACGTGAGCTATATCGGTCTCGATTTAATTCGCCGCGAAGTGCTCGGCATCGACACTAAACCGCCGTACTTTCGCGCGCGCTAAGTAAATTAATCCGCACATTTTTCGTTCGTTGTGGGTTGCACCGGCGCGCGCGCCTGCCACGCGATATTCCTCGGCGAATTTGTCGCAGCGCACGAATAGGTTTAGACTGCGCCCGAGATCGTTGGCGTTTGGCCTCCTCGCTCCGCTCAGCTCGCTCTGCCGCATATCCGCACTGCTGATCTCATCATCGACCCTAATCCAAACACCGATCGAAACAGCGATTTCCTATAGGAGCATTATTATGCTGATCGCAGAGAACTGCGTGGTAAGCATGTATTACGAACTCACCAACGACGCCGGCGAAGTACTGGATGCTTCCAGCGAAGGCGAACCATTGACGTATCTACACGGCGCTCACAATATTATCCCCGGCCTCGAAAACCAACTGCAGGGCAAAACAGCCGGCGATCAATTGACCGTAACCGTGCAACCACAGGATGGCTACGGCCTGCGCTCGCCAGAGATGGTACAAGAAGTACCGCGCGATGCTTTTCCCGAGCCCGATGCGATTGAGGTCGGCATGCGTTTTAATACGCAATCCGACAATGGCACTATGTCGGTTGAGGTCACCGCGGTCAGCGACACAACGGTTACCGTCGATGCGAATCATCCACTCGCCGGCGTCGTGCTGCACTTCGCCGTCACCATCGACGATGTACGCGTGGCATCGGCAGAGGAATTAGCGCACGGTCATGTTCACGGCGCGCACGGGCATCACCACTAAATCAAATCTGTTCGTTGTTAGCATCGAAGCAAATAGCATCGGAACGAAACGACTGGCGATTAACGGCCGTTTCGTTTTTCAACCACTTCGCCAATTCTTCCTGCAATATCGTACGAATCGCCGGATCGCAAAATTTTGCGCCGATTTGCGGCAATTCGCCAAACTGAAAAATCGTTCCGCGATAATCGAAACGCAATGCGCACGCGTGCAAATAACCGCGCTCGGCAATGCTGCCGCCGTAACGCGTGTCGCCCAAAATCGGCGCGCCGATGCTTTTCATCGCGACACGCAGCTGATGTGTTTTACCGGTGCGCGGCTGCAATATAAACAGCCGTAACCCAGGCCGCAGCGCGCGACTATAGAAATTCGTTAGCGCGGGATTCTCCAAACTGCGCGCCAATCGCCACGCACCATTGCGTGCGCGCTGCATATCGCCGCGAATGCTGCCCTGCTTCTTCAGTGGCTTGCGATCGCTGAGCGCCAAATACATTTTTTCGACGTTATGCTCGGCAAACTGCTGCGCCAGCGCAGCGCAGCTCGCCGCAGATTTTGCCAATAGCAACAAACCCGACGTCATCCGATCCAAACGATGCACCAAGAACAGCTGCGCACACTGTTGCTCGGCGGCCACCTGCGCAACCAAACCGAGCACTTCATGATCGCGATGCACGCTGACCCCCGGCGCCTTATCGATTACCAAAAAATCGGCGCACTCGGCAACCAGGCGATAGCGCGGTGACACGGGCAATAGCCCACCCTCTAAAGCGGAGTTATTCTCGGTATCTATCGCGTTCATTCTCATCACTGGTTTTAATGAAGTTGTGAGCGTTGCTCGGGGTGGCTAGAATACGCGCCCCGAGCAACGGATCAAAGACTGGGTCGCAATCGCCGCCATCTACTGCGCCAATACCATCCGCAGCCTTGGTGGTTGCAAGCCGACTATGTCGAAGAAGTTGAGCCGCCCGTGCTGGGTCAACCATCGCGCGACTGAGTCGCGACCAGCACAGCCTAACGACCTAATTTGTGCGCGCCCCATCCGTAACAGCCGCAATGCGCCAGTAATCCGCAAAAGTAAGCAAATGCTATCGCGACAAAGCTTTTGTTGACAAACGAGCACTCATTACGGCTGTGGATAACAATCTAACGGGGCCATAATGGCGAAGAAACGAAAATAGCGAACAAAAAGAAGCTTTTGTGACGCCTTAGTGCTACCACACGCTAAAAACTGCGCGCGGCAAAAAAAATGTCATAAAAATGACCTCGTGCACATGCCATTTCGCTGACATTTTCACCAATGGCTCAATTTTGAAATAGGGCTTGCGCGGCAACAGCCCGCAGGTTTTCCCCAAAATCTGTGCAAAAATCTGTGGATAACTTTGTGGATAGCGAGTTATCGCCAGGCTACATCGCGCGCACACAATTCGTTTATTTTTTGATCATATGGCACTAAATCAGACTCACACCGCAAACCGTTCTGGCAAGCAAAAACTATGCGCCTCACACAGATGTAACTCTCGGGCCGTAAATGTAACCACGTCGCCACGAATGCAATAACCGAGCATCCCGTTATACAGACGCGCGCTCAATTGTTAAATATTGGCAACAAATCAAGGCTCGCTCCAATAACCGTATACACTGAACAAACTGTCATTAAATACGCGGTTGCGCGGCACGATGTTAGTCAATAAACTGCGCCGTCTTATCGGTCAGTAAGTTGATCACTCGACGCATCCACTATCCCACTTGTTGTTTGCCGTCCAGACTGAATGAATACAACTCAAAAGTTATCACGAAGCGAGCACCGCATTGGCCAAACCAGCACTGTGCAGCTTGCGGTGGATAGCTTCGAGTCAGCCCCGGCTGAGTGCTTCGGCGACAACCAATCCAAAATGCTTCACCGCTCCGCATCAAACGATGAATTATTTCTCGCTGCACTGCGCCTATCCCGTATGCCGCAAGCCAAAGATGTCGAGCCATTGCTCGCTGGAGCAAATATGCATGCGCTGTAACATCAGCGTTTAATCGATTTCGCAAGCGCCAACTGTTTGCTCGCGCGTAAAAAACTCAAGCGTTGCTATACACACCTACCCACAAGGTCAAAGCAATCGTCAAAAGGAAAACCGATGTCGACAACTCGCATCATGATTCAGACTCGATTCAACCTGTTACGCCTGCTACCACTAGCGATTGCCGCTGCTACCGGTTGCGCCGTGGGGCCCGATTTTAGCGCTCCCGCCGCACCTACCACCGAACGCTATACCACTCAGCCGCTGCCGGAACAAACAGCGGCGACGCCGGTCGCCGGTGGCGAGGCACAAACCTTTGCCAACGATCGGCAATTGCCTGCGCAATGGTGGACGCTGTTCGGTTCGCCAAAGCTCGATCGCTTGGTCGAGCAGGCGTTCGCTAACAGCCCATCGGTGGAATCTGCCAACGCGGCACTACGCCAAGCGCAAGAAAATTTGAGCGCGCAGCGCGGCGGTTTATTTCCCAGTATCGATGCCAATGCCGGCGCATCGCGGCAGCGCGCGCAAACAGTTAGCGCCTCCGGATTCGCGACGCGCGCCGATAGTATTTACAACCTCTACAACGCATCGGTCGATGTGTCGTACACGCTCGATTTATTCGGCGGTGTGCGTCGCGGCATCGAACGCCAAGCGGCGGTGGTCGACTTTCAACAATTTCAATTACAGGCCTCGTATTTAACGCTCGCCACCAATGTCGTCACCAGCAGCGTCGCCGAAGCCTCGTTGCGCGATCAAGTCGCCACGACCAAAGACATCGTTGCCGATTTGGAAAAACAAGCGCATATCGCCGAGCAGCGTCACCAGTTGGGCGCAGCCGCCTATACCGACGTGCTCACAGCAAATTCCAACTTGGCCGCCGTGCGCGCCACGCTGCCTGCGTATGAAAAACAATTGGCCGCCGTGCAAAATCAACTCGCGGTGTATTTAGGTCAATTCCCGAGCGAGCGCGCCACCACCGATTTTGATCTCGCCGAATTAGTGTTGCCGCAAGAACTGCCCGTTTCGCTGCCATCGGAATTGGTGCGCCAACGCCCCGATATCCGCGCTGCAGAGGCATCGCTGCATCAAGCCTCGGCGCAGGTCGGCGTCACCACCGCTAATTTATATCCGCAAGTTTCGATCGTAGGCAGCTACGGTTCGCAGGCCAATAACTTCGGCAATTTATTCGACGACAACCTGTGGAGCTTCGGCGCCAATATCAGTCAGCCGTTATTTCACGGCGGCACGCTGACTGCACAACGCCGCGCAGCCATCGCCGCACTCGATCAAGCGGCAGCCGATTATCGATTCACCGTGCTCAACGCGTTTAAAAATGTTGCCGATGCGTTAACCGCATTGCAAAGCGATGCGCAGGTTTTGCAAGCGCAATACGCAGCGCTGTCCTCCGCAAAGGAGAGCCTCGCGATCACCGAAAAGCAATACGCACTCGGCGGCGTCAGTTATTTAAATCTGTTGATTACGCAGCGCGAATATCAATTGGCGCGCATCAATTATTCGCAGGCATTAGCCAATCGTTATCAAGATACCGCCGCACTATTCCAAGCGCTCGGTGGTCAATGGCAGGCGACCAATAACACTGCGTTAGCGGTGAACAGCACAGCGCAGGGTTCTGCGCCAGAAACATCAACCCCATCAGATGTCTTACCGCAAAATTCTCCTGCACAAAATTCTGCTGAAAAAGACTCTCTGCCACAAGACTCGCTATTACAAGACTCTCTACCACAAGAGAATGGAGCATCCGCCGAATGAAGCGTTGGTTAATTATGATTGGATTGGTAGTCGCCATGGTGGCGATAATCGGCGGAATTTGGGGATTTAATGTATCGCGCAAACTCGCTGCCTATAAAGCGATGGGCGTACCGCAACAAACCGTAACTGCAATGCGCGCCGAGCTGGCCGATTGGCGGCAATTGGTCAATGCAGTCGGCACCGTGCATGCTGTG
Source organism: Spongiibacteraceae bacterium (assembly GCA_043786385.1). Lineage (GTDB taxonomy): Bacteria > Pseudomonadota > Gammaproteobacteria > Pseudomonadales > CAMLJR01 > CAMLJR01. The sequence continues at coordinate 11,445 of JAYVWC010000038.1, read as the reverse complement.
CGCGGCGCCGATCTCAGCGCCGAACTCGACGGCGTTATCGATGCGATTCATTTTGAATCGGGCAGCGATATCAAAGCCGGCACATTGCTGATTGAATTCCGCGCCGACGATGCCGTCGGTAAACTCGATTCGCTACGCGCGAATGCTGAATTGGCCGCGCTAAATTATCAACGCGCCATCGCGCAATACGATGCGCAGGCGATCAGCAAAGCCGAACTCGATACCCAGCACGCCACTGCGAAAAGTGCAAAAGCACAAGTCGCCGAGCAACAGGCAATCGTCGATAAAAAACGCATTCGCGCGCCGTTCGCCGGTCATCTCGGCATACGGAATGCCGACCCCGGTCAATACGTTGCTGCTGGCACCAAACTCGTCACGCTACAAACGCTCGATCCGATTTACGTCGACTTTTTTCTACCGCAACAACAGTTAGCAACGCTGCGTAACGGCCAAAGCGTCACTGCAATTAGCGATGCATTTCCGGAGAAAAATTTTAGCGGCAAAATTACTGCAATCGATCCGCAGGTCGACACCGAAACCCGCAACGTCAAAGTGCGCGCGACGCTGCAAAATCCAAAACATCAGTTGTTACCCGGCATGTATCTGAATCTACAAATCGAAATCGGCAACCCGGAGCAATTCGTTACGCTGCCGCTGACCGCCGTCGCTTACAACCCGTACGGTGCGACGGTATTTTTAACAACCAAAATCGATCCAAAGCCTGCCGACAAATCAGCCAAAGATTCGTCGACCGCAGCTAAGCCAGCCAACGAACTGTTCGCAAAAGAAATATTCGTCACCACCGGGCCAACGCGGGGCGATCAAGTGGCAATCGTCAAAGGCGTCGCTGTTGGCGATCAAGTGGTCACCAGCGGGCAACTGAAAATTAAAAATGGCTCACCGTTGAATATCAATAATTCAGTGCTGCCGGCGAACGATCCCAATCCGCACCCAAGCGAAGAGTAGGCGACGCATATTCCATGAATATTACGGATATTTTTATTCGACGCCCGGTGCTGGCCACCGTTGTCAGCGCGCTGATTTTAATCTTGGGTTTGCGCGCGATGTTCGCGATGCCGGTGCGCAACTTTCCAAAACTGGAAAGCGCCAATATCACCATTAGCACAACTTACTACGGCGCCGATCCCGAAGTCATCGCCGGCTTTATTACCACGCCGCTCGAAAACGCTATTTCGCAGGCGCAGGGGATCGACTATCTAACGTCGAGCAGCGTCAGCGGCGTCAGCACGATCACCGCGAACCTGCGCCTCAACTACGATGCCAATCGCGCGCTAACCGAAATCAACACCAAGGTTAACTCGGTCATCAATCAATTGCCGCCACAGGCACAGCAGCCACAACTAACGGTGAATGCATCGGATGCCACGTCGGCGATGTTTATCACCTTCCACAGCGATGTGATGTCGATCAGCCAACTTTCGGACTATCTAATTCGCGTCGTGCAACCGAAAATACAAAGCGTGCCCGGCGTGCAGCACGCGGCGGTGATCGGCAATCGACAGTTTGCGCTGCGCGCCTGGCTCGATCCGCAAAAACTCGCCGCAGTCGATTTGACCGCCGCCGATATCTATACCGCACTCGAAAGTAATCATTACATTTCCGCGATCGGCTCGACCCGCGGCCAGATGATCTCGATCGATCTGAACGCTAACACCGATTTACATTCGGTCGAAGATTTCCGCAACATCGTCATCAAGCGCAAAGGCATTTCGCTGGTGCGCTTGCAAGACGTTGCCAATGTCACGTTGGGTGCCGTCGATTACAACCAAAACGGCATGCTCGACGGCAAAGCAACGGTCGCGCTCGCAATCGATTCGGCACCGAACGCCAACCTGCTCGAAGTCACCAAAAATGTGCGCGAGTTATGGCCGGAAATCGAGGTGCAATTACCCACCACGTTGACCGGCGCGATCGTGCACGATTCATCGATCTACGTCGCCGCATCGATTCAAGAAGTGATCAAAACGCTGATCGAAGCGCTGCTGATCGTTTCGCTGGTCGTATTTTTATTTATGGGCACCATGCGTGCTGCATTGATACCGGCGATCGCAATGCCGCTATCGTTGATCGGCGCGTTTATGATCATGATGGCGCTCGGCTACTCGATCAATATGTTGACATTGCTGTCGCTGGTATTAGCCATCGGCCTGGTCGTCGACGATGCCATTATCGTCGTTGAAAATGTCGATCGCCATATGAAGGAAGGCATGACGCCAATACAGGCGGCGCTCGCTGGCGCAAAAGAACTGACAGGACCGATCATCGTCATTTCGCTGGTGTTGATCGCCGTGTACGTGCCGATCGGTTTTATGGGCGGCATGACCGGCACATTATTCACCGAGTTTGCATTTACGCTCGCGGGTGCAGTAGCGATCTCGGCAGTGATTGCGCTGACGTTGTCGCCGATGATGTGTTCGCGCATGCTTAAGCACGATCACGGCGAAACCAAACTCGCGAAAATGGTCGACCACAACTTGGAAGTGACGCGGCAGATCTATCAGAATTTGTTGCGTCACGCGCTCGATGCCCGACCGGTATTAGTGACGTTTGGCGCGATCGTCATCGTGCTGATCGTCGTGTTCGCGAAATTATCGCAACGCGAACTCGCGCCGCAAGAGGATCAAGGCTTTGTCATCGCACTGACTAGCGGCCCCCCCACGGCTACCGCGCAGCAAATGAGCCAATTCGGGCTGCAGAGTTACCAAATAGTCACCGCGCTGCCCGAGATCGAACACGTGATTCAACTCGATGGTTTCGGCACCACCAATCGCAGCTTCGCACCGATGACGTTGAAGCCGTGGAACGAACGCGACCGCTCCGCTGCCGAAATCGTCGTCCAATTGCAAAGCGAATTCAATCAAATCGCCGGCGCGCGCGTGGCGGTATTTGCGCCGCCGGCACTACCCGGCGGCGGTAACGGTTTACCGATGCAATTCGTGATTAAAACCACCGAGCCGTTCGCCAATCTCAACGAGGTCGCGCAAACGTTTGAAGCGAAGATAAAAGAGAAGCTGCAATTCTATTATCTCGATAACGACCTGAAATACGACAAGCCACAGACCACCGTAATCGTCGATCGCGAAAAGGCCGCAACAATGGGGCTCAGCATGCGCGATATCGGTTCGGCATTCAGCGCGATGCTCGGCGGTGGTTACGTCAATTACTTCAGCATGGCTGGTCGCGCTTACAAAGTGATGCCGCAAGTGCAGCAGGCCGATCGACTCAACGCCGATCAATTAAAAGATTATTACATCCGCACCCCCAACGGTGCTTCGGTACCGGCGTCGACATTAATTTCGCTGCAAACTAAAACGGTTCCGGAAGCAGTCAATCACTTCCAGCAACTCAATTCGGTAACGATTTCGGGTATTACCGGCGTGCCGTTGGGCGATGCGTTAAAAACCTTGCAACAAGTCGCAAAAGAAGTATTACCGCACGGCTACGATATCGACTACGGCGGCCAATCGCGGCAAAGCATTCAGGAATCAAACACGTTTGCAATCACACTGGCGTTCGCCGTACTGATTATTTTTCTGGTACTTGCCGCGCAATTTGAAAGCCTTCGCGATCCGCTGATTATTTTAACTTCGGTACCGATGGCGATTTTTGGCGCGATGATATTTATTTTCCTCGGTGCCGCAACGTTAAATATCTACACCGAAGTAGGTTTGATCACGCTGGTGGGATTGATCGCGAAGCACGGCATTTTGATCGTGCAATACGCCAACGAAGAACAACACCGCGGCAAAACCAAACGCGAAGCAATCGAAATCGCGTCTGGCATTCGTCTACGACCGATTTTGATGACCAGCGCCGCAATGGTATTGGGCGTCATCCCATTAATCTTCGCCACCGGCGCCGGCGCCGTCAGCCGCAACAATATGGGCTTGGTAATCGCCACCGGCGTTTCGATCGGCACGTTATTTACGTTGTTTATCGTACCGGCAATGTATTTGGTGCTAGGCCAAGATCACCTCGCCCGCGATGCCAAACTGCAACAAGCATTAACCATCGCACCGGATCATGGTTAACCGTCAACTTTACAAGCACTTCGGCAAGCTCCGATGAGAGCGACGACGGATATGGCGAAATCGGTGCGTGGATTCCATTGCTGCCGCAACCGAGCGCACCGCTGCTCGGTACCATCAGCGGGCGACGCACGGGGCGACAGGTCTTGCCTTTTGCCAATTCAGATCGCACATCAATTTCAACTACAACATCACACCCAAATCGATGTCGCGATACACCACATCGTAACGCTGCAGTGCGCGACAAGGTTCTGCACCGGCAGCGCGTAGCGCACCATCGCGCAGCGCAAATTGATAGCCGTGCAACGGACAGCGAATCGTATCGTTGTGGATGATGGCAGCATTCAGCGGATGACCGCGATGCGGACAATGCGCTTCGATCAGATGGCATTCGCCGTGCTCTTGCAGCAACAGCAATTCACGCTGATCGATTTTAAATACGCGCCGATAACCGTCGTGCAAATTGATTAATTTTTCTAGCAGAAAAAAACGCACGCTACCAACCCCTCCGCTTCGCTACGCTCAGCACCTCCCCTACTACGCAGGGGAGGCCAGACCATAGCATCAGATAAATAGTTATCCAGAGGAGGTTAAATCGGGCTGTGCTGCTCGGCTAAAAACAACCAAGTTTCCAATACCGAATCGGGACTTAACGACACGCTATCGATGCCTTGATCCATCAACCACTTCGCCAGATCGGGGTGATCGGAAGGGCCTTGGCCGCAAATGCCGACGTATTTACCCTGCGCCTTGCACGCGGTGATCGCGCTTTTCAGCAGCACTTTGACGGCGTCATTGCGCTCGTCGAACAAATGCGCGACCAGACCCGAATCGCGATCCAAACCGAGCGTCAATTGCGTTAAATCATTCGAGCCGATCGAGAAGCCATCGAAGTATTGCAGGAACTGATCAGCCAGTAATGCATTCGACGGAATTTCGCACATCATAATAATTTTCAAACCATTTTCGCCGCGCTTTAAACCGTGCTCGGCGAGCAGCTCGACCACTTGTCGCGCTTCGCCAACGGTGCGCACAAACGGCACCATGATCTCGACGTTAGTTAGGCCCATGATATTGCGCACTTGTTTTAACGCGCGGCATTCCAGTTCAAAACATTCGCGAAACGCTTCGGAAATGTAGCGCGATGCACCGCGAAAACCGAGCATCGGATTTTCTTCCTGCGGCTCGTACAAACTGCCGCCGATCAAATGCGCATATTCGTTCGATTTGAAATCGGACATGCGCACGATCACGCGCTTCGGCGAAAATGCTGCAGCGATTGTGGCAATGCCTTCGACTAATTTCTCGACGTAAAAATCGACCGGCGATGCGTAGCCCGCGATGCGGCGCTCGACGCTGAGGCGCACATCGCGCGGCAAATCGTCGAAATGCAGCAGCGCTTTTGGATGCACACCGATCATCCGATTGATAATAAATTCGAGACGCGCCAAACCGACGCCAGCGTTCGGATACGCTTGAAAATCAAACGCGCGATCGGGGTTACCGACGTTCATCATAATTTTGAACGGCAGGTCAGGCATTTTTTGTAGATCGTTGGTGGTGATCGCAAACTCCAACTGACCCGCGTACACCATGCCGGTATCGCCTTCGGCACAGCTCACCGTTACATCCATGCCGGTCGATAATTTTTCGGTGGCGTCGCCGCAACCGACTACCGCAGGAATTCCCAATTCGCGCGCAATAATTGCTGCGTGACAGGTGCGGCCACCGCGATTAGTGACGATCGCCGACGCGCGTTTCATGATCGGCTCCCAATCGGGATCGGTCATATCGGTGACGAGTACATCGCCGGGGCGCACTTGATCCATCTGCGCCAAGCCGGTAATCACGCGCACCGGCCCGCTGCCGATGCGCTGGCCGATCGAGCGCCCTTCGCACAATATCGAGCCTTTTTCTTTGAGCAGGTAGCGCTCCATCAACGTATTCGACGAGCGACTTTTGACCGTCTCGGGCCGCGCTTGCACGATGTATAACTTGCCATCGTCGCCGTCTTTGGCCCATTCGATATCCATCGGGCGATCGTAGTGGCGCTCGATAATCAATGCTTGGCGCGCCAACGCTTCGACTTCGCTATCGTCGATACAGAAACGCTGCCGCTGCTCTTCCGACACATCGACTGTTTGCACCGAACGCCCTGCTTTATTGCTATCGGTGTAAATCATTTTGATCGCTTTAGCGCCGAGATTGCGCCGCAACACCGCTGGCCGATTCGCGGCGAGTGTCTCCTTGTGCACATAGAATTCATCGGGGTTGACCGAGCCCTGCACCACCGTTTCGCCGAGACCATACGACGCTGTGATAAACACGACTTTATCGAAACCCGATTCGGTATCGAGCGTAAACATCACACCACTAGAGCCGGTTTCGGAGCGCACCATGCGTTGAATGCCGGCCGATAACGCGACATGTTTGTGATCGAAATCTTTATGCACGCGATAGGCGATGGCGCGATCGTTGAACAGCGATGCGAATACTTCTTTCACCGCGATCAATACATTGTCGATGCCGCTAATATTTAGGAAAGTTTCCTGCTGACCGGCAAACGACGCATCGGGTAAATCTTCGGCGGTCGCCGACGAGCGCACGGCAACGGCAATCTTCGAATTGTCAGCTGATAATTTTGCGAAGGCCTCGCCGATGGCGGCTGCCAACGGCGGCGTCAGCGGTGTCTCGACGATGCGTTGGCGAATTCTCGCGCCGACCACAGCAAGCTCTTTGACATCGTCGACATCGAGCACATCGAGCTGCTCGTGAATCCACGCGTCGAGACCGCTTTGGCTGAGGAAATCGCGATACGCGTCTGCGGTGGTCGCGAAGCCACCCGGCACCGAGACACCAGCGCCTGCCAAATGGCTGATCATCTCGCCCAGCGACGCGTTTTTACCACCCACGCGCTCGACATCGCCCATACCTAAGTGCTCAAACCAGACAACGTATTCGGCCAAGGTCGTATCTCCGTCAGTAATGCTGTGCGAAAGTTGCCGCGCGTAGATTATGCTAAGGTGCGCAGCCGTTAGCGGGGCGCCATAATACCGAAAATCGACGCAAATTTCCCGCGCGCCGAGCACTGCTCGGATCCAGTCGGGCATTTACCTAAATCGATGGGGAATCGAATCGATGAAGCGCAGCGCATTTTTTATCTCCGATAGCACCGGTATCACCGCCGAAACGCTAGGCCGTAGCTTGTTGGCGCAGTTTGACAGCTTCGACTTCGACAACACCGTGCTGCCGTTTGTCGATACCGAGGAAAAGGCGCACCAAGCGGTCGGCCGCATCAACGATGCCAGCGAACGCGACGGCGCACCGGCGATTATCTTTGACACCATCGTCAATCAACAGGTACGCGCCATCATCGCTGCCAGCAATGGCGTGTTAATGGATATTTTCTCAACTTTTCTCGCGCCGCTCGAAATCGCGCTCGATTGTAAATCGAGCTTCACGGTGGGCCGTGGCCATAGCCGCAGCTCGGAAATTTTGTATCAGCAGCGCATGAATGCCGTTAATTACGCACTCGAAAACGACGACGGCGCGCGCATCAATCACTACGATCAGGCGCAGCTGGTTTTGGTCGGCGTCTCGCGCTGCGGTAAAACACCGAGCTGTTTGTATATGGCGATGCAGCACGGCGTTTACGCCGCCAATTATCCGCTCACCGACGAAGACCTCGAAAGCGGGCAAATTCCGCGACCATTGTTAGCCTTTCGCGAAAAATTATACGGGCTCACGATCAACCCCGAGCGCCTCGCCGCGATTCGCAACGAGCGGCGCGCCAATAGTCGCTACGCCAACATCGCCAAATGCGAAGACGAAGTGCGGCAGGCCGAAGCGCTGTTCCGCCGCAATCAAATTCGCCATATCGATACGACGCACATCTCAGTCGAAGAGATCGCCACCAAAATCCTGGTCGAAAAAGGCCTCCGCGAACATATGCGGTAGCGGACACTGGCTATACTGAAATTTAGTCACAGGTGACGGACGGATTAAATTTGTCGGCGACCAATCTCTTGCAAAGCCCCAATCGCAATGCGTTATTGTTGCCTGGCGGCGGCGCGCGCGCTGCATATCAAGTGGGCGTACTGAAAGCACTGGCGCAACTGACCAAGGATTATCAATACAACCCCTTCCCGATTCTGTGCGGCACGTCGGCCGGCGCGTTAAACGCAGTGGCGCTGGCCACGCAGGCCGAAAATTTCGTTACTGCGGTGAGTTGGCTCGAATCGTTATGGCTGCGATTGTCGGTCGGCAACGTGTATCGCAGCGATTGGCTCGACGTTATCAACAATGCCTGGCGCTTGACGCGCTCACTATTCAACACCGGGATTGCCGTCGGCAGGCCGGTGGGTCTGCTCGACAATACGCCGCTGCGCAATATGCTGCAGAACGCGCTGAATTTCGATCAGATCGGCCAACACATCGCCGACGGTCATCTACTCGCGGTATCGGTGACTGCGATGAATTACACGCAAGGCGTGTCGATGAGTTTTTTCCAAGGCGGGCCGGATCACGCCAACTGGCAACGCTGGCGCCGCCAAGGCATCGCGACGCCGCTGCAACTAAAGCATCTAATGGCGTCGGCAGCGATCCCAACGATTTTTCCGCCCGAAGAAATCAGCGGCAATTATTATGGCGACGGCGCGCTGCGCCAGTTAACGCCAATCAGTCCAGCACTGCATCTCGGCGCCGAACGCATTTTAGTGATCCCACCGAACGGCCATAAACGCACCTACGCCAAACCGATTCGCAAAGTTCACAGCCCCGCGTTCGGGCAAATTATCGGCCATCTGCTCAACAGCGCGTTTATCGATAGCCTCGCCACCGATATCGAATTGCTCGAACGCGTTAACGAATTGATCGCCCTGGTACCACCCGAGTTACGCGAGCAATTATCGCGCAAATTAAATCCGGTCGAACTGTACGTGATCTCGCCATCGCAAGACATTGACACCATCGCCGAGTTACACGTCAAAGAATTACCGCGCAGCATTCGCTATTTTTTGCGCATCACCGGTAGCGGTTACAACAGCGGCGGCGTCAACGCGGCGAGTTATTTATTATTTACGCGCCCGTTCGTCGAGCAACTGATCGAGCTCGGCTACGGCGACACGATGGCTGAAGCCAGCGAAGTGATGAGTTTTCTCGCCCGCGCAGAACCTCCAAAAACTGGCGATGTACCGCAGGTGGCAATGCGGGGTTGAGATTCGATTGTTCGACTAATCAAGCAACGAAAAACCATTTTTAATTGTTTTAATTACCCATACACCAGCCAAATTTTTGCGCGCATGCTGCCAACTTCTATCCAGCATACACAAATTCGCGCGGCAGCCAATCTCGATTCGATTGCGGCCCTGCCCCGGCAACAATGGATCACCGAGAAATAATTCCAGCGCCGCTTCCGGGGTCAACGCTTCTTGCGCACCGATAATCGCACCGCCGCTAGTGCATCGCGTCACTGCGGCCTGCATTGCCGCCCACGGGTTTGCGTCGCCGAACGGCGTATCGGTGCCGGCAGCCAGCGCAATGCCGTCATCGATAAAACCGCGCAAGCGATACAACCATGGGCGATCGTCGGCATCGACATCGCGCAGATATGCATCGCCGCGCTCGGCGATAAAATTCGGCTGCGTGACAACGATTAAATTTAATTGTTTGATTTTCTGCACCACTTCCGGCGGTGCAATGGCCGCGTGCTCGATGCGATCGCCGAGTAACGCGCCAGCGATTTCGATCGCATTCAATGAAAACAATAATTCGGTCAGCGTTACGCAGTGAATCGCGACCGGGCGCTGATTACGATGACTAACACTAATCGTTGTACACAGCTCATCGAAATCGGGCAGCGCGCTATCGTGCAAATGGATTTTGGTCGCACCGCATCGCAAATGCTCTTGTGCTGGTAAAGCACTCAAACTCGCATCGCCCATCAACACCACATCCTGTAGCAACTCGCCGCATTGTTGCAATGCCGAAAATTTTTCGAAAGTCGCTGCATCATTCTGCGGCGATGTATCGGTAAAACCGGTGACACCAAAACTCGCCAAGCGTCGACTCGCGCGAGCGACATCGGGCAGTCGCTGGCCGATCCGCTCGCGCAACCACCGATCGGCATCGTACAAGCGGCCACTCAATTCGCCGTTTATTTTTTCGAGCGGTGCTACGCTTAAATCGCCGAGCAACGATAACGCGCACGAATTTAAAATCCATAGCCGGCCGCTGCGCTGTTGAATACGCACCGGCATATTCGGCACGATGCGATCGAGCCAACTGCGATCGATTTCGCCCACCACCGAAGCGTGATAACCAATACCGCGCAACCAAGTGTGATTCGATTGAGCCAACTTCGGCTTAATAGACAGCACTTGCGCTTTTTGCTGCAACGCTTGCACCAATTCGGCTTCGTTATTTACTGTCGGCGGCCCACAAAATACTGAATCGAGCGCGGCGGCATACGCCATAAAATGCAAATGGTGATCGTGCAAACCCGGCAACAATGCATTGCCGTGCGCATCGAGCACGATATCGTTCGCCGTAGTCTGCAATTGCATACCGATTTCCACCACTACACCATTCGCAATGCGAATATCGGTAACGGTGGTGAAATTAATTTCAGCGTTGCGGATTAACATGCGATGCCTAATTCGGTTAATACCGATAGTGTATCGGCGCCCAATTCGCGAGCGATGCCTTGCGGTTGGCGCGTCACCGGCAACGTCGCTTGCAAATTTTTCTGAGCGATTACTGCACGCCATGCTTGCTCGCGTGTACGCAATAATTCCGGAGTATTCGGCGCACTGAATTGAATGCAATGCGCCACCACATCGCGCAGCGCCAGCGCAAGCAAACGCCCGCCGCCGCTGCGATAACTTTGCCAAGCGGCGAGTGCCGCGTGCATTCCGGTCAACGGATCGGCAATCGCATCGCCGCAAAATAATGGCTTGCCGCACACGGCATACAACGCAGACGATAGCCCCGCCGCCACCGCCGCATCATCGCCGAACGCGATCCAATTGGCTTCGGGCTCGCGGCGCCCATAACCGGTAATGCTGAGCCACGTCAACGCAGGATTAATCTCAATCAATTCTTCAGCGACGATGCCAAGCTGGCGCAACGCGCGCGGCCGCGATGCTTCGATCACAATATCGGCACGCACGCACAACGCACGTAACTGCGCGCGCCCAATCTCTGTTGCAAAATCCAATACAACGCTTTCTTTATTCGTATTTAATAAATTATAAAAATTGCGATTACCGCGGCGCGCACCGTCGAGTCGCGTGCTGCTTTCAACTTTCAGCACGCGCGCACCGAGTTGCTGTAGCAGATGACTGCACAACGGCCCCGCCCATAGCGACGATAAGTCGACCACCAATGGCGCGCGTTC
>JAYVWC010000037.1:0-49878 GCA_043786385.1 Spongiibacteraceae bacterium | reverse complement strand
AAAATCGATTTATTTACTAATAGATAGAGAGTCCGAGACCGGGCTTGTTCAACAATGAGATATGTCGCGGCAAGCGCGACATATCCTTATCTGTTAGGGTTTTAGCAGTTTTCACAGGTTTTTTTGGTAGAAGTCTTGGAGGTTCTTCTGGAAGTCTTTGGATATATCAGATGCTTCGTAAGTCGCGTTCTGCTTGGAGCCGGTAATTTGGACAGCGAGACTTTGTGCAGACATTATTTCTTTGTACTGCTCAATTGAGAGTGGAGCCATGCCGGACTCAACAATGTCTGAGGAAGCGGATTTTGTAACTGAGTTGTAGGAAATTGTGTCAGCCCACGCTTTGTCACCAGCCACAATTTTCAACTGAATTGGTTTTGCGCCATTAATTAAGAACGAGATACTTTGGGGAACACCCAATGAATTTGGAGAGCCCCATGTTGTGTCATGTTGGTTATGTTTAGGGAGAGTAATGCGACCTGGCCGCTTTTTGATTTTGTAACGGATGGATTGATAAAAACCCCAGTGCCATCAATGTGAACGCCGCCAGCAATGGATTTGCTTGAGATTCGATTGTTCTTGCTCAGAATTACGGTGTTTCCATCGGGGCTAAATCTTGTGTCTGCTTGAACCACTTCAAACTTTCCGGGGCCAAACATCCCGCCTTGCCCGGCGCAGCCAGATAAGGTGATTGCTGCGGAAACAACAGAAAATGCGAGCAATGCTTTTGCTTTCATACTTAACCTCTCGTTGTGAGATAAATCTTCTATAAAACCCTAACTACTTAGTATGCAGACGCGTCCGCATTTAAAAATTAAACGAGACGTGTCGGTTGATCTTGGTTTTGGACTGTTAATGCGGAATCGTCGGTTGATGTAGTCCATTAGCACGGCCTTTGTTTTTAGTCTGGAAGCCGCGCCAATACTGAGGTTGGGGCAACTCTCCCTAGTTGTCACGTAAATTAACCCGACGGCCGCGCACTGTCCAGCGGAAAGTAAAAACGGCGATTTTTGGCCAAAATACCGGTTTTAGGGCGGTTAGTTCGATCAACTGAATATACCCGTAGTGCGTGCTGCCAACGTCCGCTATCTAGGAGAATTTTGTGCGCAAGACCTACGGCTGCTTGTCCGAGTGTCGATAAAATTGTGGCGATCATAGATAACGATAGCGATAACACTGGAGCCCAGAACCAGGATCGTCATTAACGCCACGCAATGCACAGCGCACAATATTCGGCAAAAATGCCGCGATATATGCCGATGCAACGGTGGCAGGCAACGGCGGAGAAGTGGTGTTGTGGTCGGACAACGCCATCTATTTTGCCGGCAATATTTTTGCGCGCGGCGGCGCGCGATGGCATCATTCTATCCGGCGATCATTGCCTTCAACTAAGAATTTGAATGCTCATACGCTAACGCTCGGCGTCAATAAGAGCAGTTTTTTTGCAACTTCTTTTTTACTACTGTTCTTATGACTTCGGCATATGTCGCAGGCCGACCGGATTGGTTTCATCGAGCACGCTATCGGCGCGCAACCGATACATCGGTTTAAAATCCGGTTGCGGCAGTAACCAGAATTTGCCGGTGGCGATTGCGTCGAATGCTTTTTCGGCAAACTCATCGGGAGTGATCGCCGTTTTCGAATTGGTGCTAGCAAAATGATGAAATTTTTGCGCGGATTGGCTTTCTCTAACGGTTTGTTCGTGTGGCGCGCGCAGCCGATCCGATTCCCAAATACCGGTATCGACCGCACCCGGACACAACACCGCCGCTTTAATTAAATCGCCTTCGAGCAGCAACTCCTGAAACAGCGTTTCGGTGAGCGCGACGATCGCGTGCTTGGTCGCCTGATAGGCGCCGATAAATGCTCCACCGCCGATCAAGCCGCCAACCGATGACGTGTTGATGATCAGCCCGGGCTGTTGTTGCTTGAGCATGCGCGGCACGAAACTGCGAATGCAATTGACGACGCCCATGATGTTGACATCGAGACACCAGCGCCAATCTTTTTCGCTAAGCTCCCAACTTTTGGCATCGACCAATACGCCGGCATTGTTGAATAAATAATTGACCTTGCCGTATTGCTCGAACACTTGCGCAGAAAACGCTTCAACTTGATCGGCTTGCGTAACGTCGAGTCGCTGCGTGGTGATTAACGGATTATCGAAGGCCGCGAGACCTTTGCTATCGACATCGGTTGCAATCACGCGCATGCCGAGTGCTGCGGCGCGACGTGCAAGTGCAGCGCCGATACCGCTACCGGCGCCGGTTACTATAACGAGATCATTGGGTTTCATAGTCATCCAAATTTATCTGTTTGGTCCAATTCCAATAGTCCACCAATCGCCACGGCGAGGTGGTCACTACGCGCCCTTTACTGTTCTTGTACCAGTTGTTCATGCCGGGATGCGACCATACCATGCCGTTCATCGCATGCTGCAAACGGTTATCCCAATCTTTCAGCACGGCGGGCTTGCATTCGAGTTCGGCGATATTATTTTCAATCATCGCACGCAGGCAATTCATCACGTAGCGCACCTGGCATTCGGAATGGAAAATAATGCTGCCCGCATGCGCCAAATTCGTTCCGGGGCCGTACAGACAAAACAAATTCGGAAATTCCGGTATCGTAATGCCGAGATACGCTGCCGGGTCTTCGCCCCACATTTCGTTGAGCACGATATTATTTTTGCCGACGATCTCGATCGGCGATAAAAATTGCGTGGCGTGAAAGCCTGTCGCGTAGATGATCACATCGACTTCGGCATTTTGGTTAGCGCCGAAATTGACGCCCTGCTCGTAAATTTTGTTGATCGGATCGGCAACCAATCTGACGTTGTCGCGTTTTAACGCCGCGAACCACGCACCGTTATCCTGTAGCATGCGCTTGCCGAACGGCGGATAGCTCGGAATGCATTTGTCGAGCAAATCGGTGCGATCGCCAATTTGCTGCGCGATATTGTGAGTGAGAAATTCGCGCGTTGCGTCGTTAGCGGCGTTGACCGAACGCTGTTGATGCGGCCAGCTCGGATCGACTTTCAATTGCGGGTGCAGGCCATCCGAGGCGATCCAAAACAATAAGAAGCGATACCAGTGCGAATAGTACGGCACATGCTTCATCGTCCACTTGGTGTCGTCGCCGACCTGCTTGTGATAACTCGGGTTTGGCATCATCCAAAACGGCGAGCGTTGAAATACAAAAAGCTCTTTCGCCTGCTGCGCCAATTTAGGAATCAACTGAAACGCGCTGGCGCCGGTGCCAATCACCGCCACGCGCTTGCCGGTGACATCGATGTTGTGATTCCATTGCGCCGAATGACAGTACTCGCCGCGAAAGCTTTTGATACCGTCGATGTCTGGCCACTTCGCGCGATTGAGCTGCCCCACTGCGCTGATCAGTGCGTTCGCAGCAAAATCCTCTTCGTTACCATCGGCGCTTTTAACAGTCAGCTGCCAGCTTTTCGTTTGTTCGTTGTAAACCGATTTCGTTACTTCGGTGTTGAAACGAATATGTTGGCGAATACTGTGCTTGTTCGCGACATTGCGAAAATAATCAAGCAACTCGTCGCGCTGCGAAAAAAATTCGCTCCAATCGTGATTCGGTTCGAACGAGTATGAATAAAAATGGTTGGCGACATCGACGCGACAACCGGGGTAACTGTTTTCGAACCAGGTGCCGCCGACTTCGGGATTTTTTTCAAAAATACAATACGGAATACCGGCTTCCTGCAGACGCATTGCCGCCAATAGTCCCGACATGCCGGCGCCGATAATTACGACTTTGAAATTTGCAGGCAGCGGTTTTTTCAAGGTCACCGCGCGTGCATCGTTGCCGTCGAGCGCCATCTCTTCGAGAAACATATCGACGAATTCGATCGGCACCGTTTCGCCAACCATAAAACACATCATCCGATACACGGTGTCGCGATCCGGCGGCGGTGGCAATGTGCAACCACGATCGCGGTACTGCGCCAGCAGCGTCAACGCCTGCTGCTTGATCGCAGCGCGCTGCTCGCCATTGAAGCCGCCTTGCAAACCGACCACCAATGGCGGTTTCGGTTTAAGCGGCCCATCGAACAACGCGGTATCGCCGCTGATATGCATCATCGCCATCATCAGCGCAGGTAGATTCGCATGATCGATCATGCGCGCAATGATATCGTCAGCATCGGTAAGTGGCAGCGATGCCGCTGGCAACATTTTCATTACTGGGCCGCTCCCAACTTCAGACCGCGACGCAATGCCGTTAATTTTTCTTTGTTCTGCCGTTGACTAACCGCAGCGAAGTCCACCATCGACGAGCCGTGAAAAGTACCGGGGAATGTATGCAGCTCCACGCTAATACCAGCGCCCATCAAACGCATCGCGTAGACGATGCCTTCATCGCGCAGCGGATCGAACTCCATCGTCGATATATACGCCGGCGGTAAATTCGTCAGATCTTCGGCGCGCGCTGGCGATGCTAAATACGGAATGTCATTACTGCCGTGCAATGCGCCGAGATAATATTTCCAGCTCAGCTCGGCTTTCGGCCGACTCCACAACGGCGTGTCGACAAATCGCTGCATGCTCGGCGTTTGCAGACGATCATCGAGCACAGGTATATCGAGAAATTGCATGCACAGCGCAGGGCCCTGCAAATCGCGCGCGAGCAGCGTGACCGCCGCCGCCAGACAACTGCCCGCGCTAACGCCGTAAATACCGATGCGCTCGCGATCGACGTGCAGTGTCGCGCTTTCGCGATGCAGCCACTCCAGCGCCGCGTAACAATCCTCCAACGCTGCCGGGTATTGATGCTCCGGCGACAACCGATAATCCACCGACAGCACCACGATATTCAGCTGCTTCGCCAACGCACTCGCCGAGGCTTGTTCCGAGTCGACGCTGCCGAGCACAAAGCCGCCGCCGTGCACATACACCAGCGCCGCCAACGCGCCGCTGCTCGCGCCGTCTTTGGGCTGATACAAGCGCGCTTTAACCGGTGCGTTAGATTTACCCCAACGCGTGCTCGGCTCGATAGTGATATCGCTGACGGTCAGCGCCTCCAAGTTCGCCTGCGCGTTAGCGCCAGCCTGCGCAACCATCGCATCGAGAGTCTGCCGCGCTGCCGCCGGATTGATCAAATCGAGATCGGGTAGCATCGGCACGACGAGTTGCAATTCGGGATCAAAGTTATAAGCCATAGTATTTCTCGCATGCGGTGTAAATTCGGTTGAGCGCGATTTCGCAATTTTTTCGGTGTTCTTTCGCGCTAATTAAATAGTAAAGGAATTGGCATTGGCTTTACCGCCATTTTTATTAACGTATCATTACATTAGCTTTTACGGTTGCATTAATCTGGGCAATCAGATCACCCGCCATTTTTTATTTGGGATGCGCAATCTTGCGTAAAATTTCGGTGGTCAACCCCGCCACTTTGGGAACGCCAACGCCAGCGGCGATTGGATACGCATGCACAACGCCAGCTTTTGCGTAGCCACGCCGAATATAAAAGGCGATCAGCTCCGTTCTTGCCGAGACGACCACCATTTCGAATGTCCGGATTGAAAAGTGCCCGGTGGCGAAGCGCTCCGCATAATCAAGCATCAACTTGCCATAGCCTTGTTGCTGCTGGTCAGGATTAGTGGCGAGCATGCCAATATACGCGCATTCATCGCCAATCTTGAGATGTATGCATGCAACAAGTTGTTGGTTTTTTTCGGCAACGAAGATAAATGAATCGGGCGCGAACATCGCTCGGACACCCTCCGCGGCCACTCGCTCGCCGCTCACAATGTCCGACTCGTGCGTCCAGCCTTTTGTGCCACCGCTGGGGCGATAAGCGCGATTAACCAACATAACGATCGCGGTTACATCTTCGAGCGTTGCAGCTTTGATGCTCTGTGTCATGCAGCAGTATCTCAATAGATGCGCAAAAATTTACGCGTGGTCGGCGTGCGCGCAACGCTGCAGTCGCTATCTCAAATACCACGAAGCGAATCGTTTAATATCGACGTTGCGGTATTATATGCGAAACCATATCGTTAGTTGACGACCTATTCAAAGAATAGCGCAGCACAATCGAGGCATCGAAGGAAAATATTATGACTGTATTACGGCTCGACCATATCAACGTACGCAGCAAATGCATGGCGGAATCGATTCGGTTTTACACCGAGATACTCGGCATGCAGGTCAGGCCGCCGTATCCCAATGTCGATATTATGAAGGCCGCGTACGTGTACGCCGAATCCGAGCGCGCCATCGTACATTTGATCGCCACCGAAAAATTTATCGATGCACCGCTACCGGAACCCAGCGCGGCGCAGAACGGCGTAGTCAATCATGTCGCACTGCAATGCCGCGATGCCGATAAATTTATTGCGCGCTTCAAACAACACGGCATCGAACACAACGAGCAAATACTGACCGATCTTAAAATGCATTTAATATTTTTGCGCGACCCCAACGGCATCATGATCGAGCTGAGCTTCTAGCGCCGCGCTTATTTTTCCACTTCGACCTCGCGCTTACAAAACCGGCCCGAGCATTGCGATCGTATTGTTGAATAGACGTCGCAACAGCGGCCATTGCGCAACGCTGGCGGCAGTCACCGGATACGATTGCGCCAGATAGTCGCGCTGGCGCTGCTGCACTATCGCGGTCAACGCGGCGTCGCAAAATAAAATATTGTTTTCGTAATTTAATTCAAAACTGCGGCGATCCATATTCGCCGAACCGATCAACGTGATCTCGCCATCCAGCGTTAGCGATTTGGCGTGCAACAAGCCGCCGCGGTATTCGTAGATGCGCACGCCGGCGGCGAGCAGATCGCTGTAGTAACTGCGACTCGCCGCGCCGACCACCCACGAATCGTTGCGCGCCGGAAAAATAATCGTGGTTGCGACACCACGCCGCGCACTCGCGCACAACGCCGCTTGCATCGCTTCGCTCGGCACATAGTACGGCGTGGTGATGCAGAGTTCGCGGCGCGCGGCGTGCATCAGCGTGCCGAATACTTCCGGCATCGCCGCGTAACGCATCGTCGGCCCGGTGCCTATAACTTGCGCGGCGAAGCCGAAATCAAACGGCGCCAGCGGTTCGCGCAAGTACGCCGAAATATCTTCTTTAGCTTGCGCCATCCAATCGCTGATAAATAAATACTGATTTTGTCGCGCGATCGGGCCTTCGAAGCGAATTACCGCATCGACCCACGGCGCGTATTTCGCTTTGACGAGAAATTCCGGATCGGCGCAGTTCTGGCTGCCGCAGTAGGTGATGCAATTATCGATCACGACAATTTTGCGGTGATTGCGCAAATCGATGCGTCCGCGCAGCGGCCGCAGTAATGGATTGCCGATCGGTAGCGCGACCGCCGCGTGTACGCCCGCAGCTCGCAGCGCCTGCCAATGCTTCGATGCGACCAAACCGCGCGAACCCAAACCATCGGCGAGCACGCGACACGCAATATTGCGCTTTGCGGCGCGCTGCAATGCAGCCACCACGCTCAGGCCGTTATTATCCGGCAACCAAATATAAAAAATAATATGCACGTGCTGCTGCGCGGCATCGATATCGGCAATTAACGCCGCGATCATCGCGTTCGAATCCGCTAACAATTGCGCGCGATTGCCGCCGACTGCCGCGAAGCCGTTGATCGAATGGCCGACGCTAAATAAATGTGCATAACGCTCGGGAATTTGCGCCTGTTGTATCGCGACATCGGTGCCCGGTGCCACCGCGATATCGGCCAACTGCGCGAGCACTTCGCGCAAGCGCGCGACGCGGCGCCGACCGATGCTGGTTTCGCCGAGCAACAGATACAACACAATGCCGACGATCGGCAACACCGCCAACACCACCACCCACGCCATCCGCGAAGTCGGTTCGCGATTTCGTCGCAAAATAGCGCGCACGATAAACGCAGCGTGAATTAATAGCAGCAAGCCAGCCCACAGCGTTACCAGCACCCGCGGTTCGATCACCGCTCGCTACTCATGCACAGCCATCACATAATTTTTTACGACAACGGCCGTCATCGCATACCACTCCGCAATTCGATAAATAGTTGATCGGCCGCATCGATACGAATCAAACCAAGTCGCGGAAATTCGAGATCGATCACGACGTACGATACCAACGCCAGCGCCAGATGATTGCGCGTCGCGACCAACCGCGTGGTGGTGATATCGATCATCGCATTCAGTGCTGGAACCAACAGCATCGGTGCAGCGCTAGCGGCATCGGGTTCGCGCGCCTGCCGGGAAATGCCGATACGCCGACCGATTTCGACAAAAATTAATATGCCGAAAAATAAACCGATGGTTGCAGCCGACGTTATCAAAGTCAGGTTCATCTCAATGCTCTTGTTATCGAATGGTTATCGCGTCTTTTATGACTTCACTATGCGACGCATCGAATACTGCTTATTATTTTGCTAACCCTATCATCGTCGCTGCGTTAGCGCCACAGACTCAACGGCGGATCGATCATCACCGCGGCCAAAATATCGCTGCGCGAAATAAAACCGACCAGACCACCGCCGGGCTCGACGATCGGTACACCGGCGGCACCGTATTGCAACATCACCTGTGCGATGCGGCGAATATCGGTGTCGGGATCGGCACACACCACCGGCGATGTCATCACCTGTTGCACCGTGCGCGCTAATACATCGCGCAATTGGCCGTGTTCGACATTCAATACCGTCAACAAATCGCGCTCGCCGACCATACCGATTAAACGTTGCGCGCCATCGAGCACCGGCGCTTGATGAATGCGCTGCGCAACCAACGTGCGCCACGCATGTTCGACGCTATCGCTACCGAGCAGCGCAATCACCGGGCGTCGCATAATTTGCGCGGCGCGATACAGCGGCCCGCGCTCGGTATCGGCGTGCTCTGCGGCACGATACGCATCGATCGCAGACTCAACCGATAACGCAATTTGCGGCGCGGACTCGCTTTCAGTCTCGCTGATCGCGCGCACGCGCTGCGAGCGCTCGGCGGCGTGAACGCGATACAGTTCTTCCAACGCACCGCGAAATACCTGACCGCTCAAACCGTAGATTGCAAACATCGCTGGGCTCCTTATTTTTCGGACACTACATGGCAATATTTTTGTTTTTCAAACCAATATCGCAACATACAAATCCCTTGATCCATTTTTATCGCGCAAGTCATGCGGCCATTAAGAGCAACTTAATTATTATCACATACTGGAATGCTGCATATGTTCGTGACCTTGTAAATGGGGTTCTGATAAACGGACGCTTGGTAAGCGGAATCGCTGATTGAGGACGAGCTGACTTGAGAGGAGTTTGTGCTCTGCATCGTTGTGGTCTGCCGAAGTGGGCTAGCTACAACGCGGAAATCTGCCGACGTGTCTAACGCTGCTATGGCTTAGTTAAGCCCGGGAATTTCCAACAGCAATTGCGGTATACCCACACCATAGCCTTGCGCGTAGTCGACGCCGATTTCTTTGAGCGTGGCCAAGATCGCGTCGTTTTCGACAAATTCAGCGATCGTTTTCATGCCCATAAAATGCGCAAACTCGTTGATCGATTTGACCAGCGCATAATCGTTGGCATTGGTATTGATTTCAACGATAAACACGCCGTCTATTTTCAGGTAGTCGACCGGCAATTGTTTGATGTATTCGTACGACGATAGTCCGGTGCCAAAATCGTCGAGCGCAAACGAGCAGCCGAGCTTTTTAATTTCGCGAATAAAATCGGCGGTGTGCGCCAAATTCTTAATGGTCGCCGTTTCGGTGAGTTCAAAACAGATCGCGCTGGGTACGACGCGATAGCTACCGAATTGATCGAGCAGAAATTGCATGAACGTCGCATCGTTCATGCTGTTGCCGGATAGATTGATCGACAACATCGGCACCGGTTGCTGACGCTGCGCAACCGCTTCCATCCAGGCGAATACGTGTTCGACCACCCAGCGATCGACGCGCTGCATGCGGTTATAGCACTCGACCGCCTCGATGAATTCCGCTGGCGATACCAATTCACCGCTTTGCTCGCGCAAGCCCAACAGCACTTCGTAGTGCTGTGTCGCCTCGCTCGCGCCGATCGGTAGGATCGGTTGGCCGCGCAACACCAGATAATCGCTTTGCAACAACGCGCTTAATTGATCGATCCATTTGAGCAGTTTTTGGCGACGCTCGTTTTGCTCAACGTCGGATTCGAGCAGCACAAAGCGATTACGCCCTTCGGTCTTGGCCTGCTTGCACGCGGACTCGGCATTGCGGATTACATTGATCGTACTATCGGTATAACGCGTTATCGCAACGATACCAATGCTGACGGTGGCCTCGATACTGTGCCCATCGATCTGAAACGGTTTTTGGTTGACGATGTAGCAAAGCCGCTCAGCAAATTCACTGCATTCGATATTGCTGATATTGGGTACCAACAGCGCAAACTGGTCGCCGCCCATGCGCGCGGACAAGGTGAGCGACGGACTGTGTTGCGCGAGCAACGCACTAATATATTTGAGCAACTGATCGCCCACCACATGCCCAAACAGATCGTTGGCCAGCGAAAACTGATCGATATCGATATACAGCAGATGATATTGCTGCTGCTGTATTCTGGCATCCTGAATAGCTTCGCCGAGTCGATGTTCAAATTCCTTGCGATTCAACAAACCGCTCAGCTCATCGTGACTGCTAACATCGACCAATTGGCGATAACTGGCGTTAACCGTTTCGAACAACGCCTGCTCGACCAATGGCCATTCGCGCGCATCGCCGACCGGTTGCAGGCCGCTCTCCATTTCCTTCGCCAGCTCGACTAAATCGAGATCGTAAACTTTTTGTCCGCGCGCATTTACAAACACAAAGTGTAGATGCTGATCGTTAATCCATACCAGTGTTAGGCGTTGATTCGGAGTTTCGCTTTTAAGATGGACAAACTGATCGCCCATGCGAAATTCGCGCGCGCGTTTAAACCAATGAATAAATTGCGGATAGGCTTGCTCGAATTCGAGCAGCAAATCATGCGCATTGGCGCTGGCATGTGGTTGTTGCCACGGGCTGTCGATCAACTCGAAGGCATTGCTGTCGAGTAATTCGCCGCGGACATTTTCCAGCACTTTGTCGTAACGGTAATCGCCGGGCAAAAAATTATCGAGATGATGGCCCATGCAATCGATCAGGCGCGTGATCGCGGCCTTGCGGCGCTCGCTATCCGCATCGCTCGCTGACGCTTGCGAACCGCTGTCGCTGATGCGCCACAGCAACTCATCCAACAAGGTTAAATATTCGTTCCACTCGGCGCTGCCGTCGCCGCTGCGCGCATACGTTGCAATCAGTAAATTGCGCCAACCGGCCTCGAGCAACTTCACCGCTGCATCCGGCAATCGCGAATTGATACAGCGGCGCTGCAATTCGCGATTGACCGCCGCTTGCGCCGCGTTTAATTGTTGCTGGCCCGCGAATTTATCGACGATGCGCTGAATATTGCGCTCCCGCGCGCGATGCTGCTGCCCGACGAGTCGATCCAATTCTGCGGACGCATCGGCCAAACGGCTTTCGTCGAGCGTCGAACCTTCCACCAACGACGCAATCATGCCGGAGAGTTTATGCTCGAGCGGCGGATTGGGTGTATCGCAGCGCGTGGTCAGTGTTGTCACGGCGTTGATGAATTGATGCACCGGGTGCTCGGCATCGCTCAACAACTCCGGCTGGGTCAATGCCGAGCGCGCTAGAGGAATATGCAATTGGCCGAGAATATTCGCCAGCGTCGGCGTCGATTGCAAATTGTGGTTGATCGCACCAAAGATGCCGTCGACCAATTGCAGCACTTCGGCATCGGCGACACCGATTTCGGTATCGTAGTCATCCGCTGTTTGCAGCGTGTGCAACAACGAACCTTGCAACGGATGGCCAGCTTCGCTCTGTACCGTATCGATGCGATCGAGCAGCGCATCGACCGTCGCCACTTTTTGCGGATCGACTGCGGCGCGCGCGACGCCAGGCAAAGAGCGCACTAAATCCATAATATTGCGCGCCGCCGAATACAGCGTGCGCACCGCTATCGAAGTCTGCGGCGCCGACACCGACGCGTCGTGCTCCAGCGCTTCGAGCAACTCGCTTGGCGAACTCGATTCGCGCTGCTGCAACACCGTCTCAGTGCGGCTGCGCTGTAGCTCGCGCCATAGATCGACCTCTAAATGCGGCAGCACCCCAGCCTGTTTCAGCTGCTCGTTGAGGCCGTCGTATAAATCGCCCAGCTGTTGAATGACGGTGCTTTCAAATGCGCGAAAAATATTGCCGAAAAAATTCAGCGCGATTTGTTGTTGCTGCAATGCGTCGTACAGCGCGCGACACAACACCACCACACCGACCGGCAACTCGGTGGGACTAATCTCCTGCGCCAGCAACACACTGTAGCGACGCGCCAAACAAAACAATCGCTCGTGCCACTTTTGTACGGCAGTGTGCGTAGCGGTTTGCAGTACTAATTGTGCTTCGAACAATGTTTGATCAAGCAGCGCCAGCGCTGCATCGGCGCGCGGCGGCAGCTGATTCAGCGGCGGCATCTGTAAATGCAATACGATCGCTTGCTGTAACGTTGCGCGATTGCGTTTGAACAGCGTCATCGTTTCGAAAATTTGCGCTTGCTGGGCATTCGATTGCGCGCGTTGCGCCATTTGAAAAAGACGAAATTCAGTTTCGTCTAAAAAGAGTTCAAGTAGCTTTCCCAGCCGCTGTTCGAATTGGATACGCAACGCCAATTGCAGCGCAGCGTTGGGCTGAGCTGGGCCGGGCGTATCGTGATCGGATGGTGGTAGCCGTTCATTCGGCATTGCTAGCGGTCACTCCATCGGGCGTCGGGCGATTCGTGGTCTTTTTTTATTCCCGCCTTGATAAGGCGAGTATCCTTTATGGAATTACTTTTCTAGCCTTATTTATAGTATAGAAAAATTGTTTGGTGGCTTTAAATTTTGTTAATACGCGGCAATTCACCTGCGCTGGCGCCGGTTCGCGATAAATTTGTGGTAGGGCGGCGGCGGAGTCGGCCGCTCCTGCGATTGCCGTAAATGCTTCTCGATTTGCGCGAGGCGTTTTTCGATCGCGTGCAGCCGCTGGTTCGTCGACGGTTCAAGATCGCCACTGGCCTCCGCGCGCGAAATAAAAAACACCGACAAATTCGCGGTGACCACCGAGAACAGCGCCACTCCCAACAAAATCAACAGGCTCGCAAATGCCCTGCCCTCGTTACTGATCGGCACCACATCGCCGTAGCCAACGCCGCTGACGGTGACGAGCGCCCACCAGATGCCATCGGCCGGCGTTTTGATATTCGGATCGATACCGGCCATCAGATAGCCGGCAATAAACACCACCAGCGCGCTGATCAATAACGTAGTGCCGAGGTGATTGCGTGCCATCACCTTGCGCAAGGTATCGCTGAGCGGCAACAGCAGACTCAGAAACACCAGCAGACGTAGCGAGCGCAGCCCGGTTGCGTAAGGCGCGTAGCCCCAGAGCACCGGAATACCCAGCGCGATAATCAACGCACTCAACCAATTGTTGCGCAGATAATTCCAGCGCCGATCGACCAAATACGCCAGCCACGCGGTTTCGCCGACAAAATACAGCCAGACGATAATATCGAGCACGCGCCCGTACAGCGGGATCGATATCTGGCGCGTCTCCATATGCCAAATGACCAGAATGCACAGCGCGATCACGATCGCTGGCACTTCCAGATAGCGCGCCCAACGACGCGCGCGCGCATTTTCGGTGTCGTCGACGCCGTTCAGACCAATCCAAAAATGCAGGCGACGTTTGCGCAAAACGCGAATCCGGTGGGTAGCTAATCGAGTTCTCAGCATAGTGGTTATCGCGCACGGCGCCCAGCCGCGAACCGGTAACGCGGGTGCGAGTTTGCGATACATCAAGTAAAATGTGCGCTGGAATGCCAATTTGCGTGCGAGCACACATCGATCGACTAATTGAGTTACTAGCCAGAAGGCAGCGTAACCGCAGCGGAGAATACTATGTCGGTATCAACATCGTCGGTATCAACATCGCCCGAAGCAACCGGATCCGCAGCCGTCGATAGTGGGCAGCACTGCCATCAAGATTTTCAAATTTCGTGCTCGGGCTGCGGACTCGCGCAGATCTGTCTGCCGATCGCGCTCGAAGCAAACGATGTCGATCGACTCGATTCGATTATCCAACGCGGTCGCCCGCTGCGTAAAGGCGAGCATGTGTATCGACAAAACGATACGTTCGGCGCGGTCTACGCAGTGCGCGCCGGCACGCTGAAAAGCTACAGCATCGATGGCGCCGGCCAAGAGCAAATCACTGGGTTTTATTTTCCCGGCGAAATTTTCGGCATGGATGGCATCGGCAAAAACATTTATCCCAATTCCGCCAAGGCGCTCGAGACCGCAGCGATCTGCGAAATTCCTTTCGAGTTGTTGGGCGATCTGAGCATTCGCATTCCCAGCTTGCAGCGTCATTTCTTTCAGCTGATGAGCCAGGAGATCGGCGCGGATCAGCAGTTGATTGCGATGCTCAGCAAAAATTCCGCGGAGCAACGCGTCGCCGCATTACTAATCAGCATTGCAACGCGCTACGCGCGACGTAAATTATCTGCGACCGCATTTCGTTTGACGATGTCGCGCGCCGATATCGGTAACTATCTCGGCCTCACCGTTGAAACGGTCAGTCGCGTGTTCAGTCGTTTTCAAAAAAGCGAACTGATCAGCGCCGATGGCAAAGAAGTCGTGCTGATAAATTCAGCATTACTGCGCGATATCGCCAATGGCGCACCGCGCGTCGAAAATCAATAATTAAATAAGGCGCAAAATTTTACGTTGCATAGCCCACCACGACGGCGATCGCAACCAGCGTGAGTGCGCCGATACACATCGCCAATACTGCGGCACCCAAGCGACGCAGAGTAGTTTTATCATCGACGATTTCGCTCATCATTTATCTCCACAGCGTTAAATTAAAAATAAAATAATGTTGCCGTATCGCTTCGTTGCAATGCGCTTCGAGCGACACCTCTTTAAGTGTTTTCCAGCATAAAATTTCTGCACGAAATTCTCGTTGATATGGATCAAAGCAATGCACGGTGGTTAACGCCGACTGATTCGATCGAATCCAGTGCGCTGGATCAATCGCACTACGCCACATCATCGCGCACGCTCGATGCACGGCTGCGAGGCGGTATCGGGCACGCATTTTCGTTGATCCAAATCAACGCGGCGGATTCATTGCGGGGCTAACCTGGAAACGTTCGATATATGCGGCGCGCTATCGATCCGCCGTTACCAGCGTCCGATCGAAAACACGAGGGGATTCAGCATGACCCAGCTAGCGCATTCAGCCACGGCAGCGCGCCACCGCCACCCAATCCAAGCCAACCATTTAATCGCAGCGGTACAATTGCAGACACCGGCAGCGCCACTTAATGCATTCGCTAGCGAGCATTGCCAGCACGATTACAAAGTGTCGTGCACTGGCTGCCGCCTATCGGCGATCTGTCTGCCAATCGCATTGCAGGCGCCGGATATCGAACGTCTCGATGCGATCATCAATCGCGGTCGACCACTGCGCAAAGGCGAATACGTTTATAGACAGGGCGAACCGTTTACGTCGGTGTACGCGGTGCGTGCCGGCACGCTGAAAACGTATAGCTTTACCGAGCGCGGCGAAGAACAAATCAACGGATTTTATTTGCCCGGCGAAATTTTCGGTATGGACGGCATGGGCAAAGATGGCTATCTGAGTTCCGCAATCGCACTCGAAACCGCAGCGATTTGTGAAATTCCGTTCGAACGCGTCAGCGAATTGATCTTGCACATTCCGAGCTTGCAGCGCCACTTTTTTCAGCTGATGAGCCAGGAGATCGCGCACGATCAACAATTGATTGCGCTGCTCGGCAAGAGCACTGCCGAACAGCGCATCGCCTCGCTGCTGCTCAGCATCGCCACACGCAACGCGCGCCGCAAATTATCTGGGACCGCATTTCGTCTGCCGATGTCGCGCACCGATATCGGTAATTATTTGGGCTTAACCGTAGAAACGGTGAGCCGAATTTTCGGACGCTTCCAAAAAATCGGCTTGCTCGCCTCCGATCATCGCGAAATTGAATTGTTGCAGCCGACACAGTTGCGCGCGATCGCCAGCGGCGCGAATAGTATCGATTAGTTTTTGTGGTACATTTCGCTGGGCCAAATACGATATTGATTAATGCCGCGTTAGCGGCGTGGAGCTAGTGTGCAAATTTCTTTTCACGGTGCCGATCGCGGCGTCACCGGCTCGTGTCATTTAATCGAATGCGGTGCGCTGCGCATCTTGGTCGATTGCGGTTTGTTTCAAGGCGGTCACGAACTCGAAGAAGAGAATACCAAGCCGTTCGGCTTCGATCCCGCACTCATCGATTACGTACTGCTGACGCACGCACACCTCGATCATTGCGGGCGTCTGCCGTTGTTGGCGAAACAGGGTTTTCGCGGCGAAATTATCGCCACCGGCGCATCGCGCGAACTCGCGCGGTTAGTGCTGCTCGATGCCGCGCACCTGCAAGAAGAGGAAGCGGTACGCAGTGCGCGGCGCACCGCGCGCCACGGCGCCGCGCACGCCGATGCGCCGCTGTATACCGTACTCGATGCGCTAAACAGCCTCGATTATTTCGGCCGCACCGCGCGATACAATCAGCCACTCGAATTAGCGCCGGGAATTCACGCCACATTTATCGATGCGGGCCACATTCTCGGTTCGGCGAGTATTTTTTTACAATTGCAGGATGGCGATCAACAACGCCGCGTATTGTTCTCCGGCGATCTCGGCAACGGCGGCGGCGCGCCGCTGTTGCACGCCGAACAAAAATTGCCGACCAGCGATGTGGTGGTGATGGAAACCACGTACGGCGATCGCGATCATCGCGCACTGCAACCATCGGTGCAGGAATTGTACGACGCGATCAACGCGACCTTTGCGCGCGGCGGCAACGTCATCATTCCGACTTTTGCGCTCGAACGCGCGCAGGAGTTGTTGTATTTTTTGCGCGCCGGTCGCGAACAAAAATTATTGCCGGGCT
This sequence comes from Spongiibacteraceae bacterium, assembly GCA_043786385.1. GTDB lineage: Bacteria > Pseudomonadota > Gammaproteobacteria > Pseudomonadales > CAMLJR01 > CAMLJR01. The sequence goes on along the minus strand of JAYVWC010000037.1, from coordinate 32,826 downwards.
CGCTGCAAGTCTTTCTCGATTCGCCGATGGCGATTTCGGCCACCGAAATTTTTGAACATCATCCCGAGTGTTACAGCGCCGAGTTAGCTGCGCTGCTGCATCAACAGCGCGATCCGTTTCGTATGCCCGGCCTGCATTTCGTGCGCGAAACCGCGGCATCGATGGCACTCAATCGCATCAGCGGCGGCGCGGTGATCATGGCGGGCTCGGGCATGTGCACCGGTGGTCGCGTGCGCCACCATCTGCGTCACAATCTGTGGCGGCGCGAATCGAGCGTGATCTTTGTCGGCTTCGCCGCGCGCGGCACGTTGGCGCGACAAATTATCGATGGCGCCAAGGAAGTACGCATCTTTGGCGAGACGATGCCGGTGCGCGCACACATTCACACGATAAACGGTTTTTCTGCCCACGCCGATCAAAGCGAATTGCTCGACTGGCATGGCCGCACTGGCGCGCCGGCGCAAACTTTTCTAGTGCACGGTGAAGAAACAGTAACTAACTATTTTAAAACGCTGTTGCATGACACCGAAGCGATTGTGCCGAGCTTGCACAGCGTCTACCCACTCTAACAAAACTATATTTGCAGATATTTAACACGAGCGCTGTCTGCTACGTGCATATCTTATCGATCGATAGCGATGCTGCTTGTTGATGTATGTCATGGTCACAGCCGCGCCAACTGTTTCTAATCTAGCGACCCATTTACATTGCCTCGCCAGCAACGAGGCTGGCGGTTTAGGTTAACGCAGCGGCAGCGCGTTAACGATACAGGAGTGCGCAGCGATGACTACCGACTGGCGCGCCGGTTACGGCGTATTGCAACACAGCGCCGCCACCATCGAGCGCGTCGAAAACTTGTTCGAACAATTGCTCGGCTTGGGCGTGCTGACCGATCGTGCGCGCGGCCACGCGCTACTGGCTGCTGCCGATCGCATCGCCAGCCAAGGCTTATGGCTGGTCGCACATATGACGTACGCGGCACGCGTCTATACCGATGGGCGCGCACTCGACGCCGACGATTTTAAATTGCATCCCGAAGGCCACACCGGCGGCGCGCTAAATATGGTGATCGCGTACGTCGGGTATCTGCTCGCCAATGCATTGAGCGGCCACACGCGCGCGTGGGTGATGGAGCAAGGACATTGCGTCGCCGCGATCGATGCGGTGAATATATTGGTGCGCAATACCAAAGCACTGCACGCGCAACGCTATACCCGCGACGACGCTGGTTTAACGCGGATGGTCAACGATTTTTATAGTTACGCATTAAATGCTGACGGCACGCCGCAATCGCCGCTCGGCAGTCACGTCAACGCGCATACCGGCGGCGGCATTCTCGAAGGCGGCTATCTCGGTTTCGCCGGTTTGCAGTACGTGCACATGCCGCTGCCGGGACAACGACTGGTCGCATTTTTAAGCGACGGTGCGTTTGAAGAACAACGCGGCCCCGATTGGGCGCCGCGTTGGTGGCGCGCTGAAGATTGCGGGCTGGTCGCACCGATCATGATCGCGAACGGACGCCGCATCGAACAACGCACTGTGCTGCAACAAAGCGGCGGCAGCGCGTGGTTCGAACAACATTTACGCTTGAATAATTTCGAGCCAATTATTATCGATGGTCGCGATCCCGCTGCGTTTGCGTGGGCGATTTTGACGCAGGAGCGCTATCTCGAACACTCGGCGCAACGCGTCGCCGAAGGTAAATGTCAGTATCCGATTAAATTGCCGTACGCGATTGCCGAAACGATTAAAGGTTTTGGATTTCCCGGCGCCGGCAGCAATCGCGCGCACAATTTACCACTGCCCGCGAATCCGCACGACGACTACGCTGCACGCGCATTATTCAATGCTGCCGCGCGCGATTTGCACGTGCCGAGCGATACGCTGGAAGCTGCAGTGTTCGCGCTCAACAATCACACCGAGCATCATCGCGCACGCGAATGCGAACACGCGCTGGCCAATATCGCGGTCGCTACACCGATGGTGCCCGCGCTGCCGTGGCAACCAGCCGATCATGTATTGCATTCGCCGATGCAAGCCATCGATGCAACATTTGTCGCGCTGGTCGCAGCCAATCCGCAATTGCGCGTGCGCGTTGCGAACCCCGATGAATTGCGCAGCAATCGACTCGATGCAACGCTGGATTTATTGAAACATCGCGTCGCAGTACCCGAGCCCGACAACGCTGAAGCAGTGGGCGGCGCGGTGATCACCGCACTGAATGAAGAAGCGGTGGCGTGCGCGGCGCTGGCAAATAAACAGGGTTTGAATTTAATCGTCAGCTACGAAGCATTCGCCGTAAAAATGCTCGGTAGTTTACGCCAAGAAATTATTTTTGCGCGCCACTGCAAAGAACACGGCGCACCACCCGGTTGGTTGTCGGTACCACTGCTCGCCACCTCGCACGTGTGGGAAAACGGCAAAAATGAACAATCGCATCAAGACCCAACCATTGCCGAAGCGCTGCTCGGCGAAATGAGCGATGTATCGCGCGTTTTGTTTCCGGTCGATTGGAATAGCGCACTCGCATGTCTACTCGATATTTACGCGAGCCGCGGTGCGATCGCAACCGTGGTGGTGCCGAAAAATCCGCTGCCGTCGCTGCTCGACGAGGCGCAGGCGCGCGCACTGGTGCAAAACGGCATCGCATTAATACAAGGTTCGATCGGAGCCGCGATTCAATTGATCGCGATCGGCGCGTATCAATTGCAGCAAGCGTTATTGGCGGCGACGCGTTTGCAACAGCGCGATGTCGACGTGTCGGTGTGGGCATTGCTCGAACCGGGTAAATTTCGCATCCCGCGCGATTCACTCGAAAAAAATTACTGCGGCGCCGCAGCGCAGCACATTCCGCCTGCCGCGCAGCGTTTGTTGTTCTGCCATACACGTCCGGAAGCGATGCTCGGCACACTGCGCCCGCTCGATCTCGGCCCAAGTCGCACGCGCGCGCTCGGCTATTTGAATCGCGGCGGTACGCTCGATACATTCGGCATGCTATTCGCAAATCGCTGCACCTGGGCGCACGGCATTTACGCGCTGGCGGAGATGCGCGAGCAAGCGCCGCAAAGCTGGCTGACCATCGACGAAATCGTCGCACTGACCGGCGGCGGCGAACCGCGCGTGCTAGCCAATTCCTTTACATAAAATTTCTGCGCGGCAGACTAAAAACAACGCAGGTTTTTGCGCAGGATCAATGTAACGGCGCAGCACATCGCGCATGCTGCGATCTGTTTTGATAGGGGAATACCATGACCAACAGTGCGATGAAAAATCAAGCAGCCAGCGCGCTGCTGAATACTCCGGCAATTCGTGCTCAACTGGTGCGCCGCCGCGATGAAATTTTATCGGTGGTCGCCAAAGTCGACAGCCATATCGGCCATCGCGATGAACCGTTAGAACGCGATTCCGGCGAGCGCGCGCTCGAAATCGAAAATCTCGATGCGCTCTTCGCGATCGATCGCGCCACCCGCATCGAGCTACGCCAAATCAACGACGCCATCGAACGTATCGATCTCAATCAATACGGCTGCTGTAGCGCCTGCAACAAACCAATCGGTACCGCGCGCCTGTCCGCGCTGCCGTATATCGATACCTGCATCGACTGCGCGCAACAAGCGGAAGCAGCGAGCGCCGGGCACTAACGATCAGCTATCCCAATAATGATGGGCTCAATTGCCATACGGTGTAATTGAGCGCCGCAGCAAATGTAACCCAAAGTAGATAGGGAACGAGCATTAGTCCCGCCGCATTGCTGTGTCGCAAAAATGCAACCAACGTCGCAACGATAAAAATCCACAGTAGAATCACATCCGCGAACGCCAAGGCGCCCAAGTGCCAACCAAAGAATAACCAACTCCATAGAGCATTCAGAATCAACTGGATCAGAAACAATGTCAGCGCCGTGCGAGTAGCGCGCGCATCGCTCTGCCGCCAAACCAACCACGCCGAAATCCCCATTAGGAGATACAGAACGCTCCACACTGAACCGAACACCGATGCCGGTGGTGCCCACTCGGGTTGGTTCAGCTGCGCATAAAAATCAGCGGCTTGTATCGAGGCCGCAGCGCCAATAGCGGCGGCGATGAAGCTCACCAAGAGCCAACCAGCAAGACCGATCATCTGTTTTGACTTGTGCAACACGATGACCATTCCTCTTATGTTGCCTAACGTAAATTAAGAGACTGCAAACCTTCGCAGCCTCGCTTGAACATTGGGTTAGTTTTTGGGTTCAGATAAATCGCATACGTGCCCGGTGGCCTGCCGCGCAATCGTTGTTGTGCCAAAACACGCATCGCCTAACTGGACGACTTTTCCGTTTGAACCCGGATTGGGATACGGCCCCAGCTTTCCCGCCGGTGTACAACACGAATAAGTGGCAATAGCACTCGAATTATCGGTACTCGTTTCGTTGGACGCAGGAGCGACACATTTTCCATTTTCGCAAATTCGGTCATTTTTGCATTGAGTGTCGTACTCGCACCCATCTGCGTATGAATGGCCGGGGAAAGTTACCGCTAAAAATATTGCAACAACCAAACTAGACGTTTTCATACCTACCTCTTTTCAATTATGTTAAAAATTAGCGTAATACTTAAATTCCAGCGTATTTCCTGCCGGATCTTTGATGGTGTATTTCCCCGATTCTGAATTTGAACCTTCCGAATTAACCGTAGGCGGCGTTAAAAATGCTATTCCATTTGAAACAATCTTTCTGGAAACTTCTAACCATTCAACCTTACTGAGTACTGGCCCAAAATGATCAATTAATTTTGAAAGCCCCCCCGTCGCGATTTTGGTGAAGAGTCAGTTGGTGGCCAAAAAAAATGATATCGACCCAAGCTCCCATATCACGCCCCATCTCACTACCCAGCACATTAACGTAAAAATCTACTGCCTGTTTTAAATCAGGAACTGCGAATGATAAATGAAAAGGTTTAATCATGGACGCTCCTTCTTAGACCACCGTCCGCCTACCCCAGCGAATGGTTATGCGGCGTCGAGATTAAGGCGCTGTACGCCCGACAACTTAATAGTTTTCTTAGCAACCCAGAGGTCATAGGCGTCTTGCATTGCCAGCCAGCTTTCCGGAGACCGGCCCACCGCCTTGGACAAGCGCAGAGCCATTTCCGGACTGACACCACTTTGCTGCTTCAAGATGCGATTCAGAGTGGAAGCGGCAACGTTCAGGTACTCAGCCAGCGAACGGCAGCTCACACCAAACGGCACCATATAGGTTGCCTGAATGAGCTCGCCAGGATGGGGGGGATTGTGCATAGTCATTAGTGATAGTCCTCGTAGTTGACGATGTAAGCGTCCCCGTCGGTAAACTCGACCGTAACGCGCCAGTTTCCGTTAACCGTGATAGACCAAATAACCTTGCGCTCACCTTTCAACGGATGAAGGCGATAACCAGCGATGTTCATGTCGTCAATCGTTGTGGCGGTATTCAAGGCCGCGAGTTCAAGCACAGCCACACCGCGCTGACATGCCTAGATATCAGCTTCGGATGCATTACGGAAATAATGCGAAATATAGGCATTAACCATGGCACAAAACGGACTGGGGCCAAGCAATTTATTATCTAACATATGACTCCAAAATAGCCTGACTTTGGGGGATTCAAGTAGCCGCTTTCGATAATCAGTCAGTTCGGTAACCTCACCATCGACGTAATAAAGATCCCCAGCCGTGAATGAGGAAATAAGATAGGCTGCTTCAACACTGCTAACACCTATTATGTCGAGAAGTGTCGAATCGACACCGTGTAGGCTTAACAGGCTTGGATGATTTGCAATCATTTCTTCATGCTTAGCTGCTGCTGCGCGATTGGTTGAGTTTCGGGTGTATATTCTATTTTTATGCGCAATTCGCAAATTTTCTTCAGTTAGGCGTTTATTATCACTCGCAACTTTAAAGCTTAAAAAAGCCGCTAGGGCGCTGGCCGCTGTAGCTAGTACTTGAAAGTATTGAAGAATTATTGGCGATAATTCAATGTGCATTTTTCAGATTCCTTCTCAAAAGTATCATGATTTCCATAGGTGCAAGAAGTCTAATGGCGCCGCGGTTATTTTTTGAAATTACTTGGAAAAAAGACAGTTGGCAAGCAGGGATTTTTAAGCGTGCACGCTAATGTGCGCACGCTTCGATCAACGCGATACGCGTTGCCTGTATTTCACGTCGGCGCCGTAGCTGGCGAGTTTCGATTTATTCGAGAAGCTTCGCAACGAGTGTGTCGTTACGGTAGCTGTTCAAATTGCTGGCGTAAGCCGTTGCCCCAGGCTTGCCGCAGACGCTCAAAATATTCGTCGTGTTCGAGCAGTCGTTCGGTTTTTATTTGAAAACTATCTTCGTGGTAATCGGCGAAATCGATCGGCATGCCGACCGATAGGTTGGAGCGAATCGTCGAATCGAACGATATCAGCGTACATTTTTTTGCGTGGTTAAGGCTGGTATTGAAATTGATAATGCGATCTAAAATCGGTTTGCCATATTTGACTTCGCCGATTTGAAAATACGGCGTGTCTTCCGTGGATTCGATGAAATTGCCCTGCGGATAAATTTGAAATAGGCGCGGGCGCTCGCCGGCAATTTGGCCCCCGAGCAGTACGTTCAAGCCGAAATCGACGCCGCCGGTTTGCTGGCCGTGCGATGAGCGCTCGATCACTTCGTTGATGGTGTCGCCGACCAATTGCGCGGCGCCAAACATCGAGCCGACCGAATACAAATTGAGTTCGTCTTCGTGTTGCGCGCGCTCGCACAAGTGGCTGATCACGCATTGCGCGGTGGCCAGATTGCCCGAGGTCAAGAGCACGATCGAGCGCTCGCCGCGGCGCTCGAAGATGTGCATTTTGCAAAACGTGGCGATGTGATCAACGCCCGCGTTGGTGCGGGTATCCGCTGCGAACACTAGGCCTTCTCGCAGCCGCATGGCGACACAGTAAGTCATTACAACAGTCCTAACTTCAAGCTGAGCGACACTTTGCCGCGTACGCCGGGGCGCGTCAATGGTGGCAAGCCGCAGTTTTCGCAGTGGCCCGGCAACGCGGTGGTTATTTTTTGCGCCATACCAATGTGTGGTTATTGGCTGGCATCGGCTGATCGGCTTCGAGCGTAAAACTCGCGGCCTGCGCCAAACGTTCAATCGCTTCGAAATCGCGAATGCCGCTGTGTGGATCGCGGCTACGCAGCCATGCGTCGAACTCGGCATTGCTCGCGCTGGTGTAGCGGCCATCGTAATTAAATGGGCCGTATAAACAAAACACACCGCCACTAACGACGCACGCGCCAACCTTGGCAATAAATTGTTCGACTTCGGGCCAGCTCATGATGTGCGCAGTATTCGCCGAAAACACGGCACCGCTGCTGGGCACCGGCCACGGCGTAGCACTGACATCCAGCTCTAACGGCGGCGCTAAGTTGCTCAGGTTTGCATCCACACACCAGGCGCGAATACCCGGCAGATGTTCGGCGCGATCGCTCGGCTGCCACTGCAACCACGGCAGCGCAGCGGCAAAAAATGCCGCGTGCTGGCCGGTGCCGCTGCCGATTTCGAGCACGCTATCAATGCCGCGCAATGCGGTTTGCAGCACGCCTAAGATGGGCTGTTTATTGTTTTCGCAGGCTTGGGAAAAAGGTTTATGCATTGCGGTAGGCAGCTGTTATCACTAGGTAGACACGATCACAGCTTTTCAATAAAGCGTGACAGGTGATCGAGCTTAACCGGATCATCGTCGACAAAGCGAATCGTCACTTTTAGCACGGTCGCATCGATGCGGCTCTCCGCGGCCTGCAAGCTGTGCACGTAGCCGTTCAAGCGCGCCACCTGCTCGCCCTCCAGCGCGACAATCGAGATCACCACCGGCTCGAAGAGCGCAGGCACCGATGCCTCGCGCTTGATAATGCCGCTGAGCATTTGCAGCGAAATATCTTTGATCACGCACTGCGTATTGAACTGCGCAAAGTGCAATTGCGCTTGACCGCGCGCGACCATTTTGCCGCGTGTCGGCGTCGGAGAAGGTGTCGTAGCGACAGCTGTGCCGCCCAATTGAAAAGCTGTCGCTAATTCTGGCTGATTGGACTTCGCGCTGGCGGCAGGCACGCGCCCCGTCAGCAATGCTGCGCTAGAACCAGCGGCAGGCCCCACCGTGGCGCCGCCAGTTAGCGCAGTAGCACCCGTCGCGGCACCGCCCATTAATAACGCGGCGCTGCTGCCGGCAGCGGACGGCGCCGCGCCAAACGATAAATCCTTACCAGCCGCGCGCAATACTTTGTTGACCTTGGTGATTAGCATATCGGGCGTAAATGGTTTGCCGAGATAATCGCTAACCCCGGCCTGCATGGCTTTGACGATAAAATCGCGCTCGCCGCGGCTGCTGACCATGATAAATGGCAGGTTGTGATGTTCGGGCTGTGCGCGCAGCCAGCGCAAAAACTCTTCGCCGCTCATCTCGGGCATTTCCCAATCGCACAGGATAAGATCGAAGCGCTGCGTTTTCAGCGCCACTTGCGCGCGCACGGCACTCGGCACGTCGGCGATCTGCGCGCCGGGGTAGGCATCGCGCAACTGCTTTTTGAGGAGGTCGCGAATAAAACTGGCGTCGTCGACGACGAGAAACTTGAGCGCTTGCATGCGAGATCGATCCGGCTTCGGGTGCCCCTCAGCTTAGCCGAGGAAGTGCACCGACGCGAAGCGATGTGCAAGAGCCATGCGAGAGCAAATAGGTATGCGGAGACTAACAGCTGTACTAAGCCGACGCGCGGCGGCCATCGGCAAGCGCTAAATACACCGGTGCATCGATGCGCCAGCGCGCCACCGGCCTTAACGCCTGCTGCCAATACGGATTGTCGCGATAGCGCAACAACCACGCGCGCAATTGTCGATACGGTGATACATCGAACCAGGTTTTATCGACATCGGCAAAGCGCTGAATAAATGGCAGCACCGCGACATCGGCCAGCGTCTCGCGATCGCCGACCAAATACGTCATGCGTGCCAAACGCGCTTCGAGTTGGGCGAGAAAAATTTCAGCTTCGAAACGCCACGCCTGTGCATCGCGACCATCGACAACGCTGCGGCCGTTTGCCGCGGCAGCGCGCCGATAGCAATCCAGCGCAGCGGCAAATGGGCCATCGATAATCCGCACCAGATTTTCAATCGATTGTTGTCGCACGCGCACGCTCGGCCATAGCTCCAATTGTGGGCGACGCGCGCTCGCCCACTGCGCGATCGCGAAGCTATCGTCGATCAATTTACCATTGGGTAGCTGTAGCAAGGGGAGTTTGGCGACCGCCAGCGGCAGCGCGGCCGGATCGACCTCGCGCACTTCGCAGTGAATGCCGGCGGTTAGTAATGCCAGCCGCGCCCGCAGCGAATGAGGATCGATGTTGTTGCTATAAAGTACCGATACCGCCGTCATAATCGCGTATCCAAAAACTCCAGAAGCCCACCATCCCGGGTGTACACAACGCGGGAGCTACGGCGCGGTCTCGCGCGTAAATACCCAATCGTTGCCGCTCGATAATTGCGCGTTGTAGCGATAGCCCGCCAGCGCAAACTGTTGCAGCGCCGCGCTATGTCGCAATCGATTTTTGACGATGTACGCCGCCATCAACCCGCGCGCCCGTTTCGCAAAAAAGCTGACGATTTTGTAATCATCGCCTTTGCGCTCCTTAAATATGGGCGTTATTACCTCGACTGCCAACGCTTTCGGATGAACGGCTTTGAAGTATTCCCCGGAGGCAAGATTGATCAGCACTTTGGCGCGCGCTTGCTCGATATCGCGATTCAACGCGGCGGTTAGCTGCGCGCCCCAGAACGCGTACAAATTTTTGCCGCGCGCGTTCGGCAGCGCGGTGCCCATTTCGAGCCGGTACGGCTGCATTAAATCCAACGGCCTCAACACGCCGTACAGGCCCGACAAAATGCGCAATTGCTTTTGTGCAAACGTTAAATCAGTAGCGCTAAAGCTATCGGCATCGAGCCCGGTATACACATCGCCGCGAAACGCGAACAGCGCCTGCTTGGCATTGCTCGGCGCAAACGGCGTCGACCAATTCATAAAGCGTCGATGATTCAATTCGCCGAGCGGGTCGCTGATCGCCATCAACGCGCTGATTTGCTGCGGATCGCGTCGGCGTAATTCCTCGATCAATAACGCGGATTGTTCGAGAAAGTCCGGCTGGGTAAATATTTTAGTGCCGGCCGACGCATCGAAATCGAGGGTTTTGGCGGGGGAAATAACCGTCAGCATGAAATTTTCTCTAACCTCAGTCGCGCAGCGAAATCACCGGCCAGTCGCGCGTTTGTGCAACGCTGCGGAGGATGTCGTCGGGATCGACCGCGACCGGATGGCCGACCAGTTCGAGCAGCGGCAAATCGTTTTGCGAATCGCTGTAAAAACTGGCCTCGGTTAAATCGAATGGATGCGCGACCAGCCATTCGTGCAAGCGCGTCACCTTGCCTTCGCGAAAACACGGGGTGCCATCGATCTTGCCGGTGTAGCGACCGTCACGCCGCTCGGGTTCGGTGGCGAGAATGTCGTCGACTTGCAGCCACGCCGCGATTGGCCGCGTGATAAACGCATTGGTCGCGGTGATGATCAGCAGCGTATCGCCGCGCGCGCGGTGCTCGGCGAGCAGCTCATCGGCTTTGCGCAGCCGCAGCGGCGCAATCACACGGCGCATAAAATCGGCGTGCAGCGCCTGCAATTCGGCGGCGTTGTGGCGTGTCAATGGCTCCAGCGAAAACGTCAGAAAGGCGTGGATATCGAGCGTGCCGTCTTGATACTGCCGATAAAACAGATCGTTGCTGGCGCGGTACTGCGCGCCGTCGACGATACCGCGCTGCACCAAAAATTCGCCCCACGCGTGATCGCTATCGCCCGCTAGCAGGGTATTGTCGAGATCAAAAATTGCCAAGCTCACAATAAATTCTGTCCTGATCGATGCTGAATGGATGATGGTTGAGTGTTGTTTTCGGCTGCGTAGGATACCTGCTCAACACTACGCGCGACGAGGATTGTTCAGCTCTGCGCATTTGTGGAACAATACCGTCGATTTCTTTTACTCTAATGATGAGTTCGCCCGTGATAGACGCCGATGGTTTTCGCCCCAATGTGGGCATCGTAGTAGCGAATACGCTCGGCGAAGTGTTGTGGGCGCGGCGCGTCGGCCAGAATGCCTGGCAATTTCCGCAGGGTGGTATCAACCCGGACGAATCTCCCGAGGCCGCGCTGTATCGCGAACTGCGCGAAGAGGTCGGCCTATTACCCGAGCACGTCGAATTGCTGGCATGCACGCGCGGCTGGTTGCGTTACCGATTACCCGAACGCCTAGTGCGGCACCACAATGAAGGGCCGCTATGTATCGGCCAAAAACAAAAATGGTTTCTACTGCGCATGCTCGCCGATGATGGGCAGGTGCGGATGGATTGCGGCGACAAAGCAGAATTCGATCATTGGCGCTGGGTGAGTTACTGGTATCCGCTCGGGCAAGTGGTGTCTTTCAAACGCGAAGTGTATCGTCGCGCAATGAAAGAACTGTCGGTGCGCCACAGCAAACTCGTCGGCTCTAGCTAGGAAAGTACATGGCCCCGTTAGGAGCAGTAAATGGATAGCAAAACCGCCATGCTCGACGCCCTGCGCAGTATTGTGCAGGAAGTCAACGCCGCCGCCGATCTGCAAAGTGCGCTCAATATTATTGTGCGGCGCGTGCGCGCGGTCATGGGCACCGAAGTGAGCACGGTATATTTGCGCGATCCGAACAGCGGTCGCTACGTATTTATGGCCAACGAAGGGCTGAACCCCAGCTTCGTCGGCAAAATCAGTTTGGCCGACGACGAGGGACTGGTCGGCCAAGTTGCAACGCGCGAGGAGCCGCTCAATCTAGACAATGCCGAATCGCATCCCAGCTTTTTGTTTTTACCCGGCATCGGCGAGGAGCTGTATCGCGCGTTTCTCGGCGTGCCAATTATTCACCAACGGCGCGTGCTCGGTGTGCTGGTCGTACAGCAAAAAGAACAACGTCGCTTCGATGAAAACGAAGAAGCTTTTTTAGTCACCTGTTCGGCACAGCTGGCTGGCGTTATCGCGCACGCGCAGGCCACCGGCTCGATCATCAGCATCGATCGCGGCGGCGCCAAAACCGCTAGCGCAGCGCGCTTTCAAGGTGTCGCCGGCGCCTCCGGCATCGCCATCGGCCACGCGGTGGTCGCGTCGCCACCGGCCGATTTGTATTCGGTGCCGCATCGCAGCTGCGCGGATCCCGAGTTGGAAATTCGCTTTTTTCACGATTGTCTCGCTGCCGTGCGCCAAGACGTACAAGATCTCGGCGCCAAACTATCGAGCCGTTTAGCACCGCAGGAACAAGCGCTGTTCGATGTGTATCTGCGCATGCTCGACGACAATGCACTGGCCGCCGAAGTCGTCGAGTTGATTCGGCTCGGTGAATGGGCGCAGGGCGCACTGAGCCAAGTTATTCTCGCGCACGTGCGCACCTTCGAGATGATGGACGATCTGTATCTGAAGGAGCGCTCCGCCGACGTTAAAGATTTAGGTCGTCGTTTACTTTCGTATTTGCAAGCCGCGAATACCACACCGGTTGCGTATCCCGATCGCACCGTTTTGGTCGGCGAGGAATTAACCGCATCGATTCTCGGCGAAGTGCCGAAAGAAAAATTAGTCGGCTTGGTTTCGGTGCAAGGCTCGGGCAACTCGCACGTCGCGATTCTCGCGCGCGCGATGGGCATTCCGACCGTGATGGGCTGTTTGGATTTACCGTTCACGCAGGTCGAAGGCGCCGAGCTGATTCTCGACGGCTACAACGGCATCGTCTATTACAACGCACCGGCCGAAGTGCGCGCGCAGTTTCAAACGATTTGCGAAGAAGAGCAGCAAATTTCGAAAGGCTTGGAAGCGCTGCGCGATTTACCGTGCGAAACCACCGACGGTCATCGCATTCCGCTGTGGGTCAACACCGGTTTGATGGCCGATGTTGCGCGCTCGCTCGAACGCGGTGCCGAAGGCGTCGGCTTATATCGCACCGAAGTACCGTTTTTAATGCGCGATCGCTTTCCGAGCGAAGAGGAACAGCGCGCGATCTATCGCCAGCAATTGGAACCGTTTGCGCCGCTGCCGGTGACAATGCGTACGCTCGATGTCGGCGGCGATAAATCGCTGCCGTATTTTCCGATCAAAGAGGACAACCCGTTTCTCGGCTGGCGCGGCATTCGCGTTACGCTCGATCATCCGGAAATTTTTCTAGTGCAAGTACGCGCGATGATGAAAGCCAGTAAAGGCTTGAACAATTTGCGCATCATGCTGCCGATGATCAGCAATGTGCAGGAACTCGAAGACGCACTCGAATTAATTTATCGCGCGCACGACGAATTATTGGAAGAAGGTTTACAACTCGAATTGCCACCGATCGGCGTAATGGTCGAAGTGCCGGCAGCCGTTTATCAAGCACGCGAACTCGCAAAACGCGTTAGCTTTCTATCGGTTGGCTCGAACGATTTAACGCAATATTTATTGGCGGTCGATCGCAACAACGCGCGCGTCGCCGATCTCTATCACGCGTATCATCCGGCGGTATTGCAGGCGCTGCAAAAAGTCGCCGACGACGGTCACGCCGAAGGCCGCCAAGTCAGTATTTGCGGCGAGTTGGCCGGCGATCCGGCGGCGGCGATTTTATTGCTGGCGATGGGTTACGACATGCTATCGATGAATGCGACGAACTTGCCGCGCGTGAAATCGGTGATTCGCAGCGTCAGCTTCGATCAGGCAAAAGATTTGCTGGCGCGTGCAATGAAAATGGAAAGCTCGGCGCAAATTCGCACCATGCTCGAAGATGAATTGACCGCGGCCGGTATGACCCGCCTAATAAGACCCGGCGCGAAAATAGCACCGAAATAAAGCGCTTAATCAAAAATTTTGCCGGGATTCATCACGCCGTTTGGATCGAACACAGTTTTGATCTGTTTCATCAATGCGATTTCTACCGCACTGCGTCCGTACTGCAAATAATCTTTTTTCAGCAGGCCGACGCCGTGCTCGGCCGATACACTGCCGCCATAGCGCTGCACGATCTCGAACACCGATTGCGATACGCGATGGCAGCGCTGGTGAAAATCAGCAACGCTTAAATCATCCGGCTTTAAAATATTCAAATGCACATTGCCATCGCCGATATGGCCGAACCAAACGATTTCAAATTCGGGATATTCGCGCTGCACCAGCGCATCGACTTCGGCGATAAACGGTGGCACTTTTGAAATCACCGTAGCGATATCGTTTTTATACGGCGTCCACTGCGATAGCGTTTCGGAAATATCTTCGCGCAGCCGCCATAGATTCTGCAATTGCTCGACGCTTTGGCTCATCACGCCATCGATCACCCAGCCCTGCTCGACGCAGTGCTCGAACAACGTCAATGCCAACGCCTCGGTCTCTTCGTTGATATTTTCAAATTCGAGCAGCGCATAATAATTCGCATGCGCCGCAAACGGTCGCTGCAAGCCACTGTGAGCGACGACTTTACTCAATGCTTTATCGGAAAAAAATTCGAATGCGGTTAAATCCAGTTTTGCTTGAAACGTCGCTAGTACGTCCATAATCTCCGCGAACTCGGCGACGCCGAGCACCAGCGCAGTCAATCCGACCGGCGGCCGCGTCAGATGCAGCGTTGCCTCGACGATAAAGCCGAGCGTGCCTTCAGCACCGATAAATAATTGTCGCAAATCGTAGCCGGCGTTATTTTTTAACAGCCCGCGATTCAATTCCAGAATGTCGCCGTTGCCAGTCACCACTTTTAAACCGGCGACCCAATCGCGCGTCATCCCGTAGCGAATCACTTTAATGCCGCCGGCGTTGGTGGCGATATTGCCGCCGATTTGCGACGAACCGCTCGATGCGAAATCGACCGGATAGTACAGCCCCTGCTGCTCGGCATACTGTTGCAATTGTTCGGTGATCACGCCGGCCTGGCACGTTACGCTGCGATCGATCGCATTGAAATCGAGAATTTTATTTAAGTAGTCGAACGCGATCACGAGTTCGCCGCGCGCCGCCACCGCGCCGCCGCTCAATCCGGTACGGCCACCGGACGGTACCAACGCCAAGCCTTCGGCATTCGCGAGCCGCACGATCGCCTGCACTTGTTCGACGCTGCGTGGAAACACAATCGCCGCCGGTGCAGGCGGAAACGCTTTAGTCCAATCGCGGCCGAAGGTTTGCAAATCGGCGGGCGCCGTGCTGAATTTATCGGCGCCAACAATCGCGATCAGCTGCTCCACAACGCGCGCGCTCAGCGGCGAATCCGCCTGGGACGAAAACTCAGCCATGTAAACCTCGACACTTAGTTATGCAATCCAATACCTGGTTATGTAATCCAATACCTAGTCATGCAAACCAATACCCAATCTCGACACAACGATGAATCCAAATTGAACACGAAGCGCAATCGCGCTATCGCTGTGCGGTAATCCGGGTAACTGGAGATAGGCGGCTATGATAACATAGCGCCCCTTTTTGCCGATCCCGATACCGTTGCGCGGAGCCTGCCCGTTATGGCCAATACCTTGTTAGATACCAAAACTTCGCTGGATAAAAACAAGATCAAATTTTTGATGCTGGAAGGCGTCAGCCAAACGGCGCTCGATACGCTGCGCAACGCCGGGTACACCAATATCGATTATCACAAGAAGTCGCTGGGCGATGCCGAATTAAAGCAGGCGATTCAACACGCGCACTTTGTCGGCATTCGCTCGCGCACGCAGCTGACCCGCGAAGTGTTCGAGGCCGCCGAAAAATTGATCGCGGTCGGTTGCTTTTGCATCGGTACTAATCAAGTCGATTTGCGTGCAGCGATCGAGCACGGCGTTGCGGTATTCAACGCGCCGTATTCGAATACGCGCAGCGTCGCCGAACTGGTGATCGCCGAAGCGATTTTATTGCTGCGTCGCGTCGCCGAAAAAAATGCGGCGGCGCATCGCGGCGAATGGCAGAAATCCGCCGACGGCGCGTTTGAAATTCGCGGTAAAACGCTCGGCATCGTCGGTTACGGCAGCATCGGTATGCAGTTGTCGGTGATCGCCGAATCGCTCGGCATGAAAGTATGTTTCGTCGACGCGATCGCCAAATTGCCACTCGGCAACGCCGTGCAAATGACGACGCTCGCCGAATTGCTGGCGAGCGCCGACATCGTCAGCCTGCACGTGCCGGAAAATAAATCGACGCAAAATATGATCGGTGCGCGCGAATTAGCGACGATGAAAAAAGGTGGGATTCTGATCAACGCCGCGCGCGGCACCGTCGTCGATATCGATGCGCTCGCTGCGGCACTGACCAGCCAACATCTGGCCGGTGCGGCGATCGATGTGTTTCCGGTCGAACCACGCGCCAACGACGACGAATTTATTTCGCCGCTGCGCCAATTCGATAATGTCTTTCTAACGCCGCACGTCGGCGGTTCGACGCAGGAAGCACAGGAAAATATCGGCCTCGAAGTTGCGGAAAAATTAGCGCGCTACAGCGACACCGGCGCTACTACTACTTCGGTTAATTTCCCCGAGGTGGCGTTGCCATCGCATCCGGGCAAACACCGGCTGCTGCACGTGCATCACAACGTGCCCGGCGTGATGTCTGCGATCAACAAAGTATTCTCCGACAATCACATCAATATCAGCGCGCAGTATTTGCAAACGTCTGAGCACGTCGGTTATGTCGTGATCGATGTCGATCAAGATGCGAGCGAATTGGCGTTGGAAAAAGTGCGACAAGTCGAAGGTACGATTCGCTGCCGCGTGTTGTTCTAATCGCTAAACAACCGCCGCGCATCAACAACCGCCGCGTATCGAAATTATTTGGGTTTGGTTTGCTCGGGGTGCGGAATGCCGCTCCACAATTCGTCGAGATTGCCGAGCCCCCAGGTTGCTGCCACTTCGCGACCGGCAATTTTATCGGCGCATTGCGGCCGCGATAAATCGAGCACTTCCGGCATCAGATGCGCGCGTGATTTAGTCGAAAAAAACACTTTGACTAACGGTGTAGTCAGCGATTTTTTGCTTTGCTCGATCACCACCGCCAATTTTCCAGATTCCAACCGCACCAGCGAGCCGATCGGATAAATACCGAGCGTCTTCACGAACACTTGCAATATGTGCGCATCGAAATGACCCTGCCACTCGGCCATTTTACGAATGGCCTCGGCCGGATCCCAGCCGCTGTTGTAAGGGCGCACCGAAGTCACCGCATCGTAGACATCACAGACCGCGCCCATCTTCGCAAATAAGCTGATTTCGTCGCCGCGCAAGCCATGCGGATAGCCACTGCCATCGATTTTCTCATGGTGGTGTAAGCACACATCCAGCGCAATCGCATCGACACCGCGCGCCTCCAGCAACATGCGGTGACCCGCCACCGGGTGCTGCTTCATCACCGCGAACTCTGTATCGGTGAGCTTGCCCGGCTTGTTCAGAATTTCCGGCGGCGATACCGCCTTGCCCATGTCGTGCAATAGGCCCGCCATGCCGGCGCTGCGCGTTTGCTTGGCATCGAGCTTTAGCTGCCGCGCCAGTGCCATCATCAATCCGCACACCGCCACTGAATGCATGTACGTATAATCGTTGACGGTTTTCAACCGCGCTAAACTGATCAATGCACCGGGATTGCGCGCCACCGATTCGGAAATATTTTCGACCAGCGGCGCGATGTCGGCGATGTCGATCGCCTTACCCATGCGCACTTCCTGAAACATCGACTCGACCGCTTCTTTACCATCCGCGCAAATACGCGCCGCGCGTTTTAGCTCCACGCCTATCGAAACATTCGGTGTTGCGACAACGGCAATCTTGGCTTCAGACGCGGGAACAACGGTGCTCGCTGTTGGCGATGCGCTATCGACATCGAGCCCCTTGGTTACATCGATGCGCACACGCTTCATGCCAGAGCTATTGATCAGCCGCAAATCTTCGACGGTTTTAAGCAGGAACTTGCTACGCCAAAATGGATTATTTATCCACTGGCCGCCCTGCTCACAGATGAACATTCCCAATCGCAACTGGCTGACGTCAATCCACTTCAGCATACGCAGCTCGGAAAATTAAAATGGTGCAACCGCCGCATTATCGATCTACCAACAACACTTAAGCAGTGTAGTTCCGCAGCAACGAGTTGCAACAGATATAAGCCACTGCCTAGTCGGCCGACAACGAGCTGAGGCCCATAATGATTTTATGCAAGCTCATGTTGATCGACGCATTGGTGGGGTGAATATCTATCGATCCAAACGACGATCGAATTGATTGGCAATTAACTGTTTCCACGCGATGATGTCGGTCTCTTCCGATTCAAACAATGCAAAGCCAATGCAGTATTGGCCGTTTTCTTCGCGCTGCCATTTCACTTCGCCGACCACGTATAACGATTCGCGCCCGCCGCTGAATTGTGCGCATAAGCGCAAAATAGTATCGATCTCCAACGGCTGATCCATGCGTACTTGGATGCCGTTGGCGGAGATATCGATGCTATCGCAAATCATAATGCTGGCCGGGCGAGAGTTATCGAACTCGGCGGCGTAGCGTTCGACGAATATGGTTACCTGTTCATCAAGTCGCTGTTCGCTACGGCGATTGTCGGCATCATCGAGATCAATGGTCACGTTTTCACTCCTTCGGGGCGCGATCGCGCCGCATGCTGTCGACCACGCGCGCCAACGTGTCTTCAAATTTCGGACCTTGATGCAAAATCTGTACGCTGCCATCAAGTAACTTTGCAGCAAATTCATCGCGTTCAAATTCGGCGCGGCGCACGCCGTTGCGATCGACCAAAATCAGTTTGCCGCTGGCCGGTAATTTAACCGCTACTTTTAAGCGCTGTGTACTGCCACTAGCAGCGCCATCTGCGGCTGCGCTAACAACGCCATCAATTGTACTGTCGGCAACACGTAGCTCGACCCAACTGCCGATTGAGATCGATGCCGCACTTTGCCGCGCTTCGCGTAGACGTTGTTCGGCGGCGGCGCTGTCCCGTTGCTGCGATTCGCGGCAGCGCAATTCGGCGTCTTCGTGCTCGCGTCGTAGCGCTTCGGCGACTGCTTGCGCTTGCGCCGCTGCCAGTCGCTTCGCTTCGGCGATCGCTTTAGCTTTTGCCTCGAGTTGACGGCGTGCCTCGTCATCGGCTTGGCGCTTCGCAGCAGCGTGCTCATGCTGCTGCGCGACGCCACGTTGCACCAACAATTCGAGCGCAGTGCGCAGCACAGTGCGCGCGCAATCGACATTCGGCAGCGGTGTTACCGCGCCGACCGATAGCAGGTACGCAAATTCTTCGAAGGATTGTTGCCGTGCTTTCACGCCGAGTCGATTAACAAATAGCAATTGCGTACTGTCGTCCATTTTCAGCGCGAGCTTGATGCGCAGTGCCGCATCGCTGTCACGCCATAGAAACCAACTGCCCGGTGTTAACGCGGTGACGCGCTGTAGCAAACTCGCGCTGATGCTGGTGCTGGTCGATAACCACGGATCGTCGTTTGCGATTAGCTGAAAATCGACGCCGGGTAACGGCTGACCGCGCAGCAATGCTAAATGCTGCGCTTCGATCAGCGCCAATTGCTGCTCCAACACCGCGCGATCATGCGCGCGCTCGCCGAGCAGCGCCGCCAATTCCGCGCTGATGTCTGGAATCAATACATATAAATGCTGCTGCGCTTCGGCACTGCCCGTCGGCGGTTGCAACGACTCGATCAAACGCCCAGTGAGCGACACGCGCCGCTGCCATTGCTCGCTATCGGCGCCGAATTGCAGCAGCGCCCATTGCAATTCCTGTAGCCATTCACGCTGCAAATAATCGACGATCGCGCGGGTAAATTGTTTGCCCGCCATCGTTTGATTCAGCAGGCGGGCAGCCACTTCATGCGCGCGGCGACTACGCATTTGACCGCGACCGCTATCGATCAACCGCTGTTCGAGCCGATTGAGTCGCTGTTGCTCCTGCTCCCACCAGTGTTCGAGCGCCTGTAGCGTCGCCGACCAATCGGCGCTCTGCAATAGCGCAACCGCCACGCCAAGCTCGACCAAAATTTTTTCGCCCGCGCGCGCCAGCTCCGGCTGATAGCCGATACCGCTGTGCTGCAACAGCGCCAATATCCGCCATAGCGGGTGCTGTGGCGCCGCCGCCCAATCGCAGGGATCGAGCGCCACTAACGCGCTGCGCAATGGTTCGCACGCGGCGAGCAGTTGCTCGTGCAAACCGGATCGCTGCTGCCATGTCGCCCAAAAGAATTTCGCCAGCGACGATGCCTTAGCGCCATGCGGCAACGCTCGCTGCAATAAGTCGCGCAACGGTGCAGCGCCGCCCGCTAAAATGGCATCGATATCAAACGGGGAAGCAGGCAGCACATCAGGCATGGCGACAGCAACCGATGAAGTGAGTTAGCAGTGTAGCGAAAAGACCGGAGGGCAACAAAAGCCGACTCGATACGTTTGCTGGTCGACAGATTTATGCGGCGGTTTGCAGATTGGCCACATTTTTGCAAATTAACTCTCACGGCGTCGCCGCTTACTGCGACCACGCGCTGTAAGCCGCGATCGATTTGGCACCGCCGCAATTTGCACAACAGCGCCACGGCAATCGGAATATTGGAAAAACTATCAAGCTAATCGTTAGGTTAGCAAGGACATCGCGATGGCACATTACCGCACAGCGCTGCACCAATCGCTAGCAGCGGTTGCATCTCCGAATTATCTGCTGACGATATTCACGGCCGCGCACACGATTACGCGGTGGCGATGAAGAAATTGAAAGCTGTGGCTATTTAGGTTATTTGCGCCACTAGATCGACGTGGCAGATTAGTGCGAAGTTTTTTATTCTCAGTTGCAGCGACTAGCGACTAGCGACTACGCACTTCGGATATGAACGGCGACTCGCTGGATTGTTCGCTATCGAGCGCATCATTTAACTCCGACAACGCCCGATCGACACGATCGTACGCGGCACGCAATTTCTTATCCTGTTTCAACAGCAAATGATTACCCAACATTTGAAACAAGTAACCGCTGGCGCGATTCACTCGCCCTTTATAATCGCCATGTAAATCGCCATCGGGTTTGGTACCGATGCGCTCTTCGACCAACTGCAATTGCCCAAGCACTAATTTTTCTTCGAGCGCCGGCTTGCGAAACGCGGCAAGAAACGCGTGCAAATCGTTGCGTAAATGCGCTTCGCTAGTGCCGAGCGGCTCGACCGGCTGCTGCGTCCAGCAATCGATAGCGCCGTCATCGGTGTAATAGACTTCGTGAATTTGGTGGGTGGTTAAACCCGATTTAGTGCATTTTTTGGCGATGACTCGGTAATTCCATGTGATCATAATTATTAGCTTCTTTTGATCAGTGTCGGCTCGCGATGCAGCTTAACCGCCGGTCATATTCATAAAACGCACGATTTGCGGCTCCGTCTGCAGATCGAAATGGTGGCGCTCCGGTTTGATCGCCATCGCCGTTACGATAACATTTTTTAATACCTCAATGTCGCCGCCATTGCGCAGCACCGCACGTAAATCCACCGAATGCTCATTGCCCAAACACAGCAACAAACGCCCTTCGACAGTGACCCGTACGCGATTGCAGAGATGACAGAAGTTATGGCTGTGCGGCGCAATAAAACCGATTCGCGTGGCGCTGTCGTGCATTCGATAATAGCGCGCTGGGCCGCCGCTGGTTTCGGTGCTGGCAGTGAGCGGAAATATTTGCTGAATGCGTTCGCGAATCACATCGCTGGAGCAAAAGCTTAGCGCTCGATCGTGCTCGTCGATAACGCCGAGCGGCATCTCTTCGATAAACGAGATATCGAGCTGTCTATCGCGCGCGAATTCGACCAGCTCGATAATTTCGTCGTCGTTGCGGCCGTGCATAATCACCGCATTCAATTTGATCCGCGCGAAGCCCGCAGCGCGTGCCGCATCGATGCCGGCGAGCACGTCATCGAGTCGACCGGTGCGCGTAATCGCGCGAAAGCGCTCGGCGCGCAGACTGTCGAGACTGATGTTGATGCGACTAACACCGGCGCTACGCAGCGCGACGGCGTTGGCGGGCAAGCGGCTGCCGTTGGTGGTCAGCGTCAATTCACGCAACCCGGTGAGCGCGCCAAGATTGCGCGCCAGTTCAAGCACATTCTTGCGCACCAACGGCTCGCCACCGGTGAGACGAATTTTATCGACGCTGAGTTCGACGAAAGCGCGCCCGACCAATGTCAGCTCTTCGAGCGACAATACTTCACTGCGCGGCAGAAACTGCATCTGCTCCGCCATGCAATACACACAGCGAAAATCGCAGCGATCGGTGACCGATAGCCGCAGATAATTAATCCGACGGCCAAATCGATCGAGCAATGGGCCCTGCTGATTAGACTTCATAAATCCATCTTAACCGCGTCGCGCAGCGCCGTACATTGGGAGTTGTAGCCACCTTTAAAACGAATTGGCTAAAGTAGCTCTAGCACCGTTTCCGCCGCGCTGTCTTTGATTTCGGCGGTATCGACACCAAGATATGCGATCACGCCGTTATCGACGATCATCGCGAAACGCTTACTGCGAGTACCCAAACCAAAACCGCTGCCATCAAGCTCCAGGCCCAGTTTTTGGGTCAACTCAGCGTTGCCATCGGCGAGCATCAAAATCTCTTCGGCATTTTGCAGCTTGGCCCACGCACCCATCACAAAGGCATCGTTGACCGCCATGCAAACGATACTATCCACACCCTTGGCTTTGATTTTATCGGCATTGACAATAAATCCCGGCAGATGGGTATTCGAACAGCCCGGCGTAAACGCACCTGGCACTGCGAACAGCACCACTTTTTTACCTGCAAAAATTTGCTCGGTGGTGATATCTACCGGCTTCGATTCGCCGGGCGTCTTCAGGGTGCAGCTGGGAATTTTGTCGCCTACTTTAATCGTCATCTCGATCTCCTTGCATTGCTGTTGGAATAATGGGCGCTGAAATAATAGTGGGTTGAAGCAATAGGGTTGGCCGAGCACCGATCTTAACAGATAGCGGGCGTCATTCGAGCGCTTTGCTCTTTTCCTCAAGAACTGCTCGAATTTATGGCAGTGTATCGCGCACAATAGCGACTTCTATTCTGCACCGAGAAATCGCTCGCAATGTTCGACTGGCGCCAACAACGTACTTTATTTTTGATTGCGGTCGGCTTTCTAACGCGCATTCCGATTCCGCGCAGCGTGCAACACAGCACCGAAAATCTGAATGCCGCCGCGCGCTATTTTCCGATCACCGGACTGTTGGTCGGTTTACTGGGCGGCGGCATTTATCAATTAGCCAGTTTGTTGTGGCCCGGCAATTTGGCGATTTTATTTTCAATGCTCGCCACCATCGTCGCGACCGGTGCTTTTCACGAAGATGGCTGTGCCGATAGTTGCGATGGTTTTGGCGGCGGCTGGGATCGCGCGCAAGTGCTCGCAATCATGAAGGATTCGCGGCTCGGCACCTACGGTGCGGTCGGCTTAGGGTTGGTGTTGGCGTTGAAATTTAGCGCGCTGCAAACATTGCACAGCAGCGGATCGGTATTTGCTGCATTGTTGCTTGGCCACGCCTGGAGCCGTCTGCTCGCAACCAGTTATTTATTCGATTGCAATTACGCACGCGACGACGCCAGTAAAGTGAAACCGTTAGCAACGCAATTAACTGTCAACGGTTTGCTCATCGCTATCGTCAGCGTGCTGCCACTGATTTTTTTAATTTCGCTGACGCAATTTCTGTGGATTACCGTGATGCTGCTATTTTGGCGCTGGGCCTTTGCGCGCTACTTTACGCGCCGCATCGGCGGCTATACCGGCGATTGCTTAGGTGGCGCGCAGCAAGTCGCCGAAGTGTTAATTTATTTGGTACTGGCTGCAACGTAAGCAATGCAATTGCTTGTACACAAAATCATTGCGCTCGCTTACGTAGGTTTTTCCAGCGACTATCGTTCGGCGGGCAGCTCGGGCAGCTCGGGCAGCTCGGGCAGCGCCTGCAATGCGGCGGCATACCACACGCTATCGAACGCGCGCTCTTCATTGAGCAGCGCGCGCACCTCCACCGCCAACACCGCCGTCATCAACGCGATGGCATCGGCTCGCTCATGACCAGCCAGCATTAACCGTTCGAGTGCTTGCTTCGCTGCGTCAGGGTTGCCGTCGCGAATTTGATTTTCGATCGCCTCAGATAATGTTGCGCTGGCGAATTCTTCTTCGTCGGATTGACTCATAGTTTTTCCACGGTTATCGAATCACATTGGCGACATAGCGCGCGACAAATCGGTTACAGCCGATTATTTTTCTTTTTTTCCGCAGTAGCAAACAACTGTGCAAACGTACCGCCTGCGGCCGACGGTTTACCGTTATCGCGGCGCGCTTCGCTGCGGTTGTGTTTTTCGACGCTGCTTTTTCCCAAATTCGGATCGCGCGGTTCATTGCTGCGCTTTTCTCCCGGCACATCATCCATCCGCATCGACAAGCCGATGCGCTTGCGCGGCACATCAACCTCCATCACTTTAACTTTGACGATGTCGCCAGCCTTGACGACATCGCGTGGATCTTTAACAAATTTTTGCGCAAGCGCCGAGATATGTACCAGGCCGTCTTGATGCACCCCGATATCGACAAACGCACCGAACGCGGCGACATTGGTGACGGTGCCTTCGAGTATCATCCCCGGCGTTAAATGTTTAATGTCTTCGACGCCGTCCATAAACGTCGCCGATTTAAATTCTGGGCGCGGATCGCGGCCCGGCTTATCCAACTCTTTGATAATGTCGGTGGCCGTCGGCAGACCAAATTTATCGTCGATGTAATCGACTGCCTTTAAGCTGCGCAAAAATGCGCCATCGCCGATCAAACCTTTTAACTGTCGAGTATTTTTTTCCGCAATCTTTTCGACGATCGAATACGATTCCGGATGCACCGCCGATGCGTCCAATGGATTTTCGCCATTCATTACGCGCAAAAAACCGGCCGCCTGCTCAAAAGTTTTATCGCCCAAGCGCGGCACTTTTTTCAATTGTTCGCGACTGCCGAACGCGCCGTGTTGATTGCGAAACTCGACGATATTGCTAGCCAATGTTTGGTTTAAACCCGAGATACGCGTTAGCAGCGCGGGCGATGCAGTATTCACATCGACACCGATCGCGTTTACGCAATCCTCGATCACCGCGTCGAGCGAGCGCGCTAATGCTGTCTGGCTGACATCGTGCTGATACTGGCCGACGCCGATCGATTTCGGCTCAATTTTTACCAACTCGGCAAGCGGATCTTGTAAGCGCCGCGCGATCGAAATTGCGCCGCGAATCGTTACGTCCAAATCCGGGAATTCTTTCGCCGCGTATTCGGATGCCGAATAAATCGATGCGCCCGACTCATTGACGATCGCTTTGCTCAAACCCAACTCGGGATGCGCTTTGATTAAATCCATTACGAAGCGTTCGGTTTCGCGACTCGCGGTGCCGTTGCCGATCGCGATCAATTGCACGCCGTGTTTTTTCACCAGCGCCAACAACACCGCAGCGGATTCCGCTAATTTATTTTGCGGCGGCGTTGGGAAAATTGCGCAGTGATCCAACACTTTTCCGGTGGCATCGACCACGGCGACTTTAACACCGGTGCGCAAGCCCGGGTCCAGCCCGATCGTCGCTTTGGCGCCGGCCGGTGCCGCCAACAACAAGTCTTTTAAATTGCCAGCGAAAACCTTGATCGCTTCGTCCTCGGCGCGCTCCCGCAGCTGACCGAGTAAATCGGTTTCTAAATGCGTGTAGAGTTTGATGCGCCAAGTCCAACGCACCACTTCGGCGAGCCAAGTATCGGCCGCGCGATTACTATTTTTGATTTGCCAGAAATTGCCGACCATCGCTTCGCACGGATGCATAACCGATTTATCGGCATCGCCAACGGTAATCGCCACCGTTAGAAAACCTTCGTTGCGGCCGCGGAAAATCGCCAGCGCGCGATGCGAAGGCGCTGTAGCCAATGCTTCATCGTGCTCGAAATAATCGCGAAATTTAGCGCCATCCTGCTCTTTACCAGCGACCAGCCGCGCGCTGAGTTTGCCATCGTTCCACAAATAATTGCGCAACTGCGCGAGCAAATCGGCGTGCTCGCTAAATTTATCCATCAAAATATATTTGGCGCCTTCGAGCGCAGCTTTTACATCAGTCACACCCTTGTCGGCATCGACAAAATTCGCTGCCAATTGCTCGGGATTTTGCTCAGGGTTTTCAAACAATCCTAACGCCAGCGGTTCGAGCCCCGCTTCGATCGCGATCTGCGCCTTGGTGCGACGCTTCGGCTTGTACGGCAGATACAAATCTTCCAAACGGTTTTTGGTGTCGGCCGCGCTGATTTCCGCTTCTAACTCCGGTGTTAATTTTTCTTGCTCGCGAATACTGGCGAGAATCGCCGCACGCCGCTCGTCCAATTCGCGCAGGTAGCGCAGCCGCTCTTCGAGGTTGCGCAATTGCGTATCGTCGAGGCCATCGGTGACCTCTTTGCGATAGCGCGAAATAAACGGCACGGTGGCGCCTTCGTCGAGCAACCGGATCGCCGCTTCGACCTGTGCGGCGCGGACCTGAAGCTCTTCGGCAATGCGTTGCGTAATCGAAATCATGAATCTCTCGAAGCGTAAAAGTAGCAATGAATAAAAAAGACGATGGATAAAAAAGCCGCCTAGATGGCGGCTTTGATTCAAACGCGATCGGTTACGGGCGTGGGCCCGCGCCGACAATCGCTGCGGAAGTATTGAAGCGTTTGATGTTTTCTTGGAACATCGTCGCGAGTTTGCGCGCTTCGGCATCGTAAGCGTTTTGATCGGCCCACGCCGCGCGCGGATTCAAGAAGCGCGGATCGACGCCGGGCACCGTTTTCGGAATGTCGACGTTGAGAATGTCGAGATGTTCGGTTTCGACATTGAGCAACGCGCCGCTCTGACACGCTGCAACAACGCCGCGCGTGACCGGAATCGGGAAGCGCATGCCGACGCCGCCGGGCGCGCCCGAACCGCCGGTCCAACCGGTGTTGACGAGATATACGTGCGAGCCGAATTCGCTGATGCGGCGCATCAACAGCTCGGCGTATTCGCGTGCCGGGCGCGGCATAAACGGCGCGCCGAAGCAGGTCGAAAAAGTGGGTTGAATGCCGGCTTCGGCGCCGACTTCGGTCGAGCCGACGCGCGCGGTATAACCGCTGAGGAAGTGAAACGCCGCCGCTTCTTTCGACAAAATCGATACCGGCGGCAATACGCCGGATACGTCGCAGGTCAAAAAGATCACCACCTTCGGCTCACCGGCAGAATTTTTTACCACGCGCTTTGCGACGTGTTCGAGCGGATAACAGCAGCGGCCGTTTTCGCTGAGGCTGGTGTCGTCGTAATCCGCGTGACGCGTCTCCGGATGGATCACGACGTTTTCGACGATCGCGCCGAAGCGAATCGCATCCCAAATAATCGGTTCATTTTTTTGCGAGAGATTGATCGTTTTCGCGTAGCAACCGCCCTCGATATTGAACACCGAGCCTTTCGCCCAGCCGTGCTCGTCGTCGCCGATCAAATAGCGATGCGGATCGGCCGACAGCGTGGTTTTACCGGTGCCGGATAAACCGAAGAACAGACAGGTATCGCCGGCATCGCCAACGTTCGCCGAGCAGTGCATCGGCATTACGTCTTTCGCCGGCAACAAAAAGTTTTGCACCGCGAACATCGATTTTTTCATTTCGCCGGCGTAGCGCATGCCAGCCAACAATACTTTGCGATGGCCGAAATGAGTGATTACCACGCCTTCGGAATGGGTGCCATCGCGCGCCGGATCGCAGACAAAACTCGGCACATTGAGGATGGTCCACTCGTCTTTATTTTTTGGGTTGTAGTGATCGGGACGAATAAACATATTCTGCGCGAACAAACTTTGCCACGCCGTTTCAGTGTGCGCGACCACCGGTTGATAGTGATCTTCGTGCGCGCCGACGTGTACGTGCACGATAAATTGATCTTTCGTCGCTAGATAATTTTCAACGCGCTGCCACAAATTTTCAAATTTGTCGGCATCGAAGGACTGGTTGACCGAGCCCCAATCGACCGTGCTTTCGGTTTGCGACTCTCTAACGATAAAGCGATCTTTCGGCGAGCGCCCGGTGCGCTTGCCAGTAGTCACCACGATGGCACCGCTATCCGCCAATTGGCCTTCGCCGCGAATCAGCGCCTGCTCGACCAGCTGGGCTGGGGACAAATCGTTATACACAGTGGCTACTGCATTATTTGGGGTTGCTGCGCTCATGCTAGCTCGTTCCTTTCAACATACGGCCGCCTCAAAACATCGGTCGGCAATGGGGTCGTGGCAGGCCTTCCTCGGCCCAGGGAATAAAGGGCGGCATTATGGCAAAAATCCGCCGCCCAAGCTAATTCAGTGTTTCAAAGTCGTCTGGTCGGCAAGATCGGGATCGACGACAAATAGCCCGGCAACCTCTACAGCGCTGTATTGGTAAAGCTGATTACAGAATTCGCAGTTAACCTTAATCGAACCCTGCTCCGCCAGAATCTGTTCCAGCTCGTCCCGCCCCAGGCTGATCAGCATGCTTTCGGTGCGGTCGCGCGAACAGCTGCAGCGAAACTGTAGCGTATCGCATTGCAGCAAGCGGAGTTGCTCCTGATGAAAGAGACGATGCAGCAGCGTCTCGCCCGGCAACTCCAGTAACTCGTCAGCGCGCACGGTGCCGGCCAGCGCATTTAAATGCTGCCATTGCTGCGCGCGCGTTTCCGCATCGCCTCGGCTCGGCAATTCCTGCAGCAATAGCCCGCCAGCGCGTGTACCGTCGGCGGCCAGCCAAACTCGCGTCGACAGCTGCTCGCTATAGCGGAAATAATCTTCGAGGCAGGCGGCTAAGTTAACGCCGTCGAGCGGCACAATGCCTTGGTAGCGCTGGCCGCCGACCGGCTCGATGGTGATGCTCAGCGTGCCGCCGCTCAGCAACGTCTGAAAATCGCTGCTGGTGGCATGTTCGGCGCCGTGCACGATCGCGCGCAATTCATTGCGCGAGGTCGCTGCGGCCATGATCAGCGGAATCTCGCCTTCGCTGCGCGCCTGCAATGCGATCGAGCCATCAATTTTCAGCGTGGCGCCGAGCAGGCTGACCGCCGCCAGAAATTCGCCGACCAGTTGGCGCACCGTCGGCGGATAATGGTGCTGCGCAAGCGCATCGCGATAACTCTGGTCGAGCTGCACCCATTCGCCGCGAATATCGGTGCCGTCGAAAATAAAGCGCAGGATCGTATCGGACATCGTCTACTCGAATAATTCTTGCTTGAGGCGCTGTAGCATGCGCCGCTGCTTTTTGTCGGGGCGATCGGGAGTGTGCGGCGCGCTATTTGCCAGCGCTTTGCGCTCGGCGGCGGCGCGTTCGCGACGCACCACGCTGGCGGGAGTTTCGACATACAACAGTCGCGCCTGCGGTGCGCTGCCGCGCTGATCGGAGAGCGCAACGATCTCGATTTCGACTTCGTCCCAGCCCTGGCGCAACAGCAGTAAAGCGCCGATTTCGACTTCTTTGCTAACCTTGGCGCGCTGATCATTGTAATGCACTTTACCGCCGTCGATCGCCTGCTTGGCAAGACTGCGGGTTTTAAAAAAGCGCGCGGCCCACAACCATTTATCCAAGCGCACTTTGGCGCTCGAAGTTGCATCCGCATGCACCGCTCTCATATTGCTAGCACCGGCATAATTTCATCGAAATGCAAAATACCTGGGAATTCGGTGTCGATACGCTGCGCTTGGCGACTATCCGGCTGCAGCAGCGTCAGTAAATGGCGAATCCCGAAACGCTGCGCGGCGTGCAATACCGCTGCGGTATCGTCGATCAACAATGCGCGCGCCGGATCGAACGGATTAGCGCTGCGCAATTGCTGCCAAAACAGCAGTGACTCCTTCGGCGCGGCTAAATCGTGCGACGAAATCACGCGATCGAACCAGCGATCGATGCCAGTGCGGCGCGTTTTAATATCCAGACTTTTGCGATGCGCGTTAGTCACCAGCCACACTTCGCGCGGACTCGCATGCAGGCGCGCGAGAAATTCTTCGACGTGCGGGCGAATGTCGATCAAATGCTCGACCTCGCACTTCAGCTCGGCGATATCCACGCGCAGCTCGTGCGACCAGTAATCGACGCAGTACCAATTGAGTGTGCCGCGCTGCGCTGCGAACAGTGCGCTCAAATGTTCGCGCGCGCACTCCGCACTCGTGTTATGTTGCTCGGCATAACGCTGCGGCAAATGCTCTAGCCAAAAATAATTATCAAAATGCAGATCGAGCAACGTACCGTCCATATCCAACAGCACGATATCGATGTTGTTCCAATCAAGAAGAGCACTAGGGTTATTCATAATCGCTATGGTATTCGGTTCGTATATTCAGGCAAGCAAAATCGTCAAGTAATTCGCTGATTTGCCGGCATCGTACCAACATTGCAACGCGATTAAGAATCCGTAATATCCAGTGCCCAATTAAATTTTTTGACTATGCTTGTGGGCATAAGTTAGCAAAGGCGAGCGAGATGAAAAAAGAAACCCGCAATGGACTCCATCTTAACCGCCCCCCATCGCGCCGTGAAACGTTAGCGGGTGTGCGCTTGCAGAACGTGCAAGCTGTTAAAGAGCGTTTACTGCAGGAAATCATTGAACTCGAAAGCCAAATGCAAAAACTGAAGGGCTCCGGCGATCCGATCGACCTGTCGCTGATTCAGACCTACCAGGAAATGATTCATAGCCGCCGCGCTTTTTTCAACGAACTGATTCGCTGAAACAATCGACTCCGAACTCTGCCCCAAAAGCTCCTCGCTGTAATAATTCTGCTCGCGCTATTAACAAATAAATTTATTTTGACCCAGTGAATAGTACTATTTGCTGCAACGAACGCACTTCGCCAATTTCTCGACAAAATTTTAAGGCATTTTTTTGACGAAAGTTAAGCGAACTGACCGCAAACCAACAGCAATCAAAAATCCGCGTAATGCCCGAAGTAAATCGAAAGATTGATTGTATTGAAAAGGAAGTTTTTAAAAATGGTGCCTGGGTGCGTATTCCGCGCGAGGGTGAACGGGTTTTCCGAGAGGGCGTGAACGCCAATTCCGAAGTATCGTGAACAGGTATTGCGGGCGATCGTGAACACTTTAGCCGGTTAGCGGAATCGGTGTTCACGTTGCCGGAATTGGCGTTCAATCAGTGCGGCCCGCTTGTCATTGGGTGCTGTCGCCAAATACACCAAGGCGGCGACTGCCGCTGGCCTCATCTGGCCCTTACCCGAAGGCTGGCTCGATGCCCAGGCCAATGCGGTACTGCCGAAGAGCGCACTCGGTAATGCAGTGCATTACGCTTTAAGAAACTGGGATGCCCTGTGCCGCTACACCGAACAGGGTCAACCCGCTGACCTACATGACCTACATGACCTACCTGCCCAGCAACGTGCGCAACAAAAATATCACGCTAATGCTGCCGGATGAATTCGATCAAAACAACATCACCCAGATCGGATGAGGTGTTCTTTAATAAGCTGGTTTATGCTGCGCACTTGCAGATCGCGCAGAATTTCTAGACGCGGATTAACGGACGGGTACGCTTAATCGGACAGCAAAACGCTGGCGTTTTGTGCCCTCCGCTTCGTTGAACGAAGCCGCTACGCGGCAAGGTTAAATTCTTCTCCCTGTAGATAATTCCCCTGCGTGCTCACCCCGAGCACGACAACCAGGGGAATATCACATGAATAAAGCACAGCAATCCCGCTATGAATCACTGTACCGCAAGCATGTTAGTGCATTAAAACGCCAAGGCAAAGCTGACACGACGATCGACGTCTATTCGCGGGCGGTACGCCGAATCACCGAGTTCTTCGACTGCCCACCCGATATCCTGACGCAGGAGCAATTTGAAGCCTACTTCGAGGCCCTGGTGCAAACCCACTCCTGGTCAACGGTGAAAGTCGACCGCAACGGTCTGCAATTCTTTTACAAATACATCTTGAAGAAAGAGTGGAACTGGGTAGAAATCGTCCGTCCTCCGCAAGTCAAAACCCTGCCTGATGTCTTGACCTTAAGGGAGATCGAGCGCCTGCTCAACGGCACCCGCGAGTTGCGCTATCAAACCTTTATTTTTGTCTGCTTCAGCATGGGTTTGCGTTTGGGGGAAGTACTCAATCTCAAAGTCGGCGATATCGACGCCGAACGCATGAAGGTTCACGTTCGATTAGGCAAAGGCAAAAAGGATCGCTATGTCACTCTGCCCGAATCCACGTTGCGCACGCTGCGCCAATATTGGAAAACGCATCGCCATCCCCAGTTTATTTTTCCCCGTGGAAGAACCCCCGCAGAATGTCATACCGCCGACGCGAGCATGGATCATGGCGGGCTGCAAAAATCGTTCAAAGCCATCGTGCGCGACGTTGGTATAAAAAAAGAAATCACCGTTCATAGTCTTCGTCATTGCTACGGCACCCTGTTAACGGAAGCCGGTGTGGGCCTGCGTTCGATTCAACACGAGATGGGACACGAGTGTCCGAAGACCACCGCGCTGTACACGCAACTCTCGAAGATCACCGAGCACGATACCGACCAACAGATCAACGGACTGATGAACAAGCTCCGTGTGGTGTGGGGTGAATAATATGAACCTGCAAACCATCGTCGCCCACTATAAATCCCGATTTTTGAACCGCTACGGCAACACACTCAATACCGATCAATGGTCTGCACTCAACGCGATTGGCGGCTGTCGGCAGGGACAATACGGTGAAATGTTGTTGTCCTGCGCTTCGTGTG
>JAYVWC010000036.1:0-18630 GCA_043786385.1 Spongiibacteraceae bacterium | reverse complement strand
ACAGCGTTGCATTCGAAATATTTTCCTGGCGCGACAACTCGGCAACTGACATATTTAACGGCGGCAACAGCTTCTTCAAAATGGCTGTCTTGCGCTCGCGCGAATAACTCTTCATCACTCACTACTTGCCGCCCCCGATCTGTGTTTTCATCGATCAGTTGACGCGACAACTATCCTGACACCGGGGGCTTAACAACGATGGAGCGCTGAATAACAGTGTTCAATCCTTCCATGTGTTTGCAGGATCGACCATAACTGGTTCAGGCACCCTCACCCAAGGGCTCAACGGATACACAACTGTTGATGGCTCACTGACACAAAGTATGGTTTTAGTTTCGGGAGGCAGATTGGAAGGCAATGGCACCGTAACGGCTCCTGTTACAGCAACCGGCGGCAGCATTTCAGCTGGAGGTTATTCGATAGGGGCGCTGACCATTAATGGTCCACTTAATCTTAATGGTGGCACCTTGTCGACTCAAATTGGTGGTACTGCCAATGGCCAATTTGATCTACTGAGAGTCACTGAAGGTATAAATCTGAACAGCGGCACTTTCGACTTTTCCTTCTTGAACAATGGCTTTATACCGAAAGCGGGGGATGAATGGCTTTTTCTTGCAGGTTCATTTTCTGGCTCACTGGAAAACATTCTTTTCACCGGCACTCCTAACGGTATGACTTTTTCTGTAACCGCTGTTGACAGCGGCCTAAAATTATCGGTTTTATCCACTGTCCCAGTACCTGCTACAGCATGGTTGATGGGGTCCGGTTTAATCGGTTTGGTAGGAATAGCACGTCGTAAAAAATAGAGTTACGGTAGGCACCAGCCCTTTCGAGAGGATGACAGGGTGGTCTTGAGCTTTCCGCTTCACCGAAAACGGGGACGGCGAAAACCGGGACAGATTTATTTTCCACGGCACGACTCAAAGACACGCCAGCCCCAAAGTTTTAGCCGCTTTGTTCAAGCGCGTATCAAAGCAAGCAAACACGGTGGGCGCCTGGCTAATGCGGGCGGTTTCGAAGGCGGCAGCGAGCTGCACACTATCGTAGCCACGCAACGCGAAGGTGTCGGCATAATCGCCGGCTCGCTCAACTACGGCCTGATTGATTTCCAGTATCACGAAATACGGCCAGTCGGCAGCTAACGTAGCCTTGGCTAGCTCGATCATCTCCGCATCGACGGGAACTTCACGCGCTCGCCTGGCAAGCGCTGCATGCGCCTCCGCCCAAGCGATTCGGCAAACGGCGACCGCTTCGGCTTCCGCTAGCCGCTCTTTAACCAATTCGCTGCCCGCCTCAGCAATGTACAGCTTCACCAGCGCCGAAGTATCGCAGTACAAAATCATCCGCGATCTTCCAATACCAGCGTAGCGACCGGCTTGCCGATGCCCTGTAACACGATCGCAGCACCCTTTGGTTTGCCGCCCTGCCAGGTGGCAATGCCTGACGCCAGCAGGCGTGCTACGTAGTCACTGTCGGATTGCGGCACCCCAATGATGTGAGCGACCACCCGGCGGTGCGAGGTCAGCTCGATCGTTTGTCCCGCTTGAGCCTCACTGACATATTTTGCCAAATGCGACTTAAATTCCTGCATAGAGACCTGCATTTAAGACCCCTTTATAGTTAAGTGTCGATAAAATATGTCCTGAAATGTAAAGACTGTCAAGGCAACCAGATTAAAGCCACTACCGCCCAAGTTGATATCCCTGATCGCACATAATGCTCTGAGCGATTTCCGCCCACCCAAATGGGCGATGGGTGCGAGCCTTGATGCTATCGCTGTAACGCAACACGCGCCAAATTATCCGCTTGCTGCAAACGCTCCAACGTACCGACATCCAACCATTGCCCTGCGTAATATTCGCCGGTTAACAAACCAGCGTGCAGCGCGCGCACAAATAACGGACGCAGTGGGAAAACACCGTCTTCGCAATCGCTAAATAAACTGAGATGAAATACCGCGAGACCGGCGTACGTTAATTTAATGTTTTTGCCCTCGTCGCTGAGCGTGCCATCGGCGCGCCGATAAAAATCGCCTTGCGCATGATGAGTGGGATTGTCGACCATCACTAAATGCGCGCGCTGCGGTTTTTGATTGCGCAATTTCTGTAGCGGATAATCAGTCCAGATATCGCTATTGAGCACCAGAAAAGGTTGCTCGCCCAACAGCGGCAACGCGCGAAAAATACCGCCGCCAGTTTCGAGCGGCTGCGCTTCGCGCGAATAGCGAATCGATAAACCAAAGCGAGCACCATCGCCTAAATGCGCGGCGATCTGTTCGCCGAGATGCGCGAGATTGATAACGATCTCAGTAAAGCCTGCCGCCGCCAGACGCAACAAATGATGCTCGATCAGCGGGCGACCGGCCACCGGCAACAACGGCTTGGGCGTATGCTCGGTCAACGGACGCAAGCGGGTGCCAAGACCTGCAGCCAGCAACATCACTTTCATACGGACTCCGGCAATTTATTTAACAATGCCGCGAGCGCTGCCAACTCCGGTCGCCGTGCGCAGACGCCGCGTAAATATGCAAAAAAGCGCGGCACATCTTGCAGATATTTTGGTTTGCCATCGCGATGGCAAATGCGCGCAAAAATACCGATCACTTTTAAATGCCGCTGCGCGCCCATCAAATCGCAAGCGCGATAAAATTCGGCGAAGTTTTCCGGCACCGGCAACTCAGCAATGCGCGCGCGCTGCCAATAAATATTTAACCAGGCCTCAACGCGTGCTTCGGGCCAGCTGATAAATGCATCTTTAAACAAACAAATTGGATCGTAACTGATTGGTCCATACACTGCGTCTTGGAAATCCAGCACGCCGGGCAGCGGCCCGCTAATCATTAAATTGCGCGGCATAAAATCGCGATGCACTAACACCCGCGACTGCGCCAACGCGCTTTGAATTAGTTGCGTAAAGACCTCATCTAACTGCGCGCGCAATTCAGCATCGATCGCCCAACCTAAATGCCGCTGCAAATACCATTCGGGAAATAATTCGAGTTCGCGTCGCAACAGCGCGTCGTCGTAACTCGGCAGCGTGTTTCGGCACTCGATTTGTTGCAACGCGATCAACGCATCGATTGCCGCGCTAAACAACTCATCGGCATTGTCGGCGCCGAGCACATCGAGATAGGTTTCATGCCCCAAATCGCTGAGCAGCAACCACCCGCGCTGCAAATTTTCGGCGACGATGGTGGGCACATTGAGGCCACCAAGTGCGAGCAGGCGCGCGATTGCGACGAAAGGTTTACAACTGGCGGATTCGGCACTCGCATCCATCACGATTAAACTGCGCGCACCGATCGCTAATCGATAATATTGTCGAAAACTCGCATCTGCCGATGCCGGTTGCAATACCAATTCGGCACTGTCGAGCTGCAATTGACGACCGAGCCATTCCAATAATTCGCGCATAAGACCCTTATCAGTGATTGAGCGGCGGAGAACTTTGGCCATCGCGCTGCTAATGCTTTATTATCCACGCTCGCTCAAGCCCAAGCAAAATTCAGCGGCTCCGACTCCTTACCGAGACCACATTACACATTAGAAGAAGCTCCGTGAGCCAACGATTTACTAACATGTCGCGGCCGACCGCCTATCTTTCGGCCAGCCTACTGCTGCTGCCGATACCGACGTTAGCTGCCCCAGGATGGTCGTGCCATACCGACGTCGACGGCAAATGGCTATGCCAAGGGCAGGCCGACGATGCATCGAGCGGCAATTCGCCGGATCCGGTTACACCAGCCGCCGCACCGCGCACAAAGCCAGAGCCGGCACTAATTGCCATTCCGGCGGCTAGCCCAGCTCCCGCTGCTACCGTGCAGCCGATCAAGAAACCACCCACTGTTACTAATCCGTGGGACTGGCTGCCGCTAAAGCCAGGTGACGAGGCCGTTTGCTGCCGACCGAATGTGAATTGTCAGGGTGCGTATGTTGAGCCACCGCTCGACTGGCCCGACGCCAATCAATCGCCAAAAAATGTGCCCGTACGCGCCGATGCAGCGCATTCGGAGTGGGTCGGCGATCTGATCAAGATGGACGGTGGCGTAACCGTGACGCAGGGCGATCTGAAAATAACCGCCGACCGCGCCGAGCTTGAACGTAGCACTAACAACGCGCACCTATACGGCGAGGTCGTACTGCACAAACCCGGCACCAAAGTGACCGGTAGCAGCGCCGATGTCACCACCACCAATAGCTTCGGCAATGTCGCCGATGCCACCATGTTGGATTATTCGAGCGGCCTGCGCGTAACTGCCAACAAACTCACGCGTCGCAAAGAAAACGTTATCGAACTTGAGCAAGCAACGTTAACGCGCTGCCCGCCAGACAAAGAAGACTGGCGCATGGATTCGAACCACATTCGCCTCAATCGCGAAACGGGGCGAGGCGAATCCGGCCACACCGTGATTCGCGTCGCGGATGTGCCGGTGTTTTACACACCGTATATGAACTTTCCAATCGACGATCGGCGGCAATCCGGTTTCCTGTGGCCGACCATCGCCAGCAGCTCCGGCGGCCTCGATATTTCGCTGCCGTACTATCTGAACCTTGCGCCCGATTACGACGCCACCATTACGCCGCGCCAGATCACCGATCGCGGCACCATGGTCGAAACCGAGTTGCGCTATTTAAATAGCATCAGCAATTGGCAGTTGAGCGGTTCGAAACTCAGCAACGATCAAAAAGCCGGCGAAGACCGATGGTTTATGGGCGCCAAAGAACAGGGACAGTTAAATAGTTATTTCTCGACGGCAATCGATTACAACCGCGTCAGCGATGCCAATTATTTGCACGATTTCAGCGTCACCAGTTTAAATATCAAGCGACAGGTTTCGCTGAATCAATCGGCAACACTGAATCTCAATTACGACAGCTGGTTCGCCAGCGCGCTGGTGCAGCAATATCAAACCACCGATCCGCTGATCAACGAACCGTATCGCAAAGCGCCGCAATTCACGCTGGGGCACAACGCCGACGGCACCAATTTCCAGCTCGATTACAGCATGCTCGCCGAGGTGATCGCGTTCGATCACGATGATCCGAACGGCCTCACGCGCGGCGGCCCGTGGATTACCGGCAGCCGGATTTATCTCGAGCCCGGCCTCAGTTATCCGATGCGCTGGACCGCAAGTTATTTCAATCCCGAGTTGCGTTTGCGCTATGTCGGTTACGATCTGACGCGGCCCGATAGCCAACCGCCAGGCCCCAACCAACCATCGACCACGGTGCCCGAAACCATTCTCGACGCAGGACTTTTTTTTGATCGCGAGATGACGTTCGGCAGCGAGAGTTTTCAGCAAACACTCGAGCCACGGCTCTACTATTTGTACAGCCCGTATCAAAAACAGCTCGACCAACCGCTGTTCGATACCAACGAATTGAGCTTCGATTACCACCAACTGTTTCAACCGCGCCGCTTTATCGGCCACGACCGGCTTGAGGATTTCAATCAAGTTTCGACCGGCGTCACGTCGCGGTTTATCGAAGAGCAAAGCGGCCGCGAATTGGGCCAAGCCAGCATCGGCCAAATTTATTTCTTTGAACCGCGCAAAGTGAATACGCTAACGACACCCACTGCAGACAATCGCGCAAAATCCGCGATCGCTGCGCAACTGGCGATGCAGCCTACCGATTCGCTGTGGACTACGACCAACGTGCTGTACGCCACCGATCAGGATCAGATCCAAGAAGGCAATGCCTACATCCACTATGCGCCAGGGGATCGCACGATTTACAACATCGGTTATCGCTACGATCAAAACAATACGGAATTTTCGACGCTAAATAATGCCATACGTCAGACCGACGCTTCGCTGGCACTGCCGATATCGCAAAGTTGGCGATTGTTTCTGCGCCTCAATTACGATCTCGATTTGCATTCCTCGCTCGAAGATCTCGCCGGTCTCGAATACGAGGATTGCTGCTGGGTGACACGTATCATTTACCAGCGCGCGGTATTTAGTAGCACCGATGAACTTAATTCGTCAGGCCAACCGGCCTCGCAACGGCAGACAGCCATACTGTTTGAATTCCAGCTCAAAGGCTTGGGTGGCTTGGGCCAGAAAGTCGATACGCTGCTGAAAGAAAGTATTTGGGGGTACAGATAATATGTTCAACACCTATCAATTGGTTTGGCGCTGCGTGCTGGTCAGCGCAGCGTGGTCGCTCACATCGCTCAGCCTTGCGCAAGCGCCCGATGCACCAACCTCTGCGGATGCACAATCCGTTGCAAGCGCCGAGCAAGGGCCCGCCAAAACGCTCGATCGCGTCATCGCTATCGTCGACGACGACGTGGTGCTAGCCAGTGAAATGCGCGATGCGATGCAGCGCGCTGAAGAAAATATGAAACACAGCAACCGCGAGCTACCGCCAGCCGATCAATTCCGGCGCCAGGTGTTCGATCAACTGGTGCTTCAAAGTCTGCAGCTGCAAATTGCTAATCGCGCCGGCGTGCGAATTTCCGACGGCGAATTGAACGAAGCAATGGAACGCATCGCGAAACAAAACAATATGTCGCTCGAACAGTTTTCGCAGGCGCTGACTAAAGACGGTGTAACTTATGCTGTCGCGCGCGAGCAGCTGCGCAAGGAGATGCTCGTTCAACGCGTACAACAGGGCAGCGTGAATGAGCACGTGCAAATCTCCGAGCAAGAGATCAATAGCTTCCTTAGCTCCGCCGAAGGACGCGCGCTGACCGCGCCGCAATACCATGTATTACACGCGCTGATTCCGACCTCCGAAAAGACAGACGCCGCGCAACTTAAATCATTCGCAGAGCAGCTGACAGCGCGATTGCGCGGCGGTGAAGATTTTAATCGCGTCATCGCCACTAACGGGCCGGTCGCCGTACAAGGCGGCGACTTAGGTTGGCGCAGCGATGAAAACTTACCGACGCTGCTCGCCGATATCGTCCCCACCCTAGCCGCCGGGCAAGTCGCCGATCCGATCGTTAGCCCAAGCGGTTATCATTTGGTCAAACTCGCCGAGGTGCGCGGCAAAGGCCAAGTCATTCAGCAAACTAAAGCGCGTCATATATTGCTAAAACCCTCGGCTATTCGCAGCGACGAGCAATGCAAACAGCTGGCCAGCGAATTACGTCAGCGCGTCATCGGCGGCGCCGATTTTGGTCAACTCGCACGACAATATTCGGAAGATATCGGCTCGGCGATGGAGGGCGGCGAATTGGGTTGGATCAATCCCGGACAGTTGGTCGATACCTTTCAAAAAGCCATGGACAGTACCGCACCGGGCGCCATCAGCGAGCCTTTTCACAGCCGCTATGGTTGGCACATTGTGCAAATCGAAGAGCGTCGCCAGCAGGACGTGACCACCGAGTTGCGACAAAATATGGCGCGCAATTATTTGCACGACAGAAAATATCAGGACGAGCTCGACACCTGGCTGCGTAAAATTCGCGATGAAGCCTACGTCGATATCAAGAAACTTTAAACCTTCGTGACGAGCCTTCGTGATAAGCCATCGCGACCTACACCAATGAATGACTGCAACTCACCGCCGCAACGCATCGCCATCACGGCGGGGGAGCCCGCAGGCATCGGCCCCGACTTGCTCGCGATGCTCGCGCAACAGGCGCACGCGGCACAACTGATCGCGATCGCCGATCCGGCGGTGCTACAAGCGCGCGCGCATAGCTTGGGCTTACCACTACAGTTGCGCGAATGGCATCCAGATCTAACACCACAACTCAGCGGCGCTGGCGAGCTGTGGGTGGCGCCGATTCCGGCAACCGCACCAGTAGTCGCCGGACAACTTAATCCAACCAACGCCGACTATGTATTGCGCACACTGGAATACGCCGCTGGCGGCTGCCTGCGTGGAGACTTCGCCGCGATGGTCACCGCACCGGTGCACAAAGGCATCATCAACGATGCCGGCATTCCGTTTAGCGGACACACCGAATTTTTGGCCGAGTTCACCGGCACCTCTAAAGTGGTGATGATGCTGGCCACCGAGCAATTGCGCGTTGCATTGGTCACCACGCATCTGCCGCTCAAAACAGTGGCCGATCACATCACTCACGACAATTTAGAAACCACATTGCGCATTTTGCAGCGCGATTTGCGCGAAAATTTCGGCCTGTCGCAGCCGCGCATACTCGTGCTGGGGTTGAACCCACACGCTGGCGAAGGCGGCCATCTCGGCCGCGAAGAAATCGATATTATCGAGCCCTGTCTCGCCGCGTTACGCAACGAAGGCATGCTGTTAACCGGCCCGCTGCCTGCCGACACCGCCTTCACGCCTAAATATCTCGAACAGCACGATGCCGTGCTGGCGATGTATCACGATCAAGGCTTGCCGGTGCTTAAATATCAGGGATTCGGACGCGCGGTAAATATCACGCTGGGATTGCCGGTGATTCGCACCTCGGTCGATCACGGCACGGCGCTCGATCTCGCTGGCACTGGCCGCGCCGATTGCGGCAGTCTGCGCTGCGCGCTGGCGTTGGCGTTGCAACTTGCGCAACATCGACAGCAACGAACAATAATGGATATGCAATGACTGAACATCGCGCGCGCAAACGTTTTGGCCAAAATTTTTTACACGATCCGAATATCATTCGGCGCATCGTTTCGAGCATTCGTCCCAAGGCCGGCGAAACACTGCTGGAAATCGGCCCGGGGCAAGGCGCGCTAACCGGTGCGCTGCTGGATTCGGGTTGTGAGTTAGTGGCGATCGAACTCGATCGCGACTTGGTCGCCATGCTCGAACAACGCTTTGCCGCGCATCCGCATTTTCGTTTGCAGCAGGGCGATGCACTCAAATTGCAGCTCGCCGAGTTGACCGGCGGCGCGCGCATTCGCGTGGTCGGCAATCTGCCTTACAATATTTCGACGCCGCTGATATTTCATTTGTTAAACCAAAGCGCCAACATTATCGATATGCACTTCATGCTGCAAAAAGAAGTCGTCGAACGCTTGGCCGCAGGTCCAGGTAGCAAAACGTACGGGCGCCTCGGCATCATGACGCAATATCATTGCCGCGTGGAGCCGTTGCTGGAAGTGCCGCCGGGCGCATTTTTTCCGCAGCCGAAAGTGCAATCCAGCGTGGCACGATTGATCCCGCATGCAGTGTTGCCGTATCCGGCAACCTCGGTGGAGTCACTGCAAAATGTGGTGCGCACGGCCTTTAACCAACGCCGCAAAACGCTGCGCAATGCACTACTCGGGCTGGTGAATCCAGAGCAGATGTTGGCACTCGGCATCGACCCTAGTGCGCGGCCTGAAACTCTATCGCTGCAGGCTTATGTAGCTTTGGCAAATACCTTGAGCGGAAATGTTTAGCACCATGTCCGAATGTAACGAGCTGTCTGAATGTATCGAAATCGAGGTCGCCACGCGCTACCTCGCCGAACAATCGGCGCCCACCGAAAATCGTTTCGTGTTTGCGTACACCATCACGATCAATAATCGCGGTGCCGAAGCCGTACGCTTACTGCATCGTCATTGGCGCATAACCGATGCGAATAATCGCGTGCAAGAAGTGCGCGGCGAAGGCGTGGTCGGCGAGCAGCCGTTGATCGCGGCGGGCGGCAGCTATCGCTACACCAGCGGCTCGCTGCTGGAAACTGCGATCGGCACGATGGAAGGCAGCTACGAAATGATCAGCACCTCGGGACGCAGCTTCAACGCGCCGATCGCGGTGTTTTCGCTCGCGCAACCCGGCGCACTGCATTAATCGCCATGACGCGTTACGCGGTGGGCGATCTCCAAGGCTGTTTTGCACCGCTGCGTAAATTGCTCGATCGCGTGCATTTCGATCCGACTTGCGATCAATTATGGGCAGTCGGCGATCTGGTTAATCGCGGCCCACAATCGCTCGAATGTCTGCAGTTTTTTGTCGAGCTTGGCGATAGCGCGCGCGCAGTATTAGGCAATCACGATTTACATTTACTCGCTGTCGCCAACGGTATTCGCCCACTGAAGCGCGGCGACACACTGCGCCCAATTTTAGATGCGCCGAACTGTAGCGAGCTGCTCGACTGGCTGGTGACACTGCCACTGCTATATAGCGATCAAAGCAACGATTACACAATGGTGCATGCCGGCTTAGCACCGCAGTGGAGTATCGAAAAAGCACAGCAGCTCGCCGACGAAGTCAGCGCCGTGTTGCAAAGCTCGCAACAATTAGATTTTTTACGCGGCATGTACGGCGATACACCCGCCGTGTGGTCCGACGATTTGCAAGGTATCGAGCGCTGGCGCGTCATCACCAATTACCTGACGCGAATGCGCTTTTGCACCGCCACCGGCATCCTGG
The DNA here is from genome assembly GCA_043786385.1 of Spongiibacteraceae bacterium. Classification (GTDB taxonomy): domain Bacteria; phylum Pseudomonadota; class Gammaproteobacteria; order Pseudomonadales; family CAMLJR01; genus CAMLJR01. Next base: position 8,350 of record JAYVWC010000036.1, on the reverse strand, counting down.
ATCTCGCCAGTAAAGAAAGCCCCGACTCCGCGCCAACGGGATTTATGCCGTGGTTCGCAGTGCCGGGGCGAAAAAGTGCCGGTCACAAATTAATTGTTGGGCACTGGGCCACGTTAATGGGTCGCGCTGAGCGCGACGATATTGTCGCATTGGATACCGGCTGCGTATGGGGTCAAAATCTGACTCTGTATAACTTGGAGTCCCAAAAGCTGTACCAATGTGCGTGCAATAACTGATGCGCTTAAACCATTTATTCATATAAAACAATTCAAAGAGCATATGCCGACTTTAACTCGATTAAAGTTCGAGCAGCTCAATCCTATGAAAATAGACATATAAACCCAACCTCATATAGATTCTGTTTATTTAACAAGCCGTTGCACCACGCCGACTACGCGCCCATTATTTTTTTTAAAACGCGCTTTGCGCAAAAAAATATTCACAAATATTTTCTTGCGGCCGTTAGCATAATTATGACTGTGGAGTGCAATGCAGCTATTCTTAGCACTGAGCATCTCAGCACTAGTGTCTTAGCACATGCACAGCACACGTTCCGCCGCATTTTTGAGCTGAAGGAAGAGGTACATTCATGAGCATCTTCAATCATTTTCGCGATCGTTACGAAACCACGAAAGAAGAGCAATACACGCTCCAGGAATATCTCGATCTGTGTAAAAAGGATCGCTCTGTATACGCCAGTGCTGCCGAGCGCATTTTAATGGCGATCGGTGAACCGGAAACCGTCGACACCGCCCGCGACCCGCGTTTAAGCCGTATCTTCCAAAACAAAATTATCCGTCGCTATAAAACCTTCGATGAGTTTTACGGCATGGAAGAGGCGATCGAGCAAATCGTCTCGTATTTTAGGCACGCGGCCCAAGGCCTCGAAGAGAAAAAGCAAATTCTTTATCTGCTCGGCCCGGTCGGCGGTGGCAAATCCTCGCTCGCCGAACGCTTGAAAATGCTGATGGAGCGCGAACCGATTTATTGCCTGAAAGGCTCGCCAATTTTTGAATCGCCGCTGGGGCTGTTCGATCCCGACGAAGACGGCCAAATCCTCGAAGAAGATTACGGCATCCCACGCCGCTACGTGAAAACCATTATGTCGCCGTGGGCGGTGAAGCGCCTGCACGAATTTAAAGGCGACATCAGTCAATTCCGCGTCGTGAAACTCTACCCATCGCGACTCGACCAGATCGCGGTCAGCAAAACCGAGCCCGGCGATGAAAATAATCAGGATATTTCAGCGCTGGTCGGTAAAGTCGACATTCGCAAGTTGGAGGAATTCCCGCAAAGCGATCCCGATGCCTACGCATTTTCCGGCGGCTTGTGCCGCTCGAACCAAGGCATTTTAGAATTCGTAGAAATGTTTAAAGCGCCGATAAAAGTATTGCACCCGCTGTTAACTGCGACGCAGGAGGGCAACTATAACGGCACCGAAGGTATGGGCGCGATTCCGTTTGAAGGCACGATACTCGCGCACTCGAACGAATCGGAATGGCATACGTTCAAAAACAACAAAAACAACGAGGCGTTTTTAGATCGCGTTTACATTGTAAAAGTGCCGTACTGCTTACGGGTCGCCGAAGAAATTAAAATTTACGACAAATTGCTCATCAATAGCTCGTTGCACGCCGCACCGTGCGCGCCCGACACATTGAAAATGCTCGCTCAGTTCACCGTTCTATCGCGGCTAAAAGAGCCTGAAAATTCGAACTCCTACTCGAAAATGCGCGTCTACGACGGTGAAAATTTAAAAGACACCGATCCGAAAGCGAAAAGCATTCAGGAATACCACGATGCTGCTGGCGTCAACGAAGGCATGGAAGGCCTGTCGACGCGCTTTGCGTTTAAAATTCTGTCGAAGGTATTCAACTTCGATGCCACCGAAATCGCTGCCAACCCAGTGCATTTACTGTACGTATTGGAACAGCAAATCGAGCAGGAGCAATACACACAGGAAACCACCGAGCGCTACCTGCGATTCATTAAAGAGTATCTGGCGCCGCATTACATCGAATTTATCGGCAAGGAAATCCAAACGGCTTATTTGGAATCCTATTCGGAGTACGGTCAGAATATTTTCGATCGCTACGTCACCTACGCCGATCTATGGATTCAAGATCAGGAGTATCGCGATCCGGAAACCGGCGAAATTCTCAATCGCGCTTCGCTCAACGAGGATCTGGAGAAAATCGAGAAACCGGCCGGCATCAGCAATCCGAAAGATTTTCGACACGAGATCGTCAATTTCGTGTTGCGCGCACGCGCCAACAACAGCGGCAAAAATCCGGATTGGCGCAGCTACGAAAAACTGCGTGCGGTGATCGAAAAGAAAATGTTTGCGAACACCGAGGACTTGCTGCCCGTTATTTCGTTCAACGCCAAAGCTTCGACCGATGATCAGAAGAAGCACAACGATTTCGTTAACCGCATGGTGGAGCGCGGCTATACCGAAAAACAAGTGCGGCTATTATCCGAGTGGTACTTACGTGTTCGTAAGTCACAATAGGGCGCGTACGCAAGTCCCAGTGACAGAGCGCACAGCGAGTTGACGTACCGCTAGGTGGAGGAGTCGCAGCGTGAGTTATCTGATCGATAGGCGCCTAAACGGCAAGAACAAAAGTGCCGTTAATCGCCAGCGTTTTCTGCGCCGCTACAAAAAACATATTCAAAGAGCCGTTTCCGATGCAGTTGGCAAACGCTCGATCACCGATATCGACCAAGGCGAGAAAATCACCATCCCTAGCCGCGATGTCGGTGAACCGGTATTAGGCCACGGGCCCGGCGGCAAACGCAGCATCGTACATCCCGGCAACAAGGAGTTTATCGCCGGCGATCACGTCCCTCGCCCCAGTGGCAGTGCGGGCGGCGGCAGCGGCCGAGCCAGCAATGGCGGCGAAGGCATGGATGAATTCGCGTTCCAAATTACCCAGGAAGAATTTTTAGAATTCATGTTCGAGGATCTCGAGCTGCCCAATTTAATTAAGCGGCAGCTGGTGGGGTCCGATGTGTTTAAATTTAAACGCGCGGGCTTCAGCAGCGCCGGCACGCCGAATCAAATGAATATCGTGCGCTCACTGCGCGCCGCCAACGCGCGCCGCATCGCGCTGGGCGGACCAAAGCGCAAACGCATCCGCGAACTCGAACAAGAGTTAACTCCGCTGCTGGCGCCGGAACCGATATTGCGCGATCGTCAACGTATCGCCGCGATCGAAGAAGAAATTGCGCTACTGAAACGCAAAATCGATAAGCTACCGTTTATCGACGAATTCGATATTAAATACAATCTCAGCGTTAAACAGCCGCAGCCCACTTCTAAAGCCGTGATGTTCTGCATCATGGATGTGTCGGGCTCGATGAACCAAGCCACCAAAGATATAGCGAAACGCTTTTTTATCCTGTTGTATCTTTTTCTGAAACGCAATTACGATCACATCGAAGTGGTATTTATTCGCCACCATACCAGCGCCAAAGAAGTCGACGAGGAAGAGTTCTTTTATTCACGCGAAACCGGCGGCACCATCGTTTCGAGCGCACTGCACTTAATGAAAGAAGTGATGAATGCGCGCTACCCAACATCCGAGTGGAATATCTACGCCGCGCAAGCTTCCGATGGCGATAACTGGAATGACGATTCCAGTGTCTGCCACAAAGTGCTGACCGAAGAAATCATGCCGTTCCTGCAACATTATTCGTACGTCGAAATCACACCACGCGAACATCAAGCGCTATGGCACGAATACGAACAGGTACACGGCCAATTTCCGGAAAGCTTTGCGATGCAGCAGATCATTGATATGAAAGATATCTATCCCGTATTCCGCGAGCTGTTTCAAAGGCGTACGGCATGACGCAATCCGCACTGATTTCCACTGGCTCCGAATGGACCTTCGAACTGATCGAGCGCTACGATCGCGAACTCGGCGCATTAGCTGCCGAATTTGGCCTGGAGACCTACCCGAATCAAATTGAAATTATTAGCTCCGAACAAATGATGGATGCCTACGCCGCATCCGGCATGCCGATTTATTATCGGCATTGGTCATTCGGCAAACATTTTCTCGGCATCGAAAACAATTACAGCCGCGGCCAAATGGGCCTCGCGTATGAAATCGTTATCAACTCCAATCCGTGCATCGCCTATCTGATGGAAGAGAACACGATGACGATGCAGGCGCTGGTGATCGCGCACGCCTGTTATGGCCACAACTCGTTCTTCAAAGGTAACTATCTGTTCCGCACTTGGACCGATGCCGATTCGATCATCGATTACCTATTGTTTGCGCGTAATTACATCGCCAAGTGCGAAGAAAAACACGGCGTCGATGCGGTCGAAAGTATTCTCGACTCGTGCCATGCGCTGATGAATTACGGCGTCGATCGCTACAAACGGCCGCATCCGATTTCGGCTGAAGCCGAGCAGCGTCGTCAAGAGGAGCGCGAGGAATATTTGCAGCAGCAGGTCAACGATCTGTGGCGCACCATCCCATCCGGAAAAGCGGAAAAAAAGGATCAGCAACGCAAATCGGTGCTCGAAGAGCCGCAGGAAAATCTTCTGTATTTTTTGGAAAAAAAGGCACCGCTACTGGAACCGTGGCAACGCGAAATCATTCGCATCGTGCGCAAAGTCGCGCAATATTTTTATCCACAGCGCCAAACGCAAGTGATGAACGAAGGCTGGGCAACATTCTGGCACTACACGCTGCTAAACGAATTGTACGATCGCGGCAAAGTAGACGATGGCTTTATGCTCGAATTCTTACAATCGCATACCGGCGTCACCTATCAGCCGCCGTTCGATAGCCCACACTACAGCGGCATCAATCCGTACGCACTAGGGTTCGGCATGATGAGCGATATTCGTCGCATCTGCGAACAGCCTACCGATGAAGATCGCCGCTGGTTTCCGGAAATCGCCGGCACGCCGTGGCAGGAAACGCTGCAATTCGCGATGCGCAACTTCAAAGACGAAAGTTTTATTTTGCAGTATTTATCGCCGAAATTGATTCGCGATTTAAAACTGTTCTGCGTCGTCGACGACGACCACGAAGAGGATATCGAAATCACTGCGATTCACAACGATGAAGGGTATCGCGCGGTGCGCGCGCAGCTCGCCGGACAATACAATCTCGGTAATCGCGAACCGAATATTCAGGTCGTCGACATCGATATGCGCGGCGACCGCTCGATGTATCTGCACCATATCCAGCACGATCGACGCCCGCTCGATCGCAATACCGACGACGTGTTGAAGCATCTGCATCAACTGTGGGGTTTCGATGTACACCTGCATTCGATGCAAGGCGATCAAATCGTTTCGTCTTTTCATTGTCCGCCGCTCGACGATAGCGCCAAATCCGCGTAACGCGGTGCGAAACGACGCTATAATCCGCACCACTACTTCGGCTGACATAATATTTTATGCAACGTTATTTGGTCGGCGGCGCCGTCCGCGATAAATTGCTTGGCTATCCGCATAGCGAACACGATTGGGTGGTGGTCGGCAGCACTCCCGAGGCGATGCTCGCCGCTGACTATAAACCAGTCGGCAAAGATTTCCCCGTATTTCTGCACCCGCAAACCAACGAGGAATACGCGCTCGCGCGCACCGAGCGAAAATCGGGCAACGGCTATCGCGGCTTTGTCTGCTACAGCAGCCCCGACGTAACGCTCGAACAGGATTTAGCGCGCCGCGATCTAACCATCAACGCGATGGCCGAGGACGACGCCGGTCAATTGATCGATCCGTACGGCGGTCGCGACGATTTAGAACAGCGCTTGCTACGTCATGTGTCGCCTGCATTTAGCGAAGATCCGCTGCGCATTTTGCGCGTCGCGCGCTTTGCCGCACGCTACCATCACCTCGGCTTTCACGTTGCAACCGATACGCTGGCATTGATGATCGCAATGGTCGAGGCCGGCGAAGTCGATCACCTGATCACCGAACGCGTGTGGAAAGAAACTCAGCGCGCGTTGACCGAATCGAACCCGGAAGTTTTTTTTGCAGTGTTGGCGCGCTGCGGTGCGCTGGCCATTTTATTTCCGGCGCTCGCTGAACAACCGCTGGGATTACCAAATCTCGCTCACTGCGCGCCGAGCAATACCGATCCATTAATTCGCTTTGCGGTGCTGTGCGCGCACCTCGACGCCGCAGCGGTAGCAACGTTATCCGAGCAGATCAAAGCACCGAACGATTATCGCGAGCTGGCGCAATTAACCGCTGCGCAAAAATCCAATATCGCGCGCGCCGTAAATCCACAGCAAGCGTTTGCGGTGCTGGAAGCGAGCGACGCGCTGCGGCGACCTACGCGCTTTGCACAACTACTTGATGCCTGTGTGCAACTTACAATTCCGGCACTGCAAATTCAGCGCTTACAAAATTCGCTGCAAACTGCGGCGGCGATTACTGCGCAACCGTTACTAACACGCGGCTTCAGCGGCAAGGCGCTGGGCGAACAATTACAACGCGATCGCTTACACGCGATCGAAGAGAGTTGGCGATGACCGACACCCCGGCAATGAACGATATGCTAGCAACGACCGACATACTGGTAACAAACGAAAAAAAAGTCGCCTTGATTACCGGTGCCGCACAACGCATCGGTGCAGCATTAGCGAAGGCCCTGCACGCGCGCGGCTACAATGTCGTGATTCACTATAATAATTCTGCCGCGAATGCCGAAGCGATCGCACGCGAATTAAACGCGCTGCGCGCAAACTCGGCGCACACACTCCGCGCGAATATCGAAGATGCCGATGCCATGCCGCAGCTCGCCAGCGCTGCCATCGCACTATGGGGTCGCGTCGATGTGCTGATCAATAACGCATCGACGTATTACGCAACGCCGCCGGGTAAGGCGACCCCGCACGATTGGGATCGACTGCTCGGCAGCAATTTAAAAGGCCCTTTCTTTCTGGCCCAAGCATTACTGCCCGAGTTATCACTGCGCAAAGGTTGTGTCGTCAATATGATCGATATCTTCGCCGAGCGACCGATTCGCAATTTCTCTCTGTACTGCATGGCGAAAGCCGGGCTCGCGATGCTGACCAAAAGTCTTGCGCTCGATTGCGGCCACGCGGTGCGCATCAACGGCATCGCGCCAGGCGCGATTCTGTGGCCAGAGCCGCCGCTGAGTGCAACCGAGAAAACTAAAATGTTAGAAAAAATTCCGCTCGGCCATCTCGGCAATCCGAACGATATTGTGCGCACCGCGCTGTTTTTGATCGACGATGCGCCGTACATCAACGGCCAAATTATTGCGGTCGACGGCGGCCTCAGCTTAAACACTTAATTGCTTGAACTTCGAATCGAGGAGAGTTTTTAGCTGGCGCGCTGCAGCGCGGATAAATCGCGCCCCTGCCATAGAAACGATACCGGCCATAATTTTTGCGCAGCACTAAATTGTTGTTGTAGCGTGCGGTAAGAAATATTTAACGCCGGATGCAAACTATCTCCAGCAATATCCACAAGCGGCCATAATACGTAGGCGTAATCGACAATATCGGCGCGCGGCAATGCGACCGTATCGACCACGCCGCAGTTGTCGCCGTACGTCAACAAATCGAGATCCAACGAGCGATCACTGAATTTTGGCGTATTGCCGCTATAGCCATTCGCGCACTCGATTGCGCGCAGCAACTGCACTAATTTATGCACCGATAAATCGGTATCGATACCCACTACTAAATTCAGAAATGGATCGCCGTTAAAACCGATCGCGTCGCTTTCGTAAACCGGCGACACAATCAACTCGCCAAACTCGGCCGATAGACGATCGAGTGCAACGCCGATATGCACAGTGCGCTCGATATTGCTGCCGATGCCGATATACGCTCGCGTCACGCCGGTTGCTCTCCGCGCTCGATCAACACGCCCACCTCGCTCGCCGCAGCCAATGCAGTCGGCTTTGCCAAGCGCAATCGCAACCACGGCACGTTAAATTCGTTCATCACCAATGCTGCGCATTGTTCGGCGAGCGTTTCGATTAATAGAAAACTGCCGCCGCTAACGAACTCACTCAGGCGCTGCGAGATCGCAAAATAATCGAGCGCGTCGGCGATATTTTCGCTGAGTGCAGCGCGCCGAATATCGGTCGCCATATCCAAATCGAGCGACACCGTTTGTTTGACGCGGCGCTCCCAATCGTGGATGCCGATGATCGTTTCGATCTGCAATGCGCGGATGTAGACAATATCCATCGTTCGCTCCCTAGCCGCACACCGCAGCGGGCAACTGCGTCAGCGGCCAGCGCGCGCGCACCTGCACCGGCAACGCATCGCGCTGACCGGCCAAGAGTCGCTGACAGCCGGCGTACGCGATCATCGCACCGTTATCGGTGCAAAATTC
>JAYVWC010000035.1:0-7266 GCA_043786385.1 Spongiibacteraceae bacterium | reverse complement strand
GATGTGATCTATCGTCGCGTCGACGATTTGTTTATCGATCCCGAAGTATTCAACGCCGATTCGACGCTCGGCGTGCGCGGTTTGATGCGCGCCTGGACTAAAGGCAATGTCGCATTAGCTAACGCACCGGGTGCCGGTGTCGCCGACGATAAAGTCGTGTATGCATTTGTGCCCGATATGATTCGCTACTATCTCGGCGAGGAAACGATTATTCCGAACGTGCCGACGTATCTGTGCATGAAACCCGCTGAATGCAAATACGTGATCGAGCATTTGGAAGAGTTAGTGGTGAAGCCGGCTAATGAATCGGGCGGCTACGGCATGTTAATCGGCTCGGCGAGCACTAAAGCCGAGCGCGAAAAATTTTCCGAATTAATCAAAGCCGATCCGCGCAATTATATCGCGCAACCGATTTTGCAGTTGAGCACGGTGCCGACGTTGATCGAAGGCAAGTTGGAGCCGCGCCACGTTGATATGCGCCCGTTCGTATTGTCGAGCGATCAAATTCACGTCACCACCGGCGGTTTAACGCGCGTTGCATTGCGTCGCGGTTCGCTGGTGGTCAATTCGTCGCAGGGTGGCGGTTCCAAGGATACGTGGATTATCGATGAAGATGCGTAAGTGCCGCCGTAGCGATTTGCATTGTCTGAATAAGATCAAGGAGTATTAAAATGTTGGCTCGCGTTGCGGAAAATATTTATTGGATGGCGCGCTATCTTGAGCGCGCCGAAAATATGGCTCGGTTGATTAACGTCAATGCCAATTTAATTCTCGATTTACCGAAAGGGCTGTCGCCGATCTGGGGGCAGTTGATTGCGATCACCGGGGCCGAAGATAAATATCCGAGTAGCGCACTCGACGAACGTTCGGTGCTGAAATATCTGATCAGCGATGCAGCGAGTCCGGTATCGATTTTATCGTGTTTGTCGTATGCGCGCGAAAATGCGCGCACGATTCGCGATGTGATTCCGCGCGAAGTGTGGGAGACGATTAACGCTGCGTATTTGTTCGCCAAGGAGCAGTCGGCACAGGCGTTGAATAAACGCAATCGTTACGGATTTTTGAATCAAGTAATCTGTCAGTGTCAGACGTTGACCGGCGCATTGTCCGGTACGATGAATCACGATGCCGGTTACATTTTTCTGCGCATCGGTCGTTATCTGGAGCGCGCCGACATGACCAGTCGCATCGTCGATATTCGCTCGGCGAATTTGTTGCCCGATGTCGTTGCTACCACGGCGACCTACGAAAATTTGCAATGGATGAGCGTACTCAGTTCGTTGACCGGCTACCAAATGTATCGCCGCGAAATGCAATTGCGCGTGCAGCGTACCGAAGTGCTGCGTTTTCTATTTCAGTCCGAAGTATTTCCGCGCTCGTTAAGTTTTTGTATTAACGCGGTGCAAAGTGCGATGGAGTTTCTGCCGCATCACGATAAGGCGCAACTGGTCGCACATCGCGTGAAGCGACAATTGGATAACGCGAAAATCGATCGCCTAAAACAGGCGGAGTTACAAATGTTTATCGATCAATTGCAAATCGGCTTTGCGCAGGCGCACGACGAATTACAATTGACTTACTTTGGTGGCTTGGGAGCCGCATCTGCGGCATAAAAGTCGCCCCATTATTTTGAATAACTCGTTTTTAGAATAACCAAGCCGCACCGGCATCGGCTTTGGAGAGATCGGCTTGATTGCCGCCGATACCCGTTGCCGCGCCGCGCTCAAAGCCGCCGCTAATCGCCAGCGTGCCGCTGTCATTGCTAATGCCGAGCGCCGAGCCGAATTCGACACCAACGCTGGCGGTAGAGGGCTTCAGATACGTTTGCGGAGTCCAGTTTGTTGCGGCGCGATGAAATAAATACGCGGCGCCAACGCCCTCGGCAGAGTTGTCGGCTTGATTGCCGCCGACGCCAGCCGCAGCGCTCGACTCGCCGATCGCGCCTACCGCCAACGTATTGCCATCACTGCTCAATGCCAACGCACTACCGAAGTCATCGTTGGCGTCGGCGTTGCTCGCCTTCACCATTGCCTCTTGATGCCAGCTGCCATCGTAAGTAAATACATACGCGGCACCGGCATCGACCAGGCTATTGGTTGCCGGGTTACCGGAAGCACTCGACTCGTACGGCGCGCCGACTGCGAGCGTGGCACCGGAGCTATCGAATGCAAGCGCAGCGCCGAAGTTATCCTGAGCGCCAGTGTTCGATGCTTTTACGTAGGCTTGTTGGCTCCAGCTGGTGTTGTTGCGATTGAACACATACACGGCACCGGCATTGGTTGCAGTGTTATTGGTTTGCGTGCCGTTGATGCCGGTTGCGGCACTCGACTCGTACGGCGCGCCGACCGCAAGCCGATCACCAGTGCCGGATAGCCGCACTGCAGCGCCAAAATTATCTTCCGCTTCGGTGTTCGATGCTTTCACGTACGCCTGTTGGCTCCAACTGGTGCCGTTGTAGCTAAACACGTAAGCGGCGCCCGCATTGGTGGCGGTGTGATTGCTGCCATTGCCGCCGATCCCGGTGGCGTTGCTGGAATCGCCAGTCGCGCCGACGGCAAGCGTTGTACCATCGGCATTCAGCGCCAGCGACCAACCGAAATAGGCATTGCTGTAAGCGTTCGCGGCCTTTACATAAGCTTGTTGAGACCAGCTGGTGGTGTTGCGCGTAAATACATACACGGCCCCGGATCTGGCGGCGGAGCCACTTTCGAAAGGCGCACCGATTGCGAGTGTGTTGCCGTTATCACTCAGCGCCAAGGCCTCGCCAAAATTTGCGTTGGCGAGTGGATTCGATGCCTTCAGATAGGTTTGTTGCGTCCACTTGCCGGTGTTGTCGTGGGTGTAGATATACACCGCACCGCTGTCCGAAACGCTGTTGCTCGATTGATTGCCAGCTACGCCAGTAGCGGCGCTATCTTCACCCGGTGCGCCAACTGCGAGCGTGCTACCGTCGCCGCTCAGTGCCAGTGTCCAGCCGTACGTATCGCCAGCGTCGGTGTTGGACGCTTTGACATAACCGATGGCTTCCAACATTTTTCCTGCTGCAGGAATCGTGGCTGACGTTGCGCACTCCTCGGCGTTACAGGCCTGAATCTGATAGCTGGTACTCGCCCAAGGCAAATTGTGCACGCCGATATCGAGTGTGTAGGTGGTTTGATCGGCGGTTAAATCGGCACCGATTTGGTGGAAGCCGGAGGCGCCATCGGAGTTTTCCAGCACGCGATAAAATGTTGCGTTGGCAACCGGCGACCAATTGAAATGTAGCTTTTTCAGATCGGCGGTAAAATTAACGGTGGGCGTACCCGGCACGTTCGATGGTGCTACCGGCGCGCCGCTCGGCAGCGATGAAGATCCGCTAGACGAATTGCTAGCGCCACTGTTACTTCCGCCACCGCCTCCACCGCCACAACCTTGCAATGTTGCGGCGATCACGACACATCCCAGCAGTGGCTTTAAAGTCCGAGTATTCATTTTCTCTATTCCTTTGCGGTAGCAGAGCTGCGTTACAGATGCGGTGGGCACGGTCGCAGCGGCAATCCCAGTTTTGGTGGTCTGCACACAAGATAGCAGCCGCAGATTACCGGAAACATATCGTAGCGCTAAAAAGAATTCGAATTGTGGCGCTGGTCACCCTTTGTGCGGTAAGTGCCGCGTGAATCGCGCGTTATTTTGTACATCGATTTTGCGCGGCGCGTTCTAGAGCAGCGCGTCGCGAGTGCCGCTGGAGTAGAATGGCGCGGTGTTACGCCGGTGCAAACCGGCTCATTTCTGGAGATGGTTTATGAACGACAGCGCGGCGCTCGAGCAGAGCCAATTGGAAGGTTGGTTAAATCGAGCTGGCATTAGCCATTACATTTGCGATCAGTGCAATGCGCTGCATCTATCCGGTCTGCAAGAGTTGGATGGCGTGATCGATAGCCGTTTATTTGTTGAGCCATGGGGTCTGCTGCTCAGCACCGAGCTGGTGATTCGGCCGGTAGCGTTGCTACCGATCGTCGCAGATTTAGGGCGTTTGAATATCGATTATCCAACGCTGAAATTATTTCTCGATATCGTCGACGAGGCAATGCCGCAGCTGGCAGTCGGTGCGACGCAGTTGAGCGGCGCGGGACTCAACGAAGCGCAGTTCCGGTTATTTGTTAGTACGACGATGGAAGCGGTGCGTCAGTTGGCGGCCGAGTGTGGCCATCTCGATTATCTGCTGCCGGATGAAGGCGAAGAACAAAGCCCGCGGCAACCGCGCGTGCATTGAGCGCCGCTTGCTGCAATCAATTCCGCTAGACAAATAAATACGCTAAGCGAGTTCTTCGCGATCGCGCCGAAACGGTAGCAGCGTGCTCGCTTCTTCTATATAGCGTTCGAGTTCGGCGGCTTCCTGCAATAAAAAATTATCGATCGCACTGCGAAATTGCGTGTCGGCAATCCAATGGTACGAGCGCGTCGCGGTCGGCGCAAAGCCGCGTTGAATTTTATGTTCGCCCTGCGCGCCGGGATCGAAGCGCTGTAATTTATTGCGAATGCAGTAATCGATGCCTTGGTAGTAGCAGGCCTCAAAGTGCAGGCTGTCAAATTCACGCAGGCAGCCCCAGTACCTGCCGTATAAAGTGCCGCTATCGCGAAAATACAATGCACCGGCAACCGTTTCGTCGCCGAGCTCGACCAGCGTCAGCACGATATGTTCGGATAGCTGCGCGCCGATCGCTTCGAAAAATTCTGCATTCAAATAGCCGAGATGACCGCTGCGTTTTGCGTAGGTGGTTTGATAAAAGCGATAAAATAATGCCCACTCGCGCGCGCCGATCTGTGAGCCTTCGAGCGTGCGCAAAGTGAGCCCTTGCGCGGCGACGCGTTCGCGTTCGCGGCGCAAATTTTTCCGTTTGCGTGAACTGAACGTCGCGAGAAACGCATCGAAGTCAGCGTAGTCTTCATTGCGCCAGTGATACTGCACGCCGCTGCGCTCGCTCAAACCCAATGCAGCAAACGTCGCGCCGGCTGCTTGCTCGGGAAATAGAATGTGCAGCGATGAATATCTCGAATGCTGTATTTTTTGTTGCAACGCCTCGATCACGGCGGCAGCGATGGCGGCGTAGTCTTCGCCGGCAGCGACGCACAGGCGCGAGCCGCTCGCTGGCGTAAACGGAATCGCGCACAGTAGTTTCGGATAATAGCGATAGCCGTAACGCTGATACGCTTCGGCCCAGCTCCAATCGAACACGTATTCGCCGTACGAATGTGTTTTCAAATACAGCGGCATCACCGCAATAATTTGTTGCTCGCGCTTCACCACGACGTGCAACGGCTGCCAGCCACTCGCGGTGTCGGCAGCGCCGCTACGCTCCAGCGCGTACAGAAATTCGTGGCGCGTAAACGGATAATCGATGCCAGCCACAGCATTCCACGCCTCGGTGGATACGTCGGCGAGACTGTCGATCAATTCTATCTTCAATGTTCAAGTCGTCGCGAAAGTTGTTAAAGCAGCGGCGGTTAATGTAAAAAATAATGCAGCGCAACGCCACCAAATAATATCGCGCCTACCCAGTTGTTGTTGAGGAATGCGCGAAAACACGCGTCGCGTTGCCGCTCGCGAATTAAAATTTGTTGATAGATGAATAGGCCGCTAATGCCGAGCAGCGCGATGTTGTACCAATAGCCTAAATGAAACTGGATGCCGGTCAACACCAAAGTAAATAGCACGCAGATTTGCAGAAACCCGCAGATCAGACGATCGTCATCGCCGAATAAAATCGCCGTCGATTTAATGCCGATTTTTATGTCATCGTCGCGGTCGACCATTGCGTAAAACGTATCGTACACGACGGTCCACAATAAATTGGCGATAAACAGTAACCACGCGCCGCGCGGAATATTATCGGCTTGCGCCGCGAATGCCATCGGTATGCCCCAGCCGAACGCAGTGCCGAGCACCAGCTGCGGCAGCTGCGTGTAGCGTTTCGCGAACGGATACAAACCGGCAAGCGCGACGGCGACCAGCGATAACAAAATGGTCAGCCGATTGGTAAACAGCACCAACACAAACGCGAGTGCGCACAGCACCGCAAATAAAATTAACGCTTCGCGTTTGCTGACCGCGCCGGTCGCGAGCGGGCGCAATGCGGTGCGCGCGACGCGGCCATCGAAATCGCGATCGGCGTAGTCATTGATAACGCAGCCCGCCGAGCGCATCAACAATACGCCGAGCGAAAAGATAAATAGCAAATCCCAGCGCGGTAATCCGCCGGCCGCTAACCATAGCGCGCACAGCGTCGGCCACAGCAATAGCAGCGTGCCGATCGGTCGATCGATGCGCATCAAGCGCAGATAGTGGGGAAGTCGTTCGCGAAAATGCATCATTGCCGAGTGGGTCATCGCTGTTGTTTCACGAGATAGTGAGTGCCGCTCAAGAGCGCAATTAATAAGGGTACAACGAATAAGCGCACAGCAAGAGTATAACAACGGCGGGCTAGCGTCGCGGCACGGGTTGGCGTGTTAGAAATGCTGGCAGAAAAATTTCGCTGACGATCAATGCGCGACGGCGCAGCTCAAAACGTGAACGTCGTCCCCACAGCTCAGTATCGTAGCGTAACCTGCTAGGCAGCGAGTTGCCATTGATCGGGGCGAGTTGAAATGGTGTGCGGTGCAATTGCGGATAGCGAAATAACAGCGTGCCTAACGAGGAATTTTGCAGGCGCCGCAAGCGACGTAAATCACCGCTCAAACTGCGTGCGGGCATGATGCTGCGCGCGTATACCCAGGGCTCGCCGCAGCCCCACAAAATCACTTCGCGCACCAGGCATAATTGATCGGCGGCGATGCCCAACAAGCGGGCTTCCGAAAGGCTGGGGCGGCGCCAATCCTGCGCAATCCGCTCGACGCGAAAATCACCGCCGCTGACTGCCACCAACATTTTAGTGAGCGAGCCTTCGGCTAGCAGCCATGGGCGCAGCCAGCGCGGCGCGTGGTGATGGTTGCTGCAAGGCGCGTCGCGCCAGCGAGCTACAGCAGTTGGGTCGGCGTGTGTAGTCTGGTGTCTAGTTGATATTTCGGCGTACAATTCGCGACTTCCAAAAAGCTTGCGAGTCGATTGTCGCAGCGCTGATCGCGATACTGGTTAGCTTAGCGGTAAGGGCTGGCGGCGAGTGCAACGATAACGAATGCAAAGTAAAAAAGTAGAAAGTTAGAAAGTTAGAAAGTTAATTGAGTAGAAAAGAAAAATTATCACAACGGCACGCGCAGCATGCGCGATCCGATTGCAACAATCAAGCATGT
>JAYVWC010000034.1:0-49903 GCA_043786385.1 Spongiibacteraceae bacterium | reverse complement strand
GAGGGGTTAGAGATTCAAATCGACACCAAATGAAATCCGCCGCTAGGCCGCGCCAATGCTGGCGCTCACCACAGCCATATACGATTTAACCGGACACTGGTGAATTTGCTGCTGATGAAACAAAAGTTTGCATTTTTTATGCAGATGTCGGCTAGGCAGGCAACTTTATTGTTGGCGTGAATTGGTTTTTCAGGGGCGACTAACTAGCAAATCGATTCTTGCGGCTTGCTGCGAATCGCGGCCAGTGTCGCTTTCAATATCGCAACGAGGTTGGCATATACCTCGGGCAAATTTGTTGATCCGGATTTTGCCGCGTCATGCAGTTGAATTGCTGCTGCACCGAGTCTACGTAAACCAACATTCTGAGCGACGCCTTTAATCGAGTGCGCGATAAATTTTACATTGGCAAGATCGGTTAAATCCAAATCGATCGGTGCATCGGCGTCGTAGTCTTGCGAAAAAAGTAGCAATAATTTGTTGTATTGTGGCTCGGCATACGCCATGCGTAGCATTGCCTCAGCGCTATCGATCAACGGCAATACGGTTAAATCGCTAGTAGAAAATCCGTCAGTTTCTAAATTAATATTTTCTGTTTGAATAACTGTCGAATCAATAGCTGCTGATGCGGCCTTTGGGTGATTTTCGCCACGCCCTGACCAATAGATAAGCACCGAAATTAGATTGTCGAGTTCAAACGGTTTGGTGGTGTGATCGTTCATGCCGACTGCATAACATTGCTCGCGCACATCGGAGAAGGCATCGGCAGTCATCGCGATGATCGGCAATTCCGTGGCTGAATAATGCGCGCGAATCGCACGCGTGGCTTCGAGGCCATCCATCACTGGCATATGTAAATCCATCAGCACGATATCGAACTCCAGCGGTGTGGCCTGATTCGCGGCCTCTGCCCCGTTGTCGACTAAAGTAACCACGATACCGAAGGCGCTGAGCAATTCGTTAATGACTTGTTGATTCAATAAATGATCTTCGGCAATCAATACGCGCAGACCGCGCAATAATCCCGCCTCCTTACTGTGAGCTGTGTTTGCCTTCATTGGCACCGACATTTCCGCGACTATCTCTAGCGGCAGCGCGATGGTAAATTGCGAGCCTTTCCCCCGCTCGCTGACCACTTCGATGCGTCCACCCATTAACTCGGCGATACGTTTGCAGATAACCAACCCGAGCCCGGTACCGCCATAGCGTCGTGCGGTGGAATGATCAGCTTGTTGAAAGGGCTGAAACAACGACTGCAATTGCGCTGGCGTGATGCCGATGCCGGTATCGCTTATCGTGAATATAAGCGTCGTAGCAACCGGTGAGCGATCGACCTCGGTAATCGTTAACTCCACACTGCCGCATTCGGTAAATTTGAATGCATTGCTTAACAAATTGGTTAGTAGTTGTTGAATACGCAACCGATCGCCCAGCAGATACGGCGGCACCGTATCGGCAATGTGTAACTGAAAATTAACGCTCGGACGTTTCAAGCTGACGACCAGTGACTGCATCGAAGCGACGAGATCGTGTAGCGTCAGTGGCTCCACTTGGATGGTAATGCTACCCGCCTCGATTTTCGAATAATCGAGCACGTCGTTGATAATGCCGAGCAAACCGCGCGTAGCATCTTCGATATGCGTCAGGTAATCGGCTAACACCGGCGCTATATCTTGCATGCGCGCTAATCGACACATGCCGAGAATCACGTTCATCGGCGTGCGAATTTCATGACTCATCGTTGCGAGAAAACTACTTTTTGCGGCATTGGCCGCTTCAGCCGCTTCTTTTGCTGCCAGCGATGCGGCTGCCCTCTCCTTCAGTAACGCATCGGCTAGTTTACGTTCGCTGATATCGGTTGAGCTAATCGCGATACCATCGTTCAGCTTAACCGCTTGCACACGCATCCAAACCTCTTCCGGTAGTCGCGTTTCATCGCGCCGCTCTTCGATAAATGGTTCGCCGGTTTCCACTACCTGGCCATAGCACCTCATATACGAGGACCACTGGTGTGGGAACACCTCGCCTGCTAATTTGCCCGGTACATCCTCTTTCTTAGTGCGTAGTACCGCGGCCGAATTGCTGTTGATATAGATGAAGCGAAAATCGACAATTTCATTGCGCTCATCGCGCACGCTTTCCATAATCGCAAAGGCATCGAGACTATTTTCGGTAGCAGAGATAAAGCGTGCTTCGTTGGCGCGCGCTGCTGCGCTAGATTCCCTTAATTGCTTAAGCATCGGTTGCAAATTGCGGCGGATCGACCACCAGCCAATCAAGATCAAGCCGACAATCAGCGGCACATTGATTAAAAACTGTCGACGAATCGGCGCGTACAACTCGTCGACATCCATCGTTGCGACCAAGCCCAAACCGATATGGCCAATCGGTCCAAAATCGGCGAGCACGCGCACATTGCGAAAATCCAACCCGATTACCTGCCCCGCCGCACCGGCCAGCGCCTGCGCCATCGGTTGCGGTCGACCATCACTCAGCGTTGCAAGCTGAAACGGCTGCGTGTTAAAGCGCTCTGGAAAACAGCTAGGCGCAGCATCGTTGCGAGTACAAATAAACATATCGCCAGTTTTTCCCCAGCGTTGAAAGTCGCGGGCCATACTGGTGAGTACCGGCAGCGTTTGCTCGCCGATGAAAAAGCCCATCGGACCGTTGGTATCGCTTACCGGAATTTTGGTGTGCAGCAGGTAACCATCGTGCCACAGTAGTTCGGTCTGGTACTCCGTCGCTAGCGTGACGCGCAGCTCTGGCTGCTCGACGAGCTGACCGCTCAGCAATTGCTGCTCGCCGTGTAAATCCTCAAACGCAATTGCAGTAAAGCCATTGTGTTGCAAGCCGGTTGCGATAGTGCTGAGCGCCGTGCTGACTGACTTATCGGGGAAATGATTCGCCAGCATGGTTAGCGAATGGCTAGCCGCCAATAAATAACTCGCCGTCGCCGCGCGTTGTATGCGATGTTCGAGAATAGTTGCGATAAATTTACGGCGGTCGTCGGCGCGCAAAGCCATTTCATTCGCGATGCTGCGTTCAGTCAGGCGCTGCGTGAGCGTAAAGCTGGCTAACCCGGTGATAAAAACAACGATCACCAATAGCGCTGCGGTGATACGGATAACGCGCGCCACCGACGCGTCATCTTGATCCACAACGGTAGGTATGCTGTACAGCGCGCCAAAACCGACGATCAACAGACCGAACGCGGTTGGCATCGCCATCGTTGTAATGCCGCCCCAAGAATAAAGAAATTCGATTCTGCCAAGGTAGCCGAGCACGCTGATACAGCTAATCAATGATTCCAGCGTGACCAGCGTGCGAACAGCGATTGCCACTCGCGGCCGTTCAGCGTAATTCAATAATAGAAAAGCGATGCCGAGCAACAGAAAACAAATAGCCGTGCTCGGTGCCGTGCGGCTGGGCCATTTATCGGTGGGATTGAATACGCTATGCAGCTTGTGTGGTTCGATACCCAAATCGATACCCAAATCGATACGCAATAGCGTCTCGGTCAGCGCAATGCAGGCATAGAGAATTAGTGGTGCAGCCAAAACTATGCGCAGGCGAAACAAGTATTCGCCGCGACAAAATGCCGGTAGCAACAATATCAAACCGGCAAGAAAAAATGACAATGCAGTGTACAATGCCATCGGCACCCATTGAGGAAAAATGCTTTCAATCATTCTAGCTCAATAAATACCGACTGCTTAAACAAGCTAAAAATTGGGCATGAACTGGCTGTTTTGGTGATACAAACATACTGCTCTTATGCCAATTAAATTAAAAAATAATCGACATTTTGAATTTTTCGATTTTTGTAGATTAAATTTAATTGGCATATTAGTTATTCACATTTTTATCGGACCCATAAAAATTACGCTAGCGAAAATCTGGATTTAGCATTGATCAATGCTTGCTCACAGCGCTGCGAGAAAGCAATCGATCGCGGCAATACATTCGGGTTCGTCGAGCAAGGGTGCGTGGCCACGATCGGCAACGGTGAGCTGTTGCAAATCCGGTTTCTGTTGCGCCATACGTTGTAGCGTCGCCACGCTTAAAATATCGGAGCTCGCACCGCGAATTACCAAAGTCGGCACGCCACGCATTTGTGCAAATACTTGCCACAAATTAAGCGGTGTCGCTGTGCCCGCGCGAAACGTTGCGCCGATATTCTGATCCATATCGGGCACTGGTTTACCATCGGCATTCTCGCGGTACGCCTGCTGCGCATAACGGAGCCATTGTGCCGCACTTAAACCCGGTAGCGCAGCGCCGTAGATACGCTGCGTCTGTGCGGCGGCTTCTTGCCATGATTGCACCGGTGTTTGTACACCGACATAGCTTGCGATACGCGCCGCACCGGTCGGATCAATTTCGGGACCGGCATCATTGAGCACCGCACCGATCACCGCCGCCGGATTCTGCGCAACCAACAGCATCGCGAGTAACGCCCCCAACGACGTGCCGATGATCGCAACGCGCGACACCTGTAGCGCGTGCAGCAATGCGACGATATCCGCGAGATAACTACTCGGTTGATAGTTTTGATAATGCGGATCGTACGCAGAGCGCCCGCGGCCGCGCAGATCGGGCGTCAGTACGCGATAGTGCATTTGCAGATGCGCAGCCAGCTGCGTGAAGTCGCGGCTATTTCGCGTTAAGCCGGGCAGGCAGAGGATCGTTAGCGGATTAGCTTGGGGTGTTTCATAGATTCGGCAATACAGCTGCAGCCCATCGGCGGAACGATAAAAAAAATCGCGGTCGTCAATTGCCATGCGCCGATCCTTTTACAGAATTCGATAGAGCCATGCATTGATGCACAGTAGCACCGGCCGACCAGCACAACAAGTATTGTGGGGCGTGCAAAATAAACGCATGGCAGATTAAATATCTCTGCACTTATTTGATGATATTTATACGATCCAGCTTCGACATTCCATAAGCGCACTAGCGGCAATGAAAATTTAACTGGCCCGCTTTTTATCAGAAAAAACCGCTGAAGATCAGTTGGATTCAGGCTGGTTGCACGCGGCGATTTGCAATTCACCAATAGCTGTATATAATCACATGTACTGTATATCCGCACACCAGCCGATATCCAGCCTTCGACCACCGAAAAGGCTAATAGGCTCACTATGAAACTGACCCCTCGGCAGCAGGAAGTGCTCGATTTAGTCCGTCGCTACAGCGAAGAAACCGGCTATCCACCGACGCGCGCCGATATCGCTCGCGAACTCGGCTTTCGCTCGGCCAACGCCGCCGAGGAGCATTTAAAAGCGTTGGCGCGCAAAGGCGCGATCGAGATGATCGCCGGCGCCTCGCGTGGTATTCGTATCACCGAGGAGAACAAAGGCATCCCGATCGTTGGCCGCGTTGCCGCCGGTAATCCGATCCTTGCGCAGGAACATATCGAGGATTACTGCAACCTCCCCGCTAACTTCTTTCATCCAGCCGCGGATTATTTTTTACGCGTTAAAGGCGACAGCATGATCGATGTCGGCATCTTGGAGGACGATTTGCTGGCTGTGCACCGCACGCCGGAGGCCGAGCACGGCCAAATCGTCGTCGCGCGCATCGGCGAAGAAGTCACAGTTAAACGTTTACAGCGCACCCGTAGCAAATATCAATTATTACTGCTACCGGAAAACCCCCTCTATAGCCCCATCAAAATCGACTTGCGCGAGCAGGAGTTCGCCATCGAAGGTGTCAGTGTCGGCGTTCTGAGGCGAGGTAATTAATCATGGCTGCTATTCCGCTGCAACTATCGCTGAGCGCGCATGAGGCGCCGCTAACACCACCACAACGGATTGTCGAATTTGTATTTCCCGGCGAAGCGCGCCAGCAATGGTCATTGATTTTACCGGTGCTCGGTCATTTGACTAACAATGGCGATCAGCGGTGGCTGACCTGTATCGGGCCGCAACTATTGGCAAAGAAAGATTGTCGACAATATCGGCTTAACTGGCAGCGGTTACTGCAAGTATTACCCGGTCAGCGCGGTGTAGTGATCGACTTGGCCGAGCGCGCACTACAGGCTGGTAAAAGCCATACTGTGGTATGCGTCGTCGGCGAATTGAGTGCACACAATTTACAGCGCTTGGAACATGCCGCTGCGGCAGGAAATTGCCAAGGTATCGTTATTCGCAGCCGCTAGCGCTAATCAGTGCTCGACAAACGCACGCTCGATAACGTAATGGCCGGCATCGCCGTGACGCGCCTCGGTTAAACCGTTCGCTTCTAAAATCGAGCAAGTGTCTTTCAGCATTTGCGGGCTGCCACACAACATAAAGCGATCATTTGCCATATCCAACCCCGGCAAACCTAAATCGGTAAACAGCTTACCGCTTTCGATCAAATCGGTGATGCGACCTTGATTGCGAAATGGTTCGCGCGTCACAGTCGGGTAGTAAAGCAATTGCTCTTTGACTTGCTCGCCAAAAAATTCGTTCTCTGGCAGCTGCTTGGAAATTAAATCGTCGTACGCCAACTCATTCACGTTACGCACACCGTGCACTAAAACAACTTTTTCATACTGCTCGTAGGTCTCGGGATCTTTGATGATGCTCATGAATGGCGCCAATCCAGTGCCGGTGCCGAGTAGGTATAAATGCTTGCCAGGCAGTAAATTATCAAGAATCAATGTGCCAGTAGGCTTGCTGCTCATCAAAATCGGATCGCCAACTTTTAAATGTTGCAGCTTCGAGGTGAGCGGGCCATCGGGCACTTTGATGCTGAAAAACTCCAGATTCTCTTCGTAATTAGCGCTGACAATACTGTAGGCGCGCATCAGTGGCCGACCGTCGACTTCGAGACCAATCATGATGAAGTGGCCGTTTTTAAAGCGTAGCGAATTGGAGCGCGTCGTGGTAAAGCTAAATAACTTATCCGTCCAGTGGTGAACGCTGAGCACATGTTCGGTGTTAAAAGCCGCCATAGTATTTTCTCTCCGCACCCGCTATGGAGTGCACTGGATAAACAAACTGATTAGAGAGTGTTGTCGGAGCCCTAAGATTTCAAGGGCCAGCTCTACACCACTACTTAGCCCCATAGTTTAATAGGTTTTACGTTATCGGCAAACCAGGTTATTCTGATTTTTATTTTCGGAGCAACCGATTATGCATTACACACTGCGCCAATTGGAGGTGTTCCTCACCGTTGCGCGCACGCAAAACATCAGCCGCGCCGCCGAAGCGCTGGCAATGTCCCAATCCGCAGTCAGTGGCTCGCTCAGCGATTTTGAAGGTCACTTCGATGTCCAGCTGTTCGATCGGATCGGCAAGCGAATTCAGCTTAACGAACTGGGACGTACGCTGCGCCCTCGCGCCGAGGCCCTGCTCGAGCAGGCCAAAGATCTAGAAAATGCGCTTAAAATCGCAAGCTGACGCTGCGCTGAGTGAAATTTTAAAATAACAAAACTTCGGCGCCGACCTACAACGACCAACTAATCAGTGACGAATAAAAAGGCAGCTCAATGAGCTGCCTTTTTATTGACGGTGTTAAGACGGATTAATTTTTTCCGCTACCGCTCTGTGCATAGATGATCCACAAGCGCGCCAAATAGGACAGTTTGGAGTCGGCCGACACAGCTTTAAACTCGCTGATCGCATCAGCATTATGCTTGGCGCCAAGATAAGCGACGCCGAGCTGCAAATGCGCTTCGTCTTCCGACTTGAGACCGCCTTTCTTGAGGCCGCGCTTCATCAGCTCGATCCCTTTATCGAACTCACCATAGCTGGCATACGCCTCGCCGAGTTTGAATACTGCCTCACCGGTTGCTGCCGCACTCGCTTCCTTTTCCGTAGCAGGCAATGCTTTTTGATCCGCCACAGAATCGCTTTTCGCTCTTGCTAACAGTTTCGCTTCGCGATCTTTAG
Organism: Spongiibacteraceae bacterium; assembly: GCA_043786385.1. Lineage (GTDB taxonomy): Bacteria > Pseudomonadota > Gammaproteobacteria > Pseudomonadales > CAMLJR01 > CAMLJR01. The sequence continues at coordinate 42,026 of JAYVWC010000034.1, read as the reverse complement.
CAGCACCAACGCCCAGCATTTTATTACTGAAGCCTTTTTCCAACACATTTTTAGCATCGCCGGGGAAGCCAAGCGCCAACGCCAATTGCGCCATGTCGACGTACTCAACATCCTTTAACACGCCGGTCAACATCTTGAGACGATAAATCTCTATATTTTTACGATCCGACCCACCACCCTGATTCTGTAGCGGGATAAAAATATCGCGCCAATACTCGGCGGAAGGATACTTAGCCAATAACTGTTCCAGTGTTGCAAGCGCATCGTCGTCGCGATCGCTGAGATGCTGACTGCTCCATAACAGCTTCAACCATTCCTCTTTAACCGGTTGGTCAGTTTGTTTAGCAATCCGCAACAAGGTCTGCGATGCGTCGATAGTCTGTGCGTAATCTTTTTGCAAATAATAACTTTGCGCAACCAGCACCGCAATTTGCGTATCGGGACCGACATCTTTCAGGTAGCGATTACCAAACTGGATGGCTTTCGCATAGTTCTTCGCGCTGTACGATATTTTAGTCAACTGATCGAGGCGTTGCTTCATATCTGCGGGCGATAGCTCACCACTATCTAGTGTTGCTTCGTAGGCTTTTGTCGCCGTTGCATAGTCCTGCAGATTGACTGCAACATACGCAAGAATTTCGTTGAGCTTATATTCTTCATAAGCCGTCTTGCCGGAGATCGCCTGTGCTTCCTGCACCTTCTCCATCGCGTCTTTAAATTTTTTCGCCTGCGCCAACTCCAGCGCTTCTTTTAAAGGCTTACCAACCTTGGTGCTGACTTGTTTTTCTTTCTTGTCAGCTGCGTATGCCGCTGCGCTCAATGCACCGCTAACTGTATATACCGCACTAATTTGACCAACCGTTAACATCAGGGCCGGTAAAGAAATTGCCACCGCTTTAATTATTCGCATCGATTCATTCGCCTAAACAAAAACAGAAATCCATACCACCCACACATTACCGGGAAAAACTAATCCGTCGGTTCGCCGGCAACAATACCGATATTTCTGATATGCAGACGCTGTGCAGTTGCCAACACTTTTGCCACCACATCGTATTTAGCCAATTTATTCGGGCGCAAATGCAGCTCGGGCTGCGGGTCTTTAGAAGCGGCCTCGGTAAAATAACTTACCAAGGTTTGCCCATTGGGCACCGGCTGGCCGTTCCATAACAAGGTGCCATCGAAATCGACAACCAGATCGATTACCTCCGGTGTGACCAACTGTGCATTCGGATTCGGGCGCGGCATGTCGAGCTTTACCGCATGTGTCTGAATCGGAATAGTGATAATGAGCATCACGATCAAGACGAGCATCACGTCGATCAACGGCGTGGTGTTCATCTCCATCATCATGTCATCGTCAGAGCCGCCAACATTCATTCCCATCGGGAAATCTCCTACGCGATTAAGACCTAGTCAGCGCTACTACGCACTCGGACCAGGCTCGGTAATAAAAGCCACTTTACGAATACTGGCGCGTTGGCAGGCAAAAACCACCTTGCCCACATTTTCATAGCGCGCGTTGAGATCGCCGCGGATATGCACTTCGGGTTGCGGCAATTGCACCGCAACCTCCTTCAGCTTGGCCAACAGCGCCGCATTGTCCGGAACCCTTGCTGCATTCCAATAGAGCTGGCCCTCGGCATCGACCGCGATAACGATATTCTCGGGCTTGGTCTGCGTCGGTACGTTGGCCGCTTTCGGCAGCGCGACCGGTGCCGAATGAATAACTACCGGCACCGTGATCAGGAAGATGATCAACATAACCAACATGATGTCCACTAACGGCGTCGTGTTGATCGATGCATTCAACTCGCTGTCGTCGTCACCCGAGGAAATGCTCATCCCCATTTTTATTTACTCCGTGCAGCAGGAGCGCGCGGCGCGCCACTTGGATCGGCCACTCGAGAACCCATCAACAGGTAAGCTTGGACGTCGCCACCGAAGGCGCGCATATCTTCCATCGCCAATTTGTTGCGCCGTACGAGGAAGTTGTAACCGAGTACCGCGGGTACCGCGACGGCCAAACCGATCGCCGTCATGATCAACGCTTCGCCGACGGGTCCAGCCACTTTATCGATACTCGCCTGACCCGCAATACCAATCGCCACCAACGCGTGGTAAATACCCCAAACGGTACCGAACAAACCGATGAAGGGACCGGTAGAACCAGTGGTTGCCAGGAAGGCGAGGCCGCCTTGCAATTGGCTGTTCACCGACTCGACACCGCGCTGTATGGTCATCGTGACCCACTCTTGCATATCGATTTTGTCTGTCAGACGGCCATCGTGGTGCTTCACGGCATTTAAGGCATCTTCAACCAGGCCGCGATAGGCGCTGTTTTTGCTGAGCTTTTGCACGCCTTCCGCCAAGCTGGCAGCTTCCCACAATTTGCCAGACTCTTTAGCCTGTCTGAAAATGCCCTGCTGCTCCCAAATCTTGGTGAAAATGATGTACCAAGTACCGGCGGACATAATCAACAGCAGCACTAGCGTGCTGCGCGCAACCATATCGCCGCCGTGCCAAAGTGCGTCTAAACCGTAGGGGTTTGACGCCGTGGTGGATTCCTGTGCATCGGCGGCAGCACCTTGCGCTTGATCGACAGACTCCGCAACCGGCTGCTCGGCGGCAGGCGTAGCAATTGCATCGGCAGCAGGGGCCGGTTCTTGTGCGTAAACAGGAGCAGACAACAGTTGCAGGCCAGCGATAGCCAAGCTCAGCTGAAGCGCCATGGAGATGAAGCGTTTGGTAATCATTGCATCTTCCTTCTTTGATCTAAACGTTAAAATTGTTGAAGTCGAACCGTGGACAACCCACTCGGGCTGAGCACCCCTTATTTCTTCAGTTGGTATTTGATTTTTAATGTCTTCCAAGAGGCCATCGGCTTACCGTCTTTCATGCCGGGTAAATACTTGGCCTTCCGATAGAAATCTAGCGCCGCCTCGTCGAGTCGCTGAAAGCCGCTACTTTTTTCAACCTTGATATCGCCTACCGAGCCATCGGCATTAACCAGAATGGCAACGATGACATCGCCCTCCTCGTTTAAGCGTTTGGAAACCGCCGGGTAATCGGATTCCGTCCACGCATTGCGGCGCGCTTTCGGATCGAGACGGGCCTCGACATCGGGAGCGGCTGGTGCAACGGGCGGCGGCGGCACTTTGACGCTAGTGACGTCATGGATCGCGGTGGTGTTTGTAACCAAAGGCTCTGCAGCCAACAGAATGTCGGGCGGCGGCACGTACGGCGGTGGCTGTTCAAGCCTTGGCGGCGGCGGCGGCAATTCTTCCTGAACTTTTTTTGCCTCCTCGATCACCGTGGTTTCGATCGGACCCATCACCGCATCGACTGCCTGATGGGCCAAACCGGAGGCGATAACGTACACAATGCTAATGTGAACAAATACTACAAAGGCAATCCCAGCAAACTGCTCGGATGCGGTTTTACGAGTTTTATATGTCATTAACCGGTTATCTTCCGCTACAACGCCCTCATAGGCAACGAGGGGACCACATATCACCCACTCGCCCCTATGACCGGCTCTACATTAGTAGTTATTCGCCTTGCGCCACAACTAAGCAAGCGCTAATCATCGACATCCATGTATTTGGGAGCAAGGGAACCAGTCCGGTAGAGGACAGCACTAACGAGCATAAGTGCTGCATCTACTCGATTAAAATTATCAAGGTAATCATCGCGCTGAATCAACGACCACCTTTAAAGCGGTGCAAGTGTAAGGAGTGCTAATTTATTCGGTCAAGCAAAATCTACTAAAACCGTATGTATTACTTGTCGATTAAAGACCGCTAACGAATAGCGCGCAGGAGCAAGCGACTAACACTTTACAACTCCAGACTAAACTGAACGCACTTTTATTGCGATAGTCAATTGTAGGGTTTTCAGCTAAGCTTTTGTCGCTCCTCAATTTTATCCCAATTTATCGCTGCCAACGAAACTCATGCAATGGTGTGTTACAGAAAAAAAGTGCCGCTAGCGGTGGCCGTCATCACTTATTTTGTTGGTGTTATACCCTTGCGGCTATTACGCAAAATTAGTACCGGGATCGCGCTATTTTTTTTGCTCGGCACCCAATTTGCGACGGCCCTCGACAACATCCCGCTAGCGACCGCGACAAATGGTAACGCAGAGCTGGTTACGCTTAATATGCGCGATGCCGATATCCGCGCGCTAATTCAGTGGATCGCCGAGCAAACACACAAACAAATTGTCATCGATCCGCGCGTGCAAGGGCGCGTAACCGCACTCGCCGATCATCCGCTAACGGTCGCGCAAGCCTACCAAGTTTTTCTCGCACTGCTGGACGTGCACGGTTATAGCGCATCGGATACCGATGGTGTGATGCGCATCTTTCCATCGGCGCTAGCAAAAGTTTCGCCCAAAGCGGTGGTCGACGATTTCGCCAACTTCACCGACGGCGGCGAGGTCATGCACGTCACCGAAGTCAAAAATGTTTCTGCCGCAGCGCTGGTAGAATTAATTAAGCCGCTGGTTGGTCCGGCCGGTTACGTCGCCGCACTGCCGGAAAGTAATAGCTTGGTTATCGCCGACGCCAGCGGTAACGTAAAACGCCTGCTCGAACTGATTCAACGTATGGATCGCACCGGCTCGCTGGAGATCGATGTCGTCAAGCTACAGCACGCCAGCGCGCGCGATGTAGCTCAAGTGTTAGGCAGCTTGGTTAAGCCGGCTAGCAGTACGCCTGGCACCACCGCGAACAGCCCCTCCGCGCCGCTATCGATTGCCGCCGACGAGCGCTCCAACAGCGTATTGCTCGCTGGCGATCCAGTAAATCGCCAGCGCGCCAAACAATTAATCGTACAACTCGATCGACCGCTCGATGCCACCGCGACTAGTCGCGTGATTTTTTTACGCTACTTAAGCGCCAAAGAGTTATTGCCGATTCTGAAAAGTATAACGACGTCTACGCAAAAAGAATCCAAGGACCAAACCGTTAAAGAGTCGTCGATCAGTATTGAAGCGAGTCAAAGCAGCAATGCTATCGTCATGAGCGGCGCGCCGGATTTACTCGATAACATGCAAGACGTTATCGCCAGGCTCGATGTACAACGCGCCCAAGTGCTTGTCGAAGCCATCATCGTCGAAGTCGATCAAGATATCGCCGATAAACTCGGCGTCGAGTGGAATACCGATTTCAACAGCACCGGCGCGCAAGCCGGCACCAATTTTGGTTTGCGCCCGAAATTGTCGAGCGATAGCACTTCCGCCGAGCTGCTGAGTTCGCTCAGTAAAGGATTAACGCTCGGCTACTATCAAGGCGGCAATTTGCGTGCGCTGTTGACCGCGCTATCCAGCACCGTCGGCGCCAATATTTTATCGACACCGTCGATCATGACGATGGACAATCAAGAAGCGAAAATTGTAGTCGGTCAAAATATCCCATTGAAAACCGGCCAAGCGACCAGCAGCGGATCGAGCACCAGCAATCCATTCACCACTTTCGAACGCCAGGACATCGGCGTAACTTTAAAAATCACGCCGTTGGTCAATAGCGGCAATTCGGTTACGCTCGATATCGTGCAAGAGGTACAGTCGCTCGCCGAAAGTGTCGGCTTCGCGGATCAGGTCACCAATAAACGCAGCATCACCACCAAAGTATTAGTGCGCGACAATCGCACGGTCGTACTGGGCGGATTGATTTCCAATGAAAATTCACAGCGAGTCGATAAGGTGCCAATATTGGGCGATCTGCCGTTGGTCGGTGCGCTGTTTCGATCGACCAGCAACACCACCAAAAAGCAAAATCTGATGGTATTTATCCACCCCGTTATTGTCGATTCGGCTGCGCTAGCCAGCGATCTAAGCCGCGACAAATACGACGCCATGCGCGTGCAACAAATGCAATACCACGATGGGAAACTTGAGAGTACTACGCCATCCGCAGCGCTGCCCGAGTTTGAAACCGTTACTCCGCAATCAAAAACAACGCCGCCAGCGGAAGTGCCCGCCACTAATTAAATTTTGTTCATTTGGCAAATGCGATTACCAACCGGATAACACACTGATATGAACTCGGTGCCCAGCGTATTCCAAAATGACACCGTCTTCGGTGATTTGCTGTAATTGCAATCCACTATTTACTTCCTCGCCTTCCCGCATGCGCCGATTATTGATAATGATCGTGCGTTGTTGCGGATTGCTCGAATACACGTGAAACGAAAAAGTCATCGCCGGTAAATTATTGCGAATATCTTCGGGTAATTCATCGACCTCTTCAATTCGCGCGCCGGCTTCGGCTGGCGGTGACTCGGGCGTACTTTGCGCGGGTGTAATGCGCGCATATTCGGGATTCGTTGCATCCTTTGACAGCGCGACAGGTGCTACCAACGGCGCAGGCTCAGATTTAGTCTGCGCAACCGCTGCTACCGATTGCGCAGTCGTTGCGGGCAGTACAGTTGACGCAAATGCTGGAACCGTTGGCGCGTTTCGTTGCTGCAACCAATAGGCTAGAGCGATAGCATTCGTCACAACCAACACAATAATTACCGGCACCACGTATGAGCGCTGTGGTTTGCGCACCAATGTCGGCTGATGAATAGTTTGTAAGTCAGGCGCTCTGTCGCGACGACGCTCCTGCTCGGATTTTTTTAACGCATCTAAAATGAGCGACATATCAACCACCGCGCTGCGTAGTAACCGCAGCGGTATTAGCAGCACCGATGCGCGGCTGGCTCGCTGCCACGCTGCGCGTCAATGCCAGCACGGTTTCGAGATCGATAACACCATCGCTGGCCAAACCCTGTTGCTGCTGAAAGCGTTTGACCTGTTCCAACAACTCGGCATCGTAGGTCGACGCCGCGCGCTGTTCGTGCAACGCGAGATAATGACTGGCCAGCCACGCCTGCTTCGGAATACTTTCAACCAAGGTTGCGCTGCGATCGTAAACTTCGCGCTGCCAGCGCGGTTGATTGCGATGAAAATGACGATACAACTGTTCATCGAGCCAAGCGACTAACGGATCCGAAGCACCCAATTGCAACGGCAACGGACCGACCGGAGCCGGCGTTAATAACAGCGCATCGCCGCGCCACGATTTCGCTAGCTCAGTCCACGGTACGCTCCACTCGCGCTCGCCAACTTCGATGCGCGCCTGCGTAGACAACAGCTCTTTCAACACCACAAACGGCGCATTCGTAGTAGTCGGCGATTGCAACCGCAGCGCCATCGGCGTGCCGTAACGCTGTAGTGTCGCGAGCGTGATACCGCTCAAATGCACGCAACGCAAATTGCCGATCGTCATTGCCGCGCACGACAACGCCACATTTTCCGGCGGCGACTGACCCCATAATCGAAACAGTGCGCGCAGTGCAACGCCCTCATCGGTGGTTGCACCAGGCAATGCATCTTGCCAACTCGGCGACGTTGATTTTGCTGTCGACAGCGCCGCACTATCGCGCGTCGTCATTAACCAATAACCGGCGGCGAGCATCACCGCCAGCGCCGCAATGGCCGCAGCCGCTTTATAAATATCGGTCGATATCTGCCAACGCGCTTGTTTCGGCAGCACTTCGCGCGCCGCGCGGCGCACCATCGCGGCATCGACGATGGTGCCGTTTTCTGCATACACACCGAGCAATGCGCGATCGCCGAGCAAATTGATCAAGCGCGGAATGCCCTTGCTGTACCGATAAATGCGCGCGATCGCCGCCGGTGTAAACAAATGGCCGCGGCAACCGGCGATCGCTAAGCGATGCTCGATGTACTGCGCCACTTCGAGGCGCGCTAACGGTCGCAGGTGATAGCGCGCGGTAATGCGCTGCGCCAATTGTCGCAGCGACGGTTGCGCCAGCACCGTATTCAGTTCGGGCTGCCCCAACAAAATCAGCTGCAGCAATTTGCGTTCATTTGTTTCGAGATTGGTTAACAGTCGCAACTGCTCCAACACATCGGGCGCGATATTTTGTGCTTCATCGATAATTAAAATTGCGTTGCGCCCGCGTGCGTGGGTCGCCAGTAAAAAAACATTCAACGCATCGATCAATTGTTTCGCGCTGGGTTGCTCCTCGTTTAACGCCACCCCCAACTCGTCGCAAATACTCTGCAGTAATTCTTGCGAATTTAATTTCGGATTGACGATCACGGCGATATCGATGTGATCGGGAATTTGCTGCAACAGACAGCGACAAACGGTGGTCTTGCCGGTGCCCACTTCGCCGGTTAACACGACGAAACCGCCGTGATCGCCGATGCCGTACAACAAATGCGCGAGCGCTTCGCGATGCTGCTCGCTGAGATATAAATAACGCGGATCGGGTGCGATCGAAAACGGGGCTTCGGCGAGACCGAAGTGGTGGTTATACATAGGAAAACTAGCCTTGCAAAATTATTCGCACGTCGACCAGACCGGCCTCGTTGCGGCGGCTGGCAGAAAAATCCACGGCGATCACGCCGTAGTCGCGCTCCAACACATCAAGCCATTTCACGACTTGATTAAACGATACCTGCTCCATCCACAGATTAACACCGCGCTCGCCCTTCGGCTCGTAACGCTTAAAGCTCAACCCCATTGTACGTGCGCTTTGATTGGCCAGCGTCAACACCGAATCGCCGGGCTTGCGCGCAGCACCGGTATTACTGCCGATCGCGGCGCGATTCGCCTGCATCCACGCTAACGTATCTTGTTGCGTGCGATACGCGGCGATTGCATCGCTGTTGAAGCGCTGCAGCGGCAACACCACCAACAATAAGATGCCAACCAGCAGCATAAAACCACCGAGCATACGCAATGCCATTTGCTCGCGCGGCGCGGCCGCTTCGTAGCGTGCCCATAATTTTTGCGTTAACGCATGCGCAGCAACGCGCTCGCGCACGCTTTCCCAACTATCGATAATTGGCTTCACGATTGATTATCTCGAATATTCAAACGACCGATAGTACTATCGCCTTGTTGCGACGCCGAATTAATATCGACACCGAGCCCGACGCCATTGAGTTGGCGTTTGATTTGATCCAACGCCTCCAAGGTTGGCGTGCGCAATTGCAACTGCAAATCGTGCTGTTGCTGACGATAATGTAATTCGTCGAGCTGCATAGTATTGCCGCGCAATCCCAACGCTGTTTTAGCCAGCAGCGGCAGCGGCGAACTTGCAACTGCACCGCCGCGCAGATGTGCCTGCATTTGTTTCTTCGGACTCACCACCCGCCGCTCCTGCGGAAACAATTGATGATAGAAGTCGAATGTTTGCGCTTCGAGTTGGCGTGTCTGCCACGCAAACCAAAATCCGCTGGCCGCCGTCAATCCGCAATACAGCAGCAGCGCGCACGCCGCGATCGTGGCAACGCGCTGCCATTCATTATTGTGCTGACCGCGACGCTGAACTTTATAACCGCCTTGCAATAAATTGAGTAAGTTATCGGCTTGTCGCACCGCGTTGGCGGCCAACACTTCGCCGCCGTTTTCCGCGTACTCGGTCAGCGTCGCATCGGTATCGATTTCGGTTTGCACCGCAGCCACCACCGAATGCCCCGCTTCGCTGGTGTCGACGCCGCAGTAAACGATATGGCGCGCTGGCGCGCCGAGTTCATCGCTGACACGCTGTTGTTTCAGCAACTGCAGATACGCTGGGAATTGTTCGCGCAGCAATACCTGCCCCGCGTATTCAGCATCGCGACAGATGATACGATCGTGCAACGCAAAAAAACTGAGACTATTTCCGCGCCACGGTACCGCGAGAATATCGGGACACAGCACATCGGGTTTGACGCCGTGCTGATACAACTGATCCAACCAGTCGATTAACAGATGGTGCTGCACCACCGCCACCGGCAATTCGTCTTCGGCGCTCGGAATAAATTTCGGGATGGCGAGATGCACATCTTCGATATTGTCGGCGATCAACTCCTCAACCATATACGGCAACGCTTGTTTAATCTGCCGCATTTGCCGCGAAGGAATATGCGCCGAGGTTAGAAATACTAAACCGCCCGGCACCAGCACCAGCGTTTCGCCGTCGGTGAAGGCGCCGGCCAATTCGGCTTGCAGTTGGCCGAGCGGTATTTCGCCACCGCGCTCTAACTCGTGCGCTGCATTGAACAGATACCAACCGACCACCGCACTCGCATCAAGCCGCGCAGAATTTAGATGTATGACTAAATGTTGTGTCATCGTTCGCTATCGTCGAATAAGGGGCTGCGCACCCGGCTGATTATCGTTAATTCGCCCTGCTCGTCGCGGTGTAGTACCGTGCGTACACGCTGCCAGCGACCGCCGTAATTCACCGTCACCAATACTTCAAAAAAATTCGATTTCACAGCGAGTTGGCCCGTGGCACTGGTTGCCGGAACTTCGCCAATACTTTTATAGCCACCCGCTTGCTGTCGCGCCAACACCTGCGACACTTGCGCCTCGCTCAGTATAGCGCGCAGTACGTCGGCGTCTGTGGTATTCACATTTAGAGGCGTCGCGATCGCTACCCATTGGCCCTCGGGCGATAATAGCTTGGTCGGCAATACCGTAACGTGCGGCGCCAGTTTCGCGTAATCCTCTGCCGTCATCGAATGCAGCAAGCGCAGCGCGCTGACATCGCTCTCGGCGCGATCAGCAGTGCGGTAATCGGCGTAGTCGGCATCCTCGGCGCCATTGGCAGAACGAACTTGTCCTTTATCAACCCAATCCAACCACTCATCCGCGTACTTGGTATTTAATTGCAACGCTTGCAATAACTTTACGAATTGCTGCAAGCCGCTGGGATTATCGATTACGCTATTTAAATTAAAGCGACCCTGCAAATCTTTAATCTCGACCAGCATGGTGCCGTTATCGATGGTAAACGGCGCTTGATCTTTGGTTTTCGCCCACGCTTCGTCGAGCGTGTCGGCTCCCGCGCGATTATCGATCACATCTTTCGCTAACACTTGCCGCGCGTAGGCTTCGCCACCCAATGCGTAGTAATACGCTTGGCGCATAATCAGTAAATTACCGACGCTGCGCAAACTCAACTGACTGCGGCGCAACATTTCGGTGGCGATCACCGTTGCCAATGCAAATACCAACAACACGGTGATTAGCGCTACACCGCGCTGACCAGTGCGCATAGAATTCTGTCGCGCGCGCATCACAACACTTTATAGGAGCGCTTGATAACGTCTCCCTCCGGTAGCGTGAACTCAAACTGCAAGGCCAACGGTGGATCTTTGAGATTTTGCGGCGGCCATTGCAGCTCGACACCGTGCGCAGTCAATACACCGACGCCCATTTTCTCAATATCAGGCAGTATCACCTGAATTTGCGCTTTTTCTTTGGCGCCGGCGCCATCGAGCATCGGCCAGGTGTAACGCAACAAATAACGCCGCTCCTCGCGATAATGCGGGCTATCCGATTTTTCGTAATCGGGATGATGATCGACGCGATATGCAACGCGTAACATCGAACTGCGCGGCAAACCCAACGGATTCGCACGCCCGCCGCGCGTAAATTGCAGCGGCAACTCGGCGCCATTATTAATCAATAAATAATTCGGCGCGGTCGGGCTGCCACCATCGGCATTGCGCACATCGCGCTGCATCAATTGCTCGACATCTTGCTGCAGCCACCAAAACGCGCGATTGATGGTGCGCAACTGGTCGACGCGCGCCGCAAGTCGTTCGTCGGTTTGCATCACGCTGCTCAACACGCGGTAACTGGCCACGCCGATCAATGCAAAAATCGTAATTGCAACCAACAATTCGATCAGCGTAAAACCGCGCGCGCGCATTCAGTAGCGCCCTCGGTACGTGGTAAAACTTACCAACGATTGTTTATCGTTCGCGAGCGCACCGAGATTGATACCGACTTCGATTTTGCGCAACAGCGGATCGGTTGTGGTTTGCACATCGGTAGTCACCAACCAATCCTGTTCGCGAAACATCAGATGCCGTTCGTTGTGTCCTAACGGCGGCCATTGCGGTTGTGCGTACAGCGTCGACAACGTATCGTCGGCCACCCACATCGCGTAGGTTTTCAGTTCCAGTTCGAGTTGTTGTTTAACTTCGAGCTGCGCTTGGCGCAATAGCGCCGCTGCTGATAACGCCAAAATCGCCAACGCGATTAATACTTCCAGCAGCGTGAAGCCGCGCGCGCGCCGCATATTAGCCCCGCTGCACGACGATGGGATTGAAGCCATCGCCGCTAACGGTAATTTTTACGTCGTCGCCATAACCTAACGTCAACGTAAACGGCGTGATTTCGCCGCTCGATAACAGCAATAGCATCGGCCGTAATTTGGCATCGTCGCTACGCTCGCTGATTAGTTGAATTCGCTGCAACGTCGCCTCGTCGATATGCGCGCCATCGAGTGCGAATGCCACCGTTATCGCATCGGGAAAATTGTGTGCGGCCAATTGTTTTTCCGGCAGCGCTAACCATTGTTTTTTTTCGCCATCGAAATACACAAAGCGATAGCCCTTCTCATCGATCGCCAGCCCCAGCTCGAGACCATGCAGCACCGCTTCATCCGCCGCCGCATTCAGCAACTGCGCCAAATCGTTGGCCTCGCGGCGCAGGCGCTGCTCCGGATTATCTTTAAAACCGATCACCAATAAACCGGCCATCGCTGCCATGATTACTAACACAACGAGAATTTCGAGCAACGTAAAACCGCGCGCCGCTCCTTGCTGGTGAACAACACGACGTTGAATATCGCCTCGCTGCAACTGATGACCTCGCGGCAAATTCAGGCGAAAATTACTCTTTAGACCAGTTACCGATATCGGCATCGTAGCCCTCGCCACCTTCGCGGCCATCCGCGCCGAACGAATATAAGTCGTACGGGCGACCTTCCTGACCTGGGCTGACATATTGGTATTGATGCCCCCACGGATCGAGCGGTAATTGTTTCTTTTTCAAATAGCCTTCCAGATTCCAATTTTTTGCGTCGGGCTCGCCACCGGGTTTCGCCACCAAGGCCTCTACACCCTGATCGGTGCTTGGGTACGAGTGATTATCCAAGCGATACATTTCCAACGCTAGATCCAACGTCGCGATATCGGCTTTCGCGGCGGTTACGCGCGCCTTATCGACGCGCCCCAAAATATTGGGCGCCACCAAACCGATCAAAATACCGATGATGACCACCACCACCATAATTTCGATCAGCGTAAAACCACGCTGCTTTAGCTTGTTGTTCACACTGCGCTCCCTTTCACACATGCTTAAAATAGATAGTGCTTGAAATAGTTATGTGTAACGAATTGCAAAAAAATTTAAATCAATTGATTCAAACTGAAAATCGGTTCGAGAATCGCGATAACGATCAACAACACCGCGCCACCCATCACCAATAACATCAGTGGCTCGAATATGCCGAGCAATGTCGCGACGATATTATCGAATTCGCGCTGCTGACTTTCTGCAACGCGCTCCAACATCGTCGATAACGAGCCGCTCAATTCACCGCTGGCGATCATCGAAATCATCATCGGTGGAAAATAACCGCATTGTTCGAGCGCGCGATGCAGCGGACTGCCCTCTCTCACCTGCTGTGTTGCAGTCACCACCGCCTGCTTCAACCAATCATTCGACAACACCGCACCGCCGATCGCGAGTGCATCGACCAACGGCACGCCACTGTTGGTTAGAATGCTCAGCGTGCTCGCAAAGCGCGCGGTATTGCTGCCGCGACTGAGTCGGCCAATCAACGGCAGCCGCAACAAACGGCGATGCCAATTCAAGCGCAACGATTCGTTACGTAACGCATAGCGCAGCGCAACGATCAGCGCGATCGACACGAGTAGCGCGAGCCAACCCCAATGCGTAACGAAATAACTGAGCCCAATCAAACCGCGCGTCAGCGCCGGTAGCTCCTGCCCTTGCCCGACGATAACATCGACGACTTTCGGCACGACAAACGTCATTAAACCCGACACGATGCCGATCGCAACCAACAACAAAATCGATGGATACAATAATGCGAGCAATACTTTCTGCTGCGACGCGTGCGCGTTTTCGCTGTAATCGGCTAGTTTTCCCAGCACTAAATCGAGATGCCCCGAATGTTCGCCGGCGGCGACAGTGGCGCGATACAAATTCGGAAACGCGGCTGGAAATTCGGCCATGCTGCCCGACAGCGTGTGCCCTTCCATTACTTTCGAACGCACCGATAACACGATATTCGCGACTTTGGCTTTTTCCGCTTGACGCCCAACGGCGCCGAGCGCTTCTTCGAGCGGCATGCCCGCCTGCAACAGCGTCGCTAATTGCCGCGTGATCAATGCCAATTCTGCAACGCGCAACGTCGGCCCGCCAAACGTAACACCATCGCGCTGCGTGGTAGTTTTTACTGCGGGTTCGATGCGTAGCGGCGCGAGTCCGCGATCGCGCAATAACTGCCGCACTTGCCGCGAGCTATCGGCCTCGAGTACACCGCGCTGCTCTTTACCGCCCGCATCGAGCGCAGCGAACGTAAACGCCGCCATACTATTTTTGATTCCTTACGTTTTGATTCCTTACGTTTTGCTTCCTTACGTTTTGCTGCCCCATACGTTGCGGCATCATGAATCTTCCTGGGTGACGCGCAACACTTCTTCCAACGTCGTGATGCCATCGCGCACGCGCAGAATGCCGTCGTCGCGAATGCTGCGCGCGGTCGGTCGAATTTGCTGCACGATGGTTTCTTCGGCCTCTTGGCTGTGCACCATCTGGCGCACGCGTTCATCGATCGTCAATAATTCGTAAATACCGGTGCGGCCTTTGTAGCCGGTGTTGTTGCATTGCGCGCAACCGTTTGCGGTAAACGTCTGCGCTTCTTTTAAACCGAGAAAAGCCGCCTCCATCGAGCTCGCCTTATGCGGTGTTTTGCAATGCGGACACAACACGCGTACCAAGCGTTGCGCCAATACGCCGATCAAACTCGACGCCAATAAAAAGGGTTCGATGCCCATATCGCGCAACCGAGTCAATGCACCGACCGCGGTATTGGTGTGCAATGTCGATAACACCAAGTGACCGGTCAAGCTCGCCTGCACGGCAATTTCTGCGGTTTCGCGATCGCGAATTTCACCGACCATTACCACGTCCGGATCCTGCCGCAACATCGCGCGCAAGCCGCGCGCAAACGTCATATCAGCTTTAACATTGACCTGCGTCTGACCGATGCCTTCGATGTTGTATTCGATCGGATCTTCGACAGTTAAAATATTGCGCGTTTGATCGTTGATCTCCGACAGCCCAGCGTACAGCGTGGTAGTTTTACCCGAGCCGGTCGGCCCGGTCACCAACAAAATACCGTGCGGACGCAGCAATAAATCGGTTAATTGTTTACGTAAAGTCGCCGGCATGCCGAGCGCATTTAACGTCAATCGTCCTGCATCCTTATCGAGTAGACGCAGCACCACGCGCTCGCCGGCATTCGACGGCATCGTCGAGACGCGAATATCGATTTCGCGGCCACCGACGCGCAGCGACATGCGGCCATCCTGCGGCACGCGCTTCTCGGCGATGTCGAGCTTCGCCATAACCTTAATGCGCGATACTAATAACGGCGCCAACTCGCGCTTCGGCTGCACCACTTCGCGCAATACACCATCGACGCGAAAGCGCACTACCAAACGTCGCTCAAATGTTTCCAAATGAATATCCGATGCGTTTTGTTTAACCGCTTCGGTCAGCAGCGCATTGATCAGTCGAATAATCGGCGCATCGTTTTCTTTTTCTAACAGGTCTTCTGTTTCGGGCACCGAGTTCGCAATACTGGCCAAATCCATTTCGCCGCCGAGATCCTCGACCATTTGCATCGTCGCGGTTGAATCGCGTTCGTACGCCAACGCCAACGCGCGATCGAACTGATCGGGCTCCAGTAGACGGCACACGAAAGGCACTTGCAGTACGCGAGTGACCTCGGCCAACACCTGCGGTCGAATGCCCGGCCGATGACAGAGCACCGGCACATCTTCGGCAGCGGGATCGAGAAATACACCGAAGCGTCGCGCAAAAGCGAAGGGAAGCGTTTTGATCAATAGTTGCGCCTGCATCATCAAAAAAATCTCATGCTGCCGATAATCTGTCCGAAGGTTATTGTTCGCCGCGGCCCATGCTCTTGTGCTCGACGTACTTTCTTGTGCTCGATATATTTTCTTGTATAGCCAAACGACTTGTATAGCGAAAAGCGCCGCTAACACAAGCGCCGATTACCCCACTGCGACCTGCTTCACGGTTTATCCAGCATGCGTTGCCAATGATCGAATCAAAACTAACAACTGGCCATAAATACTTGTCTGTACTGCTATAATGGCTGTTAGTTTCGCTGTATTCAAGAACGGGGAGTGCTGCGTCTGTGGAAATGAGCCGGTCGTCGACTTGGCGTAGGCTGGTCGAGCATCCGCAACAATGGGTATTGGCCTGTTGCGTGTTGCTATTGGTGGCATTGCTCGGTCGCCAAGCCTGGTTTATCGGTCACGCGTTGGTTTACCGCCCCGCTAATTCTGCAACAACTTCCAGCGCCCCTAGTGAGAATAGCCGCGATCTCGCCGAGCGCATTGCTGCCGCCGAATTATTCGGTCGCGCAACGATTTCATCGACTTCGCAAACGCTACCCGAAACCAATTTGCAATTGACGTTGCGTGGCGTGTTTACCGCACAAGATCCGCACAATGCCAGCGCGATGATCGAAACCGGCGAAGGCCACGTACAAATCGTTAAAACCGGTGCGAACGTTGCGCCGGATACCGTGTTGCAACAGGTATTCAGCAATCACGTGGTGTTAACTCGCAACGGCGCGCTTGAATCGCTGTATTTTCCGATACCGCAGGAAGCGGTCGGCAATGTCGCGCTGGCGCAACAAAATACAATGCCAGCCAATACCGAAACTGTGGTGTCGAGCGCTGCCGCCGACAGCGCCGCTACAGCATCGCCCGAAGAATTGAAACGAGCCGTCATTTTACGTCGACTCGAAGAGCTGCGCCTGCGCAACTCGCATTAACTCAGCAAGGATAATTGCTATGTGTCGCTCCTCTTTTATCTCGATTGCCTACCTGCTAGCGCTGCTGGCGATGCCGTGTATTGCTCCTAACGCAGCGGCACAAACTCCACACAGCGACGACACTGTCACCATCAATATGCGCGACGCCGATATTCGCACATTGATTCAATGGATCTCCGATCAGACCGGAAAAAATATGGTGGTGCACCGCGATGTGCAGGGCAAAGTCACCGTGCTCTCCGCTAAACCGGTGAGCCGCGACGAAGCGTATCGCGTATTTCTGTCGGTACTCCAGGTTCACGGTTTTGCAGCGATCGAAACACCGGAAGCAGTAAAAATCGTACCCGCCAGTCTCGCCACGCAAGGCGGCTTACCCTATCGCGGCAACAAAGACGACGATATGGTGGTGCAAGTATTCAAAGCCAACAATATCGGCGCCGCCGAACTCGCGCAAATTTTAAAACCGTTAGCGAGCAAAGAAGCCATCATCACTGCCGATAGCGGCTCGAATATGCTGCTGGTTGCCGATCACGCGAGCAGCGTTGAGCAACTGCAAAATCTAATGCAAAAAATGGATAGCGCCGGCGGCTCGGAGGCAGAAATAATTCATTTGCAGTACGCCAACGCCAAACAGGTGTTAGCCAGCTTAAGCACGCTATTTCCAAGCCAAGGCGCCGGTGGCGGCATGTCGGGACAAGGCACGGCACTGCCGTTGAATTTATCCGCCGATGAACGCTCGAACAGTATTTTGTTGAGTGGCGATCCCGGTAAACGCGCGCAAGTGAAAAAATTGATTGTGCAAATGGATTCGCAGGTAACCGGCGAAGGCAATACACAGGTGTTGTATCTGCAATACGCCAACGCCAAAGAAGTGGTACCGATTTTAAAAAGCATCGCGCAAAGCGTATTGAAAGATCAGAAGGACAAAGAAGCGAGTTTTAGCGTCGAGGCTAGCGACAGTGCGAATGCGTTGATCATCAACGCACCGCCCGGATTGTTGAACACGCTGCGCGGCGTCGTCGATAAACTTGATGTGCGGCGCGCGCAAGTATTGGTCGAAGCATTGATCGTCGAAGTCAGCAGCGAAGTCAGCAACGATCTCGGCGTGATTTGGGGTACCACCAACGTTGGCGATTTGAACGGCAGCGGTGGTATCGCCGCTGTCAACACACTCGGCAATTTAGCGCCTGCGATATTAGACAAAAATGGTAAACCCGCCGCCCCCGCCGGCGGCTTGACCTTGGGCTATTACACCGGCGGCACACTACAAGCTGCGATTCGTGCGCTCAGCGCCAACACCAAAGCTAATGTGTTATCGACACCGACCATCGTCGCGATCGACAACGAACCGGCATCGCTGTTGGTGGGTCAAAATATTCCGCTGATCACCGGCCAAGCGACCGGCGCGGCGTCGTCGACCACCAACCCATTCACCACGATCGAGCGCAAAGACATCGGTATTTCGCTCGTGATTACACCTCGCATCAATCAAGGCGACACCATCACGCTCGATATAAAACAAAGCGTCGAGCGCGTCGATAACTCGGTGCAAGCTTCCGACATTGTGTACAGTAAACGCGAAGTTAATACCAAAGCGTTGATTAAAGACGATCAGATTTTAGTGTTGGGCGGGTTGATCAGCGATGATCAATCGCAGTCGACGCAGAAAGTACCGATCCTTGGCGATCTGCCGTTGATCGGTAAATTATTCAGCTCGAACAGCGATAAACATTTAAAAACCAATTTAATGGTGTTTTTGCATCCGGTGATTTTGCGCGACGATAGCCGCGCCGAGCAAGTCAGCCGCAAGCGCTACGAATATATGCAGGATACGCAGCGCCAGGCACAAAAAGAAACGCCAACCACCACAAGCGAGCCAGCGCCACCAGCACCGATGGAAGAGTTCGATACGTTCTCGCCGGTGAATCGAGTACGTTGATTAATCAACGTACTCGATTCACCGCTTGTTAACCCAAAAATCGGCAGTGCCTTACCAAAAAAATCGGGTCGATAACCGCTGCAACCAGCGCGCGAGCACCCGATCGATACTCATCTCAGCAGCCACACCCAGTTTTTGCTGCCAGCTTTTCTTCTCGACGTACTGCACCAAAAATAAATCGTGATCGCGGCGATGCTCCATCAAAAACTCATCGCTAGTCTGTACCGTATCGATTAACGACCGCGCCAATGCCTGCGTGCCGTACCAAATTTCGCCGGTAGCCGTTGCACCGATATCCAGTTGCGGGCGATGCTCTGCGACAAATTGTTTAAATAGCACATGCGTATCTTCAAGCTCTTCCAAAAATTTTCGACGCCCCTTTTCGGTATTTTCGCCGAACATGGTTAACGTGCGCTTGAACTCGCCAGCGGTGTGCAACTCGACATCGACATCGTGTTTCTTCAATAGCCGATGAAAATTCGGCAACTGCGCCATCACGCCGATCGAGCCAATAATTGCAAACGGTGCCGCGATGATTTGCTGCGCGATACACGCCATCATATAACCGCCGCTGGCGGCGACGCGATCGACCGATACCGTCAACGGTAAGCCACCCTTCACGATGCGTTGCAATTGCGAAGCCGCCAGGCCGTAGCTATGCACCATGCCACCCGAACTCTCCAAACGCACCAACACGGCATCCTCCGGTTTTGAAACCGCGAGTACTGCGCTGATTTCTTCGCGCAGATTGTCGACCGCCGAAGCTTTCATATCGCCGTCGAAGTCGAGCACGAAAATGCGTTTGCGTTCAGGCTCTACTTCTTTATTTTTTTTGCGCGCCTTTTGTTTGCTTTTTTCTTCTTTGCGTTGCGCTTTATGCAACGCTTTTAGTTCGTCCTCTTCGAGAATCGCATGCTTGATATCGTCTTCAAAATCTTCGAAGCGCGCCCCCAAGTCCTTCACCTCGATATGTCCATCGGGCTCTTTATGGCGACGCTGCCCGAGGGCAACAATGCCGGCCACCACAAACAAAATACCGGCCACGACCGTAACGAGTTTTGCGAAAAAAAGACCGTAATCGGCGAGAAAAGCCAAACTAATACTCCTAAGCGAAGGTGCCCAATGCACATTCATTCCGCAGGCTATGTGTTTAAACTTATGTGTTTAAACTTATGCGTTTAAGCGACTGTAGAATGCATTTTTAACCGGGCGTCATGGTGGCGACTGTCTTGGGGGATGTCAAGGCGATGCAAGGTGAGAAGAGATGGCGAAAATGACGGCCGCAGGTGCCACCAAAAAATTACTGCCAGTGTTCGATCGCCAATTCGGCGCGCTCGTTTAACGGTGTCGCGAGCAACCCTGAGTTACCGATACTAACGCTGTACATCGCGCCATCGGCCATCGGCAAATACGCCGCACTGCCGTAATCGGCTGCCAATATCGAGAAGAATCGACCGCCACACTGCAACCACAACCAAACATCGAGCAACGATTTATCGCCGTGCAAATCGATCGCACTGTGCGGTAATTTTTGTTCGTCTTCGAGCGACAGATAGCGACCTACTAAACGATCCAAGCGATAGCCGGGCTTGAAGCCCAAACGCGCTACTGCGTCGATCCATTTCAATAAGCGCACATCGAGCTGCCACATATCGCCGTTCAATTCGTAGCGATATTCAGCACCGGCTTGATCGACCAGCGTCACCGCGAAGCGTTGCTCGTCCAATTTATTAAATGCCAACGTGCCGATTGGCGTCGTCTCCGATAATTGCTGATAGCCACGCAGATCCCAGGCGCTGGCGGCAATCACCACCGCCGCTACGGTTAGCGCAATACCGGCGGTACCGCGCAACCAGCCGATCAACCAAGTGCCAATTAGAAATCGCAATGCTACGACCGCGACTAAAATCGCCACCACCGCCATCGCGAGAGCTACCAATGTGTAAACCATAGACGCGTCGTAATCCTTTGAAAACCGCTATTTTTTTACCGAGTAACCGAGCGCTGCGAGACTCTCTTCGGCGACGGTCAGAATTTTCTCATCCGGTGTGCGCAGTGCAGCGATTTCGCCGAGATAGTATTCCAAGCTGATCAATGCATCGGCGAGCGTTTCCAGCAGCTGATGGCGCTGTGGCACGCTGTGTTGTTTATCCTGCGTATGTGCATCGAGGAACGCAATGCAACCTTGCAAAATTGCCGCCGCGCGCGCGTGATCGAGAATTTGTACGCCACCGCGCACGGTGTTTAATGTCACTGAAACATTCGCAATATGAATCGGATCGAAATTGGATTCGACATACGAAATGATCGCACGCTTGGCCAGCGCGATACCGGATTGCGCCTCGTCGATGACGATGCGCGCCGCTTCGGCAAATTGACTATCCGCAACGATTTGCTTACGCATCGCATCGGTGACTTGTTCGAGATCGTTGGCGGTTAATTCATTGCGGTACAAACCGGAAAGACTGCTTTCGATAAACAGTAACGCATCCGCGACTGTTAAAAACTGCTCGATCGCGACACCATTTTTTTGTCCGGACCACGTTTCCACTTGCGCTAATTGCTCGCGCAAAATATTGCTCGGTGCTTTTAGGTTCACCATGCGCAGTGTGTCGGCGACGCGCCCCAGCATCTCTTTAAACGGCGCTAAATCCTCGGCCGAAACCGCTTGGCTCTGCGCAGCGATTTCGAGAATATCCTTGGCGCTACGCAATTCTTCTTTCAACACCTTGACCACTGAATCGATCGCTTCGATACCCGGGCCGCGCATCGCCTCTTGTTGCGCGCTGAGTTCGCGATCGTCAGGGTGTAATTTCGGAATCGTAAACGCATCGATAACACGCTTCGCTAATCCGTCGCGATACGACGACAACGCCAACAAAAATACCAATTCGCGGCGCAGTGAATCGTCGAGCGCTGCGGTCAATGCCGCTTCGCCACCTTTTAAGTAGCGCGCCATTAAACGTTCGATGGTACCGAGCGTGCGGCGTCGGTTTAAATTGAGACTCAAGCCGCCTTGTGCCAAGCATTCGGCGACCGCTGCCGCCAGATACCAAACGCCGTTGCCACTGCTGCCGGCGGTCTGTTGCGCAAACCGCGCACTCGCACGCGCGATCAGTTGCAAATTAAGCGCGGCATTTTTCTGCCGCAAAATTGCCAGCAGGCCAACTTGATACATCTGCCGTAGGCGCTCCAATTCCGCCGCCGTCGGCGGCACCGCCACCGATGGCAGTGCGGTGGTCGGTAGCAACGGCAGCGCACGCTGTTCGTGCTGGCACTCCGGAATCAACGTCTGACGGCGCGCCACGCGTAATTCGTTGGCGTACGGAATAATTAAAATCGGATCGGCGAAATGCTTGGTCGCAACAAATTCGAGGTAGCGCGGCAATACAAAAAACGCATGGCTCAGCGCACCGGCCAACGCCTCGGCACTAGCACCCGCAGCAGGTACGGCGATATCGCGCGCCGTTGCCGCCATCTCTTCGGCGAGCAGCGCTGCGGCGCCGAATTGAATCAGACGCAGCGTGCCAGCGATTTGTGCAACGTCGGTGCAGCAATTTTCGATCGCGCTGCGATTTTGCAGATCGAGTAGATACGCTTCAAACTCGCCAGCGGCGCGTTGGATGGTCGCATCAAGCTCTTCCCGAATCACTGCCAACGAATTGAGGTTTACAGTTACAGCCTGCGACACATTGCGTCCTTCCACAGGGTTGACGATTAAAATTTAGTCAAAATGATCGAGTTGGCGCAAGAAGTTAGCGCCGGAATCGCACCGACTTCAATAAATGCTTGTTATGTATAGCATAAGCCGTCAGCGACGCCACACCGTGTTGCCGCCGCTCGACTTGTCGATGGCCGCCAGATGCAGCTCATGCGCATCGAGTTCGAGTGCGTCGGCGCGCACCACCCGCAACGCGACACGCTGTGAATCGAGCCGCCGCACGCCGGTGCCGCCGCCGGCACTGTGCCGATCTTCGGTTTCGGTACCCGCCAGCGCCAACGCTGTTTGCCCGCCAGTCATCAATAGATAGACATCGGCGAGAATTTCCGCATCGAGCAATGCGCCGTGCAAATCGCGCTGCGAATTGTCGACGCCGTAGCGCTGGCACAATGCATCGAGATTATTTTTCTGGCCGGGATGACGCTGCCGCGCCATCACCAATGTATCAACGATGCTACAGCTGCGCTCGAGCGGCTCGATACCGCGCTCGAGCCGATTCAGTTCGCTGTTCAAAAAACCCAAATCGAACGGCGCGTTGTGAATAATCAACTCGGCACCGCTGATAAACGCCAGCAAATTATCGACGACCTGCGCGAACAACGGCTTGTCGGCCAGCATGACAGTGGTGATGCCGTGCACCTCGATCGCGCCAGCATCGATTTCGCGCTGCGGATTCAAATATTGATGATAGTGGCGCCCGGTGAGCCGTCGATCGATCAACTCGACGCAGCCGATTTCAATTAACCGGTGCCCTTGGCTGGGCTCCAAGCCAGTGGTTTCAGTATCCAAAACAATTTGGCGCAAAATCAGTTCCTCTAGCGCTGCCGTAATTCATCGATGCCGCGATTGGCCAGCGCATCGGCCAATTCGTTTTCGGGGTGCCCGCTATGGCCTTTCACCCAATGCCAATGCACGACGTGCTTTTGATTGAGCGCGTCGAGCTGTTGCCACAAATCGATATTCACCACCGGAGCCTTTGCCGCCGTGCGCCAGCCGCGCTTCTTCCATTGCGTTAGCCACTCGGTGATGCCCTTCAATACGTATTGCGAATCGGTGGTCAATTTGACTTCGCATGGCTCTTTTAAACTGGCGAGCGCTTCGATCGCTGCGCGCAACTCCATCCGATTATTGGTCGTCTGCGCTTCGCCGCCGTATAAAGTTTTTTCGGTGTCCTGATAGCGCAGTAGCGCACCCCAACCGCCCGGCCCCGGATTTCCTTTGCAGGCGCCATCGGTAAATATTTCGATTTGCTTCAACGAGTATGTACCTGCTGCTTTGGTTCTACGGTGTTTGGTCTTATGGTGTTTGGTCTGATCGCGGCGCTGGGCTTAACTGCCGACAACGGCGTTAACGCAGTCAGCGGCCGCATTCGCAGCGGTTTCAATGGAATGAATTTCGATACCTGTTTGATCGCAGTAATCGCGTAGACGCCACCGCCGGGCCAATACCGCGTCCAGTCGTGCGCGGAGGCCGCCATCCAATTCGCGGTTCGATGCAGCGGCAGCCGATGAAAACCGTAATCGATGCGCTGCATCGCAAACCCCAACAACTCCAACCAATCGTGAATGCGCGACACCGACAATAAATGATTGCGCCAAATGCTATGCGCACGCCAGCGCCCTGCCAACATTCGCGCACCGAGCAACGACCACGGATTAAAACCGATCAGCACGATGCGCCCCTCCGGCACCGTCACACGATACAGTTCGCGCAACACTGCGTGCGGATTGGCGGCAAACTCCATCGCATGATGCACGATCACGACATCGAGGCTATCCGATTCGAACGGCAACTCCTGCGCATCGCATTGCACAAAGGTCGAGCTGCCACCATCGCTTAACCGCGTCGGCGGAATCAGTCCTGCCTTGAAGCGCCGCTGCACGCGACAGTTGTCGTACAGCGTTAAATCGCTATCGACACCGAGCTGCAACAGGTGATAACCAAAGCAATCCGTCAAACAGCGATCGATCATCTGTTGTTCGATCCCGAGCAGCGTGCGCCCCAGCTCGCTCTGAAACCACGCGTGTAACTCTGGCGCTAACGCATCAAGCTCGGGCTGATATTTCCACGCTGGCATAGGCGCATATCCTCGGGCCGGTTATCATCCACGTTCGAGCGCAGTATAGTACCCGCTCCAGCCTCGATTCTAAACGACTCATTCAAGAGTAAATTACATGATCCGCATC
This sequence comes from Spongiibacteraceae bacterium, assembly GCA_043786385.1. Lineage (GTDB taxonomy): Bacteria > Pseudomonadota > Gammaproteobacteria > Pseudomonadales > CAMLJR01 > CAMLJR01. Next base: position 17,252 of record JAYVWC010000034.1, on the reverse strand, counting down.
GAACCGATCGCCGCGTTTACCGACAACTATATTTGGTGTCTGCACAATAATGCCGTGGCCTGGATCGTCGACCCCGGCGATGCAGCGCCGGTGCAAGCCTTTCTCGCGGCGCGCGAGCTCGACCTTCAAGGCATATTGATCACACATCATCATCCCGATCACACCGGCGGTATCGATGAGTTACGCAATTCTTTTCCGAATGCAGTGGTCTATGGCCCTCACAATTCCCCGATAACCAGCTTCGATACGCGAGTCAAAGAAGGCGATACGGTCGCTGCACTCGGACATCAGTTCGGCGTACTCGAAATTCCCGGGCACACGCTCGATCACATTGCGTACTTCGCCGCTGACACGACACCGCCGACATTATTTTGCGGCGATACGTTATTTGCTGCCGGCTGCGGTCGCATGTTCGAAGGGACGGCACCACAGATGTTTGCGAGTCTGCAAAAACTTGCGCAATTACCCGGGCCCACCGCGATGTACTGCGGCCACGAATATACGCAGTCGAACCTGCGCTTTGCGCAGGCTGTGGAGCCCGACAACGTCGCGGTACAACAACGTACGATTGAAATAGCTGCGCTGCGCGCCACCAATCAGCCAACACTGCCATCGACGCTGGCGCTGGAGCTATCAACGAATCCTTTTCTCCGCTGTCAAACTTCGACAGTACTGCACGCAGCAACTGAACATGGACTCCAAAACGAAAACTTAGCTGCAGTATTTGCCACGATTCGCAGCTGGAAAGATCAGTTTTGAGACGTGGTTTTTTGACTACAAAGCAATCAGGCCATACACTACCCAACATTCATGAGCTTTCAATAAATCGGTAAAGACGCCCAACAATGCGATTTTTCTCCGCTCATTGCACAAAAAAACGATTGAAGGTCAGCGGCCTGGCACCGTCGCTTTATGTCGCCTTCACCTTCATATTAACCTTAGTACTTAGCGCCTGTAGCACCACTCACCAAGCTCCCAACGATCTAATCGGTAATACCAATACCTCAACCAGCAACCACACCGGCGACGGCTTGAACTCGATACTTGCCGATCAAGGCAACGGCACCGCCCCACTAATTTATAACGCCGACACCAACACGGTCTGGCCAGCGGTGCGCAGCGGTTTTCAGCTCGATTCGCAAATCGATAACGCGCAGATCGACACCGAGTTAAAGTGGTACCGCAATAACCCCGCCTACCTCTACCGCTCGACCGAACGCTCCAATCGCTACCTCCACTACGTTGTCGCGGCGCTGCAACAGCGCAATATGCCGACCGAGCTGGCATTGCTCCCGATTATCGAAAGCGCCTACGACCCGTTCGCGTATTCCCGCAGCGGTGCCGCCGGCATGTGGCAATTTGTGCCTGGCACCGGCACGGCATTCGGTCTCAAACGCAACTGGTGGTACGACGGTCGCAAAGACGTGGTCGCTTCGACCGACGCGGCGCTGACTTATTTGCAGCGCTTGCACGACATGTTTAATGGCGATTGGCTTCTCGCCGTTGCCGCTTACAACTGCGGTGAAGGCAACATCCAGCGCGCGATCGATCAAAACCGCCGACTCGGCCAGCCTACCGATTTTTGGCATTTGAAATTGCGCAACGAAACGACCACGTACGTACCGCGGCTGCTCGCGCTGGCAAAAATCGTCAATGCGCCACACCAATACGGCATCAGCTTATACGCAGTGCCGAACCAAGCCTATTTCGCGGCGGTCCATACCGATGGTCAGCTCGATTTGGAAAAGGCAGCCAGCCTCGCCAATATCGATACGCAGGAAGTGTATTTATTGAACCCTGGCTTCAATCACTGGGCAACCGATCCGCAAGGCTCGCAGCGCTTATTGTTACCGGTCGCAACAGTCGATCGTTTCAAACAGCAACTCGCATTACTTACACCGTCCGAGCGCGGCAGCTTGAAGCGTTATGAAGTCGCGAAAGGCGATACGTTGTCGAGTATTTGCCGCAAATTCAGCGTCGACGCGGCGAGCATTCGCGCGGCGAACAACATGAGCAACGGTCTGCTGCATCCCGGCCAATCGATCCTTATTCCACGCGGCGGCCCCATCACGACGGTGGCAGCGACCGAGCCTGGTGGCAAGGTCACTGCACAGACCAAACCGAGTGCGAATCAAATTATGCATACGGTGCAGCAAGGCGAAAATTTATTGCGCATCGCCCAGCACTACAATGTCACGACGCAAGAAATACAACGTTGGAATGGTATGCAAGCGGATAGCACGATCAAGCTGGGCCAGCAATTAAATATTTGGAGTAATTCGAGCGTCGGTAAAAAACAAATTGCGAAATCGAGCGACGCCGCTGCGGGACACAAAGTGGGTTATACCGTACAGAATGGCGATTCGCTAACCGCCATCGCCAGCCGTTTTAATGTGGAAATCGGCGATATTTTACGCTGGAACACTGTTAACCCGCACTCGCTGTTACAGCCAGGTCAACGCCTCACGCTCTACCCCACCGCTTCGCATTAATCACCGCAAACGCGGTCACCGTCACCAACAACCATCGCCTTTCACCGAATAAATTGCTAACGGTTTTTACGATCAGCCAACATCGCCAGCCCCATATTGGTTTGCTGGACAAAATGACAAAAGCTTTCGTACTGCTCCTGCTCGATCGCATCGCCTTTAATGCCACGATCAGCCAGCACCACACCCACTTGGCGCGCACCTGCATACAGCGCTGCCAGCGCACAGTTATCGACGGCAATCGTCGCTGCCGTATGCGCATCGATCAAATGTTTTAATTGACCGGGTTTATCGCGGCGCAGCCACAGCAATTGACGCGAATGCAAACAGTACGCGAGCAAATTATCCTGCTCGCTTTTCATCGAAAATGTCAGCGCCTCGCGCCACGCCGCACCCTCGTCGCTGAGCGCGTATTTCGCCTGCAAAATCTTTTTCTTCGGATCGATTAAACACAGCGCCACGCGCTCGAAACCGACACCGCGCTGAATGCCTTCGACCACCGTTTGAAACAGCGTATTGATATCGACCTGCTCTTGGATCATCGTCGCCAGCTCGCGCAAAATACTGAGCTGTAATTGCGGATCGCCGCGGCTGGTTCTTTTTACGATAACCTCAGCATCGACCGTGCTCGGAATATAATTGCACACCTTATTCGCGCCGTAGCTGAGCGCCACGCTGGCCGCATCCTCGGCGCTTTTTAGCAACATGGCGCGCGCATCCTCGCGCGCCATGTTGCTAAACTCGGCGACTTTATCGAGCACCGTTTCCAACGCTTGCGATTGCCAACCCTGCTCGGCGGCAAAACTAATCTCTTCACCCAGACGCACGGCTTGTGCGGCCACCGTATCGCATTCACCATCCTGTAGCGCTTCAGCAAGCGTATCGCCCAACTGCCATAATCGCGCTAATTGCTGCGTTATTTCACGCAGGCTGGCACCCATTACACGACGTTCGACCGCCTCGTTGCCGTGTTGATCGACCAGCAATTTTTCCATCTCGTTGATTTGCTCGCCGCGACAACTCCAGAACGCCATATCGCCGACATGCAACAGCAGCGCAGCAACGAATACTTCATCTTTTTGCAATTTGTTGCGCCCCATCATCAAACGCTCGGCCTGCACTGCCGCATGAAAACCGCGCGCCAACCACTCCAACATGCGCTGCTTCGCGCCTTTTTTCAGCAGCGAATCGATCAGCATCACCGACAACGAAATCGCTTTGATGCCTTGAAAGCCCAACTTCACTACCGCGCGACTAATCGTCGTCGCATCTTGATCGCCGTGCGGATTGAAATGCGCGCTATTGGCCAGGCGCAGTACCTTGGTGGTCAGCGCCGCATCGCGCAGGATAACGCTCGATAGTTGATCGACCGAAGTACCCGAGCCGCTGGTCAGTCGATTGATTTCGCGCATAACCTCGGAGAGCACCGGCAGCTCGGTGCGACTCAGGCGCGTCACCCACGCATCGATACCATTTGTTTTTAAGTCATTCATAGCCAGTGAAACGCCTTTTATTCGATCACTGAAGTGTAGTCCAGCTTATTGCCAGATCACGCCGAAACTTGTTAACGTAGCGTCGCTCAAAGGTGGGGCACCATTTGTTTAATCCAATCTTGTTTTATCCAGTCGCATGATCAGCTATTTCCTCCGACGTCTGCTGCTGACGATTCCTACATTTATCGGCATTACGCTGCTCGTCTTCACCATCACGCGCGTCGTTCCCGGCGGGCCGATCGAACGAATGATGACGCAGGCGGCATTCGCGCAGGGCGATCAACACGCCAGCAAAACGCGCTCCGGCAACACCCTCGATGAAAAACAACTGGCGCAGTTGCAAGCGTATTACGGCTTCGATAAACCGATGTTGGTCAGCTACGGTCAATGGCTGTGGCGAGTGGTGCATTTGGATTTAGGCAACTCGACGCGCTACCACGATCCAGTTTGGACGTTAGTTAAAGAGCGCTTTCCAATTTCGATTTTTTACGGCGTCGCCACGCTAATCATCACCTACGGTATTTGCATTCCATTGGGCGTTGCGAAAGCCGTCAAGCACGGCTCGCGCTTCGATAACATTTCATCGATCGCGGTATTTTTCGGTTACGCGCTGCCGGGTTATGTAGTCGGCATCGCGTTGATCACCGTATTCGCCGCACAGCTCGATTGGTTCCCACTCGGCGGATTTGTCGGCGACGATTTCGATACGTATTCGACCCCGAAAAAAATTGCCGACCTTTTTTATCACGCTGCGCTGCCGTTGACTGCCTATCTATCCGGCAGTTTCGCGCTGACCACGCTGATGATGAAAAATGCGCTGATGGATAATTTATCCGCCGATTACATGCGCACTGCGGTTGCGAAAGGCCAAAGCTTCGGCGGCGCGGTGCGCCATCACGCATTGCGCAACAGTTTGATTCCGATCGCCACATCGTTCGGCAATAATATTTCGTTATTGCTTGGCGGCTCCTTTCTGATCGAAACCATTTTCAATATCGATGGCATCGGCCTGCTCGGTTACGAATCGGTATTGGAGCGCGATTATCCAGTGGTGATGGGCATTTTGGTGATTAGCTCGATTCTTTTTTTAATCGGCAATATTTTGTCGGATATCTGCGTCGCGATCGTCGATCCGCGCATTCGGTTCGGGGAATAACGACCGATGCCATCGTTGCGCATGCCATCACCGAACAAGTGGATTCGTCTCAACCCAATCACACGCCGGCGCTGGCAGCGTTTTCGCGCGATTCGTCGTGGCTATTGGTCGGCGATACTGTTGGCAACTTTGATAGCATTGAGTTTATGCGCCGAACTACTGATCAACAATCGCGCGTTAATCGTTAGCTATCAAGGTCATTGGTATTTCCCTACCTACGGCGCCGTGCTGCCCGGCAAAACATTCGGGCTCGATTACGATTACGAAACCGATTACAAAGCATTAAAAAAACAATGGATCGCAAGCGATACGCAAAACTGGTTATGGTTGGCACCGATTCCGTACAGCCCGTACGAAACCGATTTAGTCGGCAATGATTTCCCGCCGTTGGCGCCATCGCTGGCGACGCGCCATCTGCTCGGCACCGATACCACCGGTCGCGATGTATTGGCGCGACTGGTGTACGGCTTTCGCATCGCGATTAATTTTTCGGTGGTGTTATTACTGTTCGAATATTTTATCGGCGTCACCATCGGTTGCTTGATGGGATTCTGGGGCGGTGCTTTCGATTTAATTTTCCAGCGCATCATCGAAGTGTGGTCGAACATTCCGACGCTGTACGTAATTATGATCGTCGCATCGATTGTGCCGCCCGGTTTTTGGACGCTGTTATCGATTATGATCGTATTCAGTTGGATCGGCATCACCTGGTATATGCGCACCGCCACCTATAAAGAAAATGCGCGCGATTATGTAATGGCTGCGCGCGCGATTGGCGCCAGTAGCAACCGCATTATTTTTCGCCACATTCTGCCGAATACGGTTTCAACGATTGTTACCTTTGTGCCCTTCTCGATCGCCGCCGGCGTCACCGCGTTAACCGCTTTGGATTACTTGGGTTTTGGCCTACCGGCACCGACGCCGAGCTGGGGTGAATTATTAAAACAAGGCACCGACAATCTCGAATCGAGTTGGATTGTCGCCAGCGTGGTATTGGCGATGACATTGGTATTGATGCTGGTGACGTTTATCGGCGAAGCGATTCGCGAAGCGTTCGATCCAAAAGTGTTTCGCATTTATGAATAGTCGCGCGATGGTTACATTGCAAAAATTTCTCGTTGCTAGCTGCCTGCTGTTGTGCGCGGTGATCGGTTATGCCGACACGCCAAAGCTACCCGAAAATTTACAATGGCAAACCAACGCTAGCGATCCGTTATTCGCCGATCCGCAGGCACAGCGCGGTGGTCGCTTTCGTACGTTTATGACCAGCTTTCCGCCGACATTGCGCCTCGTCGGGCCCGATTCAAACAGCGGCTTTGTTGGTTACTTACGGCAAAATAATTTGGCCTTGGTGAATCAACATCCGAATACGTTAAACCCAATTCCCGAACTCGCCACCGACTGGGCTTTCGATGCCGACGGCAAAACGGTGTACTTCAAACTCGATCGCGCTGCGCGCTGGTCCGACGGCACGCCGGTCACCGCCGACGACTATGTGTTCGCGCTGCAATTTATGCGCTCAAAATATATCGTCGCACCGTGGTACAACAACTACTACACCGAAATCATTACCGACGTGATCAAGTACGACGATTACACGATCGCGGTGCGCGAGGCCAGCGCAAAGCCGCCGAACGAATTGTTGTTCGATGTTGCAATCAATCCGGTGCCGCAGCACTTTCATAAACTCGATGCCGATTGGGTCGAGAATTACAATTGGCAGATCGAACCGAACACCGGACCGTATCAAATCGATACGATTCGTAAAGGCAAATACGTCGAGTTCAAACGCAAAGCCGATTGGTGGGGCAACGATAAGCGCTACTTTCGCAACCGCTTCAACCCCGATTACGTGCGCATCAAAGTCATTCGCGATTTAAACATCGCTTACAACTACTTCAACAACGGTGAGCTGGATACGTTTCCGTTGATCATGCCGCGACTTTGGTACAAAAAAGCGCAAGGCCCCGCTTTCGATAATGGCTATATTGGCCGCATCAAATTTTATAACGATACGCCGCAGCCAGCGCAGGGTTTGTTTCTCAACCAAGACGACCCGCTGCTCGCCGATCGCAATGTCCGCTACGGGCTGGCGTATTCGATGAGCTTCGATAAATTATTGCGCACGGTTTTGCGCGGCGATTACGAGCGCAAGCAAACGCAGAATGAAGGCTACGGCGACTACAGCAATCGCACGCTGCGCGCGCGACCGTTCGATTTGGCGCTGGCCGATCATTATTTTCAGCTGGCCGGCTGGAGCGAGCGCGGCGCCGATGGCATTCGCATCAAAGACGGCCAACGTTTGTCGTTGCGCATCTCTTACAGCAGCGACGATCACACTGCGCGACTAGTGGTGCTGAAAGAGGAAGCGCGTAAAGCCGGCGTCGAATTAACGCTGCAATTGCTTGATGCCACCGCCTCGTACAAACAAGTGATGGAGAAAAAGCATCAAATCGGCTGGATGGGTTGGAGTGGCGGCGGTATCGCACCGGTGTATTGGGAGTTTTATCATTCCGATAATGCGCACAAGCCGCAAACCAACAATGTCACCAATACCGACAACCCGGCGATGGATAAAAAAATCATCGAATACCGCGACGCCACCACCAAGGAGGCGCGCGTGCAACTCGCGCACGAACTCGAACAAATGATTTACGACGACGGCGCGTATATCAGCGGCTACAAAGTGCCGTACACGCGCGAAGGTTTTTGGCGCTGGCTGAAAATACCGCCCGCGCATGCGACGCGTACTTCGGATTCGGTGTTCGAACCCTTCGGCAGCACTGGCGGACTGTTCTGGATCGATGCAGATGAAAAAGAGAAAAATCAAAAGGCGCGCATTCTCGGCGAAAAATTTCCGCCGCTGAATATCGTCGACGAAACCTGGCGAGTGAAACCGCAATGACTTTACTGCGCGTCGAAAATTTATGCGTCAGTGTCGCCGATGGCGCGCCTGCTAGCGCGCAGCGCTGGCCAGTACTGCAAGATATTTCGCTGCAAATGCAGCCCGGCGAAACGCTCGGGCTGGTCGGCGAATCGGGCTGCGGCAAAAGTATCACCGCGCTGTCGATTTTGCGGCTATTACCACAGCCGACCGTACGCGTCGAAAGCGGCAGCATATTTTTTGGCGACGATAATCTGCTCGCGTTGCCGCCCGAAAAATTGCGCGCATTGCGCGGCGATCGCATCGCGATGATTTTTCAAGATCCGATGACGGCGTTGAATCCGGTGCAAACGGTTGGCAAGCAAATCGAAGAAGTGTTGTTACTGCATCGGCCGCAATGGAATGCGCAGCAGCGGCGTCGACGCATTATTGAATTGCTCGAACGCGTGCGCATTCCAGCGCCGACCGAACGCCTCGACGCATATCCGCATCAATTATCGGGTGGCTTACGACAGCGCATCACAATTGCGATGGCGCTGGCGTGCGAGCCGCGCTTGCTGATCGCCGACGAGCCGACCACCGCGCTGGATGTCACCGTGCAGGCGCAGGTGCTCGAATTGATCAAAGAGTTGCAGCGCGAAGCGGATATGGCGGTGTTATTGATCACGCACGATCTCGGCGTAATCGCTGAAACCTGCGAACGCGTCGCGGTGATGTACGCGGGCCGTATCGTCGAACAAGCGAGCACCGCGCAATTATTTGCGCAGCCGCGCCATCCTTACACACGCGGCTTGCTCGCCTCGTTGCCCGCGCGCAGCGTCGCACCGCAGCAAATGCTCGCGACCATCGGCGGTCAAGTGCCCGATCTTGATGCACGACCGGCCGGCTGCGTATTCGGCAATCGATGTTACGCGCGCAGCGCTATTTGCAGCGAATTTCCGCGCTTAGAAGATGTGCATGCCGGCCTAGAAAATTCCGAGCCCGTGCATAGCGTCGCGTGTTTTAACTGGCGTCAGTTAACCGACGATAATGGAGCAGTACGATGAACGAGCCGCTGCTCTCGGTGCGCGGGCTGCGCAAATATTTTGTGCAGCGCAGTGGCGTATTTAAACAACATAAGCAATATCTGCACGCACTCGATGGCGTTAGCTTCGATATTCAACGCGGCGAAACGCTGGGCTTGGTCGGCGAATCAGGCTGCGGTAAATCGACGCTCGGCAAAACGCTGCTGCGGTTGCACGAGCCTGATGTCGGCGAAATTATTTTCGATCAGCAAAATATTCGCACGCTGGCGCGCGAGCCGATGCGGCAGATGCGCAAACGCATGCAAATGATTTTTCAAGATCCGTACGATTCGCTGAATAGTCGTCACACGGTCGGCGCAATTATCGAAGAGCCATTATTAGTGCATAACATCGGCACACCACGCGAACGGCGCGCGCAGGTGCGCGAATTATTGCAACAAGTCGGTCTGCCCGATAACAGCATCGATCGCTTTCCACACGAATTTTCCGGCGGGCAACGTCAACGTATCGGCATTGCGCGCGCGATTGCACTGAAGCCTGATTTTGTCGTATGCGATGAGCCGTTATCGGCATTGGATATTTCGGTACAAGCGCAGATCATTAATTTATTGCTGTCGCTGCGCGCGTCGCTCGATTTATCGCTGCTGTTTATTTCGCACGATTTATCGGTGGTGCGGCATTTAAGCGATCGTGTCGCGGTGATGTACTTGGGCGAAATTGTCGAGCTCGCGTCGGCCGCAACGATTTATCAAGAGGCACGGCATCCGTACACGCGCTATTTGATCGCATCGATTCCGCAACCATTAGTCGGAATCGCGCGGCGTTCACCGGCGGCCGATGGCGAAGTGCCGAGTCCGCTGCATCCGCCGAGCGGTTGTCGCTTTCATCCGCGCTGCCCGCAAGCGCAAGCGCGCTGTCGCGTCGAAGCACCGAAGTTGGAGGTTATCGCCAGCGATGCCACGCATCGCGTCGCCTGCCATTTTGCCGAAGCGTAAAACCCGCGATGGATGCGTTGTTTAACTCTCCGTTTGGTACGTTTGATTTACAACGCCGCCCACCGACGCCAAATCAACCGCTGCAGGCGTGGGATGCCGCCGATGAATATTTATTAACGCAGCTCGCGCAGCAGCAACTAATACCACAATTAACGCCAAAATTAGCACCCACGCGCGCGTTGGTTATCAACGATCAATTTGGCGCGCTGGCAATCGCGCTAAGCGCCGCAAGCTATGCGGTCGATAGCTGGGGCGATTCGTGCAATGCGCATCTAGCGCTAGCTGACAATTGCGCAGGCAACAATGTAGTCAATCGCGTTACGCTGCTGCCGTCCACGCACGCTTTATCCGAGCGCTATTCTGTCGTGCTGTGGCAGATTCCGAAATCGCTCGCATTATTTCAACAACAGATCGCGCAACTGCATGCTGCGATCGATGGCGAAACGGTGGTGCTGACCGGCGGCATGATCAAGCATCTGCCCGAGCAAAGCGTCGAGCTACTGCGCCAGCTCGGTCGCGTCGATATTTTGCACGCGCAGAAAAAAGCGCGCCTGTTCGCGGTAACACCGCAGGCCGATTTACCCGCACCGCCGCCGCCCACCGATAAAGTGCTCGACATTCCCGAGCTGGCGCTGCAATTGCACGGCGATGCCAATGTATTCGCACGCGATAAATTTGATATCGGCGCGCGGTTTTTTATCGAGCAACTGAGTAAATTACCTGCGGCACAACGCATCGCCGATCTCGGCTGCGGCAATGGTGTATTGGGGATTGCCGCGCAACGACAGCGGCCGGATGCGGCGATTTATTTTTTCGATGAATCGTATCAAGCAATCTGCGCCGCACAACAAAACTATCAGCGCAATATCGATGCCGCGCTAACGCTAACGCCAGCACAAACGCCAACCGGGAATTTTTATTTCGACGATTGCCTGAGCTATTACGACGGCGAGCCATTCGATGCTATTCTCTGCAACCCGCCATTCCACCAAAATCACAGTACCGGCGATCAAATCGCGTGGCGCATGTTTACGCAGAGTAACAACAGTTTACGCATCGGTGGCGAACTATGGATCGTCGGCAATCGGCATTTGGATTACCCGATCAAATTAAAACGTATTTTCGGTAACTGCCGACAAATCGCCGCGAATACAAAGTTTGTCGTGTTGGCCGCGACTCGACGCTAATACCGCTTTCGCAATGGCGCGAAACCACATTCAACTTGGGGCTATCAATCGCCCATTGGCTACGAAAACCCTCAAGTTAAAGTGTCCGGTAATGCTTGACCAGAACAAGCTAGGTGGCAAAGTCATTCAGGTCGTCATATTGCCAATTAAGCGGATTGCTATTGATATATTCACGAATGCCGTGCAAAGACACTTCATCGCGGACGATGTGTTCATAATAATTTCGCTGCCACAGTTTTTTATCAAACGCCGGCCATGCCAGATTCTTTACGCCATTGATGTAGGCATTCGTGGTCATGGTCTTGAACCATTGCATCACCTGTGGCAATGCCGTACGGACCGACGAATCAGGGCGGACCGAGGAACCAGGGCGGACACGCAGGTCCGCCCCTACAAACATTGCCGCATCCCGTAGGGGCGGACCTACGTGTCCGCCCATTTCGGCATGTCCGCCCGTTTCGATAAATTCACCTATGTCAGCGTATTCACCCATCACCACAACAAAGTGCACATGATTGGGCATGATGATGCAGGCATCACATTGCAGGCCAGAAAATTTATTTTCCAGTTCAAAATACCATTTTTCAATCATATAACCGGCATCATTCAACAACATGTTGCGGTCAACAATCGCTCCAAACCGATGCTCGCGGTTCTGCGTACACACGGTAATAAAATACGCACCGCATTGTGAATAATCGTAATGCTTCAACCGTAAAGATTTTCGTTGGCGATTTTTCATATAACGTCCTTGTTGCAAATATCCTGATGTTTTCGTTACCGCGCACGAAACCCCGTAGGGGCGGACCTACGTGTCCGCCCTTTTCCCGACGTACGCCATGTTTGAATACGTTCGTCGTTTTACCATGACCAACCGACCCAAAATGATCGTCCGTTTCGGCATGTCGCCATATTTGATCAGGCCGGCCACACACACAACAAGGGCGGACACATAGGTCCGCCCCTACGCATCATCACAACTCCCCACTAAACGCCTTATGCAGCAGCGCTTTTTTTAATTCATCCAGCGTGGTGATTTTTTGTTGGTAAATGGATTCGAGGCGTTGGGTTTCTGCTTGAAATTCATTCAAATATTCGATAATTTTCTTTTGTTCTGCTAAGGGAGAGCAATGGAACTAGTAGCTCTGCTACCGATGATGTATTGATTACCCCCTGAGCACAAGCACCGGCCGTACCGGTGCCGGCAGCAGCATGGTTGTTCGGTTCAGGTTTGCTTGGCTTGGCTTGGCTTGGCGAGCACAGCACGACGCAAAGTTAAATAATTTGTTATCGATGCTAGAGCCACCTACACCGGTGGCTTTTTTATGGGTAAAAAAATTCATAAAAAAGCCCGCATTACGCGGGCTTTTTTGTGTTCCTTAAGTTGCCGGAACTGTAAATGGTGGGCTATGCTCTACTGAATAGTTGAGCTAACTAATTGATTAAACTGACACCGAAAGCCAATCAAAAAATATATACCCCCATTTGTACCCCCTCGGGGTATCTACTGCGTGACTTATAACCGGGAAAATCTCCATTTTTAGATACTGCTGCATCATCGGCATGTGCCCTCACGGGTTCGAGTCCCGTCCGGTAGAGCGCCACCTTGACATGGTGGAGGTCAGAGCAAATGTGCGATGAGTAGGTCCGGGCTGAAACTTAAATATTATTTTTGGTTTGAGATCGCAATGATGATTGCACCGATGATTATTGCGGTGCTTACTGGAAGTGCGGCTACCGCAGCGCCCAACAGCGAAAGTATAAGCCAGGCAATCCCTGCGAGTAGGACGGCCAAAAAAATTCTGCATTAATTGGCTTCTCCTAAAATTCACTGAAGATCAGCGTCACCCAGTAGATTCGCCGCAGCAAGTCCAGCTAATTTCACAACAAATCCCGTTACGATTATTTTTTTCATCTTTCAATCCCTATTCTTTATTATGTGGACTAATGGTTTCTAGCCAATCAATTGCCGCAAGGCTTTTAATAATTCTCGAACTTCACTACTGCGCTGCTGTACCTCCTTGGTGCATAGACCATGCTGAAAATTTCCGTTCCGGTTGCCAGTCGGCGCACCGGGGCTTTTGCCGCCGTGCATACGGCACCTTCCGTTTGGCATCGCAGGGGCTTTGCATGGGTGTCCGGTAGTGCGTGCGTGAGCGCCACACCGTGGCGAATCATGGGCACGCTGCATGGGGTTGTTAGCCGTTTTTGTTGGCGCCATGCCCAGCACTCCCACCCTGTAAGTTGCCGATCACCGCTTGAGCACCAGTTTCAATATGCACATGCTGAACCGTCACTGTTTGATTTCCGCCGTTGCGCAATTTCTGAATCGTCGCCAGTCCCTGCTGAAATGTTGTCATCAAACGCGCAGCAACATTAGCAAGCCTCGCCTGCTCAACCGTATCGCGCTGAGACAACGCCTTGTCGAGCATTTCAAAGGAAGCCTTGTGGCAAAGTGTCATTTGGTGTGCAAGCATTTTCTCCAGCGAATTATCAGCACCAATCGTCTCGGCTGCATCAACTGCCATCGCTGCAATGTCAAAATTGGTTTTTAACAGCAAGTCTGTGCGATCAATGCTCGCATCGTTGGCGATCTGATTGCCGTTGCTCAACGTGTCGCGCAGTATCAAACGTTTTAACGGCTCGCCCTTTTGCCGCACTGATACAACCTCACCGCAAATAGTATTAAGCGGCGTATCGAGCGACAATAGCGCATCGGCTTCAGTTTCCAACAGTGCAGCCTCACGTCGCTCATAGTGTCCGTCAAAGCCTTTAACATTCGCAATGCCACGCTTTCGACGAGCCTGATTTTTTTTGCGCAGTGCAGTGGTTGTTTTGTTCGTGCTGGAATTGCCTTCATCATCGTTAATCATTTCACACACTCAAATTGGGTTTTGGAACCCCGGCTTCACAACATGCGAAAGCAGTTGATCCACCGGAGCCGTGGATAGTGAGTCAGGTTGAGTTATCCGCCTTCCACGTTTTCCGGCGAATTTTGGTTGCCAAGCAATTTCTTTGTAGCCCACAAACCACGCGGCCCGCAGCGGTTTTGAAGTGGGTATAGGAGGAGGTGCAGGTGTTGGTATAGGAGAAAGAGAAAGTAAATTGCTGTCATTGGTCTCTCCCCACAATCTCATCGACCACCGAATAGTGCAGCATTTCCGGCAATTCCTTTTGGTAGCCATCTTTTGAAACAACTCGGACACGCGCTCTAACTGTTACATTTTGCAATGTGGTCAATGGCAGCCGATCAAGTCGAGTTATTGGCGCGGTTGATACACGACAAAACTCGCGCAACAAATCCGATGATCGGCCCACAGCAAAATTGCCATTACGCCCAGGCTTACCAATCAAGCGGCGCACGTTGTAATAGCGCGGCAGCACCTTGTTGAAATGGTCGCCAAAATCGAGCACACGAAACCACAGAACTGCCTTATCGCTGCGATTGAAAAATCGATGTGTTTCATGTGCAACAAAAGCGAACGAATAAACCCCTTCAGGGATTAATGGCAGCAATTCCGTTGCTGCCGGGATAACGGGAAGGTGCGAAACGTTAGAGCTGTCGCGGGCAATCATTTCGCTCATGCCGCCACCTCTGCACGTTGATTCTGATTTGCTGGCAGCATTTCCAAACGCCACTGGTGAACGTGTGAAGTTTCGCCCCAGCGATTCGTTAACCACTGCTCCGGAGCATGGCAGCGAATAAATAAACCGAACGGCGGCAACAACTGGTTGTTAAGTTCCCACAAACGGGCTGGTGGATAACCCACAGCACATTCGCGCCCGATCACGTGCGTGTATTGATCCGGGTTATCGAAGATGTAATGCAGAAGTCGCCGGTACTGCTTGCCAGTGATCGCCGTCAATGCAAGCTCTAAACGGGCCTCAATCGCATCAGGAAGCGTTTTATTCATTGCGGCCCACCTCCGCACCATAAATCGCATGGTGACCGGCACAGCGCCAGCAGCGGGCCGATTCGTGGTTGAGCAAAATCAAGCTGCAAGAAAGGCAGCGAGGCGGCAAATGGAAATGCGATTGCCGCTGTTTAGGTTGAGTGTGATTTTTGCTAATATGCATGGCGTCGATACCTCGCGTATGGACATTGAGAACAGATATGGAAGGGCGCGAAACTTTGACCGGTACGCGCCTTTTTTCTTGCCTGAGATTTCACGCGGCTACCGGCGAATAAATCTGCGTTAGTACACTGCCCCGCTCGCTTTCGAGTTTCTCAACGAGTGCGCGGATTTCATCATCGGACTTTCCTGCAATGCGAGCAGCCACAAGAATTTCTGTTTCATGTGCTGGCCAGCGGGACTGCACCCCCAACTTAACCGGACGCGTCCAAAGTTTTTGGGCGATGCGAGCATAGAGAGTGCTGCGGGGGTAGCCGGATTTAAGACTTACCTCCGGCTGTGGATCGAGCTGCAAATAAGGTTTGCTCATAGTTGTCTCCAGATTGATCTGCACTACCTCGTGCAGCTGGGGACAGGATAAGCGGGGGCAAAAAATTCAAATAGAAAACTCGGGTGGAAAAAATAGGGCTTATTTTTCTACCCTAGATCCAAGAACTTCGATCGTTACTGTAAAGTGGACCCCTTAGTCCAGACAAATTCCTGTCTAGTTTAAGATAGCCCCGGTTTTTGCCACAGCTGATTGGCGCTGCCCCAGTTTTTGCGCGGAGGTTTTTACTTCCCTCTCGCCAAATTTATCCACAATTTTTGCGCCGCCGCCAGTTGCCGATTGGTACACCTTTCCTGGTGTCTCATAGCTCAGCGATTGATGCGGTCGCGCCTCGTTGTAAAAAATAAAATATTCCGTCAGACCCAAGAATAAATTCGGCAGACTGTCATATTTTTTCAAATACACGTCTTCATATTTCACGGTGCGCCACAGTCGTTCGACAAAAATATTATCCAATGCGCGACCGCGTCCATCCATGCTAATGGTAATGCCGTTTTCAATCAGCACACCGGTAAAACTATCGCCGGTAAATTGCGAGCCCTGATCACTGTTAAAAATCTCCGGCTTGCCAAAATGCGCGAGCGCCTCCTGCAAACAATCCACGCAAAAACCTGCATCCATACTGTTTGACAGCCGCCACGACAATACTTTGCGGCTGTACCAATCAATGACTGCCACCAAATACACAAATCCGCGCGGCAACCGAATGTACGTGATGTCGGTGCTCCACACTTGATTCGGGCGGATAATGTCGAGTCCGCGCAATAAATAGGGGTAAATCTTGTGCGCCGGATGCGCCTTACTGGTGTGCGGGCCAGGCGCCATGCCTGCCAATCCCAATATCCGCATTAGGCGCTGCACACGCTTGCGATTCACCGTGTGGCCCGCATCATGCAAATATTTCTTCATGCGCCGCGTGCCGTAAAACGGTCGACGCGTATACTCTTCGTCAATCAATTGCAGCAACAGCTGATCGTGTAGGTCGCTCTCTTCCTGTTGACGCTTTTGCCGTTGATAAATCACCGAACGCGTGATGTTGAGTAATTTGCACTGCTTGGTAAGCGCAATGGATCCGTTGTGTCCGATCCATTGCTGCCGCTCCGCTACAGGTCGATCCCCGACTTTTTTTTGAGCCAGTCGAGCTCCATGTTGAGTTGCCCGATTTTGGCATACAGCCGATCGGGATCGCTCTGCGCATCAATCGGTTTCGGGCCTCGCTTCCCCTCAAATATATCCGCCGCCTTAGCGAGCAATTCCTTTTTCCACAGATTCACTTGTGTCGGATGCACGCTGTATTCTTGAGCGATCTGGTTGATCGTTTTAACCCCTTTGACAGCTTCAAGGGCCACCTTGGCTTTTTGCGCGCTGCTGAAGGTTTTACGTTTGTTGTCGTTCACTGCCGGCCTCACTTACTTTGGCAGAGCATACCTTAAATAGGTGTCCGGATTTCGGGGTCCACTTTACATCTCACCACCTTGTTAATCGATGGCAATCCGGTTGCCGGTGGAGGTGGGGGTACCGACAGTGCAGATACTCCGACGTTGCCCGAATGGGGTGCGATC
>JAYVWC010000033.1:0-19200 GCA_043786385.1 Spongiibacteraceae bacterium | reverse complement strand
ATATTCCCCTGGTTGTCGTGCTCGGGGTGAGCACGCAGGGGAATTATCTACAGGGAGAAGAATTTAACCTTGCCGCGTAGCGGCTTCGTTCAACTATTTAATGAACAGACGCGTCTGCTTTTGCAAGATGAACCCAACTCGTCGGTTGATCCTGCTTTTAGGGGGATAATGCAGATGCGTCGGTTGATGTAGTCCATTATCGCGGCCTTTGTTTTTAGTCTGGAAGACGCGCCAATGCTGAGGCTTGGGCAACCATCCCTAGTTGTCGCGTAAAATAACCCGGCGACAGCGCGTTGTCCAGTGGTGAGCTAAACCGAACAATTAAGCAGGCCACTCACCGGTTAGTTCTAGCTTTTTGATCCACGACTGTACAATTTGAATGACTGCTTCATTCCGATCGTCTAGACCAATCGCCGAACTTTCTAGCAGTGTGCGGGCAATGCCCAAAACCATTATCCCTATCAGTTCGGGCGATACGTTCGGCGTCACGCCAAGCCCTTGCAAATAAACATCGATAGAATGGGTGAAGGCGTCGCGAAAATCCTGCGCGCACTTTTTAATTTCGGCTCGAATTTTTTCGCTGCGCAGCGACATCGCAATGTATTCGAATACCGAATGATCGACTGCCCCCGATTTAAACAAAATAAAATTCAGCGGGTTTTCAGCTGCCAGCGCCTGCTTATATTGTTCTATTTGCTGTGCGTGCCGATAGCGAATGACGCCGATAAAAACATCTTCGATCGTTCCGAAATAGTAGTGAACGATATGCCGGCTTAAATCGACTTCGTTGGCAAGACGCGAAGTGGTGACGGCTTGGCAGCCCTCTTCATCGATGATTTTTGAAGCAGCCTCTAGTAACGCTACGTACATAGCTGACGATGTCGAACCTTTCCGGCGACCCATTGAACTACCCATTACATAAACCTAATTAACGTATGTTGCCATAGCCGCAGCAATAAGCCGACTTTGCCGCCGGCCCGCACTCCACAGGCATGCCGTTTAGCTCAGGGATTGACACGCTATCACCATGAGAGCAATATCGCACACCTACAGCAAGCAGCAAAAAATTTGCTTCAAATCGATAACCGCTTAGGAGAACCCATGACATACAACTTCGATCCAGAGCTTCAAGACATTGCCGTATGTTTGCCGACTACCGGATTTGAAGATGTAGTCGGTTCGCGCGCGATGATAAAGGAAATGTTAGGGCCGATGAATGCCGAGCTGGATTTCAGTGCCATCGACATTGTCGATCGTCAAATTCCCGGTTACGAAAGCGCGCCCGACGTTCCCGTGCGCGTTTACACACCGAAAAATCGTAGCGCGAATATACCGGGATTACTCTATATCCATGGCGGCGGTTTTACCGTTGGCAGCCTCGATTCTGAGCACGGTTTTGCCGGCATGATTTGCGAAAAAGTTGGCGTGGTAGTCGTTTCAGTCGATTACCGTTTGGCGCCGGAAAATCCTTATCCAGCAGCGCTAAACGATTGCTATGCAGCGTTGCAATGGTTGCATAAATCCGCAACTGAATTGGGTGTCGATCCCGAGCGCATTGGTATCTCGGGGCAAAGCGCCGGTGGTGGCTTGGCAGCGGCATTGGCACTATTCGCGCGCGATAAAGGCGGGCCTAGCATTTGCTTCCAAGTGTTAAACATTCCTGAGCTGGATGATCGATTAGAAACTACCAGCATGAAAACGTTTGTCGATACGCCGTTGTTCAATCGACCGGGCGCCATCGTGAGCTGGGATTTTTATCTGGGTGATATCAAACGTGGTAGCGCGGATGTGCCGATTTACGCAGCGCCTGGACGTGCGACCGATCTCAGCGGCCTGCCGCCCGCGTATGTGATGTCGATGGAATTTGATCCGCTGCGCGACGAAGGCATTTTATATGCGCTCAAAATGTTGGAGTCGGGTGTGCCGGTGGAATTGCATACTTACACGGGTACGTTCCATGGCTCCGCAATGATCCAGTTCGCTGCTGTTAGCCAACGCATGGAAGTTGATCTACTCGGTGCATTGCAGCGCGGGCTAAAAACTGGCAGCGAGGTTTAAAAGCTGGAGGCGCGGTTTAAAAGTGGGCAGCGCAGCTTGAAAGTTATCTGATCGACGCGACCAATATCGCGTCGGCAATCGAATCGATTATTTCTTTTTATCGAGAAACGCGACGATACGCTCAGCGAACTCAGGCTCCTGCGCGCAGCGTCTGAATGCAGAGCGCTCGGCGGCCAATTGCTCGGGCAACGCAGCATCGCCTAACTCGGTGACTAAGCGTTTAATTTCGCGCACCGATTGCGCGGGTAATTTGACTAGCTGTTGCGCGACCGCCAACGTCTCGGCTTCCAGGTTGTCGTTCTCCGCTAAGCGATTTACCAAGCCGAGCGTGTGCGCTTCGACCGCCGTGATTTCATTGCGTAGCAATAAAATATCCAACGCGCGCGAACTGCCGAGGCGACGCGTTAAAAAGAACGTAAGACCGCCATCGGTCGATGCGGCAAGCTTTGGATACGCCACCACGAAGCGCGAGCCTTGCGTCGCGACTACTAAATCGCAGACCAGCGCCAACGAAAACCCTGCGCCGGCAGCCGAGCCATGCACGCTCGCGATTACCGGCACCGACAAGCGCCGCAATGCAATCACCGCCGAGTGAAACGCATCGACGATTTCGCCCATAAAACGCGGCAAATCGTCCAAGTGCGCGCGCATCGAGCGAATATCGCCGCCACCGCAAAACGCGACGCCGCTGCCGCGTAAAATCACCGCGCGAATCGCTGCATTGCCTTCGATATCCATCAGCACAGTTTTTAAACATTCCATCGAAGCGACGTCGATGGCATTGAATTGCTGCGGCCGATTTAGCGTCAGCGTGGCGATGCCGGCATCGTCGATGTCGAGTAATATCGGTTGCTGCTCGTTCATAAAATATCTCATCAATATTGGATCAGCTGCCAAAAATACCATAACAGCGGCGGGCCGACGAGAAAAATTGCTAGAATCAGCGGCCACAGAAGCGCCCTGAAATTTATTCCGCATGGAGATCGGCATGTCAGACGAATTAAAAGTTTCCCTCGATAAACGCGGCGTGCTGCGCATCGTGATGGATCGACCAGCGGTGCTCAATGCATTCGACGAATATCAGATGCAGCGTTTGATCACCACATTGCAAGACGCGGAAAACAATCCCGATGTACGCGTCGTTATTCTTGCCAGCGAAGGAAAAGCATTTTGCGCCGGCGGCGATTTGAATTACATGCGACGCATGGCCGATAAATCGTACGAAGAAATTAGGGAGGATGCTATCCAGCTCGCACGCCTGATGAAGACGCTGAATTTTCTCGCCAAGCCGACCATCGCACGCGTGCAAGGCGCCGCGTTTGGTGCCGCGGTTGGATTAGTCTCGTGCTGCGATATTGCGATCGGCACGCCGCACGCCAAATTTTGTATGAGCGAAGTAAAAATCGGCCTCGCACCCGCGACGATCGCGCCGTATATCGCGCGCGCGATTGGCGAAAAAGCCGCGCGGCGTTATTTCGCCACCGGCGAAGTATTCAATGCACAGAAAGCATTCGCGCTCGGTTTATTGAGCGAATTAGTCGATGCAGAAAAGCTCGATAGCACCATCGAAGAAATTGTTGAAGCACTACTGAGCAATCCTCCGGAAGGTGTGCGTAAAGCCAAACAAATCGTGTTCGACATCGTCAACGGCGATATCACCGATGCCGTCATCGAACACACAGTGAATTTTATTGCTGAATTGCGCAGCTCCGATGCGGGACGCGCAGGATTGAAAGCTTATTTGGATAAACACAAACCGACTTAGTGTATCTGTCGTATTGAAGTCAATTATCGAATTAGTGTGACCGTCAAATTAGTGTGACCGTCAAATTAGTGCAACTGTCGCGGCTGCTCGTTCGCTTCGATGATCATGCCTTGCTGCAACACTGCGGTTGGCAGCTCAAAGAGCCCTCTCCCCTAACCCCTCTCCCCAGAAGGGAGAGGGCGGCTTCACATTAAGCCTTGCCGGCACTCTCGATCCACGCGCCGTTTTGGTACGTGGCGCGCCAGCCGGAGGGCTTGCCTTCGATCTCAGTCTGCACGTAATGCTCCTGACTTTTGCGGCTAAAACGAATCACCGCATTATTGCCGTCCTTGTCCTTGATCGGTGCATCGAGAAGAAAATGGTATTTAGGATCGATCGCAGCGCGATGCGGTTGTAACTCGATCACCAATGGCGCGCGCGTTTCGCGATTTTTTGGGAAGCCGCTGGCGGCGAGGAATAATCCCGCCGCACCATCGCGCAGCACATAGAAATCATCGACTTTCAGGCAACGCAGTTCCGGCATTTTTACCGCATCCATTTTTGGTGGTGCAGCCTGACCGCTGCGCAATAATTTGCGCGTATTTTTACACGCCTCGTTGCTGCAACCAAAAAATTTACCGAAGCGGCCGGTTTTCAATTGCATTTGCGAGCCGCATTTATCGCATTCGATACTCGGGCCTTCGTAGCCCTTAATTTTGTATTGGCCCTGCTCGACTTGATAACCAGAACAATCGGGATTGTTACCGCACACATGTAATTTGCGTGTCGCATCGATCAAATAACTATCCATCGCGGTATTGCAAATTTGACAGCGATGCTTACTGCGCAGCATCAGCGATTCGTTTTCATCGCCCTCTTCATCGTCATCATTGGTAGCGGCGTTTTCAGCAACCACATGCACCGCTTCATCGCCCGACGTTAAATTGATCGTGCTTTTGCAGCGCTCTTTCGGCGGCAACGCATAGCCCGAGCAACCGAGAAATACGCCGGTGCTAGCGGTGCGGATTTGCATCGGCCGACCGCATTGCGGGCACGGAATATCGGTTGAGGTCGGTTCGTTGTCGCGCATGCCGCCATCGGCTTGTTGCGCAGCATCCAATTGTTTACGGAATTTCTTGTAAAAATCGTCGAGCAATTTTTTCCATTCGAGCTGGCCGGCCGCGACTTCGTCGAGCGATTCCTCCATGCTCGCGGTGAAACCGTAATCGAGCAAATCGTCGAAGCTTTCGACTAAACGCTCGGTGACGATATCGCCCATTTTTTCTGCGTAAAAGCGTTTATTCTCGACGCGCGCATAGCCGCGATCCTGAATCGTCGAAATAATCGCCGCATATGTCGATGGCCGACCGATACCACGTTTTTCCAATTCTTTTACCAATGCGGCTTCGCTGAAACGCGGCGCTGGTTTGGTAAAATGCTGGCTCGGATCGAGCTTCAATAATTTCAACGTTTCGCCCTGTTTGATATCGGGCAACATTTGGTCTTCATCTTTTTTCGCGACCAACGGCAATACTTTTAGAAAGCCATCGAAACGCATGACGCGGCCGCGCGTGCGCAACTCAAAATCACCGGCCTGCACCACGATCGAGGTGCTGGTGAATTCTGCTGCCGTCATCTGACAGGCAACGAATTGCCGCCAAATTAAATCGTACAGGCGCTCCGCATCGCGCTCCATATTTTGCAATTGCGTCGCTTTGATCGTGACATCGGACGGACGAATCGCTTCATGCGCCTCTTGTGCGCCCTCTTTGCTGGAGTAACGCACTGGCTCTTTCGGCAAATATTTTTTGCCGAAATTTTCTTGAATATAATCGCGACACGCGGCTACCGCATCGACGCTGAGATTGGTTGAGTCAGTACGCATGTAAGTGATATAGCCCGCCTCGTACAAGCGTTGTGCCATCATCATCGTTTTCTTGACGCCGAAACCGAGTCGCGTGCTCGCCGCTTGTTGCAATGTCGACGTAATAAACGGTGCGTTGGGACGCGTCTGCGTGGGCTTATCTTCACGCTGGCTCACCACAAAATTTTGTTTGCGCAACAGCTCGACCGCAGCCTTGGTATCTTTTTCGTTGGTCGGACGGAAAGCCTGTTCGCCCTGCTTTTTAAGCTCGAGGCGCAGCTCGCCGGCTTTACCTTCGGTATTCGCGTACAGCTGCCAAAATTCTTCGGGCACAAACGCGCGAATTTCGCGCTCGCGCTCAACTAACAATCGCACCGCCACCGATTGCACGCGTCCAGCGGATAAGCCGCGCGCAATTTTCGCCCACAGCAGCGGCGACACCATGTAGCCGACTACGCGATCGAGAAAACGCCGCGCCTGTTGTGCGCTGACGCGATTCTCATCGATGACGCCAGGATTTTTAAATGCATCGGTGATCGCGTTCTGAGTGATTTCATTGAACACCACGCGTCGATAGCGGGTTTGATCGCCACCGATCGTCTCGCGCAGATGCCACGCGATCGCCTCTCCCTCGCGATCCAAGTCGGTTGCGAGATAGACGTAGTCGGCGTCGAGTGCGAGCTTGCGCAGCTCGGCGACCACCTTCTCTTTACCCGGCAGAATTTCGTAGCGCGCCTTCCAGCCGTGCTCGGGATCGATGCCCATGCGCGCAACCAACTGCTCGCCAGCTTTGCGTTTGCGATGCGCTTCTTTATCGGCGGGATCGAGTTTGCGGGTCGCGGCGGCAGCCTTCGCGCGCTCCTTCATATCGACTTCTTTAGCTTGACCACTGGTGGGCAAATCGCGGATATGGCCGATGCTGGATTTGACGATAAAGTCTTTGCCGAGATACTTATTGATGGTCTTGGCCTTGGCCGGCGACTCTACGATGACCAGTGATTTTCCCATTATGACCTTCTGTTGATCGAGTATTGAGCCGCTACCATGAGCCGCCCGCCGCTAAAAGAGGCGACATATATAAGGGCTGAAATTCGGGCGGTCAAGTCACAATCGCCGCAATGTGATGAACTTAAGCGTGTTCGCCTTGCAGCGCCGCCTTCAATTCGGTCAGCGATTGCGCAAGCTGCCGCAGCGTTTGCTCATCGCCGCGCTCGCGCCAGTACACCGCCGGCCCCTGCGGCCCTAGCTCGATCGCCACCGCATCGGCGGGTACCTCGGCACTCACTTTTTCCAACAGCCTACGCAGCGCCACCGGCAGCTCCTCGACGTTCTCCGATAGCCACGGCGCGGTCGCATTGTCGCGGCATAGCAAATAGTCCGGCGCGGGCGGATCGCGACGCGCGAAGATCGGCAACCGATACACGACGCCAGGCTCGGGCCGCTCGGCACGCACGCGCGCACGCCGACTCTGCGGTAGATTGCACAGCCGCACGTCCACTCCCAGCTGCCGCGCCAGCAAGCGCAGTTTAGTTTGACGCTGATCGGTAGCCGAGGGCTTCAACCACAATACCGAACCGACGATCATCAACATCGCCACTATCGTAATGACATATACCATCGTTTGTGTCCTCGCTCTCGCCTATTTGTGGTAGCAGACTGCACAACCCACAGCGCAATTATTTTTACGGTGCAGCGCTCAGATACCGCTCTATTAATTGCTGCGCTGCGTCTCGATCGCAAACTGTTGCTTTGCATCAAGGCCGCTGATTGTTAGAGTATGGCAACATAAAATTATTAGCGACATTGGCAATTGTGCATCACGGGAGAAACTATCATGGGAGAAAACAGCATGGGCGAAAACAGCATGAGCGATTACAACACGATTCTGGTAGCGGTCGATCTCTCCGAAGAAGCTGGCGAAGTCGCCGAGCGCGCCGCGCGCATCGCCACCGCGCAGGGTGCGCAGCTGCATATCATCCACGTTATCGAGCCGCTGAGCTTTGCCTACGGCGGCGATATCCCGATCGATTTCTCAACGATTCAAGACGAAATTCAGCAGCAGGCAGAAACGCAACTGCAAGGCCTCTGCAAAAAACTCAGCTTATCCGAACAACAAATGCATATCGTGCTGGGCCGCCCAGAAGCGGAAATTCACGCGCTCGCTGCGGCGTTGCCCGCGGACTTAATCATCGTCGGCAGCCACGGTCGTCACGGTCTTGCGTTGTTGTTGGGCTCGACCGCCAACGGCGTTTTACACGGCGCGAAATGCGATGTGCTGGCGATGCGTGTCGGAAAAAAATAAATACTCCGACTAACTCTTATCACCGTATGACTCTCGATAGCACGCCATCGCCTTACCCACTCGCCGAATTGCTGCGCATGGCGGCATCGCCGTATTGCTACGGCGAGCATTCGCCGCTTGAACAACTGCCTTATGTATTGATCGACTTAAACGCCGACTCAACGTATGTCGACGCCTATCAGCAAATGCAATTATGCGGCTGGTTACAACAGCAACCGTGCCCGACCATCGCGACCGGCGATGCACAACATCCGTTAGCGCGTGCATTCGATGTGCTGTTGCCCGACGCGCGCGAAATCGCAGCGATCGTCGCGAACATTTGCCATTCGCCGCAAGCTTCGATGGTATTGGTGCAGGTGCTGCGCTGCACCGAAGCGATGCCGGCCGCAGCGGCGTTACTGGTCGAATCGCTCGGCTACGCAACGCTGCAAACCGGCCCGGAATTTCAGCGCTGGCTCGCGAGCAGTCCGCAGTCGACGCGCAGCGCGCCCGCAGCTATCGATACCACCGAGCCACCGTTATTGATGCAACGCCACGATGATGAATTAGCGCTGTGCTTAAATCGCCCCGCGCAACGCAATGCATTTTCAGCAGAGATGCGCGATGCATTGTACGAAGCGCTGCAATTCGCACTCAGCGACGACTCGATTCATCGCGTCACAGTGCGCGGTAACGGCGCCTGTTTTAGCATCGGCGGTGCGCTCGATGAATTCGGCAGCGTGGCCAACGCGATCGGCGCGCACACCATTCGCAGCCTACGTCTACCGGCCAACTTAATGGTGCAGTGCTGCGAGCGCCTCGAATTTCATCTGCACAGCGCCTGTATCGGCGCGGGTATGGAAATTCCCGCGTTCGGTCGGCGCGTCACCGCCACCCGCAATGCTTTTTTTCAATTGCCAGAATTGCGCTTTGGTTTAATTCCCGGCGCCGGCGGCTGTGTCAGCGTACCGCGACGCATCGGCCGCCAGCGCACCGCGTATCTTGCGCTATCGATGAAAAAATTAAATGCCAGCACGGCGTTGGCGTGGGGATTAATCGACGCGATTGTCGATTGATGCGGTCATTTGCCCTAAACTACGCTCGCCCAATCAATCAATGTTTTAACGTAAATCGACGGAACAACAAAATGCATAAAATTGTTATAGCAATGTTATTGGCGGTTGGTAGCAACGCCGCACTAGCAGGTTGGGAATCGATCGGCGGCAGCGACTCGCAAACCGCTTACGCCGATCTAACCACGATTCGGCGCAATGGCGACCAAGTAAAACTCTGGAGTTTGTACGACTATCAAGTTGCCAAAATGAGCACCGACGGCAAACCGTATTTATCGATGCGCACGCTCGAAGAATACGACTGCAAAGAAGATCAAATGCGCTTATTGACCGTTTCCGCGCACGCTGGACAAATGGCCGCTGGCGAAATCGTCGCCAGCGATTTCGATGCAAAAAAGTGGCAACCGGTCGCACCGGGCAGCATCGCTGCGGCGCTATTAAAAATCGCGTGCGGTAAGCCGTAGACCTGCGTTAATTGTCGCAATCGATTCAATCAGTCGATTGCACAAAGTAAGCAATTGAGAAAGTGCATTGGTGTTAGTCGATATCGTGCCGAAAATTGATGCCGAAGGATCGCAGAAAATCACCGGATTTATGGCGGCACACCGCGAGGGTTTCGATACTTTGGAACAAGCCGCCGACGCGATTGCCGTGTATATGCCGCAGCGCAATCGACCACGCAATCCGGCCGGCCTCGACAAAAATTTACGCCAGCGCGAAGACGGACGTTTCTATTGGCACTGGGATCCACAATTCATGACGCGTAAATCGAGCGGCGATCCCGGCGGGTTGTAATCAATTACGACTCTTTACAGAAAGCCCATGCCGCATAAATCATACGAAATGTTCGCGGCACAGGCAGGTCTCAGCAACCTTTAGATATACCACTCATATTGCGGCTGATTTATTTTGAAAACTCATCGAGACCAACACTGACCGCCTGGTAGGACTCTTTAGCCTTAGGATCAACGTACAAAAAAATCGTCCGCATACTCTTCTTACTAACATTTATCTCGCCAGTATAAGAAGTAACAGTCGGATAATAATCGGCTGTAGCCGGCCAATTGGCAGAGAATGCTAGAGGGCAGTTACCATTCGTTGCCGTGCTAATACTCCCGGTAATATTTACCGCAGGAGGATCCTTTAAAAAAGTACCTTTAATAATATTTTTATCGACACTGGTAATCGTTAGCGTTGACCCAGCGGAGGATTTCCACGTCCCTATTGCTACCGACGCACAACTGCTAGCATCCACAGCATCTCCTTCGGCGCGGGCAGTCAATGCCGAAAATAAAAATAGATTTGACACCGCAACTGTAACCAGAATTTTTTTAGAAAAGAAGTTTACTTTCATGTTAATCATATCCTTATAAATAAGTTTGACGGAAAGGCGTGATCTTTAATAAGCCCCCTCTTCGCAACTCGCAACCGAGGGACAGCTAACACTATAGATGTAAATCTACACGCTGTCGCATCGACATGATTAGGTGCACTTACAGGCACTGACAAAATTTATTGAGATTACATATTGCCGCTAATGCCGTTCACACACTCACACACAGACATCTTTCCCCATACCGTTGTCCACCACTGTCCGTCCCATGTTGCATGATAGGCAGCACAGGTGTTCGGGCATTTTTGGGGGGCGTCCACTGCATTATTCCAAATCGGCCCCGCTTCAGCCGTAAAAGTATTGTTAATAGCGAATATGGTTAACTCTGAAGTCGGGTTTGTGGCTTCCACACTGTGCCCTGTCGGATCAGCATAACCGCTGGTTCCGCAATACACCGAAGGAAGGTATTTGCCATACACTCTTGGGCCGACACCATTCGCTCCGACAACAAAAGCCGACTGGAGAAAACTGGCTGCTTGCGACGCATAACCGGTCGCATTAAAACCCGAGCTGCCGCATTCACTTTGCGCTCCTGCTGTAATACCCCAGGGAACAATCACAAATTCCGGCACTAAAGTCTTTAACGTTTTCAAGGCGAGACCAGCGTTGTATTCACTGGGAATGTACGCATCGGCGCACACCAAAATGGATGTTTTCCCAAAGGGTGTTTGAACTGCTGTGATATCGGAAAGCGAACCTTCCGTATAACTGCACTGATCCTGACCGAGAATTTTTTTACAGTCGTCTGGATTAAACGCATTTTTCAAAACGTTATATTTTCGATGATGCAGAACTAACTGCCCTTGCGGATTGATTAATATTCCTGAATCATACGCTTGATAAGCATTGGGAAGAGAGCCTGCTCCCGCCTTGGGGCCTCGCTCCTCCACACCTGCAGCCACCCAAATATTCACGCTTTTTGCGATAGCAGCAAACTGGTCGCTGAATTTACCCGGTATCGGCTCAGCCTCAGTGAATACAGCCGGATTTAACCATCCGAAAATCGAGCTCTCAGGAAAAATCACCAACTGCGCACCCTGCTGCTTGGCCGCCGCAGCGAGCGATTTCATTTTGTCGAAATCCCCCACATCGGAAGCTTGCAACTGCACTGCGGCAACCGTAAATGATTGCGGCTCTCGACCGCCTTTTGCATGCGCCGAAACAGAAAAAATTAACGCCAGCACGACAAAAACAAACTGCGATATTTTCATAACAACTCCTTGTTGTAAGCGTTTATCTAAACTTCCGAAATCCGTCGACTAAAAGAATATCACTGCTTTGTACAACACTGCGCACCCTGAACGCGCTCAAATAACTCCCGAACCGCGCAAGCGGTCGATCTCTTCACTCGATAGATTCAGGCAATCGTGTAGCACCTCATTGGTGTGCTGGCCGAGAGTGGGTGGTGCCATGTATTTCATTGGCGAGCCCGACATATGCGCCAGCGGACTGCCGATCAACGATACTTCGCCGGAAACGGGGTGCGGGATGGTCACTTTCAATTTGCGATGTTGCACCTGCGCGTTATCGAATACTTCGGGAAGTTCATTGTAACGTTCCACCGGAATACCGAGTTTATCCAAGGCTGCAAGCAAATCTTGCGCGCTCCAGTTGATGCTCCATTGGTTGATGATGGTAATGAGTTCGTTGCGATTGCGACCGCGTTTGGGATTGCTGTCGAAGCGCGGATCTGCAAACAGATCGGGACGCTCCATCAACCCGCATAACAGCTGCCAGTGTTTCTCGGTGCCAGCGGTGATATAGAGAATACCGTCGGCGCATTTAATCAAATCGGATGGCCCACCGCCGTTGCCGCCATTGCCCAGTCGCGGCGGCGCCACACCGGAGACGAGATAATCCTGCATGATGTGCGAAATGATCGCCACCGAGCAGTCCAGCAATGCGACATCGATGTACTGGCCTTTGCCAGTGGTATTACGTTGAAAGAGCGCACCTAAAATTGCGATCGCGGCATTGTGACCGGTGAATACATCCACCAGACTCGGACCCGCTTTCAGCGGGCCTGCACCGGGTTGGCCATCGGGAATACCGGTCACCGCCATCATGCCGCCCATCGCTTGAAACAAGCCGTCATAACCTGGACGCGGCGCCAGCGGTCCGGTCTGGCCGTAGCCGGTAACCGAGCAGTAAATCAAACGCGGATTGATGGTTTTTAGATTTTCATAATCGAGTCCGTAGCGCTGTAGATTGCCGACCTTAAAATTTTCGAGCAATACATCGCAATCGGCGACGAGGCGGCGAATTAAATCCTGACCTTCCGGTTTGGAAAGATCGATGGTCACGGATTTTTTGTTGCGATTAGCCGTCAGGTAGAACGCTGATTCACGCGTCGCATTGCCATCGCTATCTTTTAATTGCGAGAAGCCATAAATACGCGCATCGTCGCCCGCGCCGGGGCGTTCAATCTTAATTACTTCAGCGCCGAGGTCACCGAGAATTTGGCCACAGAATGGACCCGCCAGCACTCGGCTTAAGTCCAGCACGCGAACGCCTTGTAGTGCTTGAGCTGGAGCTGGAGCGTGGGCTTGAGAATCGGTCATGTGTAGTCCTCTACCGAATGACGTCGGAAATTGAAGTCATGACGGTCAGAAATGAATTACTGGTGTCGAGTGCGTCGGACATATTCATACCCGGCGCTTTCGCAAACATATTTTTAATCGCTTGCTCGGCGCCGATTGCCTCATCGACTTCATACAGCGCCATATATTTCCATTGCTGCGTTTTATTCATCTGCGTATTACTGAGCGTAAAACGTTGCGCACAACGCATGCCTTCCACCGCCGTCACTTCCGGCAAATGGACATTGGTGTACCAGTCGTTGTATTCATCTTCACGACCTTCGACAGCGTTATTGAATACCAGCAAATACGTAGTCATCGTTTTATTTTCACCGTCAGCTTAATCAACACAGCAACTTTATTATTCGGCCAATTTTTTACACCGATAACAGTAACGCACCGGCCAATGGACCGCCGCCCGCTGCAACCGCCGCAACTTCAGGCGATTTAACTTGGCGCGCGCCCGCTTGGCCACGCAGCTGTATAACCGCTTCGTGCAAAAAACCAAAACCGTGCAGACGCCCTGCCGATAATTGGCCACCCGCGGTATTCAACGGCAACTCGCCATCGAGTGCGATGCGCTTACCGCCTTCTATAAAGGCACCGGCTTCGCCTCTGCCGCAGAAGCCTAACGCTTCCAACCACATGACTGTTAGCCAACTAAAACCATCGTAAAGTTGCGCGATATCGACATCGCTAGGTTTGAGATCGGTGCGCGACCACATTTGCCGCGCTGCATCTTCGCCCGCCATCGTGGTTAAATCGGAACGCAGATACCACGACGGACGATCGTTGATCGCCGAACCCATCGCTTCAAAATTAATGGCTTTATTCGGTAAATCTGCCGCGCATTCTTTCGCAGAAATAATAAATGCGGTGGCGCCATCGGCTGGCACGTCGCAATCAAATAAACACAGCGGCATCGAAACCATGCGCGCGTTTAAATAATCGTCCAACGTCATCGGATCGCGATATACAGCATTCTCGTTCAGCGCTGCATTGCGGCGAGCATTCAGTGCGATTTGCGCGAGTTGCTCGCGCGTCATGCCGTACTCGTGCATATAGCGCTGACAATGCCAACCGACCCAATTGGTCGCCGAAAACGCGCCGAATGGCAGCATCTGTCCAAACTCGCCTTCCATGCGCGGCACACCACCGCCACCGCCCATACCGATACCTGCACGACTGCCCTTCTGCGCACTCGCTTCAGTAACGGTGCGATACACCAACACGTGACGAGCGAGGCCCGCCGCAATGGCCGCCACTGCATCGATAATCGGTGCTAACTGCGCAGGGCCTTCGCCGCCAGCGCGGTGCCAATTGAGATTCAACCGCAGCGTATCTTGTACTGTGGGTGTGCCGGGGCCAGAAAATCCCGGCGGTGCGCTCATGCGTCCCGGATACGATGCAAGACCATCGACATCTTCACGCTTCAAGCCTGCATTTTCTATCGCTGCGAGACTGGCTTCTAACGTCAGATCTAAATCGCTGCGCATTAAACGCCGGCCCACCGCCGATTGACCCGCGCCGCTGATTACGGCTTTTTTCTCTGCAAACTCAGCCATTATTATTTACCTCAGCGGGGCGAAACAGCGGCAACCAAACATCATCCCAATGTTCGAAAAATACTGTTACCGGCATGCCGATCTGCACGTCGGTGACTGCACAATCGTAAACGTTAGAGACAATGCGCAAGTCTGCTTGCTCTTCGAGTTCGATGACGGCGATCACATAGGGATGTGCGAAGGTGGGATTCCAAGGCTGCACATTGATCGTGTAGCTGTAAACGGTACCGCGACCGCTGACCGGTTTTGCCGCAACGTTGCGCGATAAACAGTGCGGGCAAATCGGCACCGCCGGATGATTCCAGCGCTTGCAATCGTTGCAGTGTTGAATGCGCAGTTCGCCGTGCTCGCCACCGTGCCAAAAAGCGGCCTCGTCTTCGGTGTAGCTCGGCAACACGCGAAACGGTGCTGCACCATTGATGCCGCCATAGAATTTATCCGCTACAGGATCAGCTTCGCTCAATTCACGTCTCCATCATTTTTAATAAACGATACAATCTGGAAGGGTCGGCTAATTCACATGCGCGCTGTAGCGATACGAAATAATAATTATATGAATTAGCCGCAGAATATAACTCTATGAATACCTGCTAAAGCAGAACGCAGGTCGCGCCACCATCGACGACGACAATTTGCCCGGTCATATACGCCGATGCATCGGAAGCCATATACAACACAGCGCCGACCATGTCGTCAGGTTCACCGACTTTTTCAAGCGGCCAATTCGCTTTCATTTCTTTCATTTTTTCTTCGTCTTCGGCGATGCTTTGCGATAACTTCGTCACGACAAAACCAGGACACAGTGCATTCGCGCGAATATTGTATTCGCCGTATTCCAATGCAAACGATTTGGTCATATTGATCATCGCCGCTTTAGCCGCTGAATACGCGCCTTGCAAACGGCCCGGAATCAATCCGTTAATCGATGAAACATTAATAATCGAACCGCTGCGCTGCGGCTTCATGATTGCTACCGCCTGCTCGCACATAAAGAACGGACCGCGGAAATTAATTTCAACGTTTTTATCGAAAGCGGCGACTGGCGTTTCACCCACTGCGCCGTAAAACACATTGACACCGGCATTGTTGACTAAAATATCCAAGCGTCCGTGGCGCTCTTTGATATCAGCGAATAGCGCATTGATTTGTTCGATATCGCCTGCGTGACATTGCGCCGCTTCGGCTTTGAAGCCCGCCTCGCGAATCGAGGCTGCAACAATTTCACAACTGTCCAATTTGCGACTGGCAACGATGACTGTTGCGCCAAATTCAGCTAACCCGCGACAAATCGCTTCGCCGATACCACGGCTACCACCATTGACGAGCGCAACCTTACCGTCTAACCGAAATTTTTCTGTATAAGTCATAATTTGTATTTAGTATACTGTTTGAGAATGTCATTAAACCCTTGCGCAGTTGTAACTGTCAAGGCCAGCTACAACCGGTCAAGCCTTTCAAACATTACATTAAACACTACAGGAAGAATCACCATTATGAGCGACTCATTTGACGCACTGCTGCTATCAAAAGCAGCCGACGATACACCGCAATGCGCCGTTACCAAAATCACTACAGCTGATTTGATGGAAGGCGATGTGACAGTGGCGGTTGAATACTCGACGGTTAATTACAAAGACGGCTTAGCTGTGACCGGCAGCCCTGCAGTAGTCCGCAAATGGCCGATGATTCCCGGCATCGATTTCACTGGCACCGTAGAATCTTCAGATTCACCCGCCTTTAGGCCCGGCGATAAAGTACTGCTCAATGGCTGGGGCGTTGGCGAAAATCATTTCGGTGGATACGCTCAAAAAGCCCGCGTTAAAAGCGACTATTTACTGCCGCTACCGAGCGGATTTTCCAGCAAAGAAGCGATGATGATCGGCACCGCCGGTTACACCGCAATGCTGTGCGTATTAGCGTTGGAAGATCACGGTGTTACTCCCGATAAAGGCGATATTTTAGTCACCGGTGCCAACGGTGGCGTCGGTAGCGTCGCGATCGCATTGCTTAGCAAGCTGGGCTATTCGGTGATCGCATCGACCGGTCGCGCATCAGAGGCCGATTATTTAAAAGCGTTAGGTGCAAGCTCGATCATCGATCGCGCTGAACTCTCCGAAAAAGGTCGTCCGCTCGGTAAAGAACGTTTTGCTGGCGCGATCGATTCGGTGGGCAGCTTTACCCTCGCCAATGTGCTCGCGCAAACCAAATACGGCGGCACCGTTGCAGCTTGCGGCCTGGCACAAGGATCCGATTTGCCAACCACCGTGATGCCGTTCATTCTACGCGGCGTTACGCTGGCCGGCGTCGATTCGGTAATGGCACCGATCGCTGCCCGCAAACGCGCATGGGCACGCTTAGCCACCGATCTCGATAAGAGCAAACTTGCATCGATGATCTCGGGCGAGATAGGCTTGGCCGACCTACCCAAGGCAGCAAAAGATATTCTTGCTGGCACCGTGCGCGGCAGACTGCTGGTGAAAATCGGCGGTTAATCTTGCAGCCGCCATCGGCTTACGCAGTTGGCGGCATATTATTCAAATAAGATTTGAGAGGAGTTTCGTTATGGCAGCACCACTAGAAGGCATTCGCGTACTGGAAGTCGCCGCTTGGACTTTCGTGCCCGCTGCAGGGGCCACTCTTGCCGATTGGGGCGCCACGGTTATCAAAGTTGAAAACCCGCTGACCGGCGATCCCCAACGCGCGCTGATGACATCGGGCTTACTCGGACCCGGCGGCGCTCAGAAAATCAATTTTATGATCGAGCAACCCAATCGCAGCAAACGCAGTATCGGTATCGATATCAGCAAACCCGAAGGCCGCGAGCTGCTGTTGAAACTAGCAAAAGAATCCGATGTATTTCTGACGAACTGCCTGCCTTCGGTACGCAAAAAATTAGGCATCGATCTCGAAGATATCCGCGCCGCGAATCCCGATATCATTTATGTCCGCGGTCACGGCCAAGGTTCGAAAGGCGAAGATGCGGATCGCGGCGCTTATGACGGCGCAGCGTTCTGGTCGCGCGGCAGCGTTGGCGATGTATTCACGCCAAAAGATCGCGCGTATCCCATTTCGCAAACGCCTGCATTCGGCGATTTGATCGGCGCGCAAAATATCGCTGGCGGTGTCGCCGCTGCATTATTTAAGCGCGAGCGCACCGGCGAGACCTCAGTAGTGGATGTTTCGCTGATGGGCTCGGCGATGTGGCTAATGTCTCCGGGCATCGTGGCCGCCGATACGCTCGGTATGGAAATGCGCGTCAACGATGGTAAACGCGAAAACACCACCAACCCGTTGGTCGGCTATTACAAAACGAAGGATAACCGCTTCCTGACGCTGGTTATGCTACAGTCCGACCGTTTTTGGGACGAGCTGTGCGAAGTCATTGGCCGCAACGACATCCGTACCGACGAACGCTTTAAAGACTCCACCGCGCGTCGACAAAATGCCGCTGCCTGTGTTGCGGAGTTGGACGCGACGTTTGGGCAGCGTACGCTCGACGAATGGTGTGAAACGCTGAAAGGTATTCAAGGCGTGTGGGCACCGATGCAAACCGCAAAAGAAATACTGAAAGACCCGCAAGCATTGGAAAATAATTATTTGATCGACGTTAAAACTCAAGATGGCTCAACCAGCTTCAAACTGGTAGCAAATCCGGTGCAGTTTGACGAAATTCCGCCGAAAATCACCGCAGCACCCGAGCTGGGTCAACACACCGAAGAGCTGCTATTGGAACTGGGTTTAGAGTGGGAAGAAATCGAACGTTACAAAGAAGCAGGCGCGATTAGCTAATCACGCCGTTCGCCACGCGCAGCTAAAGCCGAGCCCCTGAAATCAAGTGTTAGGGGCTCGTGCTCCGCGAACCATATCAAACAATGGCAGCGCAACCACAAACCTCTACGCTGCTACTAAGCCCCACAATTCGCTTAACCGACCGCAGATTTCTCCGCCTGCTCCGCATGAATACGCTGGTAAACCTCTTCGCGATGCACGCTAATTTCTCGCGGCGCCGCAATACCGATTCGAACCTGGTTTCCACTAATACCTAAAATGGTGATTTTAATATTGTCGCCAATGATCAAGGTTTCTTCAGTGCGCCGCGAAAGTACCAACATGCTATCGATCTCCATACAGTCCATGAAAAGCTCTGTCACTACTAAAGTAGTAGCTCGTCGCTAATCCAGGTATGCGGACAGATACGTACCCATGTCAGGGGTTTTACGGTGCTGACGAGCATTAGCGCTCATCACGGCAATTGTCGCGTCAGTTGATAAATTTATGCCGCGCCCCCACACCGACAGCGCATTAGATTCAGATCTACTTTTCGAAAATCCAGCGGCCACAAATCATTCCGTATCGATCGCCTACTTCCCTTTCGCACACCTATTTAGCAGTCGTCTTAATTGTCATGTTGTTATTTGTTGCGGCATTGTAATTTGAGCTTCCGTTTTGAGTGTATTTCAGTACACACGTGCTACTCAAACCAGCCATTTTGTAAACGGCACTACCTGTACCTCCACTCACTTTTGTGCAGGAACCGCTGCTCCTAGCGATGGTTACATTCAACCCCGGAGCCGCTGTTGCAGTTACTGTCATATTGGTATTTCTAGTAAAGGTTGCCGGCTGAGTGGATGAGATCGTCTGGC
>JAYVWC010000032.1:0-19782 GCA_043786385.1 Spongiibacteraceae bacterium | reverse complement strand
AACTCGAGCAGCTTGCGAATCTCGACCGCATGGCGCAGAAATCCGCGCAAAATCTGCTCGCTGCATTGCAGCACAGTAAACACACCACGCTGCCGCGTTTTCTGTTCGCGCTCGGCATTCGCGAAGTAGGCGAGGCGACTGCATTGGCGCTAGCGAATTATTTCGGCGATCTCGATGCAATCATCGCAGCGGATTTTGAGAAGCTGCAACAGGTGCCCGATGTCGGCCCGGTGGTCGCTGCGCACATCGTCGATTTTTTCGCGACCGCGCGCAGTCGCGATGTAATTCGTCAACTGCGCGAAGCGGGCATCGAATGGCCGCCGATTATTGCGCAGGCGCGCGATACGTTGCCGCTGGTCGGCAAAACCATCGTACTAACCGGCAACCTCGAAACCTGCACGCGCGATCAAGCGAAAGCGCGGCTGCAATTGCTCGGTGCCAAAGTGGCCGGCAGCGTCTCGAAAAAAACCGATTACGTCATCGCCGGTCCCGGTGCTGGCGCCAAACTAACCGCAGCGCAAGAACTCGGCATCGAAGTTTTGGATGAAGCGGCTTTTGTTGTGTGGTTGCAGGAGTTGGAGTCTTAGCTTAAAAGTTGCCGAAATTACCATGGAATATTTTTCGACGGACGGTTCGCGATTATTTCCCGTAAGTGCTCAACGTAATCGCTTGCGGCGCCACCAGCCATTTATTGAGTTCGTTGATGTCTTGCGGGCTGTGCGTGCCGGCATACGAGCCCTTCGCAAGTCCCTTTATCGTTTTATGGAAGTCTAGAGACGTTAGTTTTTGTTGGCCAAGCCAAGCTGTTCGGCGGCATTAAGTAGACGTTTGTCACGCGTCCATAGCGACGCCGCCGGTGTTAGTCGCACCGCCGCCAACAGGTGTGCATCGACATAGCCGATACCCAATCCGAACAGCGCGTGCTGACTGATAAAGCTCAGCACTTCGTCATCGGTGGCAATGTTAGCTTGCGGTAAGTCGCGTAGAGCGTTGAGGATGGTGTCGCGTTGCCGCAGGTTGCCCAAGGCCAGCTCGCCGGTTACAAAGGCGTGTGCCAGCACTTGGCCGGTATTTAGCAATTCTGTTAAAGCACTGTTGCCACTGCGCAAATGATCGATCCAAACCGATGTGTCAACCAGAATCACGTGGCCTCCGATTGCCGCCGTGGTATTGCTTCCAGTGCAGGCTCACTGCCGCCCAACAGGGCTAGGCGCCGTGCGCTCTCGCGTTCTATGAGGGCCTTGAGGGCTTCGCGAACCAGCGATGTTTTTTCCTTCAGGCCGGTGAAGGCTTGTGCCTTAGCGAGTAATTCGTCGTCGAGCGCGAGGGTGGTGCGCATGATGTATCTCCAACCGTCTGTGGCACGAACGGTAGCATTGAACGATACCTTAATCAATGCTACCGATCTTGACTCACATTGATAGATTGGCGCGGTCGGTCGCGACGGCCTGCTATTTTGCTATGTGCGCTGCACATTGACAGACTAGTTCGATCTGAAACATGATTTGAACTCGGTTTTTGGGGAAGTGTGTGAGCGTTGCAACTGGTTGTAGTCAAAAGGTCATCGCGGAGTATTTTGGTTTGCATTATTCGTCGGTAAGCAAGATCTTGAAGGCAGCGCGCATTTGAATATATTCAAGATTCAAGACCCGATGCGGACGTGTTACCCGGTTGCCCCGAATAGTTCAAGAAGGAACTAAACCATGAGCAACATCAAACTCTTTCACAACCA
This sequence comes from Spongiibacteraceae bacterium, assembly GCA_043786385.1. GTDB lineage: Bacteria > Pseudomonadota > Gammaproteobacteria > Pseudomonadales > CAMLJR01 > CAMLJR01. The sequence goes on along the minus strand of JAYVWC010000032.1, from coordinate 18,050 downwards.
GCAAATCCGCAGCCATTGGGATGCCGAGCAGGAGCAGTGGTTCTTCAGCGTGATAGACGTCATTCAGGCATTGACGGGGAGCGAACGCCCCCGCAAGTATTGGAGTGACTTGAAAAAGAAGCTGAAAAATGAAGGAAGTGAAGTGTCCGATAAAATCGGACAGTTGAAAATGCTGGCTCCAGATGGGAAGTCCCGCCTCACCGACATAGCTGATACCGAGTCGCTGCTGCGCCTGATCCAGTCCATCCCCTCTCCGACGGCGGAGCCTTTTAAGCTGTGGTTGGCACAGGTGGGCTATGAGCGGCTGGAAGAAAACGAAGATCCGGAATTGACCATTGATCGGGCATTGGAGACCTATCTGGCCAAGGGCTATTCAAAGGAGTGGATCAACCAGCGCCTAAAAAGTATTGAAGTGCGCAAGGAGTTAACCGATGAATGGGCAGCGCGTGGCGTAAAAAAAGGCCAGGAGTTTGCCATTCTGACAGACGAAATTACCCGCGCATGGACTGGCATGACCACCAAGGAATACAAGCAGCATAAAAGCCTGAAGAAGGAAGGTTTGCGGGATAACATGACCAACTTGGAACTGGTTTTGAATATGTTGGCCGAAGCTACCACTGCTGAAATTTCAAAGGAAAAGATACCCCAAAATTTTGATGCAAGCAAAACGATTGCCCGGCAGGGAGGTGAAGTGGCGGGTAATGCCCGCAAGGATATTGAAACAAAAATAGGTAAGAAAGTGATCACCAGCAAAAATTCTAGACAGTTGGGTCGCACCAAAAAAATCGAGCCACCTGAGTCATGAGCAGCACGCGCGATCATATGGCGATCCACATGAAAATAAATCTGTCCCCGTTTTTAGTCCCCGTTTTTACGTACTTTCTCCTGGACGCTCAATCCATACTAATTTTTGAGGGATTATTTATGTCAAAAATAAACTTCGCATTGTTGCCTTTATTGGCCTGTTTGAGTTTTTCAGCGTGTGGTGGTGGAAAAACCTTGCACTGGAGTCAGGAAGTTCAGTTGCACGATGGGCGGGTGATTGTGATGGAGCGGGTTTCCGAGCGAACCGGCAACATCGTTCCAGAAAATGTGTCGATGGAGAAATCACAGTCGATAGCATTTGTAAGCCCCGATACCAATGAAAAAATTACTTGGAGTATTCCGAAGGGATTACTGCCCTATACACTCGATTTTGAAAATAAAATCCCTTATCTGGTGCTGGTTGCTTACACGGTAGCCGATTACAACGCCTGGAACTGCCCCAATCCGCCCTATTTGGTATACCGCTACGGCAGCGGCAGTTGGGTGGCAATACCATTTGAGCAATTACCGGGGCGTATCGATAAGCGAAACCTAATCGACATGTCAAAGATGTACGAAAAATATGCCACTGCCGAGACGGCCACCGTTGACGACATGAAAAAATTCCTTAAACGGCGGGAGCCTGATGGGCGTGTTATTAGCCGAGAAAAAGTAAGTGCGATTGCAAAGGGCTGCTTGGGTAGTACTTTACACCGCCTTGGACGTCAATCCGAAATCGATTATCGAAAAACGGGGACAGATTTATTTTTCAATAATTGAGGGTTGAAGAGATGCCAAGGACGGCGAGAGTGATTGTACCGAATTGCCCGCATCATATTGTGCAGCGCGGACATAATCGCAATGCGGTGTTTGTATGTGATCAGGATTATCAGCAGTATTTGGAAAACTTGATCGAAGCAAAGCGGGATTTTTCGGTAAAGGTCTATGCATACTGTTTGATGACCAATCATGTACATTTGATTGTCGATCCGGGCGATGCTATTGCTTCGATCAGTTACCTGATGAAACGGTTGGCGGCGCGCCAAACGCGTTATGTGAACAAATTGGAGCGTCGCACCGGTAGCTTGTGGGAGGGACGTTATAAAATCAGCCCGATTGAGGCGGATGCCTATTTGCTGTCATGTTGTCGTTATGTGGAGCTGAATCCGGTAAAAGCGAGCATGGTGGCAGCGCCGGAAGAGTACGAATGGTCGAGTTATCGTTTGAAAATGAAAAATGATTGGCGCTGGTTGGATCGCGATCCGTGCTTTTCGGCGTTGACAGGAATGCCGACAGAACGCCTTGCAAGGCAAAGTGTTAGACGTCTCCAACGATGCCATCCAAATGGAACGCAGCACCATGCAAGTCGAAGGCAAAACCGTCAATCTCACGCCCGGCATGGCGGTGACGGTAGAAATCAAAACCGGCAAGCGACGCTTGATTGAATATTTCTTGAGCCCGTTGATGCAGTATAAGGATGAGAGTTTGAAGGAGCGGTAATAGGGCGTAGGGTGGAAGTGCAGTCATGTTGACAGCATACCATTTTGGTATATATTCTCACTAATGCATATTATCGCCAAGCCAACCCTCGTTGCGTTCTGGGAAGCGCACCCGGACGCGGAAAGCCCACTACGGGCTTGGTATCGGATCATGGAGAGCGAGGTCTTTGCTGATTTCAATGATCTGAGAGCAATCTTTGCTAGCGCCGATTATGTGGATGGGCTGACCGTGTTTAATATCGGGGGCAATAAATACCGATTGATCGCAGCCATCCATTACAACCGGCACAAGGTATACATACGCGCCATCTTGACGCATGCCGATTATGACCGTGGCGACTGGAAGCGGGGGAAGTGAACATGAGCTTTGCACACAAAGTGGCACCTGCACCGCAAGAAATTCTTAGCGCGTGGTTGCCTTTTAAAAAAGTGGTTGGCGTGATTTCGGTTCGCACCGAAGATGATTATGCGCAAGCGCGCGCCACCATCGATGTCTTGCTGGATGAAGTGGGGGACGATGACGACCATCCGCTGGCCGACGTACTGGACTTTCTTTCAGATCAAGTGAAGGTCTACGAAGATGGCAGCGTTCAGATTCCCGAGGCCGCACCCAACGAAGTGTTGCGTTTTCTGATGGATCAACACGGACTTCAACAAGAAGACCTTCAAGACTGCGCACCACAAAGCCGCATATCGGATATCTTGCGCGGTGAGCGCTCTATTAGTAAAGAAATTGCCAAGCGTTTAGCCCACCGTTTTCACGTTCACGTCGACATTTTTCTCTGAAAGAGTTGACCAGAACAGTGGGGCATTCGAGATTAAGGTTGTTGTATGGAGTGGTGTCGGAAGTGTTGAGCGGCAAGCGCGAATTAAATACGCGACAAATTCAGGCGCTGGCGCGACGGTTCCTAAGTCGTAATATCCTCATCTATCATTCATGAATAGTTTATGCTAACACCCTCAATTCCCCGGTCGCCGTAAGGCCTATTCCCCCTCAGGTAAATGAAAACCCTGTACTTTTCTGGTATTTGACCCTATTTCGGGCTGAATTTTCTCGGCGATTATGCTCTAATTAGTCCGTTTGACTTGGGCGCTTATAGTTTGCCTCGCAACGACCGCAGCAAGGGACCCAACGCCGGGCCGCCAGCGCGACAAAATAAATTGATCACGTACGTGGGAAAGTAGTCTTGAAACCAACCGATAGTACAAATCCTGAATATTTTCATAAAGTTGTCGATTGTCAGCACGCGTGCCCGGCGCATACCCCGGTGCCCGAATATATTCGCCTGATTTCGGAGGGTCGCTACGCTGATGCCTACATGATCAACTGGGAATCCAACGTGTTCCCTGGCGTGCTGGGTCGTACCTGCGATCGTCCGTGCGAGCCGGCGTGTCGCCGTGGCCGCATCGAAGAACAGCCGGTGGCGATCTGCCGGTTGAAGCGCGTGGCAGCGGATTTTAAAACCGATATCCGCGATCGTCTGCCTAAAATTCCTGCCAAGAAAAACGGCAAACGCGTCGCTTGCATCGGCGGCGGTCCCGCTGCGTTAACCGTGTGCCGCGATTTAATGCCGCTCGGTTACGAAATTGATTTGTACGATGATCAAGGTGCCGGCGGCGGTTTTATGCGCAGCCAAATTCCATCGTTCCGTCTACCCGAGCAGGTATTGAACGAAGAGGTCGGTTACATTCTCGATATGGGTGTCGTCACCCATTTCAATACCTATGTCGATAGTCTGAAAAGCGTGTTGAGCAAAGGCTACGACGCGGTATTCGTCGGCAGCGGTGCACCACACGGTCGCAATCTGCAAATCCCAGGTCGCGAAGAAGGTGCTGCGAATATTCATATCGGCATCGATTGGTTGGCGAGCGTGGCGTTTGGCCACGTCGAAAAAATCGGCAAGAAAGTAGTCGTGCTCGGCGGGGGTAATACCGCGATGGATTGTTGCCGCACTTCGCTACGGCTTGGCGGCGACAGTGTTAGCGTCGTGGTGCGCAGCCCGCGCAGCGAAATGAAAGCATCGCCGTGGGAAATTGAAGATGCCGAACGCGAAGGCGTGCCGATGTTTGAAAATCACGTACCGGTCGAGTTCGTCGTCGAAAACGGCAAGTTGAAAGGCATCACCTTCGAGAAAGTTAAAGCGGTCTACGACAGCAATGGCAAACGCTCGTTGGTGCCGACTAACGAAGAGCATGTATTTTTTGAATGCGACGATGTATTGATTGCGGTCGGTCAGGAAAATTCGTTTCCGTGGATCGAGCGCGATATCGGTGTTGAGTTTGGCAAATGGGATATGCCGATCGTCGATGAAACCACGTTCCAATCGACCAACCCGAAAGTATTTTTCGGCGGCGATGCGGCGTTTGGTCCGAAGAACGTTATCACCGCAGTGGCGCATGGCCATCAAGCCGCGGTGTCGATCGATTTGCATTGCAGCAGCAAAGACGTGCGTCAGCGTCCCGCTCCCGGCGTTACGCTGATCAGCCAGAAAATGGGCGTGCACGAGTGGAGCTACGACAGCAAAATCGAAGACGACAAACGCTATCCGGTGCCGCACGCGGAAGTGAAAACGACGCTTAGCGATCGCAAATTAGAAGTCGAGTTGGGCTTCGATGTGGCGACTGCGATCAAAGAGGCACAGCGTTGTTTAAATTGCGATGTGCAGACGGTATTCACGCCATCGTTATGCATCGAATGCGATGCATGCGCGGATATTTGTCCGACCGAATGCATTACGTTTACCGCCAATGCGGAGGAGCCGGAGCTGCGCAAAAAATTGCGCGCGCCATCGCACAATCTCGCGCAGGATTTGTATGTTTCTAGCAATCTCGCCACGCAACGCGTGTTGGTCAAAGACGAAGACGTCTGCCTGCATTGCGGTTTATGCGCGGAGCGTTGTCCCACCAGCGCTTGGGATATGCAGAAATTTCTCTATCAAGTGACTAAAGCAGGCCAAATACAATGAGTAACGAAACCGGACGCAGCAATCGCATTGAGTCCCTCAACGATTTCGTCATTCGTTTTGCCAATGTGAACGGCACCGGCTCTGCCAGCGCCAACAATCTATTTGCCAAATCGATTTTTCGGATGGGGCTGCCGGTCAGCCCGAAGAATATTTTTCCGTCGAACATTCAAGGTTTGCCCACCTGGTACGAAGTGCGGGTCAGCGAAAAAGGTTACGTCGGCCGCCGCGGCGGCATCGACATCGCGGTCTGCGTCAATCCGCAGAGCATGGCCAAAGATATTCAAGACGTATTGCCCGGCGGTTATTTTCTCTACGACAATACCAAGGCGCTTGATTTGCGCTTGATGCGTCGCGACATTCATTTTATCGGCATTCCGTTGACTGGTATTTGTCAGCGCGAATATTCCGATCCGCGCCAGCGTCAGCTGTTTAAAAACGTTATCTATGTTGGCGCATTGGCGGCGTTGTTGAATATCGAATTCGACGTGTTGACCACATTGATCGCCGATCAATTTAAAGGCAAAGAAAAACTGATCACGCCGAACGTACACGCGTTGGAATTGGGTTTTCATTATGCGCGCGAAAATTATGAATGCCCGATCGGCATTCGTGTCGCGCGTCGCGATAACGTCGGCGACCAGATTCTGATCGACGGCAACACCGCGTGCGGTCTCGGCGCGATTTATGGTGGCGCAACGGTGGCAGCGTGGTATCCGATCACACCGTCGACATCGGTGGTCGATGCGTTTGAAACTTACGCGCGTCGTCTGCGCGTGTGTCCGGCCAGCGGCAAACAAAAATTTGCGATCGTGCAAGCCGAGGATGAGCTTGCTGCGATCGGGATGGTGATCGGCGCCAACTGGAACGGCGCGCGCTCGTTCACTGCGACCAGCGGCCCCGGCGTATCGCTGATGAACGAATTTTTAGGCCTGGCTTATTTCGCGGAAATTCCTGCGGTATTAATCGACGTGCAACGCACCGGTCCGTCGACCGGTATGCCGACGCGCACGCAGCAATCGGATGTGGCCGAATGCGCATACGCATCGCACGGCGATACTAAACAAGTGTTGCTGTTCCCATCGACGCCGAAGGAATGCTTCGATATGACCGCGCAGGCTTTCGATTTAGCCGAGCGTTTGCAAACCCCGGTGATTCTGCTCAGCGATTTGGATCTCGGCATGAACGACACGATGTCGGCGCCGTTGGAGTGGGACGATCAACAAGCCTACGATCGCGGCAAAGTATTTACCGCCGAACAATTGGAATCGATGAGCGAGCGTTTCGGTCGTTATCTCGATGTTGATGACGATGGCATTTGTTATCGCACGTATCCGGGAACACACGCCAATAAAGGCGGTTTCTTTACGCGTGGCACTTCGCGCGACGAGTACGCGGCCTACACCGAAGACGGTGCGGTGTATGTGCGCAATATGGAACGCCTGCTGAAGAAATGGGAAACCGCAAAGAGCTATGTGCCGGCGCCGGAAATTATCGCCAGCGAACACGGCAGCAATATCGGTTTTATTTATTTTGGTACCACCAATGCGGCGGCGCTCGAAGCGATCGATTATTTGCACGCCGATGGTGTTGCGGTCGATACGCTGCGCGTTAGAGCGTTCCCGTTCAATCGCGATGTCGAAGAATTTATTGCGCAGCACGATACGGTATTTGTGATCGAGCAGAATCGCGATGGCCAAATGCGCTCGCTGTTGATCAACGAATGCGAAATCAATCCGGCGAAATTGGTCGCGGTATTAAATTACGATGGCATGCCGATCACGGCGAGCTATATCCAAACTAAAGTCGCCGCCTATTTGGAGGCAGCGAATGTCACACCGCTGCGTCGTCAGGCCGGTGCGGAGCGCAAAGCATGACGTATTTGAGACCTAATTTTCGCCACCCCGAACTGGCGACCAACGATCTCGGTTACACCAAGAAAAATTACGAAGGTTCGCTGTCGACGTTGTGCGCCGGTTGCGGTCACGATTCGATCAGCGCCGCGATCGTGCAGGCGTGTTTCGAATTATCGATCGAGCCGCATAAAGTCGCGAAGATGTCCGGCATCGGTTGTTCGTCGAAAACGCCGACCTATTTTCTCGGCAATTCGCATGGTTTTAATTCGGTGCACGGTCGTATGCCGTCGGTAGCCACCGGCGCCAATATGGCGAATCGCGATTTAATTTACATCGGTGTTTCCGGCGACGGTGATACCGCATCGATCGGCATGGGCCAGTTTGTGCACGCGGTACGGCGCAATTTGAACATGGCCTACATCGTCGAAAATAACGGCTGCTACGGTTTGACCAAAGGCCAGGATTCGGCGACCGCCGATGTCGGCTCGAAAAGTAAAAAAGGCGATGCCAATCCGTTCGAGGCGATCGACTTGGCGGCGATGGCATTGCAGCTCGGCGCTAGCTTTGTCGCGCGCAGTTTTTCCGGTGATAAAGAGCAATTGATTCCGCTGTTGAAGGCGGCGATCTCGCATCCCGGGTTTGCGTTTATCGATATTATTTCGCCGTGCGTGACTTTCAATAACAATCCGGGTTCGACTAAATCCTACGAGTTTGTGCGCGAACATATGGAGGCTAGCGGCACCGTCGATTTTGTGCCGATGCGCGAAGAGATCACTACGCAATACAACCCCGGCACGTCGCAGGAGGTGACGCTACACGACGGTTCGGTGGTGCATTTGCATAAAATCGACGAGAAGCTCGATGTGCACAGTCGGCGTTCGGCGTTGGATTTAATTCAAGAGTACAAAGCCAGCGGTAAAATTCTGACCGGTCTGTTGTACATGGATACCGAGACCAGCGATTTGCACGAGACGATCGGTACCGTGCATACGCCATTGCGTTCGCTGACCGAAAAAGATCTGTGCCCCGGCAACGATGCACTGCAAAACATTAACGCGAGCTTTCGTTAAGATACTATCTTCCGTGTAATTAAAATTATTCGCGAATAAAAAACCCGGCAACTGCCGGGTTTTTTTTAACTTCTACCACGCGCCGGTGTTCGGTATCGATAGCCACGGCTCTTGCGGTGGCAGCGATCCATCTTTCTGCAATAATTCGATCGAGATATTATCCGGCGAGCGCACGAACGCCATATGCCCATCGCGCGGCGGCCGATTGATGACGATGCCGCCGTCGAGCAAGCGCTGGCACAGTACATAAATATTATCGACGCGATACGCCAGATGACCGAAGTTGCGTCCCCGCGTATAATTCTCTGCGTCCCAGTTGTAGGTCAGTTCGAGCAACGGGGTTTTGCTGGCATTGGCGCGCTCGACATCGCCGGGTGCGGCGAGAAACACCAGCGTATAGCGTCCCGCTTCGCTGGTCTGTCGCGAAATTTCTTGCAGGCCCAGCAGTTCGCAATAGAAGTGCAGCGCTTGTTCGAGATCGCGCACGCGTACCATCGTGTGTAAATATTCCATCGTCGGCTCCAATGTTTGTATCGTGCGCGCATTTTATCATCGCGCTCGCAATCGTGTTCGCTATAGCATGCGCTTAAACCAAAAGCGGCTAAGAAATTCGCGTATTAGCGGACTTGAATCGAATGGCCGCGTCGGCAATTCAATATACTGATCGGGTAATAGATTTCATCGCCACGGTGGTTGTTCGGTAGCAGCGGCAGCAGATGGGGGAGGTGACTTATGTCTTTGTACTTGGGTTTAAACCGGCGCTCGGGAACCGAGCGCCGCAGCGTCAATGATTCACCGACGTTGGAGTATCGTCACGCCGAGCGTCGTCGGTATGGCAGCGATCGCTACGTCGTGGTGCTCGGCAATAACGGCATCGATTTATTTGGCTTGATGATTGGTTTTCCGATCGCGCTGCTGATCGCAGTGGCGGTGCTTGGTGCGTTTGCCAAAATTTGATGTTACGTATTACTGATTAGGATGCTTGCGTGCAGGCTGTGCTGCTGGCGTACTGCCGTTGCCGATAAAAGTCGCATTTTAGTTTGCTGCCGCACAACTTCGCGGCGACAATAGTGCGCTCTCCAAGTTTTAACGGAATCCATCATGACCACATCTTCGTTGACTCATCTTGATGCCGAGGGCCATGCCCGCATGGTGGATGTAACCGATAAAGCTGTTACGCAGCGCGAGGCGCGCGCTGAGGCGTATGTGACAATGCAACCGCAAACGCTGCAGTTGATCGCTGTAGGTGGTCACAAAAAAGGCGACGTGTTAGCTGTCGCTCGCATCGCCGGTATTCAGGCCGCAAAAAAATGTGCCGATTTAATTCCGCTCTGTCATCCGCTGTTATTGTCGTCGGTGGTGGTCGATTGCGAATTGGATGCGGCTAATCAACGCGTGGTAATTCGCGCGACGTGTAAGTTGGCCGGACAAACCGGTGTGGAAATGGAGGCGCTCACCGCAGCGAGCATCGCGGCGCTGACAATTTACGATATGTGCAAAGCAGTCGATAAAACGATGCAAATCGGCGGTGTTAGAGTGTTAGAAAAGCGCGGCGGCAAATCGGGTGATTGGAATGCTGAATGATCTGCCCGACGATGCAGTAGAGAACGAGACAGCGATTGACGATACTGTGACGGTGCGATTTTTTGCCAGCATTCGCGAGCGCTTAAATACCAGTCAATTGCAATTGCCGTCGGCGTCGAATGTCGAAGCGTTGATCGAGCGTTTGAGTCGCGAGCGCGGCGCGCAGTGGCGTGAAATATTGTGCGCGGCCAATGTGATCGTTGCAATCAATCAGCGCGTCGCCGATCGCGATGCGTTGCTGTGTGGTGGCGACGAGCTGGCATTTTTCCCACCGGTAACGGGTGGTTGATGTGACTGCCGCTGCAAATGTTTCAGTAAGTATTCAGCGCGACGATTTCGATGTCGGTGTTGAATTAAATCAGCTGCGCACGCAGAGCCGCGAAATCGGTGCGATAGCGAATTTTATCGGTGTGGTCAGCGCGCAAAATGAAGGCGATGCGGTAACTGCGCTCGAACTCGAACATTATCCCGGCATGACCGAGGCGAGCATTGCTGCAATTATTGAGCAGGCGCAGCAGCGTTGGCCGCTATTGGGTGTGCGCGTGATCCATCGCATCGGCCGTCTCGATATCGGCGCGCAGATCGTGTTTGTCGGCGTCGCCAGTCGGCATCGACAGTCGGCATTTACCGCGTGTGAATTGATTATGGATTATTTAAAAACCCAGGCGCCATTTTGGAAAAAGGAATTTACCGAGCAGGGTTCGCGTTGGCTCGATGCGCGTAGCACCGATACAGAAGCTGCTGCGCGCTGGGAGCAATCGCAGTAGGTCGGTCGCTAGTTAGCCATAATAAGAAAGCAGCGCCGCAGTAACCGCCACATTCAACGATTCCACCGCGTTCGCCATCGGAATATTGATATTCACATCGGCCATCGCCATGATCTCGGCCGAGACGCCATCGGTTTCATTACCGAGCACGTACACTCGCGCGATATTTTTCGGCAGCTCGAATAAGTTTTGACTGGCGTGCGACGACAGCACGCCGATTTGCAAGCCGTGCTGTTGCAGCAGCGTCAACGCTTCGCGCAATTCGCCGCAACGCACGATCGGACATTTAAACAAGCTGCCAGCGCTGGCTTTGATCACCAGTGGCGACAGCGGCGCGCTGCCTTTATCGGGTATCACCACGGCGGCAACCCCGCCGGCGCAGGCCGAGCGAATCAACATACCGAGATTTTGCGGATTGGTAATGCGATCGACCGCCAAAATTCGCGCATTACTCGCTGGTTGCCAATGCTGCAAAAATTGTTCGAGCCGACGATACTGCGGCAATTGTAAATCGATCGCGACGCCTTGATCTTCGCGGCTATTTTTTGAAATGCGCGATAACTCGACTTTGCTGTGATATTTGATCGCGATGGCTCGTTGTGCGGCGAGCTGTTCGATATCGCGCAGAATGCCGCCGGGCTTGTTGCTGTCGGCGAGATGCAGGCAGTGAATCGGCAGGCTGAAATCCTGCAGCGCTTCTAGCACCGGCTTGCGGCCATAAATTGTTAGCAGATTACCGTAGAACGCTTTTTTTTCGGTATACGCGCTATTTTCAACGAGGTCTTTACTCTTCGATTTAGTCACGTATGGCGATTCCTGCGTTGCGGGTTGGTAGTCGAGCAGAGGCGCGCACGATAGAAGTGCGCTCGACACCTTGTCAAGTATTCGCGATGCTTCTCGATTGCGGGCCGTCGTAGAGCAAACGGTTTACCTTGAGCGTACCCCCTGCCGCTTTGGTGGCGAGCGCACTTGGTTTCGCTGTCCGTACTGTCGCCGCCGCTGCGAACCTGCTTGGTGATGCGGAGATGTTGCGATTATTAGCGAGCTGAGCGCGCGGCCTCCACACCAGCGCGGGCGATAAAGCCGGATCGAGTTTCGCCTGCTTTGCGCGCCGCTTCGTCGATAGCATGTAACACGCGGCGAGGGAGAGTGATATTCACGCGCTCAGTGACATCGTCGAGCTGGCTTAAATCTACATCGACAACCGCCCACACTCTGCCCGCATATTCGTCCTGTGCCTGTAATACCGACAGCGTGTTAGGTGCGGGAATCGGTTCGCCATCATCGAGCAAGCCTTCGATGTGCAACATGATCGCCTCCTTCGCTTGCTCCATCGCTTCGTCGAGCGTATCGCCTGCTGAAAAGCAGCCGTGTAAATCCGGCACAGTCACACCGAAGGCGTGGCTGTCATCGCCTGGCTCGATCGCAATGGGGTAGCGCATGATATTTCCTCCTACTTGATTCCGGCTTGCTTCAATATCGAATTGACAGTGCCCGCCGGTAAATCTTTCTTGGGGTGCGGCACGGTAACGCGCCCCGGCTTTACTGGATGTTTGAATTGATGGTGGCTGCCGCGTACAGCGACAAGTTGCCAGCCATCCCTTCCCAGAGTCTTGATTAAGTCCGCGCTCTTCATGGTGTGTACTATACACACTAGGCTCGCTGGTGTTCCAGCGCAAGCCGTAGCAGTCCAGCGTGGCTTAATGCTGTTGGATCACCCAAGCGGTATGGGTTTGGGGGCATATATGGGGGAATAACTGAAAAAGCATATTACAAATAGTCTTTCCAATCAGTAACTTGAGGTGTCTATTCAGTTGGCACTTTCCACCAGATTTCATTTAAAATCAGTTTGTTACGGATTTTTGTGTAATTTATGGGAGGTGTAGAAGGTAAATGCTTCTATCCCTACCGAGTCAAGCTGCGCGCATTCTCTTAGCAATGCGAGCGATTGCTTCCGCAAGTTATCTCTTACAGACTATTTAACGGAATTTTCAGATAGCTGACGTCGTTATTTTCAGCCGGTGGAAGTTGTCCCGCGCGCATATTGATTTGCACCGACGGCAATAGCAGTCGCGGTTTGGGTAGGGTGCGATCGCGGGCGTTGCGCAGTGCGATAAATTCCTCTTCATCGATGTCTGCATGAGCATGTACGTTGCTGCGATTTTGCTCGGCGACAGTCGTCTCCCAGTGGTAATCGCTGCGCGTCGCTGGCAAATAATCGTGGCATAAATAGAGTCGCGTTGTTGCAGGTAGAGCCAGAATGCGGCGTATCGAGCGGTACAGTGCGCGCGCGTCGCCACCGGGAAAGTCGCAGCGAGCACTGCCGTAGTCTGGCATAAATAATGTGTCGCCAATAAAAGCGGTCGCGCCGATCAGATAGGTGACGCACGCCAGCGTGTGTCCCGGTGTGGCCAGCGCTTGCGCGGGTAGATTGCCGATCGCGAATTGCTCGTCGTTGCGAAACAGATAATCGAACTGGCTGCCATCGCGCGCAAACTCGCTGCCGACATTAAATAGTTTTCCGAAAACTTGTTGCACTTGGGTGATGTGTTCGCCGATTGCAATTTTTCCGCCCAATTGCGCGCGTAAATAAACCGCTGCCGAAATATGATCGGCGTGGGCGTGTGTTTCCAGCAACCATTGCACCGAGTAATTGTGCGCGCGCACGAATTCGATAATACGATCGGCGAATTCGCTACTGGTGCGACCGATGCTGGGATCGTAATCGAGTACCGGATCGATGATTGCGCATTGCCGAGTAATGGGGTCGGCGACTACATAACTTACCGTGAAAGTTGGCTCGTGAAAAAACGCTTGAATAGATGGGTTGTTCATATCGCACCTTTAAATCGCATAATCATCGACGTTGTTGGAAAGCTCTTGAAAAGCTTGATGCGACGATAGAAATATTTTTCCCGATAGCTGTGATAGCAATGGCGATTGTTGCAGCTTCTGCAAAACGGGGCCTTTTATTTCGGCAAAATTGAGTTGAACTGCGCGCGTTTGTAAATCACTGTTCAGCTCGATCAGCATGTCCAGCGCCGTCGCATCGATCTGGCTCACCGACGATAGCACCAGCAATACCTGATTCACTTGCGGTTGTTTTTGCAACTCGTCGCGCACGCGTTCTTCTACTGCGTGTGCGTTGGCGAAAAACAAATTTTCGTCGATGCGTAGCGCTAGTACATGCGGCAGCGTTTCGGTTTTGTAGCGCAGGACATTACGAAAGTGCTCGGTGAATGGCACGCGCCCAAGCACGGCGATATGTGGGCGACTGCTGCGCCACACCAGCGATGCCAGCGACATGCCGATGCCGATGGTAATGCCGGCCTCGACACCTAAAATCACCACGCCGATCGCAGTGCCGGCCAGCGCGAACGCATCGGCGCGATCGTAACGCCAGGCGTGCCAAAACGCGCCGAAATCGATCACCGGCGCCACCGCCACAATGATCGTCGCCGCTAACACCGCGATGGGTAGCGCAGTGAAAATCTGCGTGCAGCCCAATACCACCGCAGCCATAAACAGTGCCGATATAATGCCGGCCAGCGGTGTTTGTGCGCCAGCGTTAAAGCTAACTACCGAGCGCGCGAAGCCGCCGTTGATGGGAAAACTGCCGGAGATTGCGCTGGCGATATTCGCCGCACCCAGCGCGCGCAATTCGGCGTCGGCATCGATGCGTTGTTTGCGTTTTAACGCCAGCGCCTGCGCTACCGACACACTGCTTACAAAATTGATTAGGCCAATGGTGAATGCTGGAAATAGCAGTGCGCTGAGATGTGTGCTGTTGAGTATCGGCAGCCCCAGCGCCGGCAATCCTTGCGGAATTACGCCCACCACCGCAACGCCGTAGTGCTCGTGCAATTGCAGTTCGCTCGCTATTGCAATCGCAGCGATGATCACTAACATCGGCATTAATTTTGGTAACAAGCTTGCCAACGTTGAATTGGCATCCAATGCGCGCGCCAATTGCGTTAAATATTCGCGCGCGAGTATCAAGACCACAAGTGCAGTAACGCCAACAATTGTCGTTGCGAAATGCAGCGTGTCGATATTTTTTAGCAGCGCGATCACTGTGGCAATCGCCGTGTCGCCACCCGCGTGCATGCCGAGCAGCGGATTGATTTGGCCAATCAAAATTAATAACGACGAGCCGGATGTGAAACCGCTAATCACTGGATTGCTGAGAAATTTCGCGAGAAATCCGCATTTCAATAAGCCAAATAACAACAGCATTGCGCCGGATACAAACGCCAGCAGCGCGGCACCGGCAATATAGTCGGCGCTGCCGGGCGTGAATAGCGGCGTTAGGGCTGCAGCTGTCATTAGCGAAGTCACCGCAACCGGCCCGACCGCCAGCGTCATACTCGAGCCCAGTGCGGCGTATGCAAATAGCGGCAGCATACTGGCATACATGCCGTATTGCGGTGGCAATCCGGCGACCAGGGCGTAAGCCATGCTTTGCGGCACCAGCATGATCGCGACAATCGCACCGGCAATTAAATCTTGCGAAAAAAACTCGCGGCGGTACTGCATTAACCAGGTCGGTAGATAGTGCCGGGACGCTGCTCGCGGAGATAATTTTGCCACGTTGTCGCTCTCTTACGGTTGCACTTGTGGTCGTCGGTTAAAATACGGGGATGTCATCGGCATTGAACATACAAATGGTGCGGATGCGCAAGTTGCATAGTGAGTGCAATTAGCCCCAGTTTCGGAGAAAGCTCGATCAATCCTGAACCGATACTAAAAATCGAGCCACAGAGTGTTACTATTAACTTGGTATTTTTCGATATCTGGTTAATAAGTAAGATAGCAGGATCGGCGGGGGCGCGATGCAATTGTGATGTGGTTATGTCGATCCTTGGGTATTGTCCACTTATCGCTGTGCAGAGAAAATGGAAAAAATAAATTTAGTCGATGATATTAATAAAAAAACGATGGGTGCAGCGGTATCGGTGTATTCGTCTTACGATGCGTTGAGCGAGCCGGAGAAAGTTGCGTTGGCTAGCATCGGCGAGCGCGTCAAAGGCGGTCGCATACTCGATCTCGGCGTTGGTGGTGGTCGCACGGTAGTGCATCTGCGCGCGCTCAGCGAAGACTATATCGGCATCGATTATGTGCAGGGTATGGTCGATGCTTGCAGCAAAAAATTTCCCGGCGTGCGTTTCGAGTATGCCGATGCGCGTGCGATGCCGCAATTTGCCAATGAGTCGTTTGACTTGATCGTGTTCGCTTGGGCGGGTCTATGCATGGTCGATCACGCGGGACGGCTGGCGATTCTCAAAGAGATTCGTCGTCTGCTGAAGCCGAACGGATTTTTTATTTTTTCGACGTACAATCAACGCAGCGCCGATCACGATCCGTCGTTTGATTTTCCTAAATTTAGCTGGACTGCTAATCCGCTGAAATTAGCGCTTCGCGGATTGAGTTTTGTGCGCGGCACGGCGGTTCGGCTGCTGAATAAATATCGCTTGCAGCGCCATGAAGTGCGCGGCAGCGAATACTCGATCATCAACGATCGCTGCCACGATTACGCGACGATGCTGTATTACATTACGCTGGAAAATCAGCGCGCGCAGCTTGAGCAATGCGGGTTTTCGCGCGATGCGGTCGCCTACGATATCGCGGGCAATAAAATTATCAACGATACCACGGGGAATTCGATCACGTTGGTAGCAGCCCTCTGACTTCCTGCGATATCTCGGCGAGGTTTTCGAATTGTTAAAGCTTCTCGCCGGAAATTTCTAAATCCAGCACGTGTGCGGCGCCAGATGCGAGCGTGACACTATCGTCCATGACGTTGGCGGTTTCGATGCAGACCATGCGTTGCCAGGCGTCGGGGCTCAGCTGATTCAAGCGCTTTGATTTTTCGATATGCGGGTTCCACACGACCGCGGAGGCAGAATTGCGTGTGCGTAAATGAATCGTGCGCTGCCAGCCGGTATCGAGTAGCTGCAAATGCTCGGGTAGTTGTTGATAGATGCGATCGATCTCGCCGTCGATGCGTACTGCATCGTGCTGCGTAAATTCGTGCCATTCGCGCAGCGTATCGATATAGCGCGTGTTGTCGAGACCGAGAATTTCGATCTGCCGAATATCGCTGATCGAAAAATAGGTGTGCAGCGCTTGGGAAAACGATAGCGATGTGCTGCCGGTGTTGCGCGTGCTCAGTTGCAGGCGCAGTGCGCTGCCGATGCTGACGGTTAACGTCAATTCGGTAGCGTGCGGCCAAGCAGCATTTAATGCGGCGGTCGGATAGCGCAATACGATTTCGGTGTGCGTCGGTTGCTCGGTAATTTTTTCTAACAACCACGGTTGTGCTCGCACCAGGCCATGTGCCGGAGTATCGGCGCTCGCTGTCATCGCACGTACTGCTGTGGGATTACGCGCGAAATCGCCGAACCACGGCCAGCAAATTGGTATGCCACCGCGAATATTCTGACTGCGTCGAAACGCCGCTTGCTCGCTTAGCCAAATAATCGGGCGCTGTTCGCGCGGTGTAAATTCGAGTACCTGCGCGCCTTGCAAGGTTATCAATGCGTCGGCGTATGCGTTGTGAATGCGCAGCGCGGGGAGTTCGTCGAGCTGTATCAGTTGTATCGATGCGGCGCTGGTTGCGGTATTCGTAGGAGAATTCATCGTGATTGCTTCGTCTATTTCCAGATTGCCATAAATGCTCCCTATACCTAGGGGTGCGATATCTTAGCGCGTTATTGCCAGCGTACACACGATGTGGTGCTGCGTATGCGGGGAGTTGCCGTGCTTGCCGTGCTAGTCCACTATCGCAGCGGTTACTGCACTCGGCAGCGATCTCAACGATACGTGGGTTTAACGGTGATTCCAGATTATTGGCAGGATGCTTGCAGCGTATTGGCGCAGCGCTGCGATGTGATGAAAGGGCTGATCGATGCGTACCCGATTGCGCATTTGCGTACGCGTGGTAATCCGTTTCAAACGCTGGCGCGCGCCATCGTCGGTCAGCAAATTTCGGTTAAAGCGGCGCAGTCAGTGTGGAATAGGGCGCTAGCAACGGTCGGTGCGATGACGCCGGACAACGTTCTTGCAGCGACCGAAAGCGAGTTGCGCGCGGCCGGGCTGTCGCGCCAAAAGGTGGCATATTTGCACGATCTGGCGCAGCGCTTTGCCGATGGTCGCATCAAGCCGCGGCGCTGGCGCGCGTTGACCGATCAGCAGGTGATCGATGAGTTGATCCTGGTGAAGGGGGTCGGCCGTTGGACCGCCGAAATGTTTTTAATTTTTTATCTGATGCGACCGAATGTGTGGCCGGTCGATGACATCGGTTTAATCCGCGCGCTTGAAAAACATTATCACGGCGGTGAGCAGATTGCGAAGGCGGTGGTGCAGGCACATTTCGAGCGCTTTACACCGTGGGGGACCGTCGCGACGTGGTATTTATGGCGCTCGCTAGACCCTATTCCGGTGGTTTATTGACGGGTTGCGGTGTTAATGAATTGTCGGGAAGTATGTCCGGCGATGGCGCTAACCT
>JAYVWC010000031.1:0-51660 GCA_043786385.1 Spongiibacteraceae bacterium | reverse complement strand
TTTTTTAGTTAATCGTTAAAAACTGGTCGAAATTATCGCATAAAATTAATAGCTTTCCTATGCAAAGCAATGGGTTGTAAGTTTTTCAGGGGCGACTAGTTAAGACGAATCAGCAATTGCCGGGTTTTTCCAAATATGCAGCACGGCATAGCTACGCCACGGTCGCCATGCTTGCGACATTTCCTCTGCTTGCTTCGCCGTTACGCCGCCGAGATTTTTACGCACCGCAATGTCTTCTTTAGGAAACGCATCGGGCCAACGCATTGCGCGCATCGCGATGTAATGCGCAGTCCACGGGCCAATGCCGGGCAGCGCGATTAGTTTTTGGATCGCGATATCGGGATCGGCGCCGGCATCCAATGGCAGATTTCCGGCGCTGAACGCTTGCGCCAACGCGATAATACTTTTCGCGCGTGCGCTGACGATACCGAGCGCGGCGATGTTATCGACGGTGGCTGTTGCGACGCGCTCCGGCAACGGCGACAGTCGAGTTAATTCGGCAAACGGCGTTTCGATTTTTTCGCCGAACGCAGCGGCGAAGCGACAGGCGATGGTGGTCGCCGCTTTGACAGTAATTTGCTGGCCGAGGATCGCGCGCACGGCCATTTCAAAACCGTCGAATGCGCCGGGTACGCGCAGGCCAGGATTGTTACTGACAGTTTTGTTAAGCAGTGGGTCTTTCATTAAATGCGCAGCAATCAAATCGGGTCGCGCGTATAAATCGAATAGATTGCGCAGCCGACCCAGTAACGCCGGCAGCACCGGTATCAGCGAGTGCGTGAACTCCACCAGCAACGCGCGCTTTTCGGCAGCGTGCGTGACTTTGATCCAACCGGTGTACTGACCGAGGCGCACGGTGCGCAGATAACTATCGTCGGCGACATGCTCGACTTCCTTGATCACGCGCGCGGCGAGAAATTCCAGTATGCCGTGCCAATCATAGGGCGGACGATAGACCAGCTGCAGCGTCGATGTATCGGTGCTGTCGATGGTGGCAGCGTGCGCGCTGACTTGCTTGCGCAATTGGCTCGGCGGCATTCGATAATGCGTGCGAAACGCATCATTGAAACGGCGCAGCGACGCGAAGCCGCTGGCGAACGCAACTTCGGTAATTGGCAGTTGGGTTTCGGTCAGTATTTGTTTCGCGAGCAGTAGCCGTCGCGTTTGCAATAATTCGATCGGCGACACGCCCAATTCTTGTTGTACGATGCGGCGTAGTTGGCGCGAACTCAATTCGAATTGTGCGGCGATATCTTCCAGTTGCGCGCCGACATCGATCGATCCTTCATCAATACGATGCGCGATTAAATGCGCGATGCGGTGTGCATTGTCGATCGGCGCATGGCCCGGTGCGAGTTCGGGTCGACAACGCAAGCAAGGACGGAACGCAGCTTTCTCAGCGGCCTCGGCGCTATTAAAAAACCGACAATTTTTCTGCATCGGTGTTTTGGCGGGGCAGATCGGCCGACAATAAATGCCGGTCGACGTCACGCCGACGAAGAATACGCCGTCGAAGCGCGGATCGCGCGAGGCTAAAGCGCTGTATGCTGCGTCGTTTTCGATCACGGTGTACGCCTTGCGATGCTATCGTGTTGCCAATTTAGCGGCTTGCGCAACGATCCGCTGGCCATTTTCGGACGTTACATTAGTTGCGGCTTAAGTCGTAGCTTACCTGTCCGAAAACGGCCGGTGTTAATTTTTAAGAAGGCGCATAGTACGCGAGCACACAAGCGCGCAGCGTATGGGCTTTTTGTCGGAGAGAATCATGGAGTATTGGTTTAAAACTATGCCGTCGCCGGTCGGCGAACTGAAATTGGTGGCGAGCGATAGTGGCCTAGTTGCAATTCTTTGGGAGAACGATGATTCAAAGCGCGTGCGCATCGGCGCCTTAACCGAAAATAAAAACCATTCTATATTGCTTGAAACAGAGCGCCAATTGAGCGCGTACTTCGCGGGGCAGCTCGAAATATTTTCGCTGCCACTCGATTTTATCGGCACCGCATTTCAACAAAAAGTGTGGCAGGCATTGCTAACGATTCCATTCGGTGAAACGCGCAGCTACGGCGACATCGCCAAACAAATCGGCAATCCCAAGGCCGTGCGTGCAGTCGGTGCTGCGAATGGCAAAAATCCGCTTTCGATTGTCGCGCCATGCCATCGCGTTATCGGTGCGAACGGTAAACTCACCGGGTTCGCTGGTGGCTTGGAGGCGAAGGCGCGTTTGCTCGGTATCGAATCAAAAAACTCGTTGCAGAATGAAGATGCCTAGCGCTGTATGTTTCCTCACAACATTTAAACTTTCAAGGTTTCAAGGTTTCAAGGTTTCAAGGTATCAAGGTATCAGTTGTATCGTAGCGGCCCCGCGCGGGATGCAACCGGTGGGTCAATCGAATATATCGCTCGGCAATCAAGTTAGATATTCAAACGTTATTCACTTGGCTTTTTCGCACATTTTGTTAACGTGCCATTAAAACCATCCAACACTACGCGATCACCCGTTTTAAATCGCTGTGTTGCGCCTTTTAAATTGACGACTGCAGGAATGCCGTACTCCCGCGCTACCACCGCACCGTGCGAAACTGCGCTGCCTTTTTCCGTGACAAGACCGCCAATTACCGCAAAGTAGGGCGACCAACACACATCGGTGACCGGGGTGATGAGAATTTCCCCCGGCTTAATATCATTGGCTTCCAATAGCGTGTGAACCACGCGCGCAAATCCAGTCACCAGTCCCTGGCTGACCGGTGTGCCGATGCATGCATCGCTCGATGCAACATTTGCAACAGGTTCTGGCTTGCCAATACTGATATCCGGAAATTGTAGCGACAGTTGTTGCTGATAGACCGTACGCCGCTTGATGGCCTTGTCTGCCCAATCTGTTTTATTCTCGGTTACTAAATGTCCCAATTCGTCATGGGTCAAAAAAAATACCGAGTCATTATCGTTAAGCAATCCTTCATGCTGCAGCTGTTCGCCTAATATTCGATACGCACGCTTGAAGCGTGTCGTAGCCTCGACCAACATGGATTTGGTTGCTTCGCGTCGTTGTATTGCGCGTTGCGTTAAGCCGATAAACCAGCGCGATAATGGATTTTTAAGCGGTGTCGGATTTTTTTCTTTGACAGGTTTGTAGTTGCCGCCGCGACGGGAGTGTATGTTGGCAAGTATCATTTGCAATAAGGGTAATGGATTGGCTTGCCATTCCGTTTGTCGCATTTCTAACTCTTCAATGGCTCGATGCCCGTGTCGTTGCAGATAGCTTTCATATGCGCTGCGCACAATGCCGGCCTGGTCGCTGCGTAACCATTCCAACAGCTCGTCGGTGTTTAAGTTAGCAAGATAGTCTGCATTACTTGTTTTGAAAACGGCTTCAACAATGCGATGAATTCCATGCGCAATATCAACACTCTCAACATTCTGTGCGCCGGCAATTAGATTCGCCATCATGACATGGTGTTCAGGCAAAATAGTTTTGCCGCGCGCTAGTATTTGCAGCAGGGCGCTGGTGGTCACTGCCGCACCGCCAGTGGATGCCATGTGATATTGATAGGCAGAAGTTAGTTTGGGTAGGCAAGCGTCTATATTTTTCCAGGTGGATTTTGCGTTTTCCCCCGCTGTAATCTGCCATTGCGTCAGCTCATTTCTGAATGCATCGTGCGCACGCGGACCGGTTGTCATGTATTGCGCATAACGCCAACCATTGCGTAAGCGTATCCATACTGATTTTTTTGGAGCTAATTTCAATTCAGCAACCCGATGTCCGCACAAGGACAAAGCCACCGTATCCTTATTGATCCCAATCAAATAGGACGCAATATTGGCTGTTGCGGTCAAATTCTGAAAAAACCGCCCGTAAAAATTACAGCTGAATCGTGGGTTATCCAGAATTTTATCCTGCATGCCCATGTCAATATGCATCAGCTGCTGACCCAGATCCATGCATCTTCCCGTCGTTGAGATAGTGAGTGGCGTCACCGCATTGGGCATGGCTTCGCCAATGTTGTGCAGAATGTAAACGTCACTTTCATCATCGATTGTTGCATCGAGCTCATTAGGATCCGCTGGCAGCGCTGTGATAGGTCTTGCCTGCAACCAGAATAAATTACCTTGCTGATCGATAGCCCACTCGAGATCCATGGGCTGTCCATATTTTTTTTCAATATCGCAGGCTTGGCTCACAAGCGTCGATATTGTTTCAAGTGTTAGCGTTGGCTCCGTACCTTGAATATCACTTTGTACAATTGTGTTATTACGCGTCACAACATAATGATCGGGTGTTGTGGTGCCACTCACCAATTTTTCGCCCAAACCGGGAACGGCATCGAGAACTATATGATCGCGTCGACCGCTGACCGGATCTACGGTAAACAAAACTCCCGCCACCTTAGCATCAACCATACATTGCACAACGACATGCATTTGCACCGGCGTGTCATGATCTTGTTTTTGCTGATGCGAAAATGACTGCCGATAAGCAGATGCACGATTGATGTCGAGCGAACGAACACATTCACTGATGGCATTTTTCAGCGCATC
Organism: Spongiibacteraceae bacterium; assembly: GCA_043786385.1. Classification (GTDB taxonomy): domain Bacteria; phylum Pseudomonadota; class Gammaproteobacteria; order Pseudomonadales; family CAMLJR01; genus CAMLJR01. The sequence continues at coordinate 47,124 of JAYVWC010000031.1, read as the reverse complement.
AATGCCTTCTACATTCAAAATGGTTTCGTATTGCCCAGCGAAAGACGTATCGGCTGAATCTTCACCATCCGCCGAACTGCGAACGGCGACGCTGCCACCACCAAGGCGCTGATAATGGGCGGACAGATCGGCAGGAAAAAATTGCGCTTGTGCATTGGGGATAACAAACCCCGCTGGTACATTCAGTCCGTATCTTTTCAAGCGCCCCAATGATTCCGCCTTGCCACCACATAGTTCATTGGCTTCAGATAGATCCAGGCAACGCAGCTCATGCATGATCATGAATTCCCAGCGGTGATTTTGCATGCGGATAGCGACAATATTCCAGCCAGCCATAGATTGGCGGCTCGTCACTATTGTCTGGAGTAGAACTGTCTGGAGTAAAACGAAGAATCACACGGCGGTAGCTTGCGTCCTGCGGAACACCGTGATTCAAATCTATTTCATGTCCGCTGACCGATTCGAAGCTGCCCGACAATTCACTGCCATCGATTGCTTTAAGATGAACTTTTCCTGAAGCCGGTTTAAGTACGTTGTCATAATCCGGATCGAGATTTAATGTTAAATCAACATCGAATACATTCACCATTTGTTCGCGATGGATATAGCCAATCTGGATGGGCTCCTGCATTTCTCCGTGATAAACGCTGACGCATTGAAAGCGAAGATGTGGGCTATTGAATACCAAAAACGTCCACGTCATTAGCCATTTGCGTGGCCCCCAGGAATGATCGCGCTGGCCATACACGGTATAAATTTTTGTCTGCGCATGATCAATCGTCACTTCTGCTTCGCCCGCGACCGGCTGCTCAAAGCGACTGGTAGAATATTTTTTGGAGAAGTGTCCTTCCACTTCAAAAGCGCCGTGCGAATGCGCGGGGCCTGCAGCGACAACTTGCACATCCACGTTAACTGGCAAGAGTCGACCACAACGCGGGCCGCTGATAACTCGCGCGGTGCCCGAAGCGCGTAAACGATGTTCCAGTAATGGATTCACTGGATCGAAACTGAAAGAGAGTCCTGCTTTTGAATAGGACCAGTCCCCCGTGACATCGCTCAACGAAAGTCTGGGCTCCTCAATCGCAAGCCAGGTGTCGCCATCCTTGATAAATAACCAAAACCACAAACGATTCTGCCCGGGCATGCGACCGATGCGGCAGTGGCCAGCCAGTTCGCCTTCTTTTCCTATCCAATCGAAATAAACGGATTCATTCCAATTGGGATCATCGGCATCAAAGTCATGCAGCTTTGTTTCATCGTCTGGTTTAATTCCAAAGCTACTTGCTACTTCTAATGGTACGGGACGTAATGCTGGCTTCCCCATGATTTTCTCCAATGCAAAGTGAGTTACGTTATCTTGAGGGTAAAATTATTTTTTAAATGATTTCAGTTCGTGTAATAACAATTTTTTAAGTCGTTCAAGATCGTTTTTCACGCGATGCTGCTCGCCGGTAATCCGTATCAATTGCGCGATTCCAGTTAGCGTTGAAAATAAAAAACACAGAATATCCATATGCTCGTCTTCCGATAGTGGAATATCTGAAAATGTGTTTATCCATAATTCACAGGCCTTTTTCATCGGTTGATGGATGGCAGCTTGCAAAAAATGCTGGTAATCCGCCGATGATTCATTGCGCATCCCTAGCTGAATTTGCAAACTTGCCTGGTAAAAAGTTGAATTGCAGTGCTCCCAGCAAAAATCTACTACGAGTGAGATTCGCTCTGCTAAAGATGTGTTCGGGGATACAATTTTTTTAAACTTAAAGTTCGAGTTTTGGAACTCATCCAGCAGTACGCCCTCCATTAGCGCGACTCTGGATGGAAAGTGATATTGCAATGCACCAACGGAAACACCAGCCTCCTTGGCAACGCGCTGTAATGTTGTGTTGCGAAAGCCTTGCTGATCAACGCAAGCCAATGCGGCGGCGATGATGCGCTGACGCGTCACTTCTATACGTTCGATCTGCGTCCGGCTGACAGACTCCTTCCTGGCGGGGGGGCGAGGGGGTGTTTTTGTCTTGGTCTGTGCTTTTGTCATGATTGCTCTTCGTTCAGGAAGATAAAATAATAATATATTTATATTTTATATGCAATACCGTGACTATAGGTTGGGGCCGCAGGGCAATGAGGATTAAAAATCTCGCTAGATTTACATGGTCGCTATGGTTGGATATTAATTGCCCATGATGTACTCATGGGTTACTCCCTAAACGCATCCACTCCCGGACATGCGCAAAATAAATTGCGATCGCCGTAGACATTGTCGATGCGCGCGACCGGCGGCCAGTATTTGCGGTGGCGTAATTCGGGCACGGGGTACGCTGCTTGTTCGCGGGTGTAGCTGTGTTGCCATTGATCGGCGACTAATTCGGCGGCGGTGTGTGGCGCATTTTTTAATGGATTGTCGAGTGCATCGAATTCGCCGTTGATCACACATTGGATTTCGCCGCGAATATGAATCAGCGCATCACAGAAGCGATTGAGTTCCTCGAGTGATTCGCTTTCGGTTGGTTCGATCATTAACGTGCCTGGTACTGGGAACGACATAGTCGGTGCGTGAAAACCAAAATCCATTAAGCGTTTTGCCACATCTTCTTCAGCGATACCGCTCGCTTCTTTGAGCGGGCGCAAATCGATAATGCATTCGTGCGCGACTCTTCCATTGCGGCCGGTGTACAGCACCGGAAAATGTTCGCGCAAACGCAACGCAACGTAGTTTGCGTTCAAGATTGCAACTTGCGTCGCGCGCGTTAAACCATCCGGGCCCATCAACGCGGCGTACATCCACGAGATCGGCAGAATCGATGCCGAACCCCACGGCGCGGCGGAAACAATATCGTTATCGGCGGGCAAATCGCCAACCGGTATGACTGGATGGCTCGGTAAGAACGGTGCGAGATGTTGCGCGACGCCGATCGGGCCCATGCCGGGGCCGCCGCCGCCGTGCGGAATACAAAATGTTTTATGCAAATTGATATGTGAAACATCGGCGCCGAATTTACCCGGTGCGGCGACACCGACTAGCGCGTTTAAATTCGCGCCGTCGACATACACTTGGCCGCCGTGTTGATGCACGATTGCGCAAATTTCGACGATGCCTTCTTCAAACACGCCGTGCGTCGATGGATACGTCGCCATCAACGCGCATAATTCGTTGCGATGTTGTTCGGCTTTTAATGTTAAATCGGCGATATCGACGTTGCCGTTGTCATCGCATTCGACGATCACCACTTTGAGTCCCGCGAGTGCGGCGCTGGCCGGATTGGTGCCGTGCGCTGAGCTCGGTATCAACACGATATCGCGCTGCGTTTGTTGCAAACTTTCGTGATAGCGTTTGATCGCGAGCAAGCCGGCGTATTCGCCTTGCGAGCCGGCGTTCGGTTGTAGCGAAACGGCATCGTAACCGGTGGTTTCGATCAGCATTTTTTCGAGATCGCGAAATAATTGCTGATAGCCTTGCGCCTGCGATAGCGGCGCGAACGGATGCAGCCGATTGAATTCCGGCCATGTGATCGGAATCATTTCGGCGGTGGCATTTAATTTCATCGTGCACGAGCCGAGCGCGATCATCGCTTGGTTCAGCGCGATATCTTTATTTTCGAGACGCTTCATATAGCGCAGCATCTCGGTTTCTGAGTGATAGCTGTTGAATACCGGATGTGTCAGAAACGCGCTGGTGCGTTGGAGCGCGGCGGGGATGCCTTGGCTGGCGCCGAGTTGTACATCGATCGCATCGACAGCAGGAATCGAATTGTTGCCTGCGAAAATTTGCCACAGTTGCGCGATATGGTTCGCGTCGGTGGTTTCGTCGAGGCTAATGCCGATGCGGTCGCCATCGACTTTACGCAAATTGATTTGTGCGGATTCCGCGCGCGCAATAATCGTCGCTTGCTGGTTGCCGACTCTAATCGTCAGCGTATCGAAATAAAATTCATTGCTGCGCTCAAAACCGAGTTGCGTAAAACCCTGCGCCAGAATTTGTGTTAAGCGATGCACGCGTTGCGCGATGCGTTTAATGCCGACGGGGCCGTGATACACCGCGTAAAACGCTGCGCAAATCGATAGCAGCGCCTGCGCTGTACAAATATTGCTGGTGGCTTTCTCGCGGCGAATATGTTGTTCGCGCGTTTGCATTGCCATGCGCAGTGCTTGATCGCCGTGACGATCGATCGATACGCCGATAATGCGGCCCGGCGCCGAGCGTTTGTATTCGTCGCGCGTAGCGAAAAATGCCGCGTGCGGTCCGCCGTAACCCATCGGCACGCCGAAGCGTTGACTGTTGCCGACCACGACATCGGCGCCCATTTCGCCGGGCGGCGTCAACAATGCCAAGCTCAATAAATCGCTCGCGACGATTATCAGCGTATGTTGTGCGTGCGCTTTTTCGATCAACGCACGCGGATCGATAACCGCGCCGCAGCTGCTGGGGTATTGCAGCAGCGCGCCGAAAAAATCGCCGCCGATTAAATCGTTGTGCGGATCGCCGATAGTGACGTTGATGCCGAGATGATGCGCGCGCGTGCGCACCACTCCGATGGTTTGAGGATGGCAATCGGCGGCAATAAAAAATGCTTCGCTGCGCGATTTTTTATTTACACGCAAACATAGAGTCATCGCCTCGGCCGCAGCGGTGCCTTCATCGAGCAGCGATGCGTTAGCCAATTCCATGCCGGTGAAATCCATCACCATTTGTTGATAATTGAGCAGACCTTCGAGTCGGCCTTGCGAAATTTCCGGTTGATACGGCGTGTACGCGGTGTACCAACCGGGATTTTCGAGCACGTTGCGCAAAATCACCGTCGGCGTAAATGTATCGTAGTAACCCATGCCGATATGCGAGCGGAATACTTGGTTTTGCGCGGCGAGTACGCGCAATTTTTCCAGCGCCTGCGCCTCGGTCAGCGCGGCGGGTAAATCCATCGTATCGCTGCGCAGAATGCTGGCCGGCACCGTGCTTTCCATCAGATCTTGTAATGAGCTCGCGCCGATCGCGGCGAGCATCGTGTCGATCTGCGTCGGCGTCGGCCCGATATGGCGTTGCACGAATTCGTTGGAGTTTTGCAAAGTCGACAACGGGTCGCGAGTCATGGAGGTGTCCTTTGTAAGTGCTGGCTGAGCGCGCTGTGAAATAAGCGGCGTCGGAAAAGGCGCGTATTAAATCACACCGAGGCGGGAATTTCCCGTTAAAGCGGCTGGGCGGTGTTTGAAGCAGGGGGGGGCGCGCGTCCGCGCCACGAAGGCGCTGGACGCGGCTACATTATTTTGCGGTATAGCTGAATTTTTGACCGCCGACGCTGGCCTGATACATCAAGCCGCCCTTGGTCGTCGTGAAAGTGGCCATGCCGAGCGTATACATCGAATCGCTTTGCAGATCGCCGGCGTTGGCCGAGCTGCCGGCGGTACCGGCTTGCGCCGAGGCGCCGACCGTGATCGCTACTGCAGAAGCATCGGCACTGAATCCAAAATTGCCGCTGGTGAAGGTATCGAACGCGCGTTTATCTTGGAAGAAAATAATTTCGCTAAAAGTTTGACCGCCCAATTGAAAGCCGATGCTAAGCTGCGCCAACGACGCATCGCCGGTGTGTTCGCCACCGCGATAAACACGACCTTTACCGTACGCACCGCCGACGACCATGCCGCCTTTGCCGATGGTTGGGAATACCGCGTAGCCGTAAGCTTTTTGAAAGAATGGTTGCAAGCTGGGCGCTTCGCGAAACTTAGCGGTGGTATCGGTGTATTCGTCGGCGTGCAGCGGTGCAATGTAAATGGCCAGCAATGCGATCAGTATTCTAAACATTGTTTTCATCGATGCTTCCTTCGTTAAGTTTGGTAAAGCCGGTGCGCGAATCGTAGTGCTGGTGGGATACACTTGGCAGCACGGATAGATAGTTGCATTTGATATCGACTTCCACAATGATTTTTTTTTTGCGCGGATAGCAACGATGATGAATCACACAACACCGACAGCGATCGGCCCGTGGCAGCGTTTGCAGATGCAGACGGTTTACGATAATCCGTGGATCAGCGTCACGCACGAGCAAGTGACAACGCCAGCAGGCACGCCCGGCATCTACGGCGTGGTGCATTTTAAAAGCCGCGCGCTCGGTATTATTCCAATCGACGAACACGGCTACACGTGGTTGGTGCGGCAATTTCGCTACACGCTCAATCAGAATCTATGGGAAATTCCGATGGGCGGCGGTCGTCTCGACGACGATCCGTTGCAAGCCGCGCAGCGCGAATTAGCGGAGGAGACGGGATTGCGCGCAACGCATTGGCACGAGCTAATGCGCTTGCACGTATCGAAATCGGTCACCGATGAAGAGGGCGTGGTGTACATCGCGCGCGGATTAAGCGTCGGCGAAAACCGTTTGGAGCACACCGAAGCCGATCTCGAAGTATTGCGGCTGCCGTTAACGGAAGCGATTCAATGGGTGCTCGACGGAAAAATCACCGATGTAATTTCGTGCGCGGGTTTGTTGAAAGCGCATGCGCTTAATATCGCTGCGCTACCGTAGTGAGAGAGGATGAATATTAATTCGGCGCGCTGTACGAAACCGCTGCGATATACAGTTCGCGCTCGCCCGCTGGGCTGTTAAAAATAATATCGTCGCCGATGCGTTTGCCGAGCAGTGCGCGCGCCAGCGGCGAATCCATACTTAATTTGTGTTGGCTTAAATCGAATTCATCGGGGCCGACAATGCGATAAATTTGAGCGTTGCCGTCTTCGTCCTCCACTGTTACCCACGCGCCAAAAAATATGCGTTGTTGATCGGCCGGTAATTGTTCGACCACTTCGACGGCATCGATACGTTTGGTAAGAAAGCGCACACGGCTATCGATTTCGCGCAACCGACGTTTGCCGTAAATGTAATCGCCGTTTTCCGAGCGATCGCCATTTTTAGCGGCCTCGTGAACCACTGCCGTCACCTGCGGACGTTCGATTTTCCACAGTTGATGTAATTCGGCACGCAGCGCAGCCATACCTTCGGCGGTGATATAGCGCGAACCTTGGCGTTGCGGCGGGCGGTAGCGGCTCATTGGGCTTTCTCTTTCAGTATTGAATACAATAGGCCGATCGGTGGGTCGAGCTACCGTGCAATTTACTGTGACACGCAACAAGTACATCCGTGTAGCTCGGAGTCGGCATCCATGCCGCCTACGGTCACAGTAAACCGCACGGCAACTCGACGATCTAGCATTCGTGAATGCCGAAGCATCTTAAAGAATTTTTTGAGTGACTGTCTCGCAATGTGTCGAGTATTTATTTCTTCGTTACTGCTGTTATCGATAAGCTTGATTGTCGCAGCGCAACCGCTCGAATTGCATGGCAAGCTCGAACAGGGCGCATTAGTCAGCGGTAAAGTGGCGTCCGGTACGCGCGTGCAGCTCGACGGTCGGTCAGTGCGCGTAACACCAGCCGGTGTATTTGCGATTGGATTCGATCGCGATGCGAAGCCGACCGCGACGTTGTTGATGATTGAGCCGAATGGCGAGCGCAGCGTACAAACACTGCATATCGGGCAGCGCCACTACGATATTCAACGCGTCACTGGCGTGCCGCAGCAAACTGTCGAACCGCCATCGGAACAATTGCAACGCATTCTCGACGAGCAAAAGCTAGTCGAAGCGGCGCGCGCCACCGATAGTAATCGCGAGGATTTTATTGGTCCGTTTCGCTGGCCGTTAGCGGGGCGCATCAGCGGCGTATACGGCAGTCAGCGTTTTTACAACGGCAAAGCCGGGCGCCCACATTTCGGCGTCGATGTGGCTGCGTCTGTCGGTACGCCAGTGCGCGCGCCCGCTGCGGCGACGGTGACATTGGCGCAGCCTGATCTGTTTTTTTCCGGCGGCACGTTGATCATGGATCACGGTTACGGGGTATCATCGACGTTTATGCACTTGAGTCGGCTGCTGGTCAAAACCGGCGAGCAGGTGGCAGTCGGTCAAGTGGTGGCCGAGGTCGGTGCCACCGGTCGCGCGTCCGGGCCGCATCTCGATTGGCGCATCAATTGGTTCGATGTGCGGCTCGATCCGCAAACGGTGGTCGCGCCGATGCCGGATGCTGCCGTTCCGCAAAATAGCGCGCCGACGGCAACACCCTAACGTTAAAAATTAGTTGAGTAGAAATCATGCTAGATAAAAAGCTGCTGAGTATTTTGGTGTGCCCGGTGAGCAAAGCGCCGCTCGAATACGACGATCAAAAACAGGAATTGATCTGCCGCGCTAGCGGTTTGGCGTATCCGATTCGCGACGATATTCCGGTGATGTTGGAAAGCGAGGCGCGTCAATTGACTGTTGATGAAAAATTGAGCAAATAACCCGCCGCGGATAGGTTTTAACATCGATTCCGATATGCCTATTCCGATATACTAGCCGCCTTTAAATTGCAGCCCGGCGCGCATTGCACTGGGCGTTTTCCATGATCGATCAGTCCGTGTGTAGCATTATTGTGCTGCGCGCAATCAATCCGGTGAGAGGGATAATGAAAAGCTCCGAAATTCGCGAGGCGTTTCTTACGTTTTTTGAAGGCAAAGGCCACACGCGCGTCGCCAGTAGTTCGTTGGTGCCGCACGAAGATCCGACTCTGCTGTTCACCAACGCCGGCATGAATCAATTCAAGGATGTGTTTCTCGGTTTCGATAAGCGTCCATACACCCGCGCCACCAGCTCGCAGAAATGCGTGCGCGCCGGCGGTAAACACAACGATTTGGAAAATGTCGGCTACACCGCGCGCCATCACACGTTTTTCGAAATGCTCGGCAATTTCAGCTTCGGCGATTATTTCAAGCGCGATGCAATTCTGTACGCGTGGGAATTTTTAACGTCGAAACAATGGTTGAATCTGCCCACTGATAAATTATGGGTGACCGTTTACGCCGACGACGACGAAGCGTACGACCTGTGGAATAAAGAAGTCGGCGTGTCGGCCGAGCGCATCATTCGCATCGGCGACAACAAAGGCGCGCGCTTCGCATCCGATAATTTTTGGATGATGGGCGACGCCGGCCCGTGCGGCCCGTGCACCGAAATTTTTTACGATCACGGTGCTGATATTTGGGGCGGCCCACCCGGCTCGCCCGAAGAGGATGGCGATCGCTACATCGAAATCTGGAACAACGTGTTTATGCAATTCAACCGCGACGAAGCGGGCGTGATGCATAAATTGCCGAAGCCGAGCGTCGATACCGGCATGGGGCTGGAGCGTATTTCCGCCGTATTGCAGCACGTGCATTCGAATTACGAAATCGATTTATTTCAAAAATTAATCGCCGCTGCGGCGCGCGAAACTAAAACTAGCGATCTGGCCAGCCCATCGTTAAAAGTATTGGCCGATCATATTCGCGCCTGTTCGTTTTTAATCGCCGATGGCGTAATTCCCGGCAACGAAGGCCGCGGCTACGTACTGCGCCGCATTATTCGCCGCGCGATTCGCCACGGCTACAAACTCGGCGCGCGCACGGCATTTTTCTACAAACTGGCGCCCGATTTAGTTGCCGAAATGGGCGCTGCGTTTAATGAATTAAATACCTCGCAGGCGCGCATCGCGGATGTACTGCGTCAGGAAGAAGAGCGCTTTTTCGAAACGATCGAAAACGGCATGGAAATTCTCGATGCGGCATTGGCCGAGCTTGCACGCAATAAAGGTGCGGCGCTCGATGGCGAAACTGCGTTTAAATTGCACGATACCTACGGCTTTCCGCTTGATCTAACGGCTGATGTGTGTCGCGAGCGCGACGTTAAGGTCGACGTTGCAGCATTCGATGCCGCGATGGAGCGGCAGCGCGATATGGCGCGCGGTGCCGGCAAATTTAAAATGGCAACGGCGCTGGAATACAGCGGCGCGCCGACGCAATTTCACGGCTACGAAAAACTCGAAGTGGGCGATGCGAAAATTACCGCGCTGTATCGCGATGGCGCGCCGGTGCAGCAATTGCACGCTGGTCAATCCGGCGTGGTGGTGTTGGATAACACGCCGTTCTACGCTGAATCCGGCGGTCAGGTTGGCGATAGCGGCGAGTTGATCGCTGGCAATGTGTGCACGACGTTGTTCGATGTCGAGGATACGCAAAAAATTCAGGCCGATGTATTCGGTCATCACGGCGAGCTGCGCGCCGGTTCGCTCGCGGTCGGCGATACGGTTACTGCGCGCGTCGATACCGAACGTCGCGCGGCGACGATGCGCAATCACTCGGCGACACATTTAATGCACAAAGCGCTGCGCGAAGTATTGGGCGCACACGTACAGCAGAAAGGCTCGCAGGTCGATGCCGATAAAACGCGGTTCGATTTCGCGCACAACGCGCCGCTTAGCAAAGATGAAATCCGCAATATCGAATTTATCGTCAATCGCGAAATTTTAGCGAACGCGAAAACGCAGGCGCGCGTGATGTCGATCGACGATGCGCAAAAAACCGGTGCGATGATGTTGTTCGGCGAAAAATACGGCGACGAAGTACGCGTATTGGATATCGGCTCGTCGCGCGAATTATGCGGCGGCACGCACGTGACCAGCACCGGCGATATCGGGTTTTGCAAAATCGTCGCTGAGAGCGGCGTCGCAGCCGGCGTACGGCGCTTGGAGGCGGTGACCGGCATCGGCGCGTTGGCGTTTGTGCATCGCCAAGAGGGCGCGATCGCAGAGATCGCTGCAGTGTTAAAAGCATCGGTCGACGAGGCACCGCAGCGCGTCGCGCAAGCGCTCGAACAACTGCGTGCGCTCGAAAAAGAATTGGCGCAGGTGAAAGGCAAGTTAGCCAGCGTTGCTGGCAGCGATTTGGCGGCGCAGACTAAATCGATCAACGGCGTGCAGGTGCTGGCGGCGAAACTTGAAGGCGCCGATGCGAAGGCGCTACGCGATACCGTCGATCAGCTGAAAAATAAATTGGGTTCGGCAGTCGTGTTATTGGCTGCGGTCGATGGCGATAAGGTGATGCTGGCGGCCGGTGTGACGCAGGATCTAACCGCCCGCTTTAAAGCGGGAGAATTGCTCGCCAAGGCGGCGGCAGTGGTCGGCGGCAAAGGCGGCGGGCGTGCGGATCTGGCGCAGGGCGGCGGCACCGATCCGAGTGCGCTGCCAGCGGCGTTGGCGCTGGCTGAGCAGTATGTGGCGGGGAATTAGCGGTAACGGCGCGCGGCGCCACGCAAAATGGTTTAATTTCGTGCGCAATTAGTGTTTAATTCCGCGTCCTTTTTATCGGGTGCATCGCGGCCCGTCCAGCGCAGTTCAATCAGACAAGTTATTTAATCAAACAAGTTATTTAATCAAGCAAGAGTCAGGGCATGAGTTTGATCGTACAAAAATTCGGCGGCACCTCGGTCGGCTCTCCGGAGCGCATCGACCAGGTCGCCGCTAAAGTCGCTAAATTTCGCGATGCTGGCCACGATATCGTCGTGGTCGTGTCGGCGATGAGCGGCGAAACCAATCGCTTGATCGCGCTGGCGAAAGAGATGCAAGAGCAGCCGACACCGCGCGAGCTCGACGTGCTGATTTCCACTGGCGAGCAAGTCACTATCGCATTGCTGTGCATGGCGCTGCACAAGCGCGGCTACGCGGCCAAATCGTATACCGGCGCGCAGGTGCGAATCGTCACCGACGACGCCTTTAATAAAGCGCGCATTAAAGAAATCGACGATACCAATATTCGCGCCGATCTCGATCAGGGCAGCATCGTCGTCGTCGCCGGTTTTCAAGGCATCGATGAAAATGGCAATATCACCACGCTCGGCCGCGGCGGCTCCGATACCACCGGCGTTGCGCTCGCTGCGGCATTGAAAGCCGATGAATGCCAAATTTACACCGATGTCGATGGCGTCTATACCACCGATCCACGTGTCGTCGATACCGCGCGTCGGCTCGATAAAATCACGTTTGAAGAAATGCTGGAGATGGCCAGTCTCGGTTCGAAGGTACTGCAAATTCGCGCGGTCGAATTCGCTGGTAAATACAACGTGCCGCTGCGCGTGCTGCATAGTTTCCAAGACGGCCCCGGCACTTTGATTACTCTCGAGGAAAATTCCGCTATGGAAAACCCCGCAATTTCTGGCATTGCGTTCAATCGCGATGAAGCTAAATTAACGATTGTCGGCGTGCCAGATACTCCCGGCGTCGCCTATCAAATTCTCGGCCCGATCGGCGATGCGAATGTCGAAGTCGATGTGATCGTCCAAAACGTCGGCCAGGACAACACCACCGATTTCACGTTCACCGTGCATCGCAACGAATTGGAAAAAGCCGAAGCAATTTTGCGCGCCACCGCCGCTAAGCTCGGCGCTCGCGAAGTTAAAACCGATGCGAAAATTTGCAAGGTGTCAGTGGTTGGCGTCGGCATGCGTTCGCACGCCGGTATCGCCAGCAAGATGTTTAAAGCGCTGGCCGATGAGGCGATTAATATTCAAATGATAACGACCTCGGAAATCAAAATTTCGGTCGTCATCGATGAAAAGTATATGGAGCTGGCCGTGCGTGCGTTACACTCGACATTTGAGTTGGATCGAGCGTCGACCAAGTAAACGTTTCGCGAATCGACGTCACCGACATTCAAGCGGCGCCACTGACATTTAAGCTGCGCCGCAAAAAACGATCGGAAAGTGATAGCCGATCGCAAATCTGGGAGATGATAATGCTGGTTTTAACGCGCAGGATTGGCGAGTCCTTGATCATAGGGGATGAAGTCACGATTACCGTGCTGGGAGTTACGGGCAATCAAATTCGCATCGGTGTCGATGCACCGAAGTCGGTGTCGGTGCACCGCGAAGAAATTTATCAACGGATTCAGAACGAAAAGCAGGGTAAACCGCCAATATCGAGCTGAGTGTCTCGACATTTCGCTATCAATCCGCGGTGCTTATGGTATGATTCCGCCCGCGATTTTTAGTGTTGTTGTCGTTGTTATCGAGCGACCAGCGTTGCGTAGTTGGGTGCATAGTTGAATGGATTTTCACCAAAGCTCGCACAGTTTTGGAGAGTTGGCCGAGTGGCCGAAGGCGCTCCCCTGCTAAGGGAGTATGGGGCTTAAAACTCCATCGAGGGTTCGACTCCCTCACTCTCCTCCAATTAAAAAGCCCGGCTATAAGCCGGGCTTTTTTTTGTATTCACTTTTTTTGTAACTACCTTTTTGTTAGTGCGAGTGAATAGGATTCGAGCGGCGATTGCGCGCTGCTAGCCGATATATCTAGCCTGCCTTGCTGTGCGACTCTTGCAATGCGGTATGGATCTGCGATGGTATTGGGTTCGGTGTTGCAAGCTTCGAACTGATAAGCTGTGCGACGTAATCGGCTACCGATTGTCCGCGGGTTCTGGCGATACTACGCAGCTGATTTAATTCAGAGGTGTTGACGGAGAAAGTGATTTGGTTTCCGTTCATGATTTACCCTCAATGGTATCGTTATGTCGGGCGGACTATAGGCTTTAAACCGATGTAAAACAGGTCAGAGTTCACACTTTTTTTGTGACGTTGTTATGACGGCTAGCATGACGGTTAAAGTCTTTAATAATTACGGGAATCCTTTATGCGCAAAGCAAAACAAGTCGTTCTGAGCGCGGTCGCCATAATATTGCTGAGCGATATCGCGAACGCCGCCGAAGATCAATCGAGTGGCACCTATTGGCTATCGCTATGCGGACAAAAGCAAAACGATTATGCGTGTGCGTATTACATCAATGGGTTAGTCGACGGCTTGAATATGGCGATCACCGAAACTAGTTTGGTCAGTCGCGGCGATGCGCATAAGGTTTACGGTTATTGCCCACCGACTTCGGTTTCGGTCGGCGATATGAAGACAGTGTTTATAAAATATTTAAATGATCATCCAAAAAATCGGCAGTACACCGGTTCCAGTTTGGCATTGGACGCTTGGCGCAAGGCGTGGCCTTGCGCCAAGAAATAAAATTTGCGTTATCGGGTAATTTATATAGGTTTCGATCGAGTCGAATTTCAATCAAGTCGTCGAGGCATTCGCATAGCGCAAAATTTTCGTCGCTTCGTTCGCAATGTCGGTGACAAAGCGATCGGCCATCGCGCCAACATCTTTCGATAATTGCCCGTCCATTGCCGCGGCCACTTTATATTCCAGAATGCACGCGCTTTTGTAGAGTGCGAGCACCAGAAAATAATCGAGATTCGCGATGTCGCGGCCGGTGCCTTTTGCGTAATACGTCGCCAGTTCCTGTCGAGTTGGAAATTGCAGTGCATCGAAGTACGATACCTGTGGAATCAGTGTCGGCTCGCGCGCATCGCGAAAGCCAATCAAGTACCACGCGATATCGAGCATCGAATCGCCAACTGTCGCCAACTCCCAATCGATTATTGCGGCGAGTCGCGCTGGCGCGTCGTGGCGAAACATCACATTCGGAAAACCGACATCGCCGTGTATCAATCCCGGTTTGCTGTTAGCGGGAATATTTTTGCGCAGCCATTCGGCAACCGCGTTTAAACCGGGAATTTCTCGGCCCCGATAATTTTTGTAAGTGTTGACGTAACTGGCTAATTGCGAGCCCCAACGTTCGACTTGGCGTTCGAGAAAACCTTGCGGCTTGCCAAAATCTTGCAGACCGATCGCGGTGTAATCAACATTGGCGAGTGCAATCAAGCCGTCGATCAACGCGTAGGGTAGGGCGCCGAGCAATGGTTGTTGATCGAATGGTGCTTTGAATAAGCAGTTGCGATCATTCAGTTCCGGCGCCCAGCCGTCGACCAATTCCATAATGTAAAAACTACTGCCGATGACATCGGTATCAAAACATTTACCGAATACATGCGGATGCGGCACTGCCGTTGCGCCGAGTGCGCTCAACAACATTGCTTCGCGCTCGATCGATTTTTTACTACCGGGCGGTGGATCGGCGGGCGGACGACGCATTACCATCGTGATATCGTTGCCGCGATTTAAAGCAATGATGACATTGGAGGTGCCACCGCTGATTAAGCGCGTAGTTAATGCGCCGCTGCCCAGCTCGGGAATATTCGCATCGAGCCACGGCACCAATTGATCTTTGCGCACTAGTGCATCGATATCGAAGGATGTTTTTTTATCTGTACTCATTTTTAATACAGGCCCCCATCGACACGGATAAGCGCGCTGGTGGTGTAGGACGACATCGGGCTCGCAAGAAATAATGCAGCAGTAACGATTTCTTCCGGATTGCCGAGTCGACCGAGCGCATTCACACGCCCCTCGCGATCCTCCTGCGGCCATGCTTTAACAATATCGGTTAGAAATGGCCCGGGCGATAATGTATTGACGCGCACTTTGGGGCCATATTCTTTTGCGAACGATTCGGTCATCGTATTCATTGCAGCTTTCGCGCCGGCATACGGTGCGAGATTTGGCGGTGGCCGCAGTGCACCGGTGCTGCTGACGTTGATAATGCAACCGCCATCGCCGGCCATCATACGTGCGCCGATTTGCGAGGCGAGGCGGAACGGGCCTTTAAAATTAACATCGATCACTTTGTCGAACAGCGCTTCGCTGGTTTCGTGCGACGACGGTGCCGGTGGCGAGAGGCCAGCGTTGTTAATCAGAATATCAACGCGACCAAATTGCGCGTACACCGTTTCGATCATACGATCGATGTCATCCCATTTGCCGACGTGACACGCAATCGGCAATGCGCGGCGTCCCATTGCTTCGATTTCGCGCGCAACTTTTTCGCAGGCATCCAATTTGCGGCTAGCGATAATAAGATCGGCACCACGTTCAGCAAAAGCCTTCGCCATTTCATAACCGAGGCCGCGACTGCCGCCGGTGATCAAAACTATTTTTCCGGTAAAATCAAATAACTTGTCCACGTGAATACCTTTATCGATTAATCGTCAGCGCGATCGTTAAACAGGTGTGAATAACGGGCACGCGCGGCAGCAATTTTTGGCGGCAGATGCTCGCTCGGAAAAAGACCCGGCGCGGGTTTGAATTGGCGGAGCAGCGATTTGGCGACCGTGGTGCGATGCACTTCGGTCGGGCCATCGGCCAGGCCGAGCGCTGGTATATTCATCCACATCGCCGCCAACGGCATTTCATGCGTGGTGCCGAGCGAGCCGTGCACGTGCAGCGCGCGTTGCACAATATCGTGATAAATTTTTGCCGTCGCTACTTTTACCATCGCAATATGCGCACGCGCGATTTTCGGATTGCCGTGGCTATGATCGATCAGCCACGCAGTGTGCAATACCAACAAACGAAATTGTTCGAGTTCGATGTGACTGTCGGCAATCATCTGCTGCACCGATTGTTTTTCGGAGAGCAGCGTGCCTTGCGTGCGACGACTCAGCGCGCGCTCGCACATCATTTCTAACGCGCGCCGGCATTGGCCGACCGTGCGCATTGCATGATGCACACGACCACCGCCGAGCCGCGCTTGCGCCACCGCAAAGCCGCCACCGGTTTCGCCGAGCATATGATCGAGCGGTACGCGGACACTATCGTATTGCACGTAACCATTGGTGCCTTCGTCGAGTTTGGTGCTCTCCGTCATATACGCCACATTGCGAATAATTTTCAGGTCGGCGGTATCGCGCGGCACGATAAAGATCGACATCCGTTTCAGCACCGGCGCACTGGAGTCGGTAACTGCCATCACCAAAAAAAACTCGGCAAAGCGCGCATTCGATGAAAACCATTTCTCGCCGTCGATCACCCAGTGATCGCCATCGCGCGTGGCGCGACAAATAAATTCCTGCGGATCGGCGCCGGCCTGCGGCTCGGTCATCGAATAACAGGAGACAATATCGCCATCGAGTAGCGGCTGTAGATACTTTGCTTTCTGTGCGGGCGTGCCGAACATCGCCAGAATTTCGGCATTGCCGGTATCGGGCGCGGCGGTGCCGAATACGGTAGGCGCCCACATCGAGCGACCGATAATTTCGTTCATCAAGCCGAGTTTAACTTGACCGTAACCGTGGCCGCCGAGTTCCGGGCCGAGGTGACAGGCCCATAGCCCCTGTTCTTTAATCTGTTGTTGCAATGGCTTCAGGATCGCGCGCGAAGCCTGATGGTGCGTGTCGTAAACATAGCGCGCGCTGGGGAACAGCAGATCGAGCGCATCGACTTCGGCTTTAATGAATTCAGCCATCCAATCGAGTTTGGCTTGAAACTCGGGCTCGGTAGAGAAATCCCACATGGCGATGGCTCCTGCTGGCGATCGACAAAGCGCGCTGCGCGCTTGTTATTTAATGGAATGCTTGTTTTAATGGAAAGCATATTTAATGGAACAAGTGTTTTAATAAAACACACGTTCCATTAATGTGTCAAGTCGGACTTTTACGCAGGATGAAATCGATGACAGCGAAAGCCGCTGCAGCACCGGTCAGTAAACGCGGCCGCCCGCCGCTGCCGGCCGATAACGAAACGCGAGAGCGCATTCTAAATGCGGCGCAGCAATTATTTGCGACGCGCAGCTTCACGCAAGTAACGGTGCGCGAAATTACCGAAGCGGCCGGCGTCGGCACCGCCGCGATCAATTATCACTTTGGCAACAAGGAGAGCCTGCTGCACGCGTTGTTTCAGCGCTCGGCGCCGCAGTTGTTGCAGGAGCGTAAAGAATTGCTCAAAGCGGCGCGAGCCAAAACAGGCAGCCGCGCCGAGCGCGTGCGCGCGATTCTGCATGCATTGCTGGCGCCAGTGATTCGCTGGAGCGCACTCGCCGAAACGCAGGCCAAAGTCCCATTTCTGATGCGTATCCGCCTCGATGGACCAGCGGAGATTCGCGCGCAAGCCGACGAAGACACGCGCCACTTAAAACCGTTCGTGCGCGCACTGCACGAAGCGCTGCCCGATGTGCCGCTAACGGAAATTTACTGGCGCCTGCAATTCGTGCTCGGCATCGAGCACTCGCTGCATCAAGAGGTGAAGCGTCTGCATTCGCTATCGGGCGGTGCCTGCCGCACCGACGATGCCGATGCGGTGCTCGAACGCGTGTTGGATTTTGTATTGCCGGGGATGATTAAGTCGGCTTAACGTTTTTTTATTGGTTTTTTGTGCGACGAAGTTTTATGCGTGCGCGATTGGGTTTCGCTGCGCGGTGGCAAACCGGTGTGTTGCGTCAATATGCGGCCGGGTTTGATTTGGTTGCTCGATTTCGATGGCGCTCGATCCGATGAATTTTGATTCGATGGCGTTTTACTCGATTGCCAATTCGCTGGTTGGCGCGTTGGAATCAATTGTTTTTTACCGTAACCGATTAAATCGGAGCGGCCCATTTTTTGTAGCGTGTCGCGCAGCAGCGGCCAGTTTTCCGGATCGTGATAGCGCAGAAATGCTTTATGCAGGCGTCGCTGTTTTAAACCTTTTGCCGAAAACACTTTTTCGCTGTCGCGACTGACTTTATGTAGCGGGTCTTTGCCCGAGTAATACATTGCAGTGGCGTTGGCCATCGGCGATGGATAAAACGTTTGCACTTGATCGGCGCGGAAGCCGTTGTGTTTTAACCACAGCGCCAGATTCATCATGTCTTCATCGGTGGTGCCGGGATGCGCGGCGATGAAGTACGGAATTAGAAATTGTTCTTTACCGGCCTGCTTCGAAAATTTATCGAACATCGCTTTGAATTTGTCGTAGGTACCGATACCCGGTTTCATCATTTTCGATAGCGGGCTGCCTTCGGTGTGTTCAGGCGCAATTTTTAAATAGCCGCCGACGTGATGCGTGACCAGTTCTTTAACGTATTCGGGCGTTTCGACCGCGAGATCGTAGCGCAGGCCCGATGCAATCAATACGCGTTTGATGCCGGGTAGCGCGCGCACCGCGCGATATAGTGCGATTAGCGGTGTTTGATCGGTATCGAGATTTTTGCAAATGCCGGGATACACGCACGATAAGCGGCGGCAATTTTCTTCGATCGTTTTACTTTTGCAATTCAATCGCCACATATTCGCGGTCGGGCCGCCGAGATCGGAAATAGCGCCGGTGAAGCCCGGCGTTTTGTCGCGAATCATTTCGACTTCGCGCACGATCGATTCCTGCGAGCGGCTTTGAATAATGCGGCCTTCGTGTTCGGTGATCGAACAAAATGTACAACCGCCGAAACAGCCGCGCATGATATTCACCGAGAAGCGAATCATCTCGTACGCAGGAATTTTCGCAGTGCCGTAGCTTGGGTGCGGCACGCGCTGATACGGCAATTCGAATACCGAATCCATCTCGTCGGTTTCTAACGGAATCGGCGGCGGGTTCAGCCATACTTCGCGCTCGCCGTGGCGTTGCACCAACGCGCGCGCGTTGCCGGGATTGGTTTCCAAATGCAACACGCGCGCAGTGTGCGCGTAGTACACCGGATCGTCTTTCACTTGCTCGTAACTCGGCAAGCGAATGACCGTTTTATTCGGATCGAGTTTCGCTTTGCGCGCGGCGAGCGGATCGAGAATACGCACCACTTGCGTGTCACTATTTATTTCGGAAGAGGGCGGCTCGGCTTGTTTGCTCGCGCAGACGCTCGGCTCCTCGACCAGTTGATACGGGCTTTTATGAAAATCGACCGCGCCGGGCTGATCGAATTCGGTCGAATCGATCAGCGTCCAGCCGGCGGGAATTTCATTCAACGCAAATGCGGTGCCGCGCACATCGCGAATTGTTTCGATGAGTTCGCCGTTGGCGAGCCGATGCGCAACTTCGATAATCGCGCGCTCGGCGTTGCCGTACAGTAATAAATCGGCTTTGCTATCGAGCAAAATCGAGCGCCGTACTTTATCGCTCCAATAATCGTAATGCGCGATGCGGCGTAAACTCGCTTCGATCGAACCGATAATGACCGGCACATCGCTATACGCTTCCTGGCAACGCTGCGAATACACGATCACTGCGCGATCGGGTCGCTTGCCGCCGATATTGTCCGGTGTATACGCATCGTCGTGACGCAGGCGACGATCGGCGGTGTAACGATTGATCATCGAATCCATATTGCCGGCCGCGACGCCGAAAAATAAATTCGGTTTGCCGAGTGCCCTGAATGCGTCTTTTGAATGCCAATCGGGTTGCGCGATGATGCCGACGCGAAAGCCCTGCGCTTCGAGCGTGCGGCCGATCACGGCCATGCCAAAGCTGGGATGATCGACGTAGGCATCGCCGGTGACGATGATGATGTCGCATGAATCCCAGCCGAGCACATCCATTTCCGCGCGCGACATCGGCAGGAACGGTGCGGTACCGAAACACTCGGCCCAGTATTTTCGGTAGCTGAATAGCGGGCTGTGCGAGGACAGCGATTTGACCTGCGACATATCTGGCTGCGGAGCTCGGGATTAAGGGCTGCATTATACGTCAAGGTGTCTGCTGCGGGGTTGTTCGGTTTTTGCGTTCTGTACGTACTAGTTTCTTGCGCTTGTACCTTGCTCCCCCTATGCGTCTACAAACATCGTGGGCAAATCTATATAAATCGAGATAAGACTGGCGCAGCCATGTGGTTGGCAGCGGGGGGTTTCAGCAAAAACAGGTTTTCATTGGCGCTTGCTACAGGGTCTATGGGATCTTGTACGAACCAGCGGTGTTCAAAGTCTGAAGCGGGCTGATGCCCTAGAAAAAATACGGGCGAAACACCACCCGCGGGAACCACATTTTTATCTTCATGCCATCGGCGCTAGCCTGGGCAATCAAGGACGCGGCATCGGATCAGCGTTTATGAAAGCTGGATTAGATGTCTGCGATCAGCAGCGCGCGCCAGCCTATGTGGAATCGAGTAACGAAAGAAATAATCCGCTCTATCAGCGTCATGGCTTCGAAGTTATTAGTGAAGCGACGCTACCCGATGGCGGGCCAAAAATTTGGTTCATGCAGAGGGCGGCACGGTTAGCTACTTAACCTCACGGCAACATTAGCTGAAAACAGCTGCCACCCGCAGCCGGGTTGCTCAACGCTATATTGCCATGATGGTCGCCGCGTCGGTGCATATACGCCACCTCGCCAGCAAAGTACAAACCGAGATTGGTGCTGCCGCTAATGAAATCGATGCCGCGATGTTGGTTGTCGGCAGATTCGAGCATTTTCTGCGGAAAGCCGGGGCCGTCGTCGTTGACTGCGATCAGCAGTTCGTTCTGTGTAGACTTTGATGCGCTCAAGCGAATATTTTTATGCGCGTAGTGGGCGGCATTGACCAGCACATTGTTGATAATGCCGCCGACCAGCGTCGGATCGAAGTAGCCGGTCAGCTCTGCATCGCAGATCATGCTTACATCGAGTTCGCGAATTGAAAATAATAATTCGTTGGCGGCAATTTGTTCGTCGAGAAAATCGGCGACGTACACTTCTTGAATTTGCAGCGGCAGCTGATTTTTCTGCATCCGATACATGCCTAGCAGATACATCAGCGAATTGTTGATGCGCGCCGCTTCGCCACGCAGTGTGGCAAATTGATGGCGCTGCTGATCATTGGTGATCGGTGTGGTTTGCACTACGGTATCGAGCGTATCGAGTAGCATGCTGAGTGAATTTTTTATATCGTGTACCGACGACGCCAATAGTAATGCGAACGACGACTCTTCACTCATGCTGTTCGCCCTCGGTAAATTGCTCGCGCAGTTGTTCGACGTATTCCCACAGCGTTTGAAAGCGTTCGTGCAGTGGGTGATCCTCTTGCAGTGTGTCGATCGAATGAATTAACTGCTCGGCGCGCGCCAATTGCTTCTCGTCGCTGCCTTGCCTATCCATTTCGCGAATCAGCGCGAGCAGCAAGTTCAGTTTTACCGCGATGCTGTTTGGCGTTTTTCGCAATGCTGCACTGAATAACGAAATCGCTTGCGGGTAGTCCTGCGAAGACAGCAGCTCTTTGCCGCGTCGGTTAAGTTCGACAGCCTCTTCCTTGCCTTTTTTGGATAGCGGTTCGTCGGAGAGTCGGTCGATTTCTTTACCAATACTTTCGTCGTCGGGGTATCGCTCGGCGAGCGCGCGCAATAATTTTTGCGCTTGTTCTTTATCGCCCATCGCGTGATAGCAGCGCGCCAGTTCGAGCGTAATCTGTGCCGAAGGAATCTCGCTTTCTGCATTGGATTCTAATTTGGGCGCTAATGCTGCGACGCGCTTGCGAGATTCATCGGCTTGGCCGGCATCGGCATACACCGCTGCGTTTAATAGATCGGATTGCAGCCGGGTGGTTTTGTTGTCGCGATAACGCCGTCGCGCGCGATCGAGCACTTCCTCGGCTTCTTTAATGCGATTGTTATCCTTGGTATCGCTCATGCGAATCTGCGAGGAAATACAGCGCACTAAATTAAAATAATTATCGGGTGATTCGTAACAGGAGTTAGCACCCAGGCGCATCACTTTGCGATGCGCTTTTTCCGCGCGATCCCAGTCGCCGGTGTGTTCGCTCAATTCCGCCAAATGCTGTTGCCGCAAAATAGCGTTCGGCGATATTTCGCTGGCGTATTCGAGCAATTGCTGCGCGCTAGCGATATCGCCGATGCGGCTTTTGACCTCTGCCAGATAATCGTAAACTTCAAGGCATAGACAGTTTTGATCGACCAACTGCTGAAATTGACGCTCGGCTTCGGCTAGCTCGCCCATTTCCATCAGGCATTGGCCGAGGCCGATTTGCGCCCACTCTAATGGCCGTTCGTCGAGCACTTCTTCGTAGATGGCGCGTGCTTTAGGAAACATGTGTTTAAGAAAAAAGCAGCGCGCCTTGATTCGATAACAGCGTTGTTCGTAGCGGTCTTTATCGGCGATATGCTCGTCGCACAGCGCGATGGCGCGATCGTAATCGTCATTGTCCATCGCTCGATTGATGTCGTGCAGAATTTCCTTTTCTAAAACCAAGCGATCCATGCGTTTTTGCAGCACGGTTTGGGTAAATGGTTTGGTCAGATAATCGTCGGGTTGATACTCCAGCGCACCGAACACCATGCTTTTGGTCGTTTCGGCGGTGATCATCATATAGGCGGTGGTCTGCTTCAATAATTTACGGAAGCGCAGCTCCTCCAGTATTTGTTGGCCGTTCTTCGAATCGCCGAGATTGTAATCGCACAGGATGATATCGAAATTGTTGTTTTCGCAATGCGTGATCGCTTCCTCGCCATTGGAGGCGGTTTCGATTTTAGCGATCCCAAAATTTACCAACATGCGTCGAATCGAACCGCGCATATCCGGGAAGTCATCAATGATGAGTGCGTGCTTGCGTTGATAAATTTTTACGACATCAATTTTTTGCATAATTCAGGTGACTGCACAGAAAGGGTGTTGTGGCCGCGGTCATTTACTGCGCGTGCCAGCTGGTTTTTATCCGGGGATATAGCCATCTAACAGAATAATTAAATCGCCCCCAAAGCATAGAAGACTTTGCCGATAGCGCACGGCCCGAATAGTCGCGCTATTGCCGGTGTTTGCGCGCACCAAAATAGCCCTCCTGTTGTGTTGTGAGGCATGTTTATTGCACATTGGCTTTCTGCTATAGATATGACCCCATTTGTGGGGTGTGCCGGTCGTCGCCGCAGCCCATGCTTAGCCCCTATATAACATACTAATAACTAACGATTTAGTGCGAAGTTATAGGTTTTCTGAGCAATCCTTTAGCGATCGTTGCGCTGGGATCGGGAGCGGTATTTAATTGCACCATATTTGGGCCTAGCGTCTCCTAATGGTGCGTTGTATTAATTATTCGAATTGGAGAATGACTGTTATGGCTCGGCGGGAAATTCCATTGGCTAAGAATTTATTAATCCTGCCGTTGTTGCTGCTCGGCGGTGTGGCGCGTGCCGATACCGGCGCTGTCGACGGCGCAAATACCGCATGGATGCTGACTGCCACCGCATTGGTTTTATTTATGACATTGCCTGGGTTGGCGCTGTTTTACGCGGGTTTGGTGCGCAGCAAAAATGTGTTGAGCGTGATGATGCAATGTTTTGCGATCGCTTGTTTGGCATCGGTGCTGTGGTTTGTCATCGGTTACAGCCTGGCTTTTGCGGACGGTAGTGCGTGGCTGGGTGGTATGCAGAAAGCGCTGTTGGCTGGGGTCACAGCGAGCTCTGTGGTCAGTGGCTTGCCGGAAACGGTATTTGTCATGTTTCAAATGACGTTCGCGATTATCACGCCGGCGCTGATTATTGGCGCATTTGCTGAGCGGATGAAATTCTCTGCGGTGCTGTTGTTCTCTGCGCTGTGGTTGATTTTGGTGTACGCACCGGTTACCCACTGGGTGTGGGGCGGCGGTTGGCTCGGCAAGATGGGATTGCTCGATTTTGCTGGCGGCACGGTGGTGCATATCACCGCTGGTGCTGCGGCGCTGGTCGGCGCTTTGGTGTTGGGGCCGCGCCGCGGCTTTCCGGAAACTGCGATGCCGCCGCACAATATGACGATGACTGTCACCGGTGCCGGTATGTTGTGGGTTGGCTGGTATGGCTTTAACGCCGGCAGCGCCTTGGCAGCGGACGGCAACGCAGGCATGGCGATGTTGGTGACGCATTTGTCGGCATCGGCAGGCGCATTTACCTGGTTGTGCATCGAGTGGATCAAATTCCGCAAGCCAAGTGTACTCGGCGCGGTGACCGGCATGGTCGCAGGTCTGGGCACCATCACGCCAGCATCGGGTTATGTCGGACCCGGCGGTGCTTTGGCGATTGGTGTGATGGGCGGCACGGTGTGCTTTTTCTCCACGCTCTGGTTAAAGCGTCGTTTGAAAATCGACGATTCGTTGGATGTGTTTCCAGTGCATGGCGTTGGCGGTATTTTAGGTACTTTTTTGGCCGGTATTTTTGCTAGCCCCAACCTGGGTGTATTCAGCGGCAAAGGTTTTGCTAGCGGTGTCGATTCAATCGCGGCGCAGTTACAGGTGCAGTTGATCGGCATCGGCGCAACATTGACGTACACCGTGATCGTTAGCTTTGTGCTGTATAAATTGATCGATTTGACCATCGGTTTGCGCGTCTCTGCAGACGAAGAAGCCGAAGGGCTCGATGTGGCGCTGCACAACGAAAGCGGTTACGAGATGCGTTGATGCTGCGATTGCCGCTGCGCTTACCCACAGCGGTGGCATTCGTTTTAAAATGATCGCTCGGCAATGGCGTGCGCAGTGTTAATGGTGTGGCGATGACTCAATATATTCTTTACGGTACCCTCGGCTGCCATCTGTGCGAGGTGGCCGAGACACAGCTCGCGGCACTGTTGGCGGAACCACAATTTCAAGAGCGTGCGGTTGCGATCGAATGTGTCGATATCGCTGATATCGACGACAGCGACGAGCTATTACAGCGCTACGGCGAGCGAATTCCAGTATTGCGCCGCGTGCAGGATGGTGCAGAACTGAATTGGCCTTTCGACGAGGACGCATTGCGCACACTGCTACAGTCGTGCGCGATTTGAGTGCTGTTGTTGAAATATTCTGTTGTTAAAATATTTGGTTGTTGCAATATTTAGTTGCTGAAATATTCAGTTGCTGAAATATTGCGAGGCGCAGTGCGCGATTATTGCTAGCGCAAAAACTGCAAATTCTCGTCGGCCCATTGCAAGCTTTGCAAGTACGCTTCCTGCGCATTTTCGGTATCTATTCCTAATGCCTGCAACCGAGGCCAATCGATCGCGTCCCAGTCGGCGCGTTCGTAGGCGATCGTGACGGCTAACAAAAACCCGCTGTCGCCTTGATACAGCAGAATCGCGTCGCGCATATCGGCGGACACGGCGATACTTTTGAGTACGTCTCCCATTTCCATGCCGAGAAACGCATCGAGCGTCGACAATAGGCCAATCGTAAATTGGCTATCGCCATGCAGATCGGCTCCCGTTGCGCGCTCGGCTAGCAATTGTCCGAAACGCGCGCGCACCATCGCCGCGGTAAACAGCGCAGCGGGTTTGTTATCGAGGTTGGATAGCGCGAGTAATTGCGCCCAGCTGCGAATTTTCTCTAAGCCTAATAATGCCAGCGCCTGGCGAATCGATTTAATTTCGCGCTGTTGGCTAAAAAATGCCGAATTGACCAGCCGTAAAATTTTTAATGCGAGCACCGAATCGGTTTGAATGACCTGCTCGATTTCTTTGAAATCGACATCGGCCGATTTCAATGTAGTCAGCAATTGCAGCACCGTACGCTGATTGCTTTTCAGCGCGCGGCCTTTGACGATTTGCGGGCGCGATAGAAAATAGCCTTGGAAATATTTAAAGCCGAGCTGCTTGCAGGTCTCGAACATTTCCTGTGTTTCGACTTTTTCGGCGAGCAGCTGTACGTTGTACGGTTGTAAGCGCTGTAATAGCGCGCGTACTTCGTCGAGACTTTGTGCCAGCACGTCGATTTTAATTAAATCGGCGAGCAGCACCAATTCGTGGTGGCCTTCGGCATAAACGTAATCGTCGAGCGCGATGGTGTAGCCTTGCTGTTTCAGGCGCGCGATCGCTTCGATTGTTTGTGCGTCGATGACTACGTCTTCGAGGATTTCGACAACGAGTCGCGACGCATCGATCGGCGGTGGGCTGTCGAGTAGGTTGCGTGTAAAGTTTACAAACGCAGGTTTACCTTCGAGGATGTCTTCTACCGGCAGCGCCGTAAATGCATTAAGCAACACCGAAGACGTTGCGTGATCGCCATCGGTTACGTTTGCGCTGTCGGATCCTTGCGAACGAAATAGCAGTTCATACGCATAAACACGTAGTTGCGTATCGTAAATTGCTTGTCGAGCGAGAAGAATATTACTGCTCATGGCGCCTAATACTTATTATGTGTCCTATGACGATAGTGGAATTATGGCAGGCTGCAAGAATTTATGCATTACGCGGCTGCGCTGTAATGTATGACGTACGCTACGTGTGATTGAAATGTCGGTGCCAGAAAATCTGGCGATAATCTAACCAGCACGCTGTGGAGCGATCGATGTCGAAATTAGTGATCAGCGAATTGACTATTTATCCGGTCAAATCGCTCGGCGGCATCGCGCTGCGTGAAATGCCGCTCGATACGCGCGGGCCGACGTTCGATCGACGCTGGTTGGTCACCGATTCGCAGGGCCAGTTTTTGACGCAGCGCGAATATCCGCGCATGTGTTTGATAAAAACGGTATTGGACGCCGATATGTTAACGCTGTCGGCGCCAGCGATGCCGAATTTACACGTTGCGATCGCGCGTGCTGCGACGGATGCGCGCAGCGTGGTCACTGTGTGGCGCGATACGATCGCGGCGGGCGATTGCGGCGCGGAGGCCGCAGCGTGGCTGTCGACGGTTTTGGAATGCGCGTGCCGTCTGCACTATCTGCCGGAGGACAGCCGCCGCGCGGTCGACCCGACGTACGCGCGCAGCGGCGATCAGGTCGGTTTTGCCGATGGCTTCCCGTTATTGTTGATCGCCGAGGCTTCGCTGCAAGCCTTCAATGCCGAGCTGTCGATCGCGATCGGCAGCGAGCGCTTTCGCGCCAATATCGTTGTCGCGGGTTGTGCGCCGTACGCGGAGGATGAATGGCGGCGCGTGCGCATCGGCAGTATCGAGTTCGATGTGGTCAAGCCGTGTTCGCGTTGTGTGATTCCATCGATCGATCCGATCACGGCGACACGACAGCCGATTGTTAGCACGACATTGGCGCGCTTGCGTCGCCGCGGCGACGCGGTGTATTTCGGTCAGAATATTATTCATCGCGGTCTGGGCACGATTCGCTGCGGCGATAGCGTTGTCGTGTTGGCATAGTGAGGCGCATTCTAACGAGTGCAGTTAGGCGCTCTACGCATTGAGTGCGATACGGGCCACGCCATTAGTTGTTGGTGCTGCCGACTTGCAACGGCGAATCGATAGTTATCTCGTTGTGCGCTAGCAGCGGGCCGGTCATTCCCAGTCGTCGAGAATAAATCACGGAAAATGCGAGTACGTTTTGCACGTACTCGCGCGTTTCGCGATACGGCAAGGTCTCGATCCAAATATCGGCAGGCACGCTCGCTTTTTGATTGGCCAACAGCCGCGAGATGCGCGTCGGCCCGGCATTGTAGGCAGCGGTGGCGAGTACACGATTGCCGCGATAGCGGTGCAGCATCTCGCTCAAATATTTACTGCCGAGGCGAATATTCGGATGGGGCTGCAGCAATTGCTCGGTGGCAACGCTGGTGCGCAAACTGCGCGCAACTTGGCGCGCGGTATCGGGCATCAGCTGCATTAGTCCGAGCGCACCGACCGGCGAACGCGCATCCGGCATAAAGGTGCTTTCCTGACGCGCGATCGCGAATAGCCACGGACTGGGCAGCGCGGTGTTGGTTGCGGCTTCTAACATCGCGGTGCGATACGCGAGTGGAAAGCGCAATTGCAGATCGTTCCACGCGCCGGCCTGCGTCGCCGTTTGAATCGCGCGATCGTGCCAATCCCATTGCGCGGCCAATAGCGCAGCGCTGAGTTGTTCGTCGCTATTCATACTGCGCAGTGCATACAACCATTCGCGCCGCGCGGCGGCCGCTTCGCCGATTGCATACAATTCGCGCGCGCGCAGCAGCGCCGGTTGCAGCGCGAGCGTTTGCGGTGTGATCTGCGGTAACAGGCGTTGATCGTTGAGCTGGTAATCAGTTTTTACTTGATCGGCGGCGAGAAAGCCGTAAAAGCTGCGGTCTTTTGCCAATTCGCGCAATAGCGCTGTGCCGCGCTGTTGTTGCTCGGGTGCATCGCTCTGCGCGGCGAGCGCGCGTGCATGCCAATATGACCAGCGCGGTGTTTGCAATAAATTGGTCGGCAGTTGTTCGATCCAGCGCGCGAGTGTTGGCCAATCGGTAGTGCGTAAAGCGAGACGCACGCGCCATTCGAGCAGGTAGCTGTCTTCGCCATTGGCATCGTATTGCAGCAGCCACGGCAACGCATCGATGCCGCGCAACGCGATTTGTTGGCGGCCGATCGCGGCGCGCACCGCGCTGCTTTCTGCGCTGGATAACTGACCGGCAGCGGCGAGCTGTTGCCACAGCGTGGTCGCGCTATCGGCATCGCGCTTCGCTAAATTTTTTAACGTTAGCGTCATCACCGATCCGGCTTCAGGCAACGGCGTTAATACCGGTAACAAACTATTCAGTGCGGTTGGATCGCGATACAGCAGTAATGCGTATTCGGCAGATAATTTATACGGCTCGCGAATATTAACCACCAACAGCCGCGCGTACTGTTCTTGTTTTTGTTCGAGCGCGAGCAACAAGCGCTGCCATACCAGCGGTTCGCTGCGCTGCGCGCTACTCAGCCAACGTTTCAGCGGCTCATCGCACGCATCGGGTAGGTCGGTGTTGAGCCATAGCGCGCTGGTTTCCTTGAGCGCTGCGTCAAATTGTTGCGTTTGATACAGCGCTTCCAAACTCCAGCATTGTTGCAGTTTGCCATTGGGATTTTTACCGCTGTCGTCGACTGCGTAGTAACTGCGGTATTCCGCCCAGCGTCCGTGTTTCGCCAATTCGGCGAGCCAGGTATTGCGCAATTGCTCGGCGACTAACGAACCTCTATAGCGGCGCAGAAACTCATCGATGGCAGTGTTGTTGTGATTGTCGACCGCGTTAAGATTTTGAATATTCGCGGTGAGCAGCTGCAACTCCAGATACGGCAGCAGCGGATAATTTTGCAGCGCCGCGATCCCGATTGCGGCGGCGTCCAGCTGGCCGCGCTGTAATTGTGCGCGCGCCTGTTGATACAGGGCGCGCTGTGTTAGCAACGGAGCTTCGTCGGTGGTGTCGGCAGTAGCGGCGCCAGTCAGCGCCAATAGCGTCGCCAGCAGTGCCCGGCGGAGAATAAATCGAATCATCGATAACACGGTTTTGGTAAATCCAGTTGGTAAATTCAGGTAGCAGTGTTTTTACGGTAGAATGCTCGCCCTTCGCGAGTGTACCCAATCGGGTCGGGTCGCCCAAACATTATTTTGACTAACCAAATTTTTACCAACCGAGAGTATCGATCCAATGTCGTTGTTACGCCTCAATCAAGTATCGCTGCATTACGGCGAGCAAGTTCTATTGGACGGTGTTGATTTCCAAATCGAAAAAGGCGAGCGCGTGTGTTTGGTGGGGCGCAACGGCGTCGGTAAATCGACGTTTCTGCGGTTGTTGGAAGGCGGTATTAAAGCCGATGGCGGCGAGTGTTGGTTGCGCCCCGGTCTTAGGCTCGCGCGCCTCGAGCAGGAGCCGCGCTTAAGTGCCGAGCGCACTGTGTACGCCGAGGTGGCTTCGGGGCTTGCCGGTGTTGCCGAGCTGCTGGAGGCGTATCACGAATTAGCGCAGGCGTTACACGGCGATGCGGAATTGCGTCAGCTTGAAGTGTTGCAGCATCAGCTCGATAGCGCCGATGCGTGGAATTTTCAACAGCGTATCGATACTGTGCTGAGCCGTTTAAATTTACCGGCTGATCAACCGCTCGCTACGCTATCTGGCGGCTGGCTGCGGCGCGTCGCATTGGCGCGCGCGTTGGTGCTCGATCCCGAGTTGTTGTTATTGGACGAGCCGACCAACCACCTCGATATCGCTACCATTGATTGGCTGGAAGGCCAGTTGTTGGATTTCAACGGCGCGGTGTTGTATATCACGCACGATCGCGCGTTGGCGCGACGCTTGGCGACGCGTGTGATGGAATTGGATCGCGGTAAAATAATTAGCTACACCGATAATTCGCATTTAAATATTTACGACAGTTTTATCGAGCAGCGCGATCAGCGTTTAGAAGTCGAGGCGCGCGAGCAGGCGTTATTCGATAAAAATTTAGCCGAGGAGGAGCGCTGGATTCGCCAAGGTGTTAAAGCGCGCCGCACGCGCAACGAAGGTCGCGTGCGCGCGTTAAAAAAATTGCGCGAGGAGCGTTCGCAGCGCCGCAATTTAATCGGTCAGGCACAATTCGGTTTGGAGGGCGCCGAGCGCTCGGGTAAATTAGTCGCCGAGCTAACCAAGGTTTTTTACGCGATCGACGGCATGCGTTTGATCGACGGACTCGATTTGACGGTGATGCGCGGCGATCGCGTCGGCTTGATCGGCCCCAACGGCGCCGGCAAATCGACCTTGCTGCGTTTGATTCTCGGCGAATTGCAACCGACCAGTGGTGAGGTGCGGCAAGGCGAGCGTTTGCAGGTTGCGTATTTCGATCAACTGCGCAATCGCTTCGACGAAGAGGCGACGCTGGTCGATATCGTCGGCCAAGGCCGCGATTTTATCGATATCAACGGTAAGCGTCAGCACATCATCAGTTACCTCGAAGATTTTTTGTTTCGTCCGGATCAGTCGCGGCGCCCGGCAAAATATTTATCTGGTGGTGAGCGCGCACGCTTGCAGTTGGCGCGCCTGTTCAGTATGCCGGTCAATGTGTTGGTGCTGGATGAGCCGACTAACGATCTCGATGTCGAGAGTTTGCAACTGCTCGAACAATTATTGCTCGAATTCGACGGCACAATTTTATTGGTCAGCCACGATCGCGAATTTCTCGATAACGTTGTCACCAGCAGCGTGGTATTTGAAGGCGATGGTCGTGTCGAAGAATATGTCGGCGGTTATTCCGATTGGCTGCGCCAGCGCGCGAAACCGAAAGTTGTAGCGCAAAAAATAACAGCCGCCGCACCGATTGTCGCCGCGCAAAATGTTGTCGCGAAAAAAGCGCCAAAACTCAGTTACAAATTGCAGCGCGAACTCGATGAGCTGCCGCAAAAAATTGAAGCGCTCGAAGCGCGCGTCGCGGATTTAACTGCACAAACGGTTGCGGCCGATTTTTATCAGTTAGAACCGGCGCAAGTCACTGCGGCATTACAACAAGTTGCTAGCACGCAATTAGAGTTGGAAATTGCGTATGCGCGTTGGGTAGAGCTTTCAGAAGGAGTTTGAAGCAACGGTAGCGAATACTGATTTCGCGTCGCAATCGGCGCGCGTTCAGTTGGCGATCAAATAAAAAATAGCGCGAGTAGGGCGCAGGGATTACTAAAGTTTGCAGATTTAAGATTTACAGCGGGGGAGAGAAGGGATAAAAGCCTCGGGCGTTTCGGCTAGAGGCTTTTTCAAAAGGAGAAGCTTAACCGACTTGAACTTCTTCGGCTTGCGGCCCTTTCTTGCCCTGACCAGCGATGTAGCTGACGGATTGACCTTCAGCTAAAGTTTTGAAGCCCGAGCTTTGGATCGCGCTGAAATGCACGAACAGGTCTGCACCACCATTGGCTGGAGTGATGAAACCGAAGCCTTTGCTTTCGTTGAACCATTTAACTGTACCGTTTTCGCGATTTGCCATATCTATATACCTAAAGAGTAGAAGTAATTACGTCCATGGAGCATCCATGAATGAAACTGAGTTTGCTGGAAAGTTGCGAGTCGGTAGACAAGAGGTAGAACGGGGGTTCCACTCAGATCACGATCCACAGTGAGCCGGGCAATCAGCAGCATGCACACTATATAGCAGATTTACTAGAAGGCCAACCTAATAATCAATGTGGCAAGTTTAGTCGCCAAGCCAATACGCCGACACCTGCTGCACGCCCGCTCGCGAAACACGCGGTCAGCAGAAAACCGCCGGTTGGCGCCTCCCAATCCAGCATTTCGCCGGCGCAAAATACCCCGGGCATCCCACGCAACATTAAGTGCGAGTCGAGTGCTTCAAAGCAGACGCCGCCGGCGCTGCTGATCGCTTCATCGAGCGGGCGGATGCCGCATAACTCAAGCGGTAGCGATTTGATTCGTGCGCCGAGCGCGGCGGGATTCGCAAGGCATTGCGGGTCTGCGGCTTCGCGCAATAGAGCGGCTTTAACGCCGCTGATATTCAATTGTTTACGTAGATGATTCGCTAGCGAATTAGTACCGCGCGGTCGCGCCAGTGCGGCAACAATTTGTTCCAACGATCGGTCTGGCGCGAGATCGAGTTGTAGCGTGGCTTTACCGGTCGCCAGAATTTGTTCGCGCAGCGGTGCCGACAAACTGTAAATGACGCCGCCTTCGATACCGTTTGCTGTGATGACACATTCGCCTTTTAGCGGTTGTAGCGAGTCATCCGTATCGATCACACTCGCGGTAATCGCTTTCAACGGCTGGCCCGCAAAGCGCTCGCGAAAGTACGCGGACCACGCGATATCGAAACCGCAGTTGGCGGGCTGCAGTGGTGCTACCGCGATGCCGCGTTGTTGCAGCAGCGGCACCCAACTGCCGTCGGAGCCTAGCTTCGCCCAGCTGCCGCCGCCGAGCGCGAGCACGACGGCATCGGCGCGATAAAAGATTTCGCCAGCGGGTGTGGCGAAGCGCAATTGCCGATGATCGCTATCGTGCCAGCCGAGCCAGCGGTGGCGCGTATGAAAAGTTACGCGTTGCGTGCGCAAGCGATGCAGCCACGCACGCAACAGTGGCGCTGCTTTCATATCGGTCGGAAAAACGCGTCCCGACGAGCCGACAAAGGTATCGATGCCGAGATCGTGAATCCATTGCCGTAGCGCAGAGGCATCGAAATTTTGTAACAGCGCGCCGATTTGCGGTTGGCGAGCGCCGTAGCGACGCAAAAATTTTCCCGGCGCTTCGGTATGCGTGATGTTCATCCCGCCGATGCCTGCTAATAAAAATTTGCGCCCGACCGAGGGCATCGCATCGAACAGGTCGACGTGCACAGCATTATGTTCACTTAATATTTCCGCAGCCATTAAGCCAGCCGGGCCGCCGCCAATGATGGCGACCGTGAACGGTGTGGAGTTGGCGGTCGACACGATTAATCCAATTGTGTAGCGGGCGCTTTTTTGCGTTTCGGTGGTGCGAAGCCATCCCGCACGGCGGGGCTCGGTGCAACTGCGCTACGCTTAACGCTCGATTCGCTGGCAGCACTTTTGCGTGTGCCTTTATTTTTATCGATACGGTTTTTGGGTTTTTTTGCCGCGGTTTTATCGGCAGGCTTTTTCTTTTTGGTGCCGGCCGCTTTGCCCGACGCTTTCAAATTTTTCGGTCCCTGATAAGTCCCTTTGAGTTCTTTGATCTGGCGACGTTCAAAGCGTTGTTTTAAATAGCGCTCGATGCTCGACATCAAATTCCATTCGTTCGGCCCGATCAGCGAAATCGCTAGGCCGGTAGCGCCAGCGCGACCGGTGCGGCCGATACGATGCACGTAATCGTCGCCGCTGCGCGGCATATCGAAATTGATAACTAAATCCATGCCGTCGATATCGAGTCCGCGCGCGGCGACATCGGTGGCGACCAGCACGTTGATATGACCTTGCTTCAATCGATCGATCGCGAGCTTGCGATCCTTTTGGTCTTTCTCGCCGTGTAAGACATACGCTTTGACTGCGCTCGCGGCTTTCAATACACCGCCGAGACGATCGGCCTGCACGCGCGTGTTAGTAAAAACAATCGCCTTGGCAAACGTTTCGTGTGCCAGCAACCACTGCACCATGCGCTCTTTGTGCGCGGCGTCATCGGCGGTGATAATTTGCTGGCGCGTGCCTGCGTTTAATTCGCTAATTTTATTGAGCTTAAGGCGTTGCGGGTTGCGCATCACTTCGGCGACTACTTCGTGCAGCGCAGCACCACCGGCGGTTGCCGAGAACAACAGCGTTTGGCGATCGGCGCGACAGGCTTTCGCTAGCAGCAATACATCGCCGCTGAAACCCATATCGAGCATGCGATCGGCTTCGTCGAGAATTAAAATTTCGAGATCGGAAAAATCGAGCGAGCCGGCGCGCTCGTGCTCTAATAAACGGCCGGGCGTGCCGATTAAAATATCGGGATTTTTGCGCATCGCCGCCGCTTGATTTTTGAAATCTTCGCCGCCGGTAATTAACGCTGCTTTAATGAACGTGAATTGCGCGAATAGCTCGACTTGTTTTAGCGTTTGCAGCGCGAGTTCGCGCGTCGGCAATAAAATTAATGCGCGCGTGCCAGCACGCGGTTTGTCCTGCTGCAGCAGCGTGTGCAGCAGCGGCAATAAAAAAGCCGCGGTTTTTCCGCTGCCGGTTTGCGCGGTAACGTGCAAATCGCGGCCGGCCAACGCGAGCGGAATCGCGGCTGCCTGTACTGGTGTGGGCTCGATTAAGCCCATCTGATCCAGTGCTTTGGACAGACGTTCGTGCAGATTGAAAGATGTGAACACGGTGATTTCTCTGGCGACAGCGAGGGCGGCCAGTTTACCGGTTAATGGCAGGCTTGAGCGAAGTTGATTTGCCTAACTGCGATCGCTGCGCTGGTAGCGCATTGCGCCGATGGTGGTTAATGCTTCAGCTCGCCCTCCCATTTGGCGACCACGGCGGCGGCGATGCTGTTGCCGATCACATTGGTGGCGGAGCGGCCCATATCGAGAAAATGATCGATGCCGAGCAATAACAGCAAGCCGGCTTCGGGAATATGAAATTGCGCGAGCGTCGCCGCGATTACCACCAGCGATGCGCGTGGTACGCCGGCAATGCCTTTCGAGGTCAGCATCAACACCAGCAGCATCATAATCTGTTGCCCGGCCGATAAATCGATGCCGTACGCCTGCGCGATAAAAATCACCGCAAATGTGCAATACATCATCGAGCCGTCGAGGTTGAACGAATAGCCCATCGGCAGCACGAAGCTGGCAATTTTATTGCTGCAGCCGAAGCGTTCGAGTTCTTCGAGCGTTTTCGGATACGCCGCTTCGGAGCTGGCGGTGGAAAATGCCAACAATAGCGGCTCTTGAATACGGCGCAGCAAGGTCAGTACGCGGCGCCCGAGAAATAATGCACCGATGCCGATCAGTATCAGCCACAGCATGAAAATGCCGGCATAAAACTCGGCCATAAAAATGCCGTAGACGCCGAGCACGTTGAGGCCTTCGTGCGCGACGGTGCTGGTTAGCGCGCCGAATACTGCGAGCGGCGCAAACAACATCACGTAGCCGGTCACTTTCAACATGATATGCGCCACCGCGTCGAGCACATCGAGCAATGGTTTCGTGCGCTCGCCGAGTGCCGCCGCGGCGCAGCCAAAAAACAGCGCAAATACGACGATCTGCAAAATTTCATTGCGCGCCATCGCATCGACAATGCTGACCGGAATCGTGTGCGCGATAAATCCTTGCAGGCTCATCGCTTCGACCGCGAGATCGGCGCTACCGCCGGTCGGCAGCGTCAATTGCATCACCTTGCCGGGCGCCCACCAATTCACCAGCAATAGTCCAAGCGTTAGCGAGAGTAGCGATGCGATCAAAAACCAACCTAGCGCTTTAATGCCGACGCGCCCCACCGTGTGAATATCGCCCATTTTGGCGATGCCGGTGACCAGCGTGGCGAACACCAGCGGCGCGATAATCATTTTGATCAGACGCAGAAAAATAGTCGGCAACAGCGCACAGTAAGTGGCAAAGTCGGTGTTGC
This sequence comes from Spongiibacteraceae bacterium, assembly GCA_043786385.1. Taxonomy (GTDB): domain Bacteria; phylum Pseudomonadota; class Gammaproteobacteria; order Pseudomonadales; family CAMLJR01; genus CAMLJR01. The sequence goes on along the minus strand of JAYVWC010000031.1, from coordinate 10,948 downwards.
CCGCCGGTGCAAAGCGAAAGCACGCATAACCCGCTGCGATACCGAGCGCCATCCCGAGAACGATGAGTTGCGTGAGTCGTTTGGCCTGCATGTCAATTATCCGTTTTTAGTGGTGCGTCGCAGCGGTCAATCATAATCGATAAAGATATGATCCCGCAGAATGAGTGCCGACGACTGGATCGCATGCTGTGGTTTTCGATTGGTCGGAGCGATAACGCCGGTGTGTCGGAATGTTGTATCCTGCGCCAGCTATTTAACTAGGTCATTTATCTAGGCTATTTAACTTAAGCCATGCCCGATGCGCAGCGACTCGTAAAGGATACCCGTTAAGATTTCATGAAAACGCCAAAAAATATTGAACCGTTGATTCGCGATGGGCTGGTCGACGAGGTTATTCGCTCGCTCAAAAGTGGTAAAGAAGCTGCGGTTTACGTGGTTTCTGCAGGCGGCGAAATACGCTGCGCGAAGGTTTACAAAGAGGCCGACAAGCGCGGCTTCAAACAGCAGGCGCAATATCAGGAAGGGCGCAAAGTGCGCAATTCACGCCGTGCGCGCGCGATGGAAAAAGGCTCGAGCTACGGTCGCAAGGAGCAGGAGAGCACTTGGCAGAATGCCGAGGTTGAAGCGCTATACCGGCTCGCCGCTGCGGGCGTTCGAGTGCCAACACCGTACGGTTGTTATGACGGGGTGTTGCTGATGGAGTTGGTCACCGATGCCGATGGTAGCGCCGCACCGCGTTTGAACGATGTTGAGTTAAGCGCGGAGCAGGCGCGTAGCTACCATTATTTTTTGATGACACAAATCGTGCGCATGCTATGTGCCGGTATCGTGCACGGCGATTTATCCGAATTCAATGTGCTGGTCGATGCCAATGGCCCGGTGATTATCGATTTACCGCAGGCGGTCGATGCGGCCGGTAACAACAACGCAAGCCGGATGCTGGAGCGCGATGTCGATAATATGGCAGCCTACTTCGGTCGTTTTGCACCGGAGTTGTTGACCACCGATTACGGTAAGGAAATTTGGAAGTTGTACGAAAGCGGCGAGTTGCATCCGGAGGTGGTATTGACTGGCCACTTCGAGCATGCAACGCATGCAGCCGATGTCGACAGTGTATTGCGTGAAATCGAAGAGGCGCGCGCCGAGGATGCGCGTCGTCGCGCGGCTGCGGCCGCTGCGCTCGAAGACTAGTCCGATTTACCGAGGCAGCGTTGGTACGCTGCTATCGCATTCGCTAAACCCATGCGAATCGCATCGACGGTAAAGGCGTGGCCGATCGATACCTCCAACAATTGCGGCACTTGTGCAAAGCGCGTCAAATTAAACAAATTCAAATCGTGACCAGCGTTTAAACCGAGGCCAATTTCTGCGGCTTTTTCCGCCGCGCGATAAAATGTTTGCCACGTTTCTTCGAGACGATCACCGCTGGCAAACGCCTCCGCGTAAGGGCCGGTATACAGTTCAATGCGATCCGCACCTATCTGTTTCGCCAACTCGATTTGTTGCAAATCGGGATCCATAAACAAACTGACGCGAACTCCCCATTGCTGCAATTGCGCGATTATCGGCGCCAGTCGCTCGCCGCTTTGCGTTAAATCAAAACCGTGATCAGAAGTGAGTTGCGCATCGCTGTCCGGCACTAATGTACATTGTGCCGGTTTTATTTCGCGCACGATTTCCATAAAGCCTGGATAGTCGCCGACGCCGTGTCGATCACTGCGCATCGGGCCGGCGAACGGATTGCCCTCGATATTAAATTCGACGGCTAACATCGCCGCTAAGTCGCGACAATCGCTGGCGCGAATATGGCGCTGATCGGGGCGCGGATGCACGGTGATGCCATCGGCGCCGGCATCGATACACAGCTGCGCGTGCTCGACGACGCTGGGGTAATCGGTATCGCGAGAATTGCGCAGCAGCGCAATTTTATTCAAGTTGATGCTGAGCGCGGTGGTGCATTGCATATTCACGACCATTCGGATCTCTTTTTCGGCCAAGCTCGACGGACGAACAACGCCACCAATACGCCGCCGATCACCGCGAGGGCGCCATCGCGAAATTGCGCGTGTTCGTTGCCGCTGCGCTGTAGTTGCAGCTCGGTAGTCAATGCGGCGAGCTGTTGTTGCTGTGCAGTATTCGATGCTTTCAGATTTTCGTTTTCCGCAATCGTGTCGGCGACATTAGGCGCCGCGGTTTTAATCGCATCTAATTCGGTTTGCAGGTGCGCGTTATCGCTGCGCAAGTCAGTCATCTGTTGTGTCGCAGAGCGGATATCGGCGGGCAAATTAGCCAACTGCGTTTTTAGGTTGTGCAATTGTGTTAGCTCTGCATTGGCTTTTTCCAATTGCAGGCGTGCTGTCGGCTCGGTGGTTAAATAACGCGTGGCGATCCAGCCTTCGGTGCCGTCGGCAACGCGCACGCGCGAATAACCGTGCGCATCGTCGCTCTCCAATAGCGTGACCGCGTTGCCGCTAACCAGTCCACTGTGTACGGTTTGGCTGTCGGGCATGGCTGTCGCATGCAGCGGTATCGACATCCAATCGCGAACGTAGCGTGTGGCATCCTCGCCGTGGCTGTACATGCTCCACGTAACGAGGCAGACAAATACTGCGAATAATTTATACATGGCTTCAGCTAAATCCTTAGATGCTGTAGTTAACTATTTAAATCCCATAGAGAAGTGATTTTAACTAATTACTGTTTTTTAAATGCCGGGTATCGGCGCCGAGTGTGATCGTGATCGCAAAAAATTTCAATTGGCGAATTTTCACTTACACTGTAAAAACCACCCGCATCGTTAGACGTGGTAACAATGCAGAAATTTTCCGACGCAGTGAAAATGCCGACTCGTCATCCGTTGACGGATACCTATCTGGAGCTGCTGCGCGACTGGTCGTTGTGGGAGCTGCCGTTCTACGATGCTGTGCGTACGATTCTAGCTACGGTTAGCAGCGCTTTAAATGTGCGTCGCGTCGGTTTGTGGTCGTATGATCAAAATCGCCAAGTTTTTACGATGGTCTCATTGTTCGATGCGACCGATGCATCCTACAGCCACGGGTTAGAGGTTGCGCGCGACAACTCCCCGCTATTTTTTTCGCATTTGGATAGCGAGCGCGTCATTGCAGTCGCCGATGTGGCCAGCGATCCTCGCACCGTCGAGCTGGCAGGCAAGGCGCGCAACCCGCGTGATTTTGCCGCAACCTTGCATGCTTCGGTGCGCATGGTTGGACGTACCTGGGGCGTATTGGCGATTGAGCATAGCGGCGGCCCGCGCCTGTGGTCGGAGGCCGAGCAATGGTTTGCAACCTCGGTCGCCGATCTGATCACGCAGTTGATCGCCTCCGCGGAAGTTCGCGACAACGAGCGTCGGTTACGCTTTATCCTAGACAATTTGCCGATGGGTGTTTTGAAAGTTGATGCGGATGCGCATTGTGTTTATTGCAATCCGCATTGGCTGACGATGGCAGGGCTAGCGGTTGCGGAAGTAGATGGCGAAGGTTGGCTGGCGGCGGTACACCCGGAGGATAGAGTCGCATTGCGCGATGTCGTGCGCGCCGTCGTGCAATCGGGTGAGCCGACGGTTTTTGAAGCGCGTTTGCTGCTGCGCGACAAAGTGCTGTGGGTTGCCAGTCAGTGGGTGGCAGAGTGTGATGCTGAAGGGTTTCCTGTAGGGGCGCTCGGCACATTCACCGACATTATGCAGCAGCGCGCGCTGCGCGAAAACGAGCGCCGTTATCGTGCCTTGTTTGATAATTCCGGAGATGCAATTTTTCTGATGCGTGCCGATTGCTTTATCGATTGCAACGAGCGCACGTTGGAAATGTTTGGTTGTACGCGCGAGCAAATTATCGGCCAGCCACCGTATCGATTCTCGCCCGCACAACAACCCGACGGTCTGCCTTCGAAAGAAGCGGCGTTGCAAAAAATCGCCGGTGCATTTGCCGGGCAGCGGCAAATTTTCGAATGGCGCCATAGCCGTTATGACGGCGTGGAATTCGACGCCGAAGTCACATTGACCTGTGTAATCTTAGAGGGAACTCCGCACTTGTTGGCTGCGGTGCGCGATATTAGCGATCGTAGGTATGGCGAGCTGCAGTTGCAACAGAGTTATCGTCGGCTGCGCTGGATTAATAGCCTGGCTGCGCAATTGAACGGTTTACGCGATATTTACGTGGTCGCCAAGGTCAGTGCCGCAATACTTGCCGAGCACAGCAGCGCTCCGGTGGTCTGGTTTTATCGTTACGAAGAAGCCACCGGTTTGGCACAGCTGCTGGCAACGAGCGGGCGAATCGGCAGCGTTGAGCTGAGAGTTGACGGTCGCGTTAAGTTGACGTTTCGGAAGGCTAATTTGGTGGGGATTATACCCAATGTCGCTACCGCCGATTTAACGGAGCACGTAAAGCAGCTGTTGCATGATAGAGGCGTGATATCGATCGTTTATGTTTGGCTGGTGGTTAACGAGGTGTGTCTCGGAGTTGTCGCCTTAGAGTATTGCGAACCGCTCGATTTGCAGGAGGAGCAGCGCGAAGATTTGGCCGTAGCCAGCAAAACTATCGCGATGGCGTTGAGCGATGTCTTGCACATCGAAGATATGGCATATCAAGCGAATCACGACAGTTTGACCGGGTTGCCCAATCGCAACGCCTTGCAGCGCGAGCTTAATCGGTTGAGCGGCGACAGCTCGGCGCCGATGACCGGCTTGATGCTGCTCGATTTGGATCGCTTTAAAGAGATCAACGATGCATTGGGGCACCATGTTGGCGATAAGGTGCTATGCGAAATTGGGCCGCGTCTGCGAACAGTGTTGAGCGAGCAGCGCGGTTTTTTGTGTCGCTTGGGCGGCGATGAGTTTGCGGTATTGATGCCGGTCGATAGCGCTGCGATGTTGCGGGAAACTGCGTGGGCAATGTTGAGTGCGCTGAAAGAAACTTTTGAGATCGATGGCTTGAAATTAGAAATCGGCGGCAGTATCGGCGTCGCTGTATATTCCGGTGTGGGCGAATCGAGTCATGAGCTATTGCGGCACGCCGATGTGGCGATGTACGCCGCTAAATGTGGCGCTTCGGTAGTCGAGTACAGTTCGCAGCTCGATCAAAATACGCCCGAACGCTTGGCGTTGATGCAGGAGTTGGGAGCGGGCATTCGCGCCAGCGAGTTGGTGTTGCACTACCAGCCAAAAGTTGAATTAAGCTCGGGTCGTATCGTGGGCGTGGAGGCGCTGGTGCGTTGGCAGCATCCGCAGCGCGGCTTGCTACCGCCGTCGATGTTTTTACCGTTCGCCGAGTTGGGCAATACGATCCACGCATTGACGCTGAACGTTTTGGAGCAGGCGCTCGAACAGCAACAGCAATGGCAGCAGCAGGGGATTGAGCTCAGCGTTGCAGTCAATTTATCGGCGCGTAATTTGGTGAATGAAGAATGCTGTCGGCAAGTGCAGCAGTTATTGCGACGTTACGGTACACGCGCCGGTATGGTTGAGTTGGAAATCACCGAAACGTCGTTGATGCAAGATCCCGACGGCGCGATAAAAATACTCAGTGAATTTGCCGAGCTCGGTGTCAAGTTGTCGATCGATGATTTTGGTACCGGCTATTCGTCGCTATCGTATTTGCGCTTGTTGCCGATTCATGCGTTGAAAATCGATCGCTCCTTTGTCATCGATTTGATTCGCAATGAGCAGGATGTGGTCATCGTAAAATCGACGATCGGTTTGGCTCACAATTTAAATTTGCAAGTGATCGCCGAGGGCGTCGAAGATGCTGCAACGCTCGATTTGCTCAAGCAATTGCAGTGCGATATGGCGCAGGGTTATCACTTGGGGCGACCGCAATCGGCGCAGAGTCTGACGCAGCTAATCGCTGCGACGCTGTAATCGACGCGCGCCAACTATTTCTACGTGCGTTTGCCGATATGAACGCCAACAATCGATATACGCGAACTAGGGCAGCACGCGTTTAAATGGTTTCACCACGACACTGGCATACACGCCCGCTGCAATATATGGATCGGCATCCGCCCACGCTTGTGCGGTTGCTAAGCTATCGAATTCCGCGACGATTAAGCTACCGGTAAATCCGGCGCTGCCGGGTTGCTCGTTGTCGATGGCGGGATGCGGGCCAGCCAACACCAAGCGGCCCGCCTGCTGCAATACTTCGAGACGTGCGAGATGATCGGGGCGCGCGTTGCTGCGCATCGGTAAGCTATCTTTTACATCTTCGCTAATAATTGCGTACAGCACGTGTAGACCTCTAAAAATTTATACTTCTTGAAAAATATCATCCAAGGTTAACTCGGTCAGTTTTTGAATATTGCTGAGCAAATAATACAGCGCACCGGCCAGTACGATCGTGCATGGCAGTGCGATTACCGGAAAGCTCAGCGCAGTCATTTTGCCGAGTTCTTGCGCTAATTCAGTCGAGCCTGGCGGGCTCACCAACAGATATTTTGCCAAGCCGTAATTTAGCGCAGCCGATAGAAAGAACGAACCGGCGACCATGTACGATGCCATCGTCAGATGGTATTCAAATTTAGCGAGTGCATTGTGGTGTTCGAGCGCCGCGTGAACTTTTTCCACTTGCATCATTTGTTCGTTAAATAAAAAAGTGCGTACCAGTGGATACGGTGTGTAGATCGAAATCAGCGTTGCCAGGCCGATTAGGCTCGGTATCGCGGCCTCTTTAATGGCAATGTACTTGGGGTCGAGGTTCAGCAGACTCATGCCGCCGGTGAGCAGTACATTGAATACACCCAATATCGAAAAGAAGTTGGGTTTATGCGCCAGCCGGTAATCGCGTAAGCCATAGATCACTGGAAAAGCGAGGGCGGCCACGACTGCTAATACGGGTCCTAAATAATGCTCGCCACTCAGCTTCGACAGAATTAGCGCGGGTATTACGATGTTAAAACCGAGATTGGCGAGTATGCTGTGTTTTTTTTTCGGGTCTATTTTTTTCGGGTCTACGGATTCTGACATAACTTACGACGACTCTCATTTTGATCGATTGACTAAATAACGGGTGAAGTCCGTTGGTAGATGCCGGTTGGCAAATGCTAGTGGATAAATGACGGCGCTATACGATCGAGCTGGCGCTTAATATACTGACTTCCTGTTGCACTCTCCACCTTACTGTATCGTTGCGCGTTGGAGTTGCTGCAATCGCTTGGTGATCTCACTCACGATAGGACTTTTATTTGCGCGTCGATCTGCACTCACACACTACCGCATCCGATGGCAGCTTAAGCCCTGCCGAGCTATGCCTGCGCGCCGTGGCGCAGGGAGTGGATCTGCTCGCGATCACCGATCACGATACGGTGAACGGTTATTGCGAGGCGGCCGACTGGCTGCGTGGACAGGATCTACCGCTACAGTTGCTGGCGGCGGTCGAATATTCATGCGTGTGGAAAAATATCAGCGTGCATGTGGTGGGGCTTGGCATTGATGCCGAGCATGCCGCAACGCAAGCAGCCGGCGTTTATTTTCGCGATGCGCGGCGTGAGCGCGCGGCGATGATCGGGGCGAAATTGACGAAGTTGGGCATGCCGGGCAGCCTCGAGGGTGCGTTGGCGTTGGCCGGTGCAAGCCAAATCGGTCGACCATTTTTTGCGCGGTTTCTGGTGGCGCAAGGCTACGTGCGCAGCGAGGACGAGGCGTTTGATCGTTATCTCGGCGCCGGCAAGCCGGGCGATATTCGCTTGTTGTGGCCGGAGCTGGCCGAGGTGATCGCCTGGATTCGCGCTGCTGGTGGGGTCGCGGTGCTGGCGCATCCGAACAAATATCGTCTCACCGCCACGCGTTTGCGGCGCCTGGTCGCCGACTTCAAAGCCTATGGCGGCGAGGCGATCGAGGTGGTGGTGGGGCGCCAGCCCGCTGATACCACTGCGTTTATGGCGCAGCTCTGCCGCCAAAATGAACTGGCGGGCTCGGTCGGCAGCGATTTCCACAAGCCTGGCCAGGTCTGGTGCGAATTGGGTAGGATCGATGATTTCCCAGTAGCTTGCGAACCAGTCTGGAAGCGATGGATTAACTAATAATCATGGCTATGGATTAACTAACAATCATGACTACGGAGGGCGCGATGAGCCAATATTTTCAGATTCACCCGGTCAATCCACAGGCGCGCCTGATTCAACAGGCGGTGGCGATCGTACGCGGTGGCGGCGTTATTGCGTACCCGACCGATTCGGCGTATGCGCTCGGCTGCCAGCTCGGCGACAAAGCCGCATTGGAGCGCATTCGGCGCATCCGCAAGCTCGATGACAATCACAACTTCACGCTGGTGTGTCGCGATCTGTCGGAGCTTGGCACGTACGCGCGCGTCGACAACAGCGCTTACCGTTTGATTCGCAACCATACGCCGGGGCCGTACACGTTTATTCTCAAAGCGACCGACGAAGTGCCGCGGCGTTTACTGCATCCGAAGCGTCGCACGATTGGTTTGCGGGTGCCCGAAAACAATATCGCGCTAGCGTTATTGGAGGCTTTAGGCGAGCCATTGATGAGCGTGACGTTGCTACTGCCTGGCGAGGAGTTGCCGATGACCGATCCCGAAATGATTCGCGAGCGCCTGGAGCGCGAAGTCGATTTAGTCATCGACGGCGGTGCCTGCGACACCGAATTGACCAGCGTGATCGATCTGGCCGACGATCGACCGGTGATCTTGCGCGTTGGGCGCGGCGATGTAACACCATTTCAAGATTGAATCGCGACTTGGGCTGACTTCCCTATCGGTGGGCAGGTCATGCCGGTATAATGCGGCCTTCCTTGCTGGCTACCACCTAAGAGATCGTCCGCCGCGTGAATTCTGAACTATCGATCGTCGAGCCTTCACTTGAAGCTGGGCAGCCAATTGAAGTCGCGGCCTCCGTTGATGTCGCGATCAATGGCGTCGAATTGGCTGCCGGTGTGCCGCGTTTGCACGAGTTGCGGCAGGCCAGTGCACAGCAGACTGAATTACCGTTTGCCGTGGTGCAGGGCAAACCGCTCACCGAATTACCCAAAGATTTGTACATTCCGCCCGAGGCGCTCGAAGTATTTCTCGAGGCGTTTGAAGGCCCGCTCGATTTGTTGCTGTATCTGATCAAGCGTCAGAATCTCGATATTTTAGAGATCAACGTTTCGGCGATCACCACACAGTACATGCATTACGTCAATATGATGAGCGCGGTGCAGTTCGAGCTGGCGGCGGAATATTTGTTGATGGCCGCGATGCTGGCCGAAATTAAATCGCGAATGCTGTTGCCGCGTGCCGTCTCCGAGGAAGAAGAGGAAGAAGATCCGCGCGCACAGTTGATTCGTCGTTTGCAGGAATACGAACGGTTTAAAAAAGCGGCTGAGGATGTTGATACCTTGCCGCGCGTCGGTCGCGAAAATTTTCTCGCATCGGCCGCGTTGCCCGATTTGAATAAAACCAAACCCGAGCCGCAAGTCGATTTAAAAGAAATGATGATTGCGTTGGCGGAGGTGTTGCGACGCGCCGATATGTTTGAAAGCCATCACGTGCAGAAAGAAAAACTATCGACGCGCGAACGCATGTCGGAAGTGTTGGCGCGGTTGTCGCCGAATCGATTTACGCCGTTCGTGGCGCTGTTTTCGGCCGAAGAGGGACGTCTCGGTGTGGTGGTGACCTTTCTTGCGATCATGGAGCTGATCAAAGAAGCGCTGATCGAAATTGTACAAACTGAAGCGTTCGGGCCGATCCATGTGAAAGCCCGTTCGCAATAATTCTTGAAAAATACTTTTTTTCTTGAAAAACGCTTAGATTCTTGAAAAACATTTTGATTCTCGAAAGATACTTATGACAACTTTAGCAATCGATCAATTGCAACGCATTGTGGAAGGCGCGCTGCTGGCGGCGGGTAAACCGCTGACGGTGGAGGAGTTGGCTGCGCTGTTCGACGAAGGCGAGCGTCCGGCGCTCGATGAAATTCGCGCGGCGCTCGCGGCGATCGCTACACAATGCGAAGGCCGAGGCTTTGAATTGCGCGAAGTCGCCAGCGGTTTTCGTTTGCAGGTTATTCAAGAAGTGGCGCCGTGGATCGCGCGGTTGTGGGAAGAAAAACCGCAGAAATACAGTCGCGCGCTACTCGAAACACTAGCGTTGATCGCCTACCGGCAACCGATTACGCGCGGCGATATCGAAGATATTCGCGGCGTCGCGGTGGCGACCAATATTATTAAAACATTGTTGGAGCGCGATTGGGTGCGCGTCGTTGGACACAAAGATGTACCCGGTCGACCGGCAATGTATGCGACGACGCGACGCTTTCTCGATTATTTCAATTTGAAAAATCTCGACGATTTGCCACCCTTGGCAGATTTGCGTGATCTCGATGCGCTCAGCGCACAGCTATCGCTCGAAGGTGCCGATACGTTAATGCCCGAGCAGCAGCCCGAACATCCGCTGGAGCAACACGAACTGTTGGTCAGCGATGAAGATTCGGCAGCAGATGACAGTGCGTCATTGAATGAAATAGAAACGACAGACGATGAAATCGTCGATGCAGAAAACCTTCAGCACGCTGCGTTCGACGATAGCAATGCGATAACCCAGGGTTCGACGTCGATCGGCGACGAGCCAACCGATTTACGCAGCGCGGTCTCCGCCGCTGCAGATCATGAAGCGGAGGCCAGAGAAACGCTGGTCGCCGCATCGACCGATACGAGCGTTAATTAATCCGTGGAAACAACTGGTGTGATTGGCAATGTTACTGGCGAAAAATTACAAAAAGTATTGGCGCGCGCAGGTCTCGGCTCGCGTCGCGATATGGAAAAAATGATCGGTGCGAATCGTGTCACCGTGAACGGAAAAATTGCGCACCTCGGCGATCGCGTCGGCGATCGCGATAAGATTTTAGTCGATGGTCATCCGGTGGCGTTGAAAGCAGCGCAAGAACGACGCGCGCGCGTATTGATTTACAACAAACCCGAAGGCGAAATTTGCAGCACGCG
>JAYVWC010000030.1:0-7654 GCA_043786385.1 Spongiibacteraceae bacterium | reverse complement strand
GGGTGCGGTAAATCTCAACCCTGAGCGAGAAGAAATGCCGATGAAGAAGGCGGCATAAATTTAACAGCTGACGCGACAACTACCTTGACGAACGCCGGGTTCATCTGGTGATCCAACAGCCATAATGCCACCTGCGCAATCTGCGCCGGAAACTCTTCGATTTCGATGCCTAAAAATTGATCGACATCCAAGTTGATTAGGCTATGCACATCCATCGTCATCTGTTCGCTGGCACGCGAAGCACGCAACACCTCCAGCTCCAGCTCCAGCTCCAGCAAACGTAATTCTCGATAGGCGATCACCAGAAAGTTGCCACAGCCGCAGGCGGGATCGAGAAAGTTTAAGCGTCGTAATTTCTTGTGGAAGTCGAATAACCGATTTTTATTATTTTTAACCTTCTCAAACTCCTCCCACAATGCGTCCAGAAATAGCGGTTTGATCAGTTTGAGAATATTTTTCTCACTGGTGTAATGTGCGCCCAGATTGCGGCGCGCCTTTTTATCCATAATCGATTGAAACAACGAACCGAATATGGCTGGCGAAATACGACTCCAATCTAGCGCGCAGCAATCGAGCAGCGATTGTCGCATCGCGCTATCGAAGGCAGCGGGCGGCAATCTCTCTTCAAATAATTTTCCGTTGATGTACTGGAATGCAGCGACATGCTCGTCAAGATTTTTCAAGCGCTTGCCGTACGGTGTGTTCAACGCAAAAAATAAGTTGTCCAGGCGGTCGCCGAGATCGGAGCCATCCTCGGCGGTGCGCTCTTCGATAAACTCTTTGAACTGCTGCCGCTCGAAGATACCGGTATCTTCCGCGAACAGACAAAACAATAAGCGCACCAAATACAATTCCAGTACGTGGCCTTCATAGCCCACCGTCTTCATCTGGTCGTGCAGCTTGCCCATTCGCTCCGCAGCTTCAATATTGACTGGGTCTTGAGGCTTTAAATTGTGTGCTTGGTAACCGGCAATAAAACCGAATAAACGCACATTTTTATGCAGCTCGTGCATAAGCGTATCGAGGTTTTTGCCGCGCGATTTGTGCTCGACCAGCAACACGCCTTTCCAGAACAAATCGATAAAGCCTTGTTTATCGCCAAGCTTTTTTACAGGCTCCTCGAAGCTGGCAACGCGTTTGCGGGTAATGCCGTAGATATGGAAAAAGCCGTCCCAAAACGATTTTGCTTCGGCATTTTCAGAGGATTCGGTTGCCCATTCTTTTGAAAAGGCCAGTGCGCGGCCTTTAATTTCATTCCAACTGATGGGCATTGGTAATTCTTTTATGGCCGGTATCAGTGCTAAATCACGGCTTGACCCCTCCGCCCCTACGGGGCACCTCCCCTATTGCATAGGAGAGGCATGCTGGTTTGACCCCTCTGTCGCTACGCGACATCTCCCCTATTTTATAGGGGAGACAAGTTGGTGCTATAAGCATTCTACGAAGTTACATCTTGCCTCCCCTGCGTAGTAGGGCCCAAAGGGTCTAAAGGGAGGTGCCGCACAGCGGCCGAGGGGTCACCCCGTCGTTATTCTTCTACAGGACTTTCGATTTCTTCCGGTTCGGCGATGCGCTCAACACCGACCAGTTTTTCGCCTTCTTTCAAGCGAATCACACGCACGCCCTGCGTGTTGCGACTCAACTCGGAGACTTCATCGGTGCGCGTGCGCACCATCGTACCTTGATCCGAGATCAGCATTAATTCGTCGCCGCTGAACACCTGCACTGCACCGGCCAAACCACCATTACGCTCGCTGATTTGCATCGCGATTACGCCCATCGTGCCGCGACCTTTGGTTGGGAAGTCTTCGGCCAATGTACGTTTGCCGTAGCCGTTTTCGCTGACCGTCAACACGCGACCGCCCTCTTGCGGAATAATCAGCGCAATCATCTTCTGGCCTTCGCCGAGTCGAATACCGCGCACGCCGCGCGCACTGCGACCCATCGCACGCACTTCGTCTTCGCGGAAGCGCACCGCTTTATTCGCACTGCTGAACAACATCACTTCGCGCGCGCCATCGGTGATGGCGGTGCCGACCAACACATCGCCTTCGTCCAATTCGAGCGCGCGCAAACCGACGCTGCGCGGTCGCGAAAATTCGGTCAACGCCGTTTTCTTCACGGTGCCATCGGCGGTCGCCATAAATACGTAGTGATCGTCGAGATATTCGCGCACCGGCAGAATCGCAGTGACGCGCTCATCTGCGCCGAGCGGCAACAAATTCACCATCGGTCGACCGCGCGAGCCGCGCCCCGCCATCGGAATTTGATAGACCTTCAGCCAATACACTTTGCCGACATTGGTGAAACACAGAATCGTATCGTGCGAGCTGGTAATCAATAAATGTTCGACGAAATCTTCGTCTTTAACCGCAGTCGCCGACTTGCCCATGCCGCCGCGTTTCTGCGCCTGATAATCGGTCAACGGTTGCGTCTTCGCATAACCGCCGTGCGAAATGGTGACGACGCGATCTTCTTCGGTGATTAAATCTTCGATCGTTAAATCGTGTTGCGACGCGGTGATTTCGCTGCGGCGCGCATCGCCAAAATCGGCGGCGACCTGCTGCAATTCTTCGCGAATCACACTTTTCAATTTTTCCGGATCGGCCAGAATCGTTAGATACTCGGCGATTTCGGCCAATTTTTCCTGATACTCGCCCAGCAATTTTTCGTGTTCCATGCCGGTGAGCTTTTGCAGACGTAAATCGAGAATTGCCTGCACTTGATCGGGCGACAAATGGTAGCGGCCATCGTGCATGCCGAACTCAGCCGGCAGATCGTCGGGGCGGCAGGCGTTTTCGCCGGCGCGCGCCAACATCGCCATCACATCGCCGGGCTCCCACTCTTTCGCCAACAATTTTTCGCGCGCCTCGGCGGTATTTGCCGACGCTTTGATCAGTTCGATCACCGGATCGATATTGGCGATCGCCACCGCCAAGCCTTCGAGAATATGGCCGCGCTCGCGCGCTTTGCGCAGCAAATATACCGTGCGGCGCGTGACCACTTCGCGGCGGTGGCGAATAAATGCTTCCAGTAATTCTTTCAAGTTCAATAAGCGCGGCTGGCCATCGACCAGCGCCACCATATTGATGCCGAATACCGTTTCGAGCTGGGTCTGCGCGTATAAATTATTCAACACGACATCGCCCATTTCGCCGCGCTTGATTTCGATCACAACGCGCAGGCCGTCTTTATCGGATTCATCGCGCAGCTCGGAGATACCTTCGAGTTTTTTCTCTTTAACTAACTCGGCGATTTTTTCGATCAAGCGCGCTTTATTAACCTGATACGGCAGCTCGCTGATAATGATCGTTTCGCGATGCGTTTTTTCGTCGACTTCGACGATGGCGCGCGAGCGCACGCGAATGCGGCCACGCCCGGTGCGATAGGCTTCGATAATGCCAGCGCGACCATTAATAATCGCCGCGGTGGGGAAATCCGGGCCCGGAATAAGTTCCATCAATTCGTCGATGGTGTTATCGGGATTGTCGAGCAGCGCCAAACAACCTTTAATGACTTCGGTGAGATTGTGCGGCGGAATATTGGTCGCCATGCCGACCGCGATACCGGACGAACCGTTGATTAGCAGATTCGGAATTTTGCTCGGCATCACCGCCGGAATTTGCTCGGTGCCATCGTAGTTGGGTACCCAATCGACGGTTTCTTTATCGAGATCGGCGAGCAATTCGTGCGTCAGTTTGCGCATACGAATTTCGGTGTAACGCATCGCCGCCGGAGAATCGCCATCGACCGAGCCGAAGTTGCCCTGACCATCGACCAGCATGTAGCGCAACGAGAACGGCTGCGCCATCCGAACGATCGCGTCGTATACCGCGGAATCGCCGTGCGGGTGGTACTTACCGATCACATCGCCGACGACGCGCGCGGATTTTTTATACGCCTTGTTCCAATCGTTGCCCAATTCGCTCATCGCGAACAGTACGCGACGATGCACCGGCTTCAGGCCATCGCGCACATCGGGTAGCGCGCGACCAACGATCACGCTCATCGCGTAATCGAGATACGACTGCTTCAGCTCGTCTTCGAGATTGACTGGAACAATTTCTTTGGCAATTTCGCCCATAAATACAGCGCTTCCGTTCTTTAGCAGTTATTTAAAAAAACCATCGATTCACGATCGGATCGGTGCTCGCCAATGCTTGGGTTAAACGCACCGGGCAACACCCGGCATAAAAGCGGAATCGTAACATAAATCAATGCCCTACCGACAGCAAAACGACCGCGCCGAACCAGCGCGCAGCGCGCACAGGCGGCGCGAATGCAGGTATACTCGCGCCCGCATAGATATGCATCCGCACACGCACTGTTTCTTTTTAATACGCACGACAATACGCACAACCACACGTACTATCTATCACTTGTACGACTTGCTGCCCAGGACATCGGCCCGATGAGTTCCAGCGCTACCACTATTATTGCGCAGCTGAAAAAATATAGAGCGGAGTTACCCGATGACCACAACTCAAAACGTCGACCACGCCGAAATCGCCAAGTTTGAAGAACTTGCGCACCGCTGGTGGGATCGTCACAGCGAATTCAAAGCGCTGCACGACATCAATCCGCTGCGCGCCAATTACATCGATCAGCATTCGCCGGTGGCGAGTAAACGCGTACTCGATGTCGGCTGCGGCGGCGGCATTCTCGCCGAAGCCTTAGCGCAACGCGGCGCGACGGTCACCGGTATCGATATGGGCGAAGCGCCGCTCGCAGTTGCGCGACTGCATCAACTCGAATCGGGTGTTACGGTCAACTATCGCAAAATCACCGCCGAAGAGTTAGCCGCCGCTGAACCGGCGCAGTACGACATCGTCACCTGCATGGAAATGCTCGAACACGTGCCCGATCCGGGCTCGATCATCCAAGCGTGCGCGACGCTGTGCAAACCCGGCGGCCATTTATATTTTTCGACGCTGAACCGCAACCCGAAATCGTATGCGTTCGCAATCGTCGGTGCCGAATTTATTTTAAAACTGTTACCGAAAGGCACACACGATTACGCCAAATTTATTCGCCCCTCCGAATTAGCCGAGTGGCTGCGCAGCGCCGAATTAAATTTAGTGAATATGACTGGCATGCTGTACAACCCACTGACCAAGATTTACCGCTTGGACGAACGCGATGTCAGCGTCAATTACTTAATGCACGCGCGCAAACCGCTTTAATGAAAACGCTTTAGCAAAAATGACAACGAATCAGCCATTAAAAGCGATACTTTTCGATCTCGACGGCACGCTGCTCGACACCGCACCGGAGTTTGCATTTATCGCTAACCTGCTGCTAGCAAAACACGGGCGGGCGCCAATCGCATTCGAGCAATTTCGGCAAAGCGTTTCCGATGGCGCGCGCGGCATGGTGCAAACTGCTTTTGCTTGCAATGACAGCGATCCGCAATTTGAACTGCTGCGCCAGGAGTTTTTGGCGCTGTATGCGCAACACCTCGCCGACCATACGCAATTATTTCCCGGTATCGCGGAGCTGCTGGCGTATATCGAAGGCGCCAACATCGCGTGGGGCGTCGTCACCAATAAGCCGAGTGGATACGCGGCGCCACTGCTGCAAGCGATGCAATTGACGACACGCTGCGCCGCACTGATCTGCCCCGATCACGTACAGCACCGCAAACCCGATCCCGAAGCGCTACACCTCGCGTGCCAGCAAATCGGCTGCACCACCAGCGAAGCGATTTATATCGGCGATCACCGCCGCGATATCGAAGCCGGGCGCAATGCCGACATGCCCACCATCGCGTGCAGCTACGGTTACGTACACGCCGACGATCCGTCCGATAAATGGGGTGCGGAATTTATCGTCGACGATGCGCGCGAAATAATTACGATTTTGCAAAACTGGATTAATTGACGACCCCTCTGTCACGCAAAGCGTGACATCTCCCCTACTACGCAGGGGAGACAAGTCAACGCTCCGATCTTGCCTCCTCTATTTTATAGGGGAGGTGCCCCGCAGGGGCGGAGGGGTGATTTTCAGCGAAATTAAATTGAGAAACTTTTTATGATTGCAGCGATACCCACTCACTACCAACCCGCCGCCGATTTATTACGCGATCGCACAATTCTAATTACCGGTGCTGGCGACGGCATCGGCCGTGCAGCGGCATTGAGTTGCGCTGCGCATGGCGCGACGGTGATTCTACTCGGCAAGACGATTGCAAAACTGGAAGCGGTTTACGACGAAATCGAAACCGCAGGCTTTCCGCAACCGGCGATCTACCCGCTTAAACTCGGCGGCGCGACATGGCAGGATTACGAAACGCTGCGCGATACGCTCGAAGAAGAATTCGGCCATCTCGATGGCCTACTGCACAACGCCGGCATACTCGGCCAACGCAAAAGCATTCTCGACACCACCGAAGCCGATTGGAACGAAGTGTTGCAGGTAAATTTAACGTCGAATTTTTTATTGACCAAAGCATTGTTGCCGCTGCTACAGAAAAGCGCCGATGCATCGATTGTATTTACCTCGTCCGGCGTCGGCCGTAAAGGCAAAGCCTACTGGGGCGCCTACGCGGTATCGAAATTCGGCGTCGAAGGTTTATCGCAAATACTCGCCGACGAACTCGATAGCACGACGCCTATTCGCGTCAACTGCATCAACCCTGGTGCAACTAATACCGCGATGCGACGCATTGCCTATCCCGCTGAAAGCCCAAGTGTGAATCCTTTCGCCGAGCAAATCATGCCAGCCTATTTATATTTATTGGGGCCGGATAGTAAAGGCGTAACCGGGCAGAGTTTGGATGCACAGCAAAAATAGTTTACTGCGCGCGTACACGGTTGATCCAATACAAACCTGCCGCTAACAATGCAAAGGGCAACAACGACAGCGCATCGGCATAGCTGCCCGCATACAAAGGATTGTACTGAGCGGCCCACTCGCTCACCGCCGCATCGAAGCGTGTGAATACGCCGGTGCTAAACGCAATGACAATCCCCGCCAGCGCGCCACCAGCGATGTAACCCGATGCCAGCAACACACCGGAGCTGCGATCGCTTTCTGCGCTATGTTGCTCTGCGCTTAACGCGGCAAATTCCGGCTGTTGTTTGCGGCGATAATCGCTAAACCAACGCACCATTCCGCCGATAAAAATCGGCAGCGACGACGATAGCGGCAAATACACACCAACCGCGAACGGTAACGATGGCACGCTGCACATCTCTAATACCAATGCGATCATCACACCGAACAGCACGAGCGCCCACGGCAATTGTCGATCGAGAATGCCTTTGATGATGTACGACATCAGCACCGCTTTCGGTGCTTCGAATTTGCGCACTTCGCTGCCGTCGGGGCGCACGCTGTAGCGACCGTTGATGCCGGGATCGACCAGATACACCGCAGCACCCTGCTCGTCGACCAAATATTTTCCAGCCGGTGCGGCGACGTTATCGGCGTCGTTGGAGGTACGGTGCCACACGCGATAGATATTGGCATCCTGCTGCGCCTGCGGGCCTTGCAATTTTTCGCGCTGCGTTAACACCTGCGCATCGGTATGCAGCTTCGATGTCGTTTGCGAACCTTGCGAGACCGATAATACTTGTGCAATCGGCACGTACACGGTGGCGGCATCGTTAAGCTTTAACAACACCGGCCCCAATACCAACGCCGAAGCGAGCGC
>JAYVWC010000029.1:0-51662 GCA_043786385.1 Spongiibacteraceae bacterium | reverse complement strand
GCGTCTGCTTTTGCCAGATGAACCCGACTCGTCTGTTGATGTAGGTTTTTGAGGGATAATGCAGACGCGTCGGTTGATGTAGTCCATTCACTCGGCCTTTGTTTTTAGTCTGGAAGCCGCGCCAATACTGAGGTTGGGGCAACTCTCCCTGGTTGTCGCGTAAATTAACCCGACGGCGGCGTACTGTCCAGTGGAGAGCACAAACGGCCATTTTTATCCGACAGCAGCGCATCCCTAACCCCGATGAAATCAGTGGCGACAAGCTCACGGAATTTTTAACCTACCTAGCCGTTCAGCGGCACGTTTCGCCGAATACGCAAAATCAAGCATTCAATGCCTTGTTGTTTTTGTTTCGCCATGTGCTGCAGCGCCCGCTTGAAAATATTCAGGCCATTCGAGCAAAGGCTCCTTCGGCTTAAGTGCAACCCACGTAACAGCATCGGTGTTTACATTAATAATGCTAAATCAGATGGCGCTGTTTAAAACTCGATCCCTTTTTGCCCTTTCACACCTTGATCCTTGTACGGGTGTTTAAGCGGCCGAATTTCGCTGACTAAATCCGCTGCTTCGATTAATGCATCGGGTGCGTGGCGGCCGGTGATGATGACGTGTTGCATCGCCGGTTTTTTAGCGAGCGTTGCGAGCACTTCATTCACGTCGACGTATTCGTATTTCAAAATCGTATTCAGTTCGTCGAGTATCACCATATCGTAATTGGTGTCGGCGATTAATTGTGCTGCTTGTGCCCAGGCTTTTTGCGCGGTGGCGATATCGCGTTCGCGATCTTGCGTGATCCAGGTAAAACCGTCGCCGATGGTAAACCAATCGACGTTCGGAAATTGTTCGAACAACGTGCGCTCGGCGGTAGGTTTTGCGCCTTTGATAAATTGCACCACACCCAAGCGCATGCCGTGGCCGACGGCACGCAAGCCCATGCCGAGCGCGCTGGTAGTTTTGCCTTTGCCGGTGCCGGTGACGACAATTACCAAACCTTTTTCCAGCGTGGCTTTAGCCTGCTTTTTTTCGTAGCCGGCGTTGCGCTTTTCTACCATGCGTTGATGCGAATCCTGCGGCTCAGTTTCTTTGTCCATGTTAGGTCTCCAATAAATCGTCGAGCGTTTGATAATCCGCCTGCCAATGTTGCGCGAGCGTGCGGCAACGATTGAGGGCGATGCGTTGTTGTTCGCAATCGATCACGCGCACGATATCGGCGTGCGCGGGGCGAGCGGGTAATTCGTTGCTGCGTCCATCGCTGAGCAACCACAACCAACATTGTTGCTGCGGCTCGCGACGACGCTGTGCGGCGAGTAATGTATCAGCTGTAGTAATCCCCGCACTAAACGGTGTGCCGCCACCGGCTTGCAATGCGGGCAACCCATTGCGTAATTGCGTTGCGTTAAACGGACGCGCGTTGGTTGGATGCACACGCACCACGGCGGTATGGCCGGCATACGTAATTAACGCGATTTTTGCGCGTTGTTGATACGCGCGTTGATGCAAATGTTGCAATGCGCCCTGCGCCAACGCCAATTGTTTGCCGCTGCGCATCGAGCCGGAGCAATCGAGCACAAAACAATGCAGCACGCCGCCGCGCGCAATTTTAGTTTTAAAGTGCAAGTGTTCGCGGGCGAGAGCATTTTGTTTTTTCGCCAGTAACGTGCGCGGCCAATGCAATTGTCGGCTTTCGTTGCCGCGCAGCGCCGCGCGCTGATTGCCGCGTGCAACCACACCGCGTAATGCCGTTTGCGGTGCCACCCCGGCGGGATGGCTCAGCGCTTTTTTAGCGGCAGCGGTTTTACTCCCTTCACGGCGATCGGCTCGATTGGCTGCGGCGGCATTTCACCCCAGTTATTCGTTGGCGTATCGCTCGCATTGCGATTTTCGCTAGAGCTATCGCGCGCATCTTGTTTATTGGATTGCGGTGGTTGCGGTTGTGACTGCGGTTGCGCGTGCGGCGCTGCATGACGGCGATGATGCAATGCCAATTCAGCAATCGCATCCACATGTGCGATTGAAATTTCACTAGCGCCTTGCAGCGCAGCGAACGCACGCGCCGCGCGCAACATCACTAAATCGGCGCGCAGACCATCGACCTGCGCGGCTAAACACAAGGCGCTGACGCGCGCGTACACCGCATCGCTGAACGGCAATTGTTTTAAATGATGTTGCGCTTGTTGGATGGCGTCGGTCAGCGCCTGTTGTTGCGCAGCGAATTGTTGTCGAAATGCGATGGGATCGGCATCGAAGTTAATTCGCGCTTTAACGATTTGTTGTCGCACCGCGACATCGCGATAATTATCCAGCGCCAGCGCTAAACCAAAACGATCGAGTAGTTGCGGGCGCAGTTCGCCTTCTTCGCGATTCATCGTGCCGATCAATACAAAATTCGCAGCATGCGTGTGCGAGATACCATCGCGCTCGACAATATTGATTTGACTCGCCGCAACATCGAGCAATTGATCGACCAATGCATCCGGCAATAAATTCACTTCGTCGACATACAGCACACCGCCGTGCGCTTTAGCGAGCAAGCCCGGCGCAAATTTCACTTCGCCGTTTTGCAGCGCGCCTTCGATATCGAGCGTGCCGAGCAATTGTTCCTCGCTGGCTCCGAGCGGCAACGTGACGAACTGACTGGTCGGCAATAATTCGGATAAGGCGCGAGCGCTGGTAGATTTAGCGGTGCCGCGCGGGCCTTCGATCAACACGCCGCCGATACTCGGATCGATCGCCACCAACAACAGCGCACGTTGCAAATTATCTTGGCCGAGCAATGCGCTGAAAGGAAAAAGCGGTTTCGGTGTTGTCGCTATTGATTGTTGCGTCATACATTATTCTCCGTCAGCGCATCGGCTTCCATCTGCTGTTCGCTGTCGAGCAAATGGTTTTCGATTTGCGCATGATATTCGCCAGGCGCTTGCCACAAGCCGCGCTGAATGGCTTCGAGCAAACGCTCGCACACTTCGCGAAACGCGGCGGGATTGTGCTGCTGCATAAACGCACGGTTATCGTTATCGTTGACGTACGCATCGGTCACCAATGCGTATTGATAATCGCCGACCACGCGCGCGGTGGCATCGTAGGCAAATAAATAATCCACCGTCGCGGCCATTTCTGCAGCGCCTTTATAACCGTGCCGCTTCACCCCTTGCAACCATTTTGGATTGACCACGCGCGCGCGCACCACGCGGCTAATTTCCTCTTGCAGCGTACGTACTTTCGGTGCGGCGGGGTTGCTGTGGTCGGCGTGATAAATGGTCGGTTGCGTGCCGCTCAAATGACGCACCGCCGCGGTCATGCCGCCTTGAAATTGATAGTAGTCGTTGGAATCGAGCAGATCGTGTTCGCGATTATCCTGATTCTGTAATACTAAATCGATGGCAGCGAGACGCTCGCTAAAGCGTTGCGGCGCAGCTTCGCCGTACTGTTGTTGCGAATACGCGTAGCCGCCCCAATTGCGATAAGCATCGGCGAGATCGGCATCGGTTTCCCAGCAGCCTTCATCGATCAATGCCTGTAATCCAGCGCCATAGGCACCCGGTTTCGAGCCGAAGATGCGCAGGCCGGCTTGACGTCGCGCCTCTTCCTCGGGCAGACCTTGCCGAATTAATTCGGCCTGTTCTTTCAATACGCGCGCGCGCAATGGATTAACGTCGGCGGGTTCATCGAGTTCGATAATGGCCTGCACAGCGCCATCGAATAACTGCATAACATTGGCGAACGCATCGCGAAAAAATCCGGAGACGCGCAATGTCACATCGATACGCGGTCGATCGAGTAATGTCATCGGCAAAATTTCTACACCGGTAACGCGATGACTACCGGCTACCCACTGTGGGCGCGCACCGATCAATGCAAACGCCTGCGCGATATCGTCGCCACCGGTGCGCATCGTTGCGGTGCCCCACACCGATAAACCAATCGCGCGCGGATAATCGCCGTGCTCCTGCAAATAGCGTTCGAGCAATAGGCTCGCGGATTTTAAACCGAGTAACCAGGCGGTCGGCGTCGGCATCGCGCGCGTATCCACCGAATAAAAATTGCGGCCGGTTGGCAACACATCGGGGCGGCCGCGAGTCGGCGCGCCGCTAGGGCCGGGCGCGACAAATTTACCATCGAGTCCATCGCGCAAACCGTTTAATTCGTGTGCGCCACACGCGTCGAGCGTTGGTAGCAACTGCGTTTGAATACGTTTAAGTACATGCTCAGTTTGTTGTAAAAGATGACCCCCTCGCCCTGCGGGCACTCCCCCTACTACGCAGGGGGAGCCATCAGTGCTCGAATTGCCTCCCCTGCGTAGTAGGGGAGGAGGCTCGCGAAGCGAGATGGAGGGGTCATCTATTAGCGCAATAATTTCCTCGATTAACTGCGTCGCGAGCAATTCCAAACGTTCGCGCGTATCGCCGCAATTGCGCCACGGTTCATCGCTGAGCTGTTGTAACAGTGCAGGTTTTTCGCCGTGCCACGGCGCCGCCCAATCGGCATCGAGCGGATCAAAATCTTGCTGCTTCGCTGCGTCTGAAAATAATTTCAGATCGCGGCTCAATGCTTGAATCAAGCTCGCATTCGCCAAGTTGTAGTTTTCGTTATGTGAGTTTCCGCCATCTGCGCCAGACGGAAATCGCGCCAGCGCCAACAGCGTATCGCGTAATTGCAGGCCGGTCGGCGAGCGGCCGAAAATATGCAGGCCATCGCGAATTTGCGATTCTTTGACTTCGCATAAATACGCATCGGTTTTGGTCAGTAGAATTTCTTCGTCGCCGCCGTCGCGTGGCGCGAGCAAACCGAGATCGCGATGCAGATTATTATCGACGATGGTGGCGAGAATCGATTTGCGGAGCAGCAGCGCGCGTTTGGCGTCGACCAACAACGCTTCGTAGTATTCATCGACCTGACGCTCCAGATCTTGCAGCGGACCATAATTTTCGGCGCGCGTTAGCGGCGGCATCAGATGATCGATAATCACCGCCTGCGCGCGACGCTTCGCCTGACTGCCTTCGCCGGGATCGTTGACAATAAACGGATACAAATGCGGCAGCGGCCCGAAAATTAAATCGGGCCAGCACTCATCGCTTAACGCAATGGTTTTGCCCGGCAGCCATTCTAAATTGCCGTGCTTGCCGACATGCACGATCGCATCGCAATTAAATGCGCTGCGCAACCAAAAATAAAATGCGAGGTAGTAATGTGGCGGCACCAGATCGGGGCTGTGATAGGTCGCGTACGGATCTAAATGGTAGCCTCGCGCGGGTTGGATGCCGACAAAAATATGTCCGTAGCGAATACCGGCGATCATAAAGCGCAGCCTACTATCTCCATGCAGGCCAGTATCTCCATGCAGGCTAGTATCTCTACGTAACATGGGATCGGTATGCGGCTCGCCCCAGCGCTCGATAATTGCTAGACGATTGGCTGCCGGTAATTGTTCGAATAATTTTAAATAATCGTCGAGCGCAAAACTCTGGCGCGCAGTGCGTAGCGCCCATTGCTCGGGATCGTTGGTGACACCGCCGAGCAAATCGCGCAGCAGTGCATCGCCATCGTTGGGTAGTCGTTCGCCATCGTTGGGCAACGATGCGGTCGAATAGCCTTGCGCTTGCAGCATTTGCAAAATACTGATTGCTGAATTCGGCGTATCGAGGCCGACGCCGTTGCCGATGCGTCCTTCTTTGGCTGGATAATTCGCCAGAATCAACGCGACGCGTTTTTCGGAATTTTTTAACGTGCGCAACTTGCACCAACGCGCGGCTAACTGCACAACAAATGCCAAGCGTTCGGCATCGGGCTGATACAGCACGACATCGGTTTGCGTTTGCGCGCAGCGATACGCTAAGCCCTTAAAACTGATGGCACGGGTAATGATGCGGCCATCGACTTCGGGCAGCGCGACCTGCATCGCGATATCGCGCGGATTTAATCCCTGCGTATCGGCCAGCCAAGTTTCGCGATTGCCACCGCTTAAAATAACTTGGAACACCGGTGCGGTGCCGGCCAGTGCGGCGTGCATGGCGCCGTTGATTGCAGACTGATTGATTTCGGCAACGCAAAAAGCCGTGGTATTCAGCACTAGCGCGACATCGTGTTCGTTGCACAGCTGCTGTAACGTTTGCATACACAGCGGATCTTTCAGCGAGGTTAATGCAATCGGCAGCGGATTCAATTGTTGCTGTTGTAGTTCTGTGCATAACGCATCGAACACCACGGTATTACCGGCTTGCAAGTGCGCACGATAAAAAATAATGACGACGACGGGTTGTTGCGGCCGCCAACTTTTTTTCCAGTCATCGATGCTGGCAACACCGCGTTCGGGATGATAAATCGCAATATCGGGCAATGGTTTCGGCGGCAATACCGCGTGCGGTCGTGCAAAAAATTGTTGGCCGATAAAATTTAAAAATTGTTGCGCGTTGTCGGCGCCGCCTTCGCGCAGATAACGCCAGAGCTGATGGTTTTGCGTGCGAGTGGCGGTGCTTTTATCGATCAGGTTGGGGTCTTCGCTGCGATCGCCGGAAAACATCACCAGCGTTTGCGTAATACCTGCAGCGGATGGCAACTTGCCGCGTGCGAGTTGCGTCAATTGTTCGGTGCCGTAAGGCCAGTACGATTCGCCGCCGAGATGATCGACGATAATAACCGTGGCGTGTTGCAACACTTCATCGATATACATATCGATGGTGGCTTGCTGACGTAGATACTGCAAATTACAGAGCCGCACGCTGGGGAAATCGGCATCCATGCGCACGCAAGCGGCGGCGAGTAATGCCAGCGTGGTATCGGCGGCGCTGAGAATAACGATATCGGCTGGCTGTTGCTCGATTCGGATCAGTCCCGCCGCATCATCGACGAAACCGCCCGGGCGCGTGGCCAGCAGATGCATTACGCACGCTCGATAACGGGTTGCGGTGTAGTAACTAACGTAGTTACTAACGCAGTAACTAACGTAGTAGCCAACGCAGCGTGTTGTAGCGCGTGTTGCAGCGTCGGTTGATCGAGCTCTTGACCGATCAGCACGATATGCGTCGCTGCAATTTCATCGGCACGCCACGCGCGATCGAAATAACTATCGAAGCGCGAACCGACGCCGTGCACGACTAGACGGCGCGGTTTGTCTGCGAGTGCAACAAAACCTTTGACGCGATAAATCGTATGCGCGTCCACCAGCTCGCGCAGTATCGCCAATAATTTATCTTTATCGACCAGCGGCAATTCGACGACGACCGAATCGAAGGCGTCGTGATCGTGATCCTCTTCACCTTCGAGATCGTGATGGCTGGTGCGTAAATGAATGTTGTCTTCGGATGCGCTATTAAGGCCGAGCAAAATATTCAAATCGATCACGCCGTGATCGGCGCTGGTGATTTTTACCGATGCCGGAATTTCTTCGCGCACCAAGGCTTCGACGTGTTGGCGCTGCGCGGCATCGATCAAATCGGTTTTTGTCAGTATCACCAAATCGGCCGCCGAGAGTTGATCGGCAAATAATTCATGCAACGGCGATTCGTGATCGAGATTCGGATCGGCGCGGCGCTGTTCATCGACGGCCTGCGGATTTTCGGCAAACTGACCTGCGGCGGTGGCGGGCGCATCGACCACGGTGATCACTGCATCGACGGTGAACGCACTTTTTATTTCCGGCCAATTAAATGCTTGCACCAATGGCTTCGGCAGCGCGAGGCCCGAGGTTTCGATCAGCAGATGATCGATTTGATCGCGACGCTCGGCGAGCATTTGCATCACCGGAAAAAATTCCTCCTGCACCGTGCAACACAGACAACCATTGGCGAGTTCGTACAGTTTGCCTGCGGTTTCTTGCTCCTCGCAGCCGATATCGCAGCCTTTCAAAATTTCGCGATCGATACCCAGCTCGCCGAATTCATTGATGATGACCGCAATCCGCAGGCCATTGTTGTTCGCCAAAATATGGCGTAGCAATGTGGTTTTGCCGCTGCCCAAAAAGCCGGTGACGATGGTGGCGGGGATTTTTTTGGTTTGCATGGTTCTTGTCCTCAAGTTACATATCTTCAAAGGGCGGCGTACGCGCAATAAAATGTCCTTTGATACCTTGCGGCCAAGTGCTGTAGGGAACTTGGCCGGTAGCGGATTGCTGATATTTGCCGATGTAATCGAGCAGCGTTGCGGCATTGTCGGCAGTCGGCTCGAAATCGCCGATCACATAATTGATTTTGCCCGGTGCGCGTAGATGCACCGTGCAGTGACGCGTGCAGGCCATCAAGCAGCGAGTCGGTGTAACGTGCAAATCGCTGCAATTTATTTCGGCGATATGCTGTTGGATTTTTTCCAAAAAAATAGCGCCGCCATCGCGACCTTCGTGTTCGCGTGTGGTCGTGTCATAGCGACAGGTTTCGCACACGTACAAGGTTGTGGTGGGCATGCTGCACTCGTTGGCGTTAACACATCGCGAGCGATGGCGAAGCAATCGGCTCGCTCAATTTACTCGTTGCGAATTGGAAAACTTCTGTAGCGCAAATGCCGAAATCGCACCGAGCAATAACCAAAATACGGCGTTGCAAACAGTCGTCGCCAAGCGGAAGTGATTTTGTAATTCTGCCGGCGCGAGACTGGCCTCAGTAGCGAGATGCGGCGCGCCGACTAGATGCGGCGCAATCAGCGCGAGCACACCTACCGCACGCAACGGCCATTTTTTTTGTCCAAATAACAATGCAAGGCCAATCGCGGTGGCGATGGCGGTGCCGATCCACCATTGTTGGCGCGCCATTAACGCGGCTGCTTCGGTGCCCGGCAATTCCGGCGGCAAGCCCAAGCCGGGTGCCGCAAAGAATACCGCGAAACCGGCCAGCCCAAATAATAAACCTCGCGCTGCGCCAATCGGACGTCGCCACAGCACGTAAACACCGATCAATAACAACGCATAACCAACACCCATCACCACATTGCTGGTCAGCGTGAACAGTGTGCGCTGTAATCCGTCGGCAGGTTGCCAGGCATCGGCATCGTGTTTATGTTCGGCGCCCGCTGCTTCGTGCTCGTCGCTGTGTTGGTGCGCGGCGCTGTCGTGATGCTCGTGCTCGTCGTAATGCTGTGTGGCTGTAGTGGAGGAGAGTGGTGTTACAGCTACCGCATTTTCATAGGTTTCCGCGTGTAAAATCAGCGGTGTGATCCACACTGCTTGCAGCAGCGTTAAAATCAGTGCAGCGAGCAAACCGGCAATACCCGCCGATAAAAATATTTCACGAAACATAGATTGAGCCCACTGATGCTGTAACACGTACGTCTAAATAGTAAATGCCCCCGATGTTGGTTAACCGGGTTTAGAGATCATTGTTAATGCCAGACAAAGGGTTAATGCTAGACAACGGATTAATGGCAGGGAAAGGCAGCGCTGTGGCGAGTATCGTGCGCGGCGTTATGCACTGCCGGTATCGGCGCGAAACCGACCAGTAATAGCAGCGTGGTGCCGATTAGCATGGCGGTTACACCGGCAGTCAACCGACGCGTATCAATGGTGGAAGCAGAGCCCGAAACGGTTTGTGTGACCATAATAATGTCTCCACCTAGAAAATAAGTCGATTGCCGTTGAGGCAACTATAGCGGAGGCTATCATAAGGAGGCGGCGCGGAAAGGTCAAACGTAACTAGCCCATCCTAGTATGGGGTCTGATCCAGTGCTCGCTGAATATCTCGGCTATTAAGGTGGAAGTTGGCTACCGAAGCGATATTCGCCCGCAGGATTTTTGCGCGCGCGGCGTGTTGAAAAATCGACTGCATATTCTCGAAATACGCACAGCAAGCCGCTGACGTAGGCTCGCATTCGAGCAGGCTGCGAAAAGCCCGCCGATGCAGTACACATAATCCATCGTGCCCGGCGGGCTGAAATGCCAGTGAATCGATATCCTCTCGCCAGAAACAAATTTCAGCTTCTTCGCGTGCGGTCATTGATTTTTATCGAAGCGATACAATTTTGAATCCGAAAAATGATTGGCGGTCAGCACTTCGCCCACCAGAATCAGCACGGTGCGCTTAAAATTTTTCGCGGCAACTTTAGTTTCGATATCGGCGAGCGTACCGAGCACAAAATCCTGATCGGGCCAGCTGGCGCGATGAATCACCGCGATTGGGCAGTCGGCGCCGTAATGCGGCAATAATTCTTCGACGATGTTGTGCAGATGCGGAATGCCGAGATGGATTGCCAATGTCGCACGATGACGGGCGAGATCGTGTAACTGCTCGCCGGCGGGCATCGATGTTTTGTGCGCGTAGCGGGTCAGGATCAGCGTTTGCGAAATATCCGGCAGCGTCAACTCGGTGCCGAGCAATGCGGCGCAAGCAGCTACTGCGGTGACGCCGGGTACAATTTCGTACCGAATATCTAACGCGCGCAAGCGCCGAATTTGTTCGCCAATCGCGCCGTACAACGACGGATCGCCGGAATGCACGCGCGCGATATCGTTGCCTCTGGCGTGAGCACTTTCGATCAGCGCAATAATTTCATCGAGCGTTAAATCGGCGCTATCGACAACAGTTGTTGCGCAGTGGCCTTCCAATAATGCGATGGGCACCAGCGAGCCAGCGTAAAGAATCGTTGCGCAGCTACGAATCAAACGCTGGCCGCGCACGGTAATTAATTCAGGATCGCCGGGGCCGGCGCCGATAAAATAAACGGTCATCTGCGTTCTCGTTCAATCGATCGCTATGCGCGCAAGCGCGCAGGTGGCATCGGCATTTTTCTGTTTTGTGCCGACTAGTTCGGCGCGACCGTCGCTGTGCTTTTTCGCCAATGCCAACGCGCTGGCCTCGGCGACGCTGGCGGTGCCGACTGCATCGAACACGGTATCGGATGGCGTGTTGACCTCAGCGGAAGAAGTATGCAAATGCTCAGCCGGAAAAAATGACAGCGGTATCGATAGTTTTTCGGATAGCTCGAGCAAGCCGGCTTCGTCTTTTTTGCTGTCGATACTGGCTATGCCTTCGATTTTTTCGATTGATAAACCGCTATCGGCTAATGCTGGTTGAAGTAATGCTGGTTGACGTAATGTTGGTTGCAATAATGCTGGTTGACGTAATGTTTGTTGCAACAATGCCTGCAACGATTTGATCGAGCAGCCGCGACGGCAGCCGATGCCGATAAAATACTTGAATGAGTTCATCGGTATTCCTCGCCATCAGGTAATACCTCAAGTAATGCATCGATCAGTTTATCAGTCGAATGGAATTCGCGCGTTGCTGGCGGCAGCGGCGGGCGTTGCAGTAGCAATACCGGCAGCTGTAATTCGCGCGCGACTTGCAGTTTGGGTTCGGTGGCGATACTGCCGCTATTTTTGCTGATCACTACATCGAAATGATTGGCGGCAAATAATTCGCGTTCATCATCGAGTGTGAACGGCCCGCGCGCGCCGATCGCCTGCGCACGCGGCCCGCATTGCGATGCATCGAGACAGCGAATCGTCCAAAATTGAGTGGCCGGAATCGCATCGAGATGCGCGAGCGGTTCGCGACCGATGGTAAAAAACGGGCGTTTAAAATTCGTCAGCGCGGCGATAATTTCTGCCCAGTTTGCAACTTCGCGCCAATCGTCGCCAGTTTGTGGCTGCCAAACCGGGCGCCGCAATGCCCAATAAGGCGTGTCGGTTTGCTGGGTTGCCGCTGCGGCGTTGGCGCTAATTTGTGCGGCGTAGGGATGCGTGGCGTCGATTAATAAATCGATGCGTTCATTTTGAATAAATTGCGCTAATCCGTTGGCGCCACCAAAGCCGCCGACACGCACTGCGCAGGTTAGATCGCTCGGCACTTTACCGAGGCCGACTAAGCTGTAGATATGCGGCGTGTCGAGTTCGCGTGCAATCGTTAATGCCTCGCGCGTGCCACCGAGTAGCAGAATACGTTGGCTCATACGTCGGCTCGTATGTCGAAGGACTCGCCGACGATATTACCGACGCGATCGATGGCAAATACTTCGAGTGCTATTTCAGCGGGAACGATGCTGCGTGCAAACTGTAAGGCGTGATTACAAACGGCGTTGCCAAGTGTAATACCTTGTGCGGCAGCTAACGCGAGCGCTTGTTGGCTGGTATTCGCGGCGCGAATCGCTTGTTGTAATTCATCGGTGGCACCGAGCGCTGCGGCCCATAACGCCAGCTGCGGCAAATCGATACTCGAATTGCGGCTGTGCAAATCGAGATGACCCGCTGCGAGTTTACTGATTTTTCCGAAGCCGCCGCAGAGGCTGAGTTTTGCAACCGGTGCTTTGCGTAAATGTTTGAGCACCGCGCCCGCAAAATCGCCCATCTCGATCATTTGCGTTTCATTTAATCGATAGCGTTGGCGCATCGTGTCTTCGCTGGCGTTACCGGTACACGCGGTGATGTGCGTAAAACCATTTGCGCGCGCGACATCGATGCCTTGTTGAATCGAAGCGATATACGCCGAACACGAAAACGGCCGCACGATACCGGTGGTGCCGAGAATCGACAGCCCGCCAATAATACCGAGGCGCGCGTTCATTGTTTTCAGCGCCAGCGCTTCGCCATTTTCTACGCCGATTGTAACCTCGAAGCCGCCGCTGTAATGATACTGTGCGGCGAGTTCGTTGAGATGCGTCGCCATCATTTGGCGCGGCACCGGATTAATGGCCGGCTCGCCGACCGGCAGTGTTAATCCCGGCAGTGTCACAGTACCAACGCCGGGGCCGGCAAAAAAATATACGCCCGGTTTAGCGATCAACCGCACGCGCGCAAATATCAACGAACCGTGCGTAACATCGGGATCGTCGCCGGCATCTTTAATCGTGCCGGCTTCTGCACTCTTATTTTCAATATCGGTGTCATTTAATTTAATCGCGCGACAAAATTCCAAACGCAGCACCACGCGTTTACCTTTCGGTAGTACGATTTCTATTGCATCGTCGGCGACACCGCTCAGCAATAATTTCGCCGCGGCCAAACTGGTCGCGGTGGCGCAACTGCCGGTGGTATAACCGCTGCGCAGTGGCGCAGGTTGTTCGGGCGTTTCGTTGCGCATTAGGGTTTGTAAATTTCTAGCAGAGTGATCGGTAATGCCGCGCGCCAAGTATCGAACTCGCCGAGCGGTTGCGCCTGCGCGACGGCGATGCGAATTAATTCGCCGCCGTGCTGCGCGCGCCAATTGTGTAACACCATTTCGCTTTGCAGGGTCACCGCATTGGCGACTAAACGTCCGCCGCTGCGCAATTGTTGCCAACAGGCTTCGAGCATGCCCGGCACGGTGACACCACCGCCGATAAAAATCGCGTCGGGCGTTGCGAGCCCGTGCAAGGCGTGCGGTGCTTCGCCGCGAATTAATTGTAAGGCAGGCACGCCGAGCGCATCGCGATTGTATTCGATCAATTGTTGACGCTCGGCATTGGCTTCGATGGCAATGGCGCGACAACGTGGATGCGCGCGCATCCATTCGATGCCGATCGAACCGCAACCGGCGCCGATATCCCACAATAATTCACCGGGCTGCGGCGCGAGACGAGCCAATGTTATCGCGCGCACATCGCGCTTGGTCAATTGGCCATCGTGACGATACGCACTATCCGGCAAGCCCGTAGTGAGCGGTAAGTGTTGCGCGTTAGCGTCGGCGATACATTCCACTGCAACCAAATTTAACGCCGCGTTTTCTACACTCGACCATTGCTGCGCAATGCCATCGAGGCGCCGTTCGTGTGCGCCACCGAGATGCTCCAACACAGTGATGCGACTCGAGCCAAAACCGCGTTCGCATAATAACTGGGCGATGGCGCGCGAGCTGCTGCCATCGTTACTCAAAATTAACAACCGCGTGCCGGCAAAAATTTGAGCGTTCAACGCCGCGATCGGGCGCGCGACCAGCGATAACAATTCGATATCTTGCAACGCCCAACCGAGTCGCGCTGCCGCCAGCGAGTACGATGAGGGTGCCGGCAATACCGTCATTTCGATACTCGGGATTTCGCGTGCCAAACTCGCGCCGACGCCGAATAACATCGGATCGCCGCTGGCCAGTACACACACGGCACTGCCACGACGCTCAAGCACCGGCGCGAGCGCAAACGGATTCGGCCACTGAGATTGCGTGGCGGCAATATCGGCAGGCAGCAGTGCGAGCTGCCGCGGACTGCCGAAGACAATCGATGCCGCATGCAATGCAGCGCGTGCGGACGCCCCAAGTCCGCCATAGCCATCTTCGCCGATGCCGACTACGGTGAGCCATGAAGGGGTTGTTTGTATATTCACGCTGCGGGGTACCGTCGCTGAAACAATGTGGGCATAATACCCGTTCGTCGGTGCCTATATCACTGGGCCGAAGAGGGAATACGGCCACAGCCAATTATTTATGCTGTGGATCGTGGCTGCCCCCGCAACTGTATACGATGAGCACGCGTGAATCCTCCCCCGTCCGTACATTCATCCACGCTCTCGGTTCGCACTTCTGCGTGCCCGGGTTTGTTGCGCATTGTGTCGGCACTCGATGGCGGCATCTGTCGCATTAAATTGCCGGGCGGACAATTGACCGCCATTCAGGCCGAGGCCATCGCTACGGCAGCTGCGCGTTATGCCAGCGGCACTATTGAAATCACCAATCGCGCTAATCTACAAATTCGCGGTATTCAATTTGCTGACGCCGCTGCGTTGATCGCTGCATTGCTCGCTGCAGAGCTTGGCGCTGCAACACCTGGCGCCGACGACGTACGTAATTTAATGCTGAGC
Organism: Spongiibacteraceae bacterium; assembly: GCA_043786385.1. Classification (GTDB taxonomy): domain Bacteria; phylum Pseudomonadota; class Gammaproteobacteria; order Pseudomonadales; family CAMLJR01; genus CAMLJR01. Next base: position 36,976 of record JAYVWC010000029.1, on the reverse strand, counting down.
CCTAGTGCGGGCATCGATCCCGATGCAGTGCTCGATACCACGCCGCTCGCGCGACAAATTCTTACGCTGTTGCAAACGCAAACTCGGTTGCATCTTTTATCGCCAAAATTTTCTATATCGCTCGATGGTGGGGAGCGGCTGGCGATGCTCGAACATCCGCACGATCTGTGGTTATCGGCGTTGCCGACAACAGTGTGCGGCGAATCACCAAGTTTCGTGTTCGGATTGGCGGGCTGCCCCGCACAATCGAACGCGTTGGCGGCGGTGTCGAGCGAACAAGTGGCCGCGTTAGTCGAGGCGGTGCTACATACTTTTCTCGATCTCGCGACTCCCGAGCAAGCGCGCATGCGGCAATTGCTGCAAACAATTTCCGTACACGAATTTTTACGACAGCTGCAACTGCGTTTGCCATTTGCATTGAGCCGCGATGTTGGCGCGTGGCACCGCGAACCTGCGCAGCCATTTGCGCATATCGGCGTCTACCCGCAACGGCAGCCATCGCTGTATTACGTCGGCGCAGTGCCGCCACTCGGGCGTATCGATGCAGCGCAGTTGCGCGCGCTGGCGCAGCTCGCCACACAATTCGGCGATGGCACCTTGCGATTAACACCGTGGCAAAGCGTATTGCTGCCGAATATTGCAAACGATTCTACTGCAATCGTTATTAGCGAATTGCAACAACTAGGTTTCAGTACGCAGCTCGATGAACCGCTGGCGCATCTGTTGGCTTGCACCGGCGCGCGCGGTTGCGCGAAAGGGTTGGCCGATACCAAAGCCGATGCGTTGCAACTTGCACTATTGTTGCAGCAAAAATCGCTGCATCCGGTAGTGCATTTGAGCGGTTGCGCGCGCTCCTGTGCGGCTGCATCGAGCAAACCGTTTACGCTGCTCGCAGTGGCGGAAGGCCGTTACGATTTATATCGGCGAGATCAGCACGCCAACGATTGTGAAAAAATTAATACCGGCGATTTTGAAAAACCGAATGCTAGCAATTTTGGAAAACTGCTTGCGCGCGATATCGTTATCGTACAAGCCTTAAAATTTTTGGAAAATATTGATGATTGATTACATTCGCGATGGTCAGGAAATTTATCGTCAATCTTTTTCGATTATTCGCCGCGAAGCGAAGCTCGAACATATCCCCGCTGATTTAGAAAAGCTCGCGGTGCGAGTGATACATGCATGCGGCATGGTCGATGTCGTCGACGATCTACGCTTTTCAGCGGGCGCGGGCGCGGCAGGTCGTGCTGCGCTGGCGGCCGCTGCGCCGATTTTGTGCGATGCGCGGATGGTCGCGGAGGGCATCACGCGTGCGCGTCTGCCCGCTGATAATCGCGTTATCTGCACCTTGCACGATGCGCGCGTGCCGACACTGGCGCGTGAACTGGACAACACGCGTTCGGCAGCGGCGCTCGAATTGTGGCGCGATGATTTGCAAGGCAGCGTGGTGGTGATAGGTAATGCACCGACTGCATTATTTTATTTATTGGATATGCTCGATGCCGGCGCGCCGAAGCCGGCGTTGATTCTAGGTTTTCCGGTTGGCTTTGTCGGCGCGGCGGAATCAAAAGAGATGCTCGCACTCGATAGTCGCGGCGTGCCGTTTGTGATCGTGCGCGGTCGGCGCGGCGGTAGCGCGATGGCGGCGGCGGCAATCAATGCGCTGGCGACCGATATTGAATAGCCGAAATTAAAGCGACTAACATTTTTAAAAAAATAGCCATTTAAAAAATAGCCATTTAAAAAAATAGCGAGATTGAGTCTGTGAAAAAAGGGCGTTTGTTTGGTCTTGGCGTCGGCCCCGGCGATCCCGAGTTGATTACGGTGAAAGCCTTGCGCTTATTGCGGGCGGCGCCGGTGATGGCGTATTTTGTGGCGAAAGGCAAAAAAAGTAATGCGTTTAGCATTATCGAAGAATATCTCGATGCGCAGCAATTACAGTTGCCACTGGTGTATCCGGTCACCACCGAGAAACTCGAACCGCCGCTGTGCTACGAAAGTATTATCAGCGATTTTTATAGCACCGCGGCGCTGCAGTTAGCGGTGCATCTCGATGCCGGGCGCGATGTCGCGGTGATCTGCGAGGGCGATCCATTTTTTTATGGCTCGTATATGTATCTGCACGATCGCCTCGGCGATCGCTACGACACCGAAGTAGTACCGGGCGTATGTTCGATGCTCGGCGGTACGGCGGTGTTAGGTGCGCCGCTGGTATATCGTAATCAAAGTTTATCGGTATTGTCGGGGGTGTTGCCCGAAGCGGAACTAAAACGCCGACTTGCCGATGCCGATGCGGCAGTAGTGATGAAGCTAGGGCGCAATTTTGACAAGGTGCGACGCGTGCTCGGCGAATTAAATATGGATGTGCGTGCGTTGTATGTCGAGCGCGCGACGATGCAGAACCAGCGCATCGTACCGCTCGACGAAGTCGATCCAATGGCCTCGCCGTATTTTTCGTTGATTGTTATCCCCGGTGAAAAGTGGCAGGGGTTATGAGCGCACACGATATGCAAAATCAACGCATCGCCATTGTGATGCTAGGTAACGGCAGCGCCGCTACTGCGCAAAAAATTCGCGCGCGCTATGCCGATTCATTAATTTATGGTTTGCAAGATCGCGTCGCGGTAGCCGATAAATTTTACGAAAATTTTGGCGACACCTTGCGCGAGCTGTATCAAAACGATACCGCGATTATTGCACTGTGTTCCGCAGGCATTGTGATTCGTACGCTGGCCCCGGTATGGGCGAAAAAGGAGTTGACGCAAAAAGGCGCGGAGCCGCCGGTATTGGCCGTGGCGGAAGATGGCAGCGCCATCGTGCCGTTACTCGGCGGGCTCGGCGGCGTGAATACATTGGCGCGCGAGATCGGCGCAATTTTTAATGTCGCAGCGGCGATTACTACCAGCGGTGAATTGCGTTTTGGTTTGTGCTTGCTGAATCCGCCGGTAGGTTACGCGTTGGCGGATATCGAGCAGGGCAAGCGCTTTGTAGCCGATTTATTAAGCGGTGCGCCGGTGCGCATCGATGGCGATGCACCGTGGTTAGCCAACGCCGATTTGCCGCTAGAAAATGCAGCACAGCACAGCATTAAAATTACCACTGCTGCAAGTAGCGCTCAGATTAATCAATTGCTGATTCATCCGCGTACGGTGGTCGCGTTGATCTATTCCATTAGCGACGATTTGACGAACAGTATCGAGCGCGCGTTGGCGGATCAAAATATTGCACCGCTGGCGCTTGCGTGCTTGGTTGCAGCGAAGGCCGATATGGCGAATGCGCGATTGCAACAAACCGCGATCGCACTCAATGCGCCGCTGCGCTTTGTCGACGATATGCTTTCGGTACAAGAAAATTTGCATACAGCAAAAGTAAATGTGCCGCTTAATGCAACACGCGTTGGCGAACAGGTGACATTTGCGATTGCCGATCGGCCAATCGATGTGGCAACCATCGGCCAACCGCGCGGATCGTTAACGGTGATCGGCCTCGGCCCTGGCGCCGCAGAGTTTATGGTGCCCGCTGCAAAATTAGCGCTGGCGCAAGCCGACGATATTCTTGGCTATGAAACTTACGTCACGATGGCGGGCCCGTTTCGCTCTGATCAAATATTGCATTGCACCGATAATCGCGAAGAAATGTTGCGCGCGCGGCACGCCTTTGAAATAGCGAGCAGCGGTCGCAAGGTGGTGGTGGTTTCGTCCGGCGATCCCGGCGTGTTTGCGATGGCGGCGGCAGTGCTCGAAGCGCTGCACGAATCCGATAATACGCAATGGCACGCGGTCGATTTACAAATCTATCCGGGCGTGTCGGCAGCATTGGCGACTGCCGCGCGTGCCGGTGCGCCGCTTGGTCACGATTTCTGCGTGATGTCGCTATCGGATAATTTAAAGCCGTGGGAAGTTATCGAGCAGCGACTCGAACACGCCGCGGCCGCCGATTTTGCATTGGCATTTTATAATCCCATTTCCAAAGCGCGACCGTGGCAACTCGGCCGCGCGTTGGAAATTATTGCGCAGCATCGCAGCGGTGAAACTATTGTAGTGCTCGGCCGCGATATCGGTCGCGTCGGCGAAACGTTGACGACCACGACGCTAGCACAGTTGCGCACCGAGCAAGTCGATATGCGCACGCTGGTAATTATTGGTTCGTCGCTGACGCGCAGTTTCGCGCGCACGCGTGGATTGGCTAGCAATGCCAATAGTGAATGGGTGTATACTCCGCGCTGGTATCGCTGATTGCTAGAAAATTTTTCGATCGTGCGTTAGCTGTAAGTTGAAGTTAAAAAAATTAGTTTTAAAAATTTGCAACAGGTGTCTTGATTCTTTTCTGAATCGGGATGAAACGGGAAGTTCGGTGACGCGTGGGTTTTTAGAAAATCCACGCCAGTCCGACGCAGCCCCCGCTGCTGTAAGCCTGACGAATTTACGCAATGCCACTGTGAGTTTAAACGCTCGTGGGAAGGTCGCGTAAATGAGGATGAAGGCGAGCCAGAAGACCGGCCTGTTGCAATAAAAAGGTGTGCAAAACCCGGGGAGGGATTTTGCCCGTCTAGACGCGTTGTGTAGCAACGCGTCTGATCGATATTGGTATTAATTCGTCGAATTTTTGGTGATTTTCCGCTAACGGTTAATTGCTGGCGAGTTTTGCAATTTTGACGCGGCAATCTTTGGTTTTTGCGCAATTTTTAATTGTGCTGCGGTCGGCGGTGCGATTGATGTCGTCAAAAAATCGAGGTTCTCGTGATTCAATTCAAAAATAATTCTGCCGGTTTGCGGCATTGGTTCTGGTTTGGTCTCTGGTTAGCTGGATTATTTACGGCACTGCCTTCGCAAGCTGCGGAAAAAGCGCCTGCACAGGAGGAGGTGTTAGTTTTCGGTCGTGCTGAAGATATGATCGGCACCGCATCTGCCGCCAGCGAAGGTACGGTCGGTGGTGCCGATTTGTCGGTACGGCCGATACTGCGAGTCGCCGAATTATTGGAGGTGGTGCCGGGTTTGATCGCCGTGCAGCATTCCGGCAGCGGCAAAGCGAATCAATATTTTTTGCGCGGTTTTAATCTCGATCACGGCACCGATTTCACCACCTATATCGACGATGTGCCGATGAATTTACGCACCCATGGCCACGGTCAGGGTTATCTCGATATCAATGGGTTAATTCCAGAAACCGTCGATCGCATCGATTACCGCAAAGGCGCTTATCGCGCCGATGTTGGCGATTTCTCGCTGGCAGGTGCTTCGTTTATGCATACCGTACAACGCATCGATACCTTTGTTGCGGTCGAAGGTGGCGATTACGATTGGCGGCGCGTTGTCGGTGGCGGCACCATTGCTGCACTCGATGGCGATCTGACGTTGGTCGGTCAATTGAAATCCTACGATGGCCCGTGGCAGCAACCGGAAAATTTAAAACACGAATCCGTTTACGGAAAATATATGCGCGATACAGCGCTGGGCGCACTCGAAATCAGTTTCTCGGGTTATCACACGACGTGGGATCCGACCGAGCAAACTCCGGAGCGCGTGATTGGTAGTTCGGTTTGCGCCGATGAATTCTGCGCGCTCGATCCGTCAGCGAATGGCAGTACATTGCGCTTTATTAGTTCGGCACGATTAATTGGCGACGATTGGCACGCGACGCTGTATGCGCAGCGCTACGACTGGCATATGTTGTCGAATCCCACTTACGATTATCAAATTAATCAGTTTGATGATCGTTGGACTTACGGCGGTCGCTTTGAGAGAAATTTTGAAATTAATTCAAACTGGGCTTTAAGCGTCGGTAGCGAAGGGCGTTACGACGACATCAGCAAGGTCGGCGTCGAACACACCGAACTCGCACAATTTGTCGCGCCGATTAGTAGTCATGCGGTAACAGAAGGATCGGTCGCGCTGTATTCGGAAGCGACGTGGAAACCGATCGATGATTTGCGCGTGCTCGCTGGTTTGCGCGGCGATAGTTATTGGTACGATGTGACTGCGCTGGAAAATAATTTGGATGAAGGCAGCAAAAACGCCAATTTACTTTCGCCCAAATTAGGTTTGGCTTACGAGCTGAATAAACAAGTCGAGCTGTACGCCAACTGGGGCAAAGGTTTTCACTCCAACGATGCGCGCGGTGTGGTAAATGAAACCACGCCAGTGCGCGGCTTGGTGCAAGGCGAAGGCGAAGAAATTGGCGCGCGTTTTCAGCTCGGTACGGTTTTGCTGACTACCACTTATTGGTGGCTCGATCTCGATAGCGAGCTTAAATTTGTTGGCGATTCCAATTCGGTTGAGCCTTCCAATCCCACCCAACGTCGCGGTTATGAAATGGTTGGATTCTGGCGGCCGATTACGTGGCTCGCGATCGATGCGGTATGGACCGGTAGCCACGCACGCTCCGAAGATAGTCCCGGTGCTGCGTACGTGCCGGGGGCGATTGAAAATGCCGGTGAATTAGGCGTCACTGCAATTCGCGGCGAATGGGAAGCCAGCGTACGGCTACGCCATCTTGGCCCTTATCCGCTGATAGAAGATAACTCGCTACGCGCCGAAGCTGATAATGTGATTAATTTGCACGCCGCTTGGAAGCCTGGGCACTACACGGTATATGCCGAGTTACTGAACCTACTCGATGAACAAGGCAAAGACATCGTTTATTACTACGGAACGAATGTGCGTGGCTTCGATCCCAACGGCGATCTGGTCGATGGACGGGTTAGCCGTACGGAGGAGCCGCGTACACTGCGCATCGGCGTGAAATATATTTTTTGAGCCGATGTGTGTTGCTGAGCTATTAACGGGACATCGAAAAATATCGGGTTAATAGCTGGTGCAGGATGGGCTTTATTTAGTGGAATCCACTTCTTATTGTCGTTGCTGAATTGTCGTTGCTGAATTGTTGTTACAACAAAATTTATATTGATTGTGGCCGGCTCGTTTTGCCTCATACATAGCTTCATCCGCTTTCTGCATCAGCCGTCGAGCATTATTCGCCCCGGTAAGGGGATAGATGGCGATGCCAATGCTCATGCTAACGTGTAGCGTGTGTTCCTCATACTTAAAGGGCTGTTGCAGCGCGTGCAGAATTTTTTCTGCCACATTGCCGGCGTCCATTGGATCGGAAATCTCGGGCAATACGATAATAAATTCGTCACCACCGGAGCGTGACACGGTATCTCCGCTGCGAACAGCTAACGTTAGACGCTGGGCCATAGAGATAAGCAGCTGATCGCCCATATCGTGGCCCAGTGTGTCATTGATGGGTTTGAAGTCATCAATATCCAGAAACATAAGGGCCATGGAGCGGTTGTTGCGAATGGCCTGCGTGAGTGCGTGATTGAGTCGATCATCCATTAAGCGACGATTGGCTAGCCCGGTTAATGGGTCGAAAAAAGCCAGTCGACGAATCTCTTCGGCGTGCGCGTATTGCTCGCTAATATCGCGGATCACGCCGATAAACAGCGGCTGGCCAGAGCACTGCGCTTTGGCGGCCGATAAACTCATCGGAAACTCGCTGCCATCTTTGTGGCGGCCGGTTAGCTCGCGTCGATTACCGAGCACGCGCGCCTCGCCGGTTTGCTGGTATTGCAGCAGGTAGCCGTCGTGAGCACTGCGCTGGGGTTCAGGCATCAGTATTTTCACGTTTTGGCCGAGTAATTCGTCGGCCGAATAGCCAAACAACGTCAGCGCGGCTTGGTTGGCCGAGCCGATTTGGCCTTGGGCATTGATGGTGATGACGCCATCCAGCATCTCGTCCAGAATGGTTTGGGTATATTGGGCTTGTTCGCGCAGTTTGGTTTCGATCTGGTGTCTATAGAGCGCCATTTCGATGGTGTTATGCAGTTCGTGCCCGCAGAAGGGTTTGAGGATGTAGCCGAACGGCTCGCTGAGTTTGGCGCGGGCTAGAGTGTCATCGGCGGCAAGCGCGCTTAAAAACACCACCGGTAGGTTAAATCGGTTGTGAATTTCGGTGGCGGCGGCGATGCCATCCATGTTTGTGTCGAGGTTAATATCCATCAACACCAAATTGGGTCGCAGCTCCCCGGCCAGCATAATCGCTGCATCAGCGCTGGTGCAGTGGCCTACCGGCTGATAGCCGAGCGCGACCAGTTGCTGTTGAACGTCGCGCGCGACTGTGAGTTGATCCTCCACGACGAGGATTCTCGCAGCTGCATTTGCGTCCTGTAACATGCTGGCTAACCTCCACAGAGGTGGTTATAGCGTGCTTGCTGTCTTCGGTTGCGTCGATGTACGGCTTCAAAGTGCGGCTTCAAATCGACGTTAGCGGCTTCGATGGCAAGCCGGATATGTCGAGCCGCTTCGGCGGTACTTTCCCCGGCTTCGAGATCGGCAATTTACTTGTCCAGCAGAGCCTCGCGAGTATAGTCCGATAGTTGGGCAATAGCTCAAACGCGATTCCGATTACTTTTAACCGATCATTTAAACTGTCGGCGCGCGATTTTATTTGGTGGGTTTGAAAAATAGCGTCAACACGGTGCTTAATGCCGATAGCGCCAGCAGTACGGTGTTAGTGCCAGTCATCATATAGTGAGCTGCGCCGAGCAAGCATGGAATAAATGCGATCATGCCCCATAGCGAAAGAGCTTGGTTGATATCGAACAGGCTGTCTTCGTCGCGGTTGGATTTTGCAACGAGCGCTCTGAATTTGATAATGAAATAAATCGCTGGTACCGCGCTGGCGATGCCGACACCGAGAACCAACGTTTGCCAATCGGCGTATTGCAGCCAAGTCGGCTTCCCCCAGATTACGAAGTACAGCGGCGTGACTAAAATGCCGATGATATTGCCTATCCAGGTGATGAGTAGCCGTTTTTCAGTCATCGCGTGCACCATGAGCGCATTGTTAGGGCGCAACCGTCAGCTTCGTCGCGCAGGGCACGTCAAGGCGGGTTAGATTGAGATGGGATTTACTGCAAAGCTACTTCGCGACAAGCTGCTTCTCAACAAAGAAACGAGTCAGCGAGGTAATAAACCTGTGTTAATTATCGTGGTGCCCGGGGACGGACTCGAACCGTCATGATGTCACCATCGGTGGATTTTGAATCCACTGCGTCTACCGATTTCGCCACCCGGGCCGTACAGGTTTTAACGAGCGGCGATTATAACAACGGCGCCGCGCAGGTCAATAAAATCAACGCGCGGCGCGCAAATATCTGGTCAGCATTGGTCGATTGCTGAATATTTGTGCAAATGTTGGTCAATAGGGCTAGGTATATAGAGAGTTTTCTGCGTTTGCTATACCCTTGCCAACCCTTTGACGCTGCCCGCTTTAGTTGCGCTTGGTTCGATGCTCCGATGAAGCTGTCCGATTTTCATTTCGATCTGCCCGATGTGCTGATCGCCCGCCATCCCGCTGCGGAGCGCACCGGCAGTCGGCTATTGGTATTGGACGGCGTCACTGGCAGCATCGCGCATCGTCGCTTTGTCGATTTACTCGACTATCTACGCCCGCAGGATTTATTGGTCTTCAACAATACGCGGGTGATCCCGGCGCGGCTATTTGGCCGCAAAGAAAGTGGCGGGCGCGTCGAAATATTGGTCGAACGACTGCTCGATGCGCGGCGCGTAAAGGCGCATATTCGCGCGAGCAAAGCGCCGAAGCCTGGCAGTAAAATTTTTTTAACGCGCGCAGCGGATGACGATGAAAATGTTGCTAGCGCGATAGTTATCGATAAACAAAACGATCTCTACGAACTCGAATTTAGCGAGCCGCACGATGCGCTGGCGACACTGAACGCATTCGGCCATATGCCATTGCCGCCGTACATCGATCGCGCCGATACACCGGTCGATCGCGAGCGCTATCAAACGGTGTATGCGCAGCGCGAAGGTGCAGTGGCGGCACCGACCGCAGGTCTACATTTCAGCGACGAATTTTTGCAGCGCTGTCGCGAACTGGGTGTCGATATCGGCTTTGTCACGCTGCACGTTGGCGCCGGTACATTTCTGCCGGTGCGCGTCGATAATATTCTTGAGCACACGATGCACGCCGAATATGTCGAAGTCGATGCGCAGCTTTGCGTGCAAGTGGATGCAGCGCGCGCGCGCGGTGGCCGTGTGATTGCGATTGGCACCACCAGTGTGCGCGCGCTCGAAAGTGCGGCGGCCTCGGGTTCGCTGCAACCGTTTAGCGGCGATACGCAGATTTTTATTTATCCGGGTTACCAATTTCGCTACGTCGATTTGCTGCTCACCAATTTTCATTTGTCCGAATCGACGCTGCTGATGTTGGTCAGCGCGTTGGCGGGGCGCGAACACGTGTTGCAGGCCTATCGCGAAGCGGTGGCGCAACAATATCGATTTTTCAGTTACGGCGATGCGATGCTGATATTTCCGCAAACGCAGTCGCCGCATTGGTAAAAGGTTTTCTATGAGTTTTATGCAATTTGAAATCGATCGCGAAGACGGTGCTGCGCGGCGTGGACGCTTGAAATTTCCGCGCGGCATCGTCGAGACACCGGCATTTATGCCGGTCGGTACCTACGGCACCGTTAAAGCGATTATGCAGCGCGATATCGAAGCGATCGGCGCGCAAATTATTCTCGGCAACACCTTTCATTTGATGCTGCGGCCCGGCACTGAAGTGGTGAAAGCGCACGGCGATTTGCACGATTTCATCAATTGGCAGAAGCCGATTCTGACCGATTCGGGCGGCTTCCAAGTGTGGAGCCTCGGCGAGCTGCGCAAAATCACCGAGCAGGGTGTGTCGTTTAAATCGCCTATCGATGGCAGTCCGGTATTTATCGATCCGGAAACCTCAATGCGTGTGCAGCGCGATTTGGGCGCCGATATTGTGATGATTTTCGACGAATGCACGCCGTATCCAGCGACCGAAACCGAAGCGCGCCACTCGATGGAATTGTCGATGCGTTGGGCCGAGCGCAGCAAGCGCGCACATGCCGAGAATCCGTCGGCGTTGTTCGGTATCGTGCAAGGCGGTATGTATCCGAGTTTGCGTCGCGAATCGTTGCACGGCCTGCAGCAGATCGGTTTCGACGGTTACGCGATCGGCGGTTTGTCGGTCGGCGAACCGAAGGATGAAATGTTGATGGTGCTGGATGCGTTAACGCCATCGATGCCGATCGATAAGCCGCGGTATTTGATGGGCGTCGGCAAGCCGGAGGATATTCTCGAAGCGGTATTGCGCGGCATCGATATGTTTGATTGCGTGATGCCGACGCGCAACGCACGCAACGGGCATTTGTTCACGAGCAACGGCGTGGTACGCATTCGCAACGCGAAACATCGCCACAGCACGAAACCGTTAGAAGCGCAGTGCGATTGTTATACCTGTCAGAATTTTTCGCGCGGCTATCTGCATCATTTGGATAAATGCGGCGAGATGGTCGGCGCGCAGTTGAATACGATTCATAATTTGCGTTATTACCAGCGCCATATGGCAGCGATTCGCGCCGCGATTGAAACCGGCGCGCTGCAAACTTTCGCGCAGGATTTTTATGCGCAACAACAGGTCGAAGCGAGCGGCGAGTGACCAACGGAGATCGACGCATGTATCAATTGTGCTGCTACGTTCCGGAGAGTCATATAGAGATCGTCAAGCAAGCATTATTCGCGGCCGGTGCCGGCCGCATCGGCGCTTACGATAATTGCTGTTGGCAGGTATTGGGGCAGGGCCAATTTCGCGCGTTGGCCGGTAGCAATCCATTTATCGGTGCGCACGGGCAATTGGAAACCGTCGCTGAATATAAGTTGGAATTGGTTTGCGCCGACGAACATATCGGCGCCGCAGTAGCGGCGTTACGGCGCGCGCATCCGTACGAGGAGCCTGCGTATCAAGTGTGGCAATTAGCGGGTTTTTAAAGCGCGCAATGTTTAAGTAGCGCGCGCGCGAAACGGAATAACTTGCGCCGACGACGTTGTGTTTAGCGGGTAGTCAGAACCTTCGCAAAGCACTTGCTGCAATACATCCAGGGTGTCGTGCATCATCGACGATACCGCGATGCAGGCCGCGACCGGATTCGGTGCCAGCGTGATGCGAGCGTTGACTTGAAATTGCAAACCGCGCAGGCGTTGCCGCGATCCCTCCGGCGAGCGCGAGATCAATAACTCGGTCAACGTCAGGCGCAAATGTTCGAGGCGTTCGGGATCGTGCTCGGCCAAATAGCGCAGCGTATCGAAGGCAGGTAATTCTAATTTAACCATCGGTTCCTCCCGTCCCTTCTAGGACTGCAGCGACGAACTATAGCGACGGACTATTTAGCACGGACTATTTAGCACGGACTACAGCGACCGAGAGCGTGACTGTTCGGTCAATCTTACCGAATGGCAATCAGCCGGTATATTGTTTGATTTAGAACATTTTGGAAGGTTTTTCGCATGGTTGGCACCTTCATTCCACAGGCGATGTTGTTCGAGCGTCTGCAAAATTGTTTGCTGCAAGAACTCAGTCCGCTCAGCGGCAGCGGGCAGGCCGCGGTATTGATGGCGCTCAGCGATGCGTCCGAGCCCGAGTTGTTGTTGATTCGTCGCGGTCTGCAGTTGCCGACGCATCCCGGCGAAATCGCATTGCCTGGCGGTAAGGTCGAACGATCCGATAGTGATTTATTAGCGACGGCATTGCGTGAATCGTGGGAGGAAGTGGCGTTGCCGACTAGTCGTTTTCGCCACTGCGGTAGCTTAGCGCCGAGGACAAGTTTGAACGGTCTCGCGGTAACTGCGGTGGTTGGTGTAGTGCCGCGCGATTTGCCGCTGGTGGCTGATGCGCGCGAGGTCGATGAACTGATTTGGGCGCCATTGCAATTTTTTGCCGACGCTGCGAATTTGCGTGCCGATCGGGTCATGCGCAATGGCGGTTATGGCGTTGCCGCGCGCTATCAATATCTGCACTATACGATTTGGGGTCTTACCGCCGGGTTTATTGTCGAGTTGGTCAATCGCTTGTATGGTGTGAATTTAGATGTCGCCGCGCTGGCGCAGCATTTGTTGGCAGCGACGAGCGGGTCGCCATTATCAGCAGCGGCGGTAAATGGCGGAGGTGAAAAGGAGTAAGCGATGATTTTTGAATTGGGTGGGCGTCGCGCAACGCTGAATCGCGAGCGTTGTTTTATTGCACACAATGCGACAGTAATCGGTGCGGTGACGCTCGGCGACAATGTCAGTATTTGGTACAACGCGGTGTTGCGCGGCGATAGCGATACGATAACGATCGGCGTCGATACCAATATTCAAGATGGCGCGGTCGTGCACGTCGATGCTGGCGCACCAGCTGTTATCGGGCGCGGCGTTACGGTCGGCCATAAAGCGGTGGTGCATGGTTGTAGCATCGGCGATTACGCGCTGATCGGCATCAATGCGGTGGTATTGAATGACGCACAAATCGGCAATTATTGTTTGATCGGCGCGAATGCGTTTATTCCCGAAGGCAAAGTGATTCCCGAGGGTTCATTGGTGGTCGGGGCGCCGGGGCGCGTGATTCGGCAGTTGACCGCGCCGGAGCGCCAGACGTTAGAGGCGATGGCCGCGCACTACGTCGCCAACGGCCAGCGTTTTCGCGCCGAGCTGCGCCCTGATCCGCGCTTTCTTCAATGATATTGGTTTGCGATGAGCAGCAATAACGAACTCGCATCGCCGTGCATTGGCGTATGCAAATTAAATCAGCAGAATATTTGCTGCGGCTGTGGTCGTAACATTGCTGAAATTGGTGCGTGGCGCGAGCTATCGGTAACGCAGAAGCGCGCGGTTATCGAGCTGGCGCGTGAGCGCTGCCATGCGATGGATGCTCAAATCGAATCGCGGTCGTAATAGGCGCGCACGTGTTTGACGATATTGCTTTGCACGTCCAGCGTTTCAAAATAATAATCGCCGATGCGCACGCCGACTTGGCCATCGGGAAAGGCTTCGAGATTTTCCAGCAATAAACCGCTCAGCGTTTTCGGTCCGTCGGTCGGCAGCCTCCAATCGAGTGCGCGATTAATTTCGCGAATCGCGGCGCTGCCGTCGATAATATAAGAGCCGTCGGTTTGCTCGATGATATCCTCCGATTCGCTCGGCAGATTCGAGGTAAATTCGCCGACGATTTCCTCTAAAATATCTTCCAGCGCAATTAATCCTTGTACTGCGCCGTATTCGTCGACGACGATCGCGATGCGTCGTTTTTGTTTTTGGAAGTTGAATAATTGTGTGTGCAGCGCCGTGCCTTCCGGTACAAAATACGGCTCGTCTATTTCTTTCATCAACGCGCGGCGATTGAGTTTGCCGTTGCCATCGAGCAGCCGACCGACGACGCGCAGCGGTAGAATGCCGACAATGTTGTCGATTTCTTTTTTGTAGATCGGTACGCGCGCGAATTCGCATTCGCTTAATTGTTTGATCAACGTTTCGTCGTCGTCGTCGAGATCGAGTCCGACCATTTCGTTGCGCGGCACCATGATGTCGTCGATGCTTATTTGTTCTAGATCGAGAATATTTAACAGCATGCCTTGGTGGCGCTGTGGCATTAATTCGCCGGCTTCGTTGACGATGGTGCGCAGCTCGTCTTGGCTGAGCGGTTCTTCGTGGTGTTTATGCGGATCGATACCGACCAGTTGCAGCAATTTATTGGCGACGGCATTGACCAGCCACACCACTGGATAGGTCCAACGTAGCAATGGCTTCAGTGCAAAACTCAACGGAAAAGCGACGCGCTCGGGATATAGCGCGGCGACGGTTTTGGGCGCGACTTCGCTAAAAATCAGCAGAAATACGGCGACGAGAAAGCTGGCAGCAGTAACCGCCAGGCCGTTATCGCCGAGCAGGCGAATGCTGATGACGGTAGCGATAGCCGATGCGATGACGTTGGCCAGGGTGTTGCCGATCAGTACAAAGCCGATCAGGCGCTCGGGGCGCTCCAGCAATGCGCTCGCACGTTTGGCGCCCTTGTGGCCGCTCGCTACGAGATGTTTCAAGCGATAGCGATTGAGCGCCATCATGCCGGTTTCTGAGCTGGAAAAAAATGCGGAGAGAACGATCAACGCGGCGAGCAGCAGAAATAGCAGTTCTAAGGGTACATCGTCCAAAAAAAGTTGATCCTATGCAGCCGAGGGAGGTTCATCTTGCAGAAAAAATGCGCGCCAAGCAACCGCGCTGGATTAGTTAATGCGGTGCAGAATCAATTCGAGCACGAACTTGGAGCCGAAATAAGCGAGCGCTAAGAGGCTGAAGCCGGCTAAGGTCCAGCGCACCGCGGTATGTCCGCGCCAGCCGAGACGATGGTGGCCCCAAAGTAGAGTCGCGAAAATCGACCACGCGATCAACGAGAACACGGTTTTGTGAACGAGGTGTTGCGCGAATAAACTATCGATATAGATCGCACCACTGATAATCGCGACGCTGAGCAAGCCAAGGCCGACCCATAGCAACTCGAATAGCATCGCTTCCATGGTTTGTAGCGGCGGCAATGCATTGAGTAGGCCGCTGAGGTGGCGGTGCTTTAATTCGCGCTCCTGCAGTGCCAATACCACAGCCTGTAGTGCGCACAGTGAGAACACGCTGTACGCGAGAATCGAGAGAATGATATGGCTTAGTACGCCGAGGCTCAGTGGTTGTAAATGGGTATCCGGTCCGCTGAAAGTGGTGGAGATGACAATCGATAACGCCGCGAGCGGAAATAACAGCGCCAGTGCGCTTTCAAGCGGGCGTCGCAAATTGTTGAGCAGTCCGACCAGGCACACGAACCAGAAAATCAGCGATAGCACGCGGTAAAAACCTAAATCGATGCCGTGCGTGGTATTGATCAGGCCGGCCGCGCTCCAGCCGTGTGCAAGCACCGCGATTCCACCCAGTGCAATAAATTGGCTGCGCTTCGGTCGGGTATGGTTGCGATCGAGTAGATAGCGGCCTTGATAGGTCGCCGCAGCCAAATAAAACACCACTGCGATAATGCTGATAACAGTGTGCGTCATGGTGCGGGAGGAAATTCCAGTTGCCGGTGCATGGTTGAGGGCTGGTAAAGGTTGGGGCTAAAAATCGAATCGCGTATACTTCAACAGTTTACTTACTCAAATGCAAGCGCGCGCTCGGCGTCGTGCTCTCCTCGGGTCATCATCTATGTTTGATACGTTAACCGAACGCCTGTCAAAAACGCTGCGTCATATCACTGGGCAGGCGCGTCTCACCGAAGAAAATATTCAAGAAGCGATGCGCGAAGTGCGCATGGCGTTGTTGGAAGCCGACGTCGCGCTGCCAGTAGTAAAAGATTTTGTCGAGGCGGTGAAACTGCGCGCAGTCGGTCAGGAGGTCAGCAAAAGTCTGAGCCCCGGACAAATGTTCGTCAAGATCGTCAAGGATGAGCTTGAGCGCGTGATGGGGCAAAGCAATGAGCGCCTCAACCTTGCAACCCAGCCGCCCGCCGTTATTTTGATGGCCGGTTTGCAGGGCGCGGGGAAAACGACTTCGGTGGCGAAGCTCGCGCGCTTTTTGAAAGAAAAAGAAAAGAAATCGGTGTTGGTGGTCAGCGTCGATATCTATCGTCCGGCGGCGATCAAGCAATTGGAAACGTTGGCAACTGAAGTTGGCGTCGCGTTTTATCCGAGTAGCACGGATCAAGATCCGGTCGCGATTGCGCGTGCGGCGATCGATGCGGCGCGGATTAAATTTAACGATGTAGTGATCGTCGATACCGCCGGCCGTCTGCATATCGATACCGATATGATGGCGGAAATTAAAGCGCTGCACGCGGCGATCAACCCGATTGAAACCTTGTTCGTCGTCGATGCGATGACCGGTCAGGATGCGGCCAATACAGCCAAAGCGTTCAGCGAAGCATTGCCGCTAACCGGCGTCATTCTGACCAAGGCCGATGCTGATAGTCGCGGTGGCGCGGCGCTGTCGGTGCGTCATATCACCGGCAAGCCGATTAAATTTCTCGGCGTCGGCGAAAAAACCACGGCGCTCGATCCGTTCCATCCCGATCGTATCGCTTCGCGCATTCTCGGCATGGGCGATATCCTGTCGCTGATTGAAGACGCCGAGCAAAAACTCGATAAAGATAAAGCCGAAAAACTCGCCAAAAAAATGAAAAAGGGCAAGGGCTTCGATCTCGAAGACCTGCGCGATCAATTGCAGCAAATGAAAAATATGGGCGGCATCACCAGCATGCTGGATAAATTGCCGGGCATGGGCAATCTGTCGCAGATGGCGCAATCGCAGGTCGATAACAAGCAGTTTTCGCGCATGGAGGCGATTATCGGTTCGATGACGCCAGCCGAGCGTCGCGATCCTGAATTATTAAACGGTTCGCGCAAGCGCCGCATCACGCTCGGTTCGGGCACCGATATTCAGGATTTGAATCGCCTGCTCAAGCAACATAAGCAGATGCAAAAAATGATGAAAAAAATGTCTCAGAAAGGCGGTTTGGCTAATATGATGCGCGGCATGGGTGGGGCGATGGGCGCGGGGCGCAATTTCCCCGGTCGCTAAGCAGTTTCCGCTCGATTTATTGGTGCTTTTGGCTGCTTTGTAAACGCATGCAATGATGGGTTTCAAAATGGCCAGCTTTCACTTATAATTCGCCGCCTTTCTGGCCGGGTAGCGGGCTAGAGCATGAAAACGCGGTGCGCGGGACCGATCCCGATGCCGCCCTGAACTGGGATCACAGTGTAATGGTAACGATTCGTTTAGCTCGTGGTGGCGCCAAGAAGCGCCCTTTTTATCATCTGACGGTGACCGATAGCCGTAGCCCTCGCAGCGGCAATTTCTTGGAGCGCGTTGGGTTTTTCAATCCAGTTGCTCGCGGTGCCGAAGAGCGTCTGCGCGTCGATTTCGAGCGGCTCAACTACTGGGTTGGCTGTGGCGCGCAATTATCCGAGCGTGTGGCTAGCTTGGTGAAAGAGGCGCAGAAGCAGCCCGCTTAATGATGGCCGTTCCTGCCGATTTATTGGTGGTGGGCCGCTTGACGGCGGTCTACGGTCTGAAGGGTTGGTTGAAGGTGTACTCCTATACCGACCCGATGGAAAATTTATTCGACTACAAAACCTGCTTGGTTAATCGGCAGGGGCAGTGGCAACCGGTCGAGATCGAGGCAGGTCGCCCGCACGGCAAAGGTTTAGTGCTGAAATTGTGCGGTGTCGATAACCCCGAGCAGGGCGCGAGTTATACCAGCTGCGATTTAGCGGTGCCGTTGGCGGAATTACCGTCGCTGCCGAAAGATGAATATTACTGGCGCCAGTTGATTGGTTTGCAAGTGCTGGTCGATCACCCCGAGCGTGGCCTATTGCTGCTGGGGCGAGTTGATAATCTAATGGAGACCGGCGCCAACGATGTGTTGGTAGTGCGCGGCGATGAACAAAGTATCGATCTTCGCGAGCGTTTGATTCCCTATTTACCGGATCGGGTGATAGTGACAATCGATCTCGAAGCGCAGACGATGCTGGTGGATTGGGATCCGGATTTTTAGGGGCGGCGGGCGTGCAGATCGGTGTGGTTACGCTGTTCCCGGAAATGTTCGACGCGGTGCTCGATTATGGCATCACCAGCCGCGCGGTCGATCAGTGTCTGTTAGAGGTTTCGTGCTGGAATCCGCGTGATTACACGTCGGATCGCCATCACACTGTCGATGATCGCCCCTACGGTGGCGGTCCCGGCATGGTAATGAAGATCGAGCCATTGCGCGCCGCGATTCAGGATGCGCGGCAGCAGCTCAGCGCCGCGCGGGTGATTTATTTATCGCCGCAGGGGCGTCGACTCGATCAGGCGGGGGTGGCGGAGTTGGCTACCTGCGCGCAGTTGATACTCGTCGCCGGTCGTTACGAAGGCATCGACGAGCGGTTGTTGGAAATGGAAGTCGACGAGGAATGGTCGCTCGGCGATTATGTGCTGAGCGGCGGCGAATTGGCGGCGATGGTAATGATCGACGCGGTGACGCGGTTGTTGCCGGGCGCGCTTGGCGATGAGCAATCGGCGGCACAGGATTCGTTTTCCAGCGGCCTGTTGGATTGTCCGCACTACACGCGGCCCGAAGATTACCAGGGGCGCTTGGTGCCCGATGTATTGCGCAGCGGCAACCACGAGGCGATCCGGCGCTGGCGACTCAAGCAGTCGTTGGGGCGCACGCAGGCGCGGCGTCCCGAGTTGCTCGAGCGTTTGGATTTGAGTAAAGAGCAACAGATTTTGCTCGACGAATATTTATGTGCGCAGCATCTAGCCGATTAGCGGTGAAGCTGTTTTTGGCTATAAAGTGCTAGCTGTGAAGTGTTAGCTGTGAAGCTAGTGAAATTATTTTTGATTGAGGATTTGGCCATGGGCAACAAAATCATCGCGGCACTCGAGTTCGAACAACTGAAACAGAACGTCCCGGAGTTCGGTCCTGGCGATACTGTGATTGTGCAAGTAAAAGTAAAGGAAGGCGATCGCGAGCGTATTCAAGCGTTTGAGGGCGTCGTTATCGCCAAGCGCAATCGCGGCCTCAACTCAGCGTTCACCGTGCGCAAAATTTCGCACGGTGTTGGCGTCGAACGTACCTTCCAAACGCACAGCCCACAAATCGATTCGGTCTCGGTCGTGCGTCGTGGCGACGTGCGCCAAGCCAAGTTGTACTATCTGCGCGAACTGAGCGGCAAGAAAGCGCGTATCAAGGAAAAGCTCAGCTAAGTGGCAGCATAAGTGGCGCCACGGAAATCAAAAAAGGCAGCTTTGGCTGCCTTTTTTGTTGAGCCATTGGCGGCCGGCGATGCGGCGCTGATCGATCTCTATCTCGATATGCTGTGGCTGGAAAAAGGTTTGGCTGCCAACAGTCTCGCCGCTTATCGCCGTGATTTGAGCGCGTTTAGCAAACTGCTCGCCGCGCAGCAATTGAATTTATTAAGCGCGGACAAAGCGGCGATAAAAACTGCGCTGGCGCTCAAAGCTAACACTCGCTCTATGGCGCGCTCGCTTTCGTGTCTGCGCGGCTTTTACGGCATGCAAGTGCGCGATGGAAAATTAACGATCGATCCGACCGCCGATGTCGATGCGCCGAAGTTAGGAAGACCGCTGCCGACCAGTTTGGGGGAGCAGGAGGTCGAGCGCTTATTAAACGCGCCCCATCCAGACGAAGCGCTCGAGTTGCGCGATAAGGCGATGCTCGAAGTGTTATACGCAGCGGGTTTGCGCGTCAGCGAATTGGTTGGTCTGCGGCTCGATCAATTGAGCTTGAATCAAGGTGTCGTGCGCGTCGTCGGCAAAGGCGATAAAGAGCGGTTAGTGCCGCTGGGGCAAGAAGCCTTATTTTGGCTACAGCGGCATCTGCGCGAGGCGCGCCCCGCATTACTCGATGGCGTGCAAAGTGCGATGGTGTTCCCGAATCGACACGGTAGCGCGCTGACCCGTCAGGCGTTCTGGTATCGTATCAAGCACTATGCGCTGCGCGCCGAGATCGCAACGAATTTATCGCCGCATACGCTACGTCACGCATTTGCCACACATTTGTTGAATCATGGTGCTGACTTGCGCGTGGTGCAGTTATTGTTAGGGCATAGCGATTTAAGTACCACGCAGATTTATACGCACGTGGCGCGAACGCGCATGAAGGAACTGCATCAGCAGCACCATCCGCGCGGTTAACGAATTCAGCCGCTAATTTTGAATTATCTATTTTGAACTACGATGTAGTATCGAACTCGAACACCCTATCCGAACGACGTGAGAGCAGGCATGAGAATTTTGAAAGCAGTGGCGTTAACGATTTCTCTCTTCGGCTTAGCGTGCGGTACTACGCACGCCGATAATGCGCACGCCGATAATGCGTCGCCGGAAGCGGTGATTAAGCGGGCGCTCGAAAGCAGTCGTCCCGATGTGAAGATTGGCAGCATCGCCCCCAGCGAAATCAGCGGCCTATACGCGGTACAAATCGAAGGCGGCCCGCTGGTGTATGCGACGCCGGATGGTAAATATTTTGTGCTTGGCGATTTGTTTCAGGTGCAACCGAAAGGTTTTGTGAACCTTGCCGAGCAGCGTCGCAACGGCGATCGCGCGAAAGAGATGGCTGCGGTGAAGCTCAGCGATATGATTGTTTTCAAAGCGAAGGGCCCGACCAAGGCGGTGGTCAGTGTATTCACCGACATCGATTGCGGTTACTGTCAGAAGTTGCACAGCGAAGTGCCGCAACTAAATCAAATGGGCATCGAAGTGCGTTATTTGGCGTATCCGCGCGCGGGGATCGGCTCCGAGTCGTACCAGAAGTTGGTTACCGCCTGGTGCGCGAAAGATCCGCGGGCAACTTTGACGCGCTATAAAAATCGCGAAAATGTACCGATCAGCACCTGTGCCAGTAATCCGGTTTCGGCCCAGTTTGAGCTGGGCGATCGGATCGGTGTGAACGGCACGCCAGCGTTAGTCACCGCCAAGGGCGAATTGATTCCAGGCTATATGCCGGCGGCTGAATTGGCGCAAAGATTGGGCGTGCGCTGAAGAACAAGTTTTAATGTCGGCGCCACTGCAATAGAATTCGCCTTTTGTTTTGGCAGATGGAATCGATAACGTGAATCCGGTAAAAGTAGGTATTTGTGGCCTCGGCACCGTGGGCAGCGGCACGTTCAATGTGCTCAAGCGCAATCGCGAAGTGATCGCGGCGCGCGCCGGTTGCGATATCGTGGTCGAGCAAGTTGGCGCGCGTCGCGACAACCCTGCGTGCGGCACCGATGCAGTAGCTGTTACGCGCGATGTATTTGCGGTCGCTGATAATCCCGATATTCAAATCCTGGTCGAATTGATCGGCGGTACCACCACCGCACGCGAGTTGGTGCTGCGCGCAATCAACAACGGTAAGCACGTCGTCACCGCGAATAAGGCGTTGATTGCTCAATACGGCAATGAGATTTTTGCCGCTGCCGAGCGTCGCGGCGTGTCGGTTGCGTTCGAATCGGCCGTTGCCGGTGGAATCCCGATCATTAAAGCGATTCGCGAAGGTCTCGCCGCCAATCGCATCGAATGGTTTGCTGGCATCATCAACGGCACCAGCAATTTTATTTTGACCGAAATGCGCGAAAAAAATCGCGCGTTCGACGATGTGCTGAAAGAAGCGCAGGCGTTGGGTTACGCTGAGGCCGATCCGACCTTCGATGTCGAAGGCATCGATGCCGCACATAAATTAATGATTCTTGCATCGATCGCATTCGGCATTCCGCTGCAGTTCAATACAATTTATACCGAGGGAATTACGCGCATTACGCCGATCGATGTCGAATACGCCGAACAGCTCGGTTATCGAATTAAAAGTTTGGGCATCGCGCGCCGCACCGAAAAAGGCATCGAACTGCGCGTGCATCCAACACTAATTCCAGAAAAGCGTTTGATCGCCAATGTGAACGGTGTGATGAATGCAGTGCTGGTTAAAGGCGACGCGGTTGGCCCGACGTTGTACTACGGACCGGGTGCCGGCGCCGAGCCGACCGCCTCGGCGGTGATCGCCGATATCATCGATGTGGCGCGCACGCTGCACGCCGATCCGAGTCATCGCGTACCGTATTTAGCATTCCAGCAACACGCGTTGAACGACACGCCGGTGCTCGGCATCGACGATGTGCTCACATCGTATTACCTGCGTATTTCGGCGCACGATAAACCCGGCGTGTTGTCGCGCATTGCGCAAATTTTATCGGATACCGGCATTAGTATCGAAGCACTAATTCAAAAAGAACCAGCCGCCGATCAAGATCATGTGCCGGTGATTATTTTGACCAATCGCACGTTGGAGCGGCAATTGATCGCAGCGATTTCGCAAATCGAAGCGCTCGATAGTATCGAAGGCGAAGTGGTGCGGATACGCGTTGAGTCGTTGGCGGGATAGACCTCGTGCTAGCTAAGACGGAATAGATCGTGCGATCGGAACACGATCTGCCTACCTGGCGCTGGCACCATACACTTTGGATGCTGGCCTACGAAGTGGCGCACAAATCCTGCTTGCTAGTTTCGATCGCATGGTCTGTTCCGGCTCACACTCAGAGTCCAAATCAACATCATAAAATTTATTGCAAAGGTATTTGAACAGTGAAATACATCAGCACGCGCGGCCAAGCGCCCGCGCTTAACTTTGAAGACGTGTTGCTCACCGGTCTTGCGCCCGATGGCGGTCTGTATGTGCCGGAAACCTTGCCGCAATATTCGCAAGCTGAAATCGCGAGCTGGGCCGGGTTGAGTTATACCGATCTCGCCTACAAAATTATTCAACCATTTGTTGCCGACAGTATTCCAGCGGCAGATTTAAAAGCGATTATCGACGATACCTACGTCGATTTCCGTCATCCGGCGATTGCGCCGTTGGTGCAGCTCGGCCACAACGAATGGCTGCTCGAATTATTTCAAGGCCCGACGCTGGCGTTCAAAGATTTCGCGTTGCAAATGCTCGGCCGCTTGCTCGATTACGTACTCGAACGTAAGCAGCAAAAAGTTGTGGTGCTGGGTGCGACTTCGGGTGATACCGGTTCGGCGGCGATTCAAGGTTGCAAGCGTTGCAAAAATATCGATATTTTTATTTTGCATCCGCATCAGCGCGTATCGGAAGTGCAGCGTCGGCAGATGACGACGGTGCTCGGCGATAAAATTCACAACATCGCGATCGAAGGCAACTTCGACGATTGTCAGGCGATGGTGAAAGCCAGCTTCGGCGCACAACAATTTTTACCGGCCGGTCGTCAATTGGTCGCGGTCAATTCGATCAACTGGGCGCGCATCATGGCGCAGATCGTTTATTATTTTTATGCCGCGCTGGCGTTGGGTGCACCGCAGCGCGCGGTGTCGTTCTCGGTGCCGACCGGTAATTTTGGCGATATTTATGCAGGCTATCTCGCCAAGCAAATGGGTTTGCCGATCGATCAGCTGATTATCGCGACCAATGAAAATGATATTTTGCATCGCTTGATGACGAATAATTTGTACAGCAAAAATCCGCTGAAGCACACACTTTCGCCGAGCATGGATATTGTCATTTCCAGTAACTTCGAGCGCTTGTTGTTCGATTGCTACGAACGCGATGGTCCCGCAATCGATCGGCTGATGAATGATTTCAACAAAGGCGATGTCGTGATCGATGCAACCGCATTTGCTAAAGCGCGTGCGTTATTCGATAGCGCCGCGGTTGACGACGCGGCGACGGTCGCGACAATCGGCGAAGTGTGGGAATCGTGCGAATATTTACTCGATCCGCATTCGGCGATCGGCGTTAAAGCTGCGCGCGTATGCCGCCGCGATAGCGGCACGCCGATGATTACATTGGCGACTGCGCATCCAGCGAAATTTCCCGATGCGGTAATGCAGGCGGGCTATCCATCGGTGCCGCCGCTGCCACATCACATGGCGGATTTGTTCGAGCGCGAAGAGCGTTGCACGGTGTTGCCACACGATATCAATAAAGTGCAGCAATTTATGGTTGCGAATATCAAGGCCTGAAATCGCTCATGCAAAAAACCATTCGTCGTCGCGAAGCGCCGCTAGAACAAGCACAGTTTTCGACGGAGGTGAATCCGCTGCTGGCGCGCCTCTATGCAACGCGAGGCGTTGTCGATGAAGCGCAACTCAACCACGAGTTGACGCGCCTTAATACCCCCGATAGTTTCAAAAACATAAATATTGCCGCTGCGCTAATTGCCGATAGCATCGAACGCGACGAACATATTTTAGTGATCGGTGATTTCGATGCTGATGGCGCGACCAGCTGCGCGTTATCGGTGTTGGCATTGCGGGCGATGCGCGCGGCGCACGTCGATTTTCTGGTGCCGAATCGCTTCGAATACGGTTATGGTTTAACGCCGGAAATTGTCGCAGTTGCAGTGCAAAACCAGCCCGATTTAATCATCACCGTCGATAACGGTATTTCGAGCATCGAAGGCGTCGCGGCAGCAAATGCCGCCGGCATTCGCGTCGTCATCACTGATCATCATCTGCCGGGCCGCGAGTTACCGCAAGCAGCGGCGATCGTTAACCCGAATCAATTCGGCTGCGATTTTCCCTCCAAAAATCTCGCTGGCGTCGGCGTTATTTTTTATGTGCTGAGCGCGCTGCGCAACGAATTGCGCAAACGGGATTGGTTTGCGCGCCAGAATGTCGAAGTGCCGAATTTGGCCGACTATCTCGATTTGGTTGCGCTCGGCACCGTCGCCGATGTGGTGCCGCTCGATCACAACAATCGTATTCTGGTGCAGCAGGGCTTGCGCCGGATTCGCGCCGGTCGCGCGCGGCCCGGTATCAAAGCATTGTTGGAAGTGGCAAAGCGCACGCCGCAACGCGTGGTCAGCAGTGATCTGGCATTTGCGCTCGGGCCGCGGTTAAATGCAGCGGGCCGGCTCGACGATATGACGCTCGGCATTCAATGCTTGCTCACCGACGATCCGTATCGCGCGCGCGAAATTGCGCAGCAGCTCGACGAATTAAATCACGATCGCAAAGCGATCGAAGCCACCATGCAACGCGAGGCGATGGCAGCGTTGGAATCGATTCATCTCGATGCCGCCGCAGCGTTGCCGTGGGGTGTGTGCTTGTATCAACCCGATTGGCATCAAGGTGTAATCGGCATTCTCGCATCGCGCATCAAAGATCGTTATCACCGCCCCACGATCGTGTTTGCGGATGCCGATGACGGCGTCACGATCAAAGGCTCGGCGCGCTCGATTCCCGGCCTGCATATTCGCGATGCGCTCGATGCAGTCGCCGCACAAAATCCCGGTTTGTTAAATAAATTCGGCGGTCACGCGATGGCGGCTGGTTTAAGTTTGCAGCGTGAACAATTCCAGGCATTTGAACAGGCTTTCGATAGTGCGGTGCGCGCGCAATTGAGCGAGGAAGATCTCACCGCAGTGCTGTGGAGCGACGGCGAGTTAGTCGTCGAGCAGATGACGTTAGAGTTCGCGCAAGCGCTACGCGATGGCGGCCCGTGGGGTCAGCATTTTCCCGAACCGTTATTCGATGGCGAATTTTTATTGGTGCAGCAACGCTTGGTCGGTGAGAAGCATTTAAAAATGGTGCTCGCACATCCGTCTGCGCCGCAGCAAATTATCGATGCAATCGCATTTTCGATCGACCCACGCCGCTGGCCGAATCTCGAAGCAAAAAAAGTGCGCATCGCCTATCGCCTGGATATCAACGAATGGCGCGGTGTCGAGAGTGTGCAATTGTTGGTTGAGTATTTGGAGCCGGCATAGCTCTATTATTCTTGGGAGTAGTATTTAGTTTGTTCTGATCGTTTGCAGGATTAGGTCAGCGCTTCTGCATATACCGCTTCGATTCAAACATGTTCTGCGCGCGGAAACGGCGTTACGCGCGGACGCGTTTTTTGCGCAACTTGCCACAAATCGTATTTGCCCTGCATATCAAGCCACATTTCGGCGCTGGTGCCGAGCGCAGCTTCTAGACGTAAGGCCATATCGGCGGAAATGCCCGCGCTGCCGTTGAGAATGCGCGATAGCGCTGCGCGAGTGATGCCGAGCCGCGATGCCGCCTCGGTTACGGATAGCTCGCCTAAATACTCGCGTAATACTTTGCCCGGGTGGGCCGGATTAAACATGCGTGCCATTGCCAACCTCACTCACAAAACTTGTTTAATGGTAGTCCTGATAGTCCACTAGAATTGCATCCTCGCCTTCAAACTTAAACGTTAACCGCCAATTGCCGTTAATCCAGATCGACCAATGATCTTTTAGCTCCCTGCCTTTGAGTGGATGCAACTTCCAACCTGGCGCATCCATATCTTGCGGCTGCTTGGCGTTGTCGAGTGCAGTCAATTGCAATTGCAGTCGATCCGCGTGCTTGGCTTGAATACCGGATTTCGATCCGGTCTCAAAAAACCGTTGCACGCCCTTGTGTCGAAAGGTCTTGATCATTGCTGAAGTGTATAGCTTGGCTATACAGGCGGTCAATAGAAGGATGGTCCTGCGGGTTTCCCAGCTATCCGGCATCGGGTAGAATTGCCGCCCTCACCTAAATAGAATTTCGGCTCAAACAATGTTGGAAGTAAATCCCCTTAGAAATACCATCAAAGACTACGCCGAGCGCACCGACGTGCTTAGGGGGTATCTTTGACTATGCCGACAAAAAAGAGCGGCTTACCGAAGTCGAATTAGAACTCGGCGAGCCAAAAATCTGGGATAACCCGCAGCGTGCGCAAGAGCTCGGCAAAGAGCGCGCCGCGTTGGAAGCGGTGGTGAATACCATCGACGCGATGGATGGCGGTTTGGCCGATGCCTCCGAGTTGCTCGAAATGGCCGCGGGCGAGGATGACGAAGATACCGTCGCGGCGGTTAGCGCCGATCTCGATCGACTCGGCGAGCAGCTAGAAAAGCTCGAGTTTCGCCGCATGTTTTCCGGCGAGATGGATGCGAATAGCGCTTACCTCGATATTCAATCCGGCTCCGGCGGCACCGAGGCGCAGGATTGGGCCAACATACTACTGCGCATGTATCTACGCTGGTGCGAAGACAAAGGTTTTAAAGCAGAGATCGTCGAAATCACCGATGGCGAAGTGGCCGGCATCAAAGGCGCGACGATTTACGTGCAGGGCGATTACGCATTCGGTTGGCTGCGCACGGAAATCGGCGTGCATCGGCTGGTGCGCAAGTCGCCGTTCGATTCCGGCAATCGTCGCCACACCTCATTTTCCGCGGTGTTTGTGTCGCCGGAAATCGACGATGACATCGACATCGATATCAATCCGGCCGAGGTGCGCACCGATACCTATCGTGCATCCGGTGCGGGCGGTCAGCACATCAACAAAACCGACTCTGCGGTTCGCTTGACGCACACGCCGACCAACACGGTGGTGCAATGTCAGACCGAGCGCTCGCAGCACCAGAATCGCGATCGCGCGTGGAAAATGTTGCGAGCAAAATTGTACGAACTCGAAATGCAGAAACGTAACGCGGCGCAACAGGCATTGGAAGACACCAAATCGGATATCGGTTGGGGTAGTCAGATACGCTCGTACGTGCTCGACGATTCGCGCGTCAAAGATTTGCGCACCAATGTACAAACCAGCAACTGCCAGGCAGTGTTGGATGGCGCGCTCGATCAATTTATTGTTGCCTCTCTCAAACAAGGCTTGTAACTTTCCCCCCTCACCCTAACCCTCTCCAGAGGGAGAGGGCACTAAAACGCATGTGAGCGAACGTATGAGCGAAGAACAAAATATTCCGCAGGATGAAAACAAATTAATCGCAGAGCGGCGCGCAAAATTGACCGCGATCCGTCAGCAGCGCAATGCTTTCCCGAACACATTTCGTCGCGATAGTTATGCCGAGCAATTACAGAAAGAATTCGGCGACAAAACCAAAGAGGAATTGGTGGCGCTGAATCATCCGGCCAAAGTCGCGGGCCGCATTATGGCGATGCGCGGGCCGTTTTTGGTATTGCAGGATATGACGGGGCGCATTCAGGCCTACGTCGATAAAAATCATTTGCCCGCGGAACTGTTGCAAGAAATCAAAACCTGGGATATCGGCGATATCATCGGCGCCGAAGGGCCAGTGCATAAATCCGGCAAAGGCGATTTGTACGTCTACCTCGATAAAGTCGCATTGCTGACTAAATCGCTGCGTCCGCTGCCCGATAAATACCATGGCTTACAAGATCAGGAAATGCGCTACCGCCAGCGCTACATCGATTTAATTATGAACGAAGAAGTGCGACGTAATTTTCGCATTCGCTCGCAATTGATCGACGGCATTCGCGATTATCTGACCGAGCGCGATTTTCTCGAAGTCGAAACGCCGATGATGCAGACGATACCGGGTGGCGCCAGCGCCAAACCGTTCGTGACGTTTCACAATGCACTCGATCTCGAAATGTTTTTGCGTATCTCGCCGGAATTGTATTTAAAGCGTTTGGTCGTCGGCGGTTTGGAGCGTGTGTTTGAAATTAACCGCAACTTCCGCAACGAAGGTCTATCGACGCGTCACAACCCCGAATTCACGATGATCGAGTTTTATCAGGCCTACGCCGATCACAACGATCTGATGAATCTCACCGAGGATATGCTGCGCTATTTGGCGAATCGTATTCTCGGTAAAACATTGCTCGATTATCAAGGCAAGCAATTCGATTTTGGTGTGCCGTTCGCGCGCTTGTCGGTGTTCGATTCGATTCTGCATTTCAACGCCGATATCAAAGCCGAACAGCTTCAGACGATGGCGGGTGCGAAAGAGATCGCCAAGCGTTTGAATATTCATCTGAAGGAAACCTGGGGTCTCGGTAAAATTCAGATCGAAATTTTCGAAGCGACTGTCGAGCACCGATTGGAGCAGCCGACATTTATTACGCAGTATCCAACCGAGGTATCGCCGCTGGCGCGCCGTAACGATAACGATCCATTCGTCACCGATCGTTTCGAGTTCTTTATCGGCGGCCGCGAAATTGCCAACGGCTTCTCCGAGCTGAATGACGCGGAAGATCAAGCTGAACGCTTTCAAGCACAGGTGTTAGAGAAAGAGGCGGGCGATGACGAAGCGATGTACTACGATGCCGATTACGTCACCGCATTGGAATACGGCTTACCGCCGACAGCTGGCGAAGGTATCGGTATCGATCGACTGGTGATGTTATTTACCGATTCGCCATCGATTCGCGATGTATTGTTGTTCCCGCATATGCGGCCGCTGTAAATCGGGCAAATAAAAAAGCCGACATTTAGTCGGCTTTTTACGTTCGCTTACTGCTTAGGCTGCAGCTTGCAACGCCAGTGCTTTGATCTGTGCATTCAAGCGGCTCTTATGGCGAGCAGCTTTGTTTTTGTGAATGATGCCTTTGTCGGCGATACGGTCGATAACTGGAACCGCAGCTGCGTAGGCAGTCTTCGCTTTTTCGGCATCGCCGGATTGAATGGCGGCAACAACCTTCTTGATATAGGTACGTACCATGGAGCGCAAGCTGCCGTTGTGCAAGCGGGCTTTTTCTGCTTGGCGTGCACGTTTCCGTGCTTGTATTGTGTTCGCCACCGTTAACTCCTCGAGGTCGAGATCGTAAAAATTTGTGAGGCGCGATTATTCATATCTACGTCTCGAATGTCAATAGAAAGTGTCAATAGAACGTGTCGATGGAGGGCGTCAGCCGAAAATGCGCTGCCACAGCGATGGCGCCCATACGATCAGGAATAGCATCAAGCTGGAGAACACTGCCGCCGAGCCAATATCTTTGGCCTGCCCGGATAATGGATGCAGCTCCGAGCCGAAGCGATCGACCGCCGCCTCAATCGCGGAGTTGATTAGCTCGGTGATGATCACCAATCCGCAGCAGATCACTAGCAGCAACCGGTGTGTTAGATCGTGGCCGACCCAAAATGCCAGCGGTATGCAGAGGCACGCCAGCGTAGCTTCGATGCGAAAGGCCTCTTCGTGCTTCCACGCTGCGCGCAGTCCTTTGAACGAGTAGCCAGTGGCGGCCAGCAGCCGTGCAAAGCCCGTTTTGCCGGGCTTGGTCATCAATTGAGAGTTGTCGGGGTTGGTAGCGTGTGGAATGTTCATCGGGGGTAAATTAATAGCCTGCGGTTGGATGATGGTGAATTCAACGTTGATCGAGTTAGCGGCGCGAGCGCTTGCGGCTATCGCGACGACCATTGGCATCGAGCGATGCGACATTTGCATTCGGCTCGATTGGCTTGGCGATGTTAACCACCGGCGGGGTCGGCGACCATGTGGCAAATAGCGGGCCGGCTAACGTCTGACCGAGAATATCGGAAAAGTGCGCAGCGCTGGATGCTGATTGCGGATGGTGCTCCGGTGGGCTCGATACACTGGTATCGAATGCAATGTCACGCAAGCCGACGTTAATTGCCAATGAGGCTGCTGAGCTTGGGTCTGTAATCGCCATTGCCTGCTCCCGATGTTAGCGTTGGGCGGTATGCGATAATAGTCGCAACGCCGTGTCGGCAACAACTGAGTCGCAGTAAATAGTGCCGCGCAACGGGATTTGTGCTGCTGTAGTATTTCTTCTACTGTAGTGATTCCATCGTAGCGGCCTGCGAGACGCGTTAATTTGGCGAGTCGAGCCAGCTACGACCGATCCAAGGATCTTGCATGTGGATTGTCCGCGTCGCGTTACAGCGGCCCTATACAATTCTGCCGGGCTCGTATGCGCAAGTGCATTTGCAATTGCCGATCGAGCGCGGCCTGCGTTTGCCGGTGAATACATTGATTTTTCGCGCCGAAGGTTTGCAGGTGGCGACGGTGTTATCCGACAATCGCATCGCACTAAAAAATATCGAGCTGGGTCGCGATTACGGCACCGAAGTGCAAGTGGTCGCAGGGCTCGACAGCGATGCCGCGGTGGTGTTGAATCCGCCCGATGGCTTACGGCAAAGCCAGTTAGTGAAAGTAGCGGTGCCGCCAGCTAACACCGCAGAAACCAGTTCGCACTAAACAGTTCTTAGAAGCTAAGCAGTTCTCAGAAGCTAAACAGTTCGCAGAAAACCTAAGGGTGAGCAACATGTCTTTATTTAGCGATCCTCGAAAAAAAATGGCGTTGCCTAGCGTGGCTGAAGCACTGCCGGGTCGCGCGACATCGATAGTGCTCACCGCTAAACATTTTGTTAATGGCGCGCCGTTGCAGCCGCCGTTTCCCGCGACTATGCAGCAAGCATTGTTTGGGCTTGGTTGCTTTTGGGGTGCCGAGCGTCGCTTCTGGCAGCAGCCCGGCGTGTATACGACGGCGGTCGGCTATGCCGGTGGAGTTACGCCGAATCCGCACTACGAAGAAGTGTGCAGCGGGTTGACCGGCCACAACGAAGTAGTGTTAGTGGTGTTCGATCCCACGCAAATTACTTACGAACAATTATTGAAAGTATTTTGGGAAAGTCATAATCCGACGCAAGGTTATCGCCAAGGCAACGATACCGGCACGCAATATCGCTCCGGTATTTATGTGTTCGATGCAGCGCAACGCGCGGCGGCAGAGCAAACGTGCGCGCAATTTCAACAGGCCTTGCAAGCAGCTAAGTATCCCGAGATCACCACCGAAATTATCGATGCGCCGCCGTTCTATTATGCCGAGGATTATCATCAACAATACTTGGCAAAAAATCCACGCGGCTATTGCGGGCTCGGCGGTACCGGCGTTTGTTTGACATAACGAGCGGCGTCGATTGAAATCGATATGCGCGTGTCAAATATTTGCTGATTCACCGCAAGCTGTTGTATAAATTTTTATGAGTACTTGTACTTACCCTGTCCACGCATTTTGCGTCCGCCTTAAAAATTATTCATTGTTTTTGTTCGATTAGTTCACGATTCTCCTGGTTATTTTCTCTGTTGTAATAGTCATTTATTTTTTCAGGCGAATATCGTCTTACGCAGTCTCGTTAGGTATTTTCTATAGTCCATAGCAGTTTTTGTTGATCCCTGGTCTGGGCTGAAATAACTTTTGAGATCCTCGCTATGAAAAATTCACTACACATGATTTTTAAAACGTTGGGATGGTCGGCGTTAGTGATCGTATTGCATGGTTGCGGTGGTGGTGGCGGCAGCAGCTCCAAGGCAACGTCTCCAGCGAGTGGCCCGGTGCAGGGTGTTGCAACGCCGAGCAACGTATCGGTGGTGACCGCGCAGAATGTCGGCAGTTAATCACACTAAAATTGTTTGAGGAAATATTATGCAATCGTTTAATAAATTGCCGCTCAACATACCGATGAAAAAATTAGCGTTGGCGATTATCGGCAGCGTACCCGCACTGGCTTTTGCAGCACCTGCGGCGGATTCGGCTTACGTTACCGATCCGCAACACAGTTACGTGGAGGATGCGACGTCAAAAGGCATCGGCCAAGTCAATATGATCACCTGCATTATGGCTGCGATGGCGCCGGATCAGTTGGTCAATAAAGGCGATAGCAACGGTAATTACGTTGCGCTAGTCGATCAAGCGAAATGCGATCCGAATGCGCGCTCTAGTTCATCGAACTCGGGCGCTAGCGGCGGGGGTTCGCAGGCATCGAGTTACATGACGGCCACCGTGCATTCGGCACGTGCATCTAACACTGATCCGATGTTGGTCAATATTTGGATCGACGATAGCTCAGATAACAATGATTCGTTGATTTTTGTGCGTACCTCTGCGACGGCGGCGCCGACTACGACGAATCCTTACGGCATATTTCATTTGGATTTTTGCGGCAAGCCGGCCAACGCATTGAATGCTGCGTGCATGATGAATGGTTATCTCGACGGCAGTAGCAGCGGCTTGAGTTACTATCAGGAAGAGAGTGGCGACGAGGGCAACAGCACTACCGCATTGCGTTTGAATGCCACCAGCACCGATGTCGGCAGTGGTCGGCTCGATATGACCCAGCACCAGGGCGGTTCTCCGGTCCAACAAGTATTTAGTTTTGACTATAACCACGATTATTTTTTGCGTGGCGATGGGGTGAATCCGTCGCAATGTTTTAGTCGCGATGCCAACGTCGCCGATGCATCGGTGTGGCGCTACGGCTTATACGATGCCGATAGCGGCGCGCGCATTACGCGCAACTCCGGCTTCCCAATCGAATTTACACCCACTGGCAGCGCAACGACGTTTCGCGGCTATTTAGGTTACTGGGGTGTATCGCTATCGTCCGATGCCGCCAATTTATTGCAATCCGGCGATACCGTGCAGAAAGTTGATTACAACGGTGGGCAAGCCGAAAAAACTAGTTACACCGTGGTTAAAGCGCCGGGCAAGTTGACGAAGTACACCAAACATTCGCGCACGCTCGCGGCCATCGACAAAGTTAAAATCAACGTCTTTGTCGGCGATGCGAGCAGTTTGTTCAGCGGCGCCAGCAATTTTACGCAGTACGCAGTGTATTGGGATAATGCAAATGGCGAATTCAAAGTCGACGGTCGCATCGATTGCAACGGCGGCAACGGTTGCCAGACCGCAGAAATCACGCCGGCGAAATCGGTAAATGCATCATTCTGGATTGCACAAAACGGTTTACAGGGTTGGTCGCAATCGCTCGGTGGTGAAGTGTTTGTCGATTTTCATGGCGTGAGTGGTGCTGTCGATCAAACCAACTCCGCTGCCATCAACGTCGCCTATCGTTCGCAGGATATCGTGTACCCGGCGGATATGCCGGCGAACTTATTTTGCTTGCGCGATTGCCCGACCCTGGCGTCGATCGATGCGTATTTCCAAACGAACTCACATCAGCCTGGGGATTCGCCCAACACGCTGCCGAATCAGTGGGCGGGTGTAAATGCCGGCAGCGAAGTGCAATACACTACCGATGCAGGCTCGGCGTTATTGTTAGATGGTGCGAGTCACGCAGTGGTGCCTACCAACCAAAGTGCACTGCAACAAGATCCACAATTTCAATCTGGGCTGCGCAGCGGTCGCTTATTTACCGATTTAAACAGTGTGATCTGCGATAACAATGTGAATCAATACTGCGATTACAAAGTAAACGATTTGGAAACGTACTACGTCTGGGAGACCGGCGCGAATAGCTGGAATCAATTCGTTGCGGTGAAAGACAGCAGCAATCAATTTGTTGCGTTCGATGCGCCGATTCAAATGCCGTACACCGTGCCGAATAGCGCTGGCTTCGGTGAATATGCGGGCACTAGCATCGTGCTGCAGTACGGCGGTTTCGGCGAATTATCGGGAATCCCAGGACACTGTGTTTCGCATCTGACCAACGCAACGGTCAGCTGCAATACCCAAGGCGAAGATGTGCGTTATGTACCGGGCTTTGTCATTCCGGCCGGCGCGCAAGTGAGCTTCACCGATCCAGTCAATAATCAGACAACCAATGCACTAGTGAAATGGTTGGAGCGCGAAATCCGTTTCGCAGCAGTGGATGCACAGCAGTGCGCAACCCTCGCGCTGCCGAACAATATTGTATTGCCAACTGCAGCGGGTCTAACCGATCCATCAACAGTAATCGGCACCAAACCAACCGTAACCGATGCGCCGCGCGTAATTCAAGGCGACGTGAAGTTTTAATCGATGCAATGATTTGAGAGTGTCAGGTGTGCGCAACCTTGGGGGAGCTTCGGCTCCCCTTTTTTTTAGGTGCGCGATTCGCATTGCGGCACATTATTCCCGTAGGCTGACTGTTAGGTTTTCGCATCGCCAAAAAATATACTTTTTTCTTGCGCTATATACTCAATGCCAATAATTGCAAGATATTGCTTCCAGTAGTCTATTATTTCACGGGTAAACTCATATATGTGCAAATCATTTCCGTTATGTAATGTAACCTTATAATCCGGCGTAACCACCTCTATATCTTTGATGCCTCCGCTGTCGTTGATATACACATTAACAACTTTAGATTTTGACTTTTCTACTGCTTTCGTTTTCGGCGCCCTCTCAAGAACGCAATGCTTCGCAGTGTTTGCTATTTCGGTAGCGGCTAACAAGCAATCAACCGATGCCCATTCATCCCAATAAGGTTGCTTGTCGGCCTGCGATTTTTTGCACAGATAAATAAGCACATAATCTTTTAGAGATAAGGCAGTGACACAAAAATTATAAAAATG
Source organism: Spongiibacteraceae bacterium (assembly GCA_043786385.1). Lineage (GTDB taxonomy): Bacteria > Pseudomonadota > Gammaproteobacteria > Pseudomonadales > CAMLJR01 > CAMLJR01. The sequence continues at coordinate 1,566 of JAYVWC010000029.1, read as the reverse complement.
ATCTGATTTATGAGTATAATTCTGGTGATGAAATGCTCTGTGCATTTCTCTTTCCAGCTTGTGAAGAACGAGTAATGGCTCTGATAAATTCGGATTTAGCATTAATCGTCCTAACTACTTATGCTGGTGAGCAGGGGTGTCTACTTTTGCCGGATGCACTCGACATGCCGGTATATGCCATCCTCAAAACCCCGCCGATAACCCCGCAAAAATTTGCGTATCGTTGCCACGGTTCGGGCCGAAGCGGAGGTGGTGCCGATGTTAAAGTTAATTTCGTTTGATAGCGATCTTGTTGTCGCTAATCTTTTTCTTTCGTAACTATGCGCTACGGATACAACCGACTGACCAGTGCAGTCAATGCAGTTTCAACGCGGAGAATACGCGCGCCGAGTTGTATCGGATTGCAGCCTGCCTGCTGTAATTTCGTTACTTCGTAATCGGTGAAACCACCCTCGGGACCGATCGCTAGCGTGCACGCGCGATCGATCGCGAGCGGACATGTTGCATGCGTGCCGGGATGCGCGATCAATCCCATCGTGTCACCTAAGATCGTCGGCAGGCGATCCTCGACAAATGGTTTGAATAAGCGTTCGAGTTGAATATCGGGTAGCACCGTATCGCGCGCTTGTTGCAGTCCTTCGCATAAATAATCGCGCAGCATCGCCGGCGCTAACGCGGGGCTTTGCCAATAACTTTTTTCGACTTTATACGTGTTCAACAAAATTAATTTTTGCACGCCGAGTTCGGCGACAGTGCGCACGATGCGGCGTAGCACCTTAGGGCGTGGCAATGCCAGAATAATCGTCAGCGGTAGTTTCGGTGGTGGCGGTTGCGTGCGCGTGACTTGCAGCGTAATACCGTGCTCGTCGAATTCGATAATTTTTCCGTTGCCGAGCAGGCCATTGAGATCGCCGATCTTGATTGTGGCGCCGTGAGCCGCGCCGAGAATATCGCGAATATGCTGCGCGCGTTTATCGATAGTTGTCGCGTGATTAAACAACAATCGCGCGCAATCGGGCGCGATATAGTCTGCTGGCTGCAGCAGAATTAAATTCATTCGATCAGCGCCGGCACCGCCCATAAATCGTATTCGTCGGCGTCGATGACTTCGACCAGTAACGAATCGCCGGGCTGTAAACTCTCGAAGCCTTCGAGAAATTCGGCATCGATAAACACGCGGCCGTCGATTTCCGGCGCGTCGGCCCACGAGCGCGCAACCGCACCTTCTTCGACGACTTCATCGATCAGCACTTCGATTTGCGTGCCGATTTTGCGTTGCAAGCGCGCGGCGCTGATTTGCTGTTGCAGCGCCATAAAGCGCTCGTAGCGTTCTTTTTTGATCGCGTCAGGTACGTGATCCGGTAATTCGTTGGCGACAGCACCTTCAACCGGCGAATATTCAAAACAACCGACGCGATCGAGCTGCGCTTCTTGCAACCAATCGAGCAGCATTTGAAAATCTTGTTCGGTCTCGCCGGGAAAACCGACGACAAATGTCGAGCGAATCGTCAGCTCGGGACAGATTTCTCGCCAGCGTTTGATGCGCTCCAGCGTTTTTTCTTGATG
>JAYVWC010000028.1:0-111846 GCA_043786385.1 Spongiibacteraceae bacterium | reverse complement strand
ATACCGGCCCGCTGTAAAATACTTTCCTGGCGGTACAGCGGCAATGCATCCTGATATTTCGCTATCGCTATGTGCGCGAGTAAACCAGGGCTGGCATTGCTTTTAGGAATCGGTTGTGGCGGTAACTCAGCGGTGATCGGTGCCGATTCACACTGCGCGCACGCGTATTTTTTACGGATATGCCGAATCAACTGAGCGTGGCTGGGTTTCGTCGACGCAAAACCGCCGTTTGATTGACCGAAATTTGATCGCCGCTCAAAAGCCCACTTAGCGTGGGCTTTTTTAATTACAGGAAATTCGACACACCGCCCAGCACATCATTTGATATACTTAAGCGCTTCATCTGAAGGCAGAGGATTTCATGCCATGATCAAGCCCAGTGCCGATAGCGCGCCCCTTGGCGCGAAAAAGACAGCCCAAGTCACCGGCAAATTGATCAAGAGCAACATTGCACTCCGAGTAGCGACCAGTAAGATAGGTAAAAAATCCTATGCGGCGTGGCGGCAAAAACTGGCGACTAGCACAGCTCACTCGACCATTGCACTGATTCGCAAAGGGGTTAATGCCGGCATTCTGCTGGATCTCGCCGATCACCTGGGCATGACGCGCGCCAAGGTCTACGCAGTGGCGGGACTACCTTCTGCGACAGCGGAGCGCAAAATCCGCGAGGATGCGCTGTTGTCGCCCGAAACCACCGAGCGCATCGTCCGTATCGCGAAAGTTGAAACTGAGGCGTTGGTGGTATTTGGCCAAGACGATCGCGTTCGCCAATGGCTGTGCACTCCGTCCTCTATTTTTGCGGGTGAGGCGCCGATGGATTTTATCGACACCGATATCGGCACGCAGGAGGTATTAAAGTCGATTACCGCTATTCGCTATGGCGGTGTGGCCTGATGCGGTGGTGGCGGATCACCGATCCGGCCTTCGCAAAAGATAAAACCGGCTACGGTATGTCGTTGTACGGCGGCCGCTGGAACTCTGCTGGCGTGCCGGCGATTTATGCCGCCAGCACTGTCGAGCTGGCGGCATTGGAGAAGTGGGTGCACCTCTCCGGCACGCTGCCCGCAATGATCTTTGCGTTAGTTGCGATTGACATTCCCGACGACACTAGCTTGATCGAGCCATTGCACAGAAAAAAGCTGCCGCGCGGTTGGAGCGAATTACCCTCCTCCCCCGCCGCGATGAAATATGGCGATCAGCGCTTGCAACCGCACGGCCCTTTGGGTTTTATTGTGCCTTCTGCCGTGGTGGACGAAAGCTTGAATATCGTGCTGAATCCTCGGCATTCAGCTATCGTCAAAGTTAAATTTACCGTTCAGCGCGATTTTATGTTCGATGCTCGGATGCGCAAGTGATAATACCCAACATCTTAACTTCAATTGAATTAAGGATATGACTCGTGGTTAGCATGACATCCACACCCAAAATAGCCATTATCGGTCTAGGTTACGTCGGCCTACCCTTGGCAGTGGAATTCGGCAAACAATTGCCCACGATCGGCTTCGATGTTAACTCGCAGCGTATTGAAGCGTTGCGACGCGGCGTCGATAGCACGCTGGAAACCACCGCTGAAGAATTAGCCGCCTCTACACAATTGCTGATTACCGATGATCGCGCCGCCATCGCCGACTGCAACGTTTACATCGTCACAGTGCCCACTCCGGTCGACGACAATAAACAACCGGATCTGACCCCGCTACGCAAAGCCAGTGAAACGGTCGGCAGCGTGTTAAAACGCGGCGATGTAGTCATTTATGAGTCCACGGTGTATCCGGGTGCCACCGAAGAAGTTTGCGTTCCGGTGATGGAAAAAATTTCCGGTCTAACATTCAACAAGGATTTTTTTGCCGGCTACAGTCCCGAGCGGATCAATCCCGGCGACAAACAACGTCGCTTGACCAATATTTTGAAAATCACTTCCGGTTCTACGCCAGAAGTTGCGGATTTTGTAGACGAGCTATACCGCCGCATCATCACCGCCGGCACGCACAAAGCCAGTACGATTCGCGTCGCCGAAGCAGCGAAAGTAATCGAAAATACGCAGCGCGATGTCAACATTGCGCTGGTCAATGAACTAGCACAAATTTTTAAGCGCTTAGGCATCGATACCGAAGATGTATTGAAAGCAGCCGGCACCAAGTGGAATTTCTTGCCGTATCGGCCGGGGTTGGTCGGAGGCCATTGCATTGGCGTCGATCCCTACTATCTCGCCAGCAAAGCGCAGCAACACGGATATTTCCCCGAAATCATTACTGCCAGTCGCCGCATTAACGACAATATGGGGGTTTACGTCGCTGGCGAAGTGATGCGGCTGATGACGCAAAAGCGTATTCATATCGTCGATGCAAACATACTCGTCATGGGCTTGGCATTCAAAGAAAACTGCCCAGATTTGCGCAACACTCGCGTTGTCGACATCATCGACGAACTGACACTGTGTAACGCTAAAATCGATGTCTACGATCCGTGGACCGATCCCGCGCACGCACAGGCCGAGTTCGGTTTTACGCCGATCGACAAACCACAACCTGGAACTTACGATGCGATCATTATCGCCGTAGCGCACGATGCGTTTAAAGAAATGGGCATTCAGGCGGTGCGCGCGCTGATGAAAAACAACGCAGTAATTTTCGACATTAAATATCTGTTCCCCGCCGACCAGGTCGATGGACGCTTGTAGCAGTGTATTTCGAGAGGTATCCAATGAATATTCTCGAAATCAATGTCCATGCAGGAACAATGACCTAACTCATTGACAGAGGCAATGCAACTGCATTACCTTTGGCGCTCCTAACTGCCCCCTGGATTGCCGCCATGACTGCAACCGTTGAGATCGATTCCACACTCACTGATCGCTATCAAACCACTGTGCCAGAGCCTGTGCGCCGCGCATTGAAGCTTGGCAAACGCGACAAAATTCACTATTCGATTCTGGATAACGGCTCTGCACTGATTTCGCGTGCTGTGCCAGCCGATGCGAAAGATCCGGTGATGGAGACCTTCCTTGGTTTTCTGGCTCGCGATATGACCTTGCATCCTGAGCGAATTCAATCTGTCGATACGCGTTTTGCACACCGAATCAAGCTGCTCGTTGGCAAGGTCACTGTGGATATTGACGCGCCCTTATCAGCAGACGATGAATGAGCAGGAGTAGTCAGCCCCCGCCCCTCGGGGTCAGGATAGCTGTTGTTAACGGCTGGACAATCTTCGCTCACCCATTATTTCTGAGCCAAGTTGAAACGCTTATTCAGCAGGTTGATGATCTAAAGAAAAATGATCCTGAAAACTTCGAAAAGAAGAACGCCACAAAGCGCTTGGCTGCAATCTACAAACTCGCATTTGAAGCTATCCCGCAAGACCCTTCGCGCACCGAGTATCGGCAAGGAGACACCCTCGGCGCTGAATACAAACATTGGGTTAGAGCCAAATTTTTTCAGCAATATCGCCTTTTTTTCCGCTATCACCTAGAAAGTAGAGTTATTGTCCTTGCTTGGATAAACGATGCAGACACGAAGCGCACATATGGCAGCAACACGGATGCCTACCGTGTTTTTAGCAAAATGTTGAAGAGTGGCCATCCACCCGATGGCTGGGACAAGCCTCTGTCCGAGGCGCGCATCGAGTCGGCTCGTTTGCAGCAGGTCACAACCGAGGCTGCCACCCCAAAAACTTAGGAATTATTATGAGAGTCTTAGTTACCGGCACCGCTGGTTTTATTGGCTGCGAAGTAGCGCTGCAATTATTGGCGCGCGGCGATACAGTTATCGGTATCGACAATATAAATGATTATTACGACATCAATTTAAAGCGCGCGCGCTTGCAGCGCCTCGATGGCAGTGTTAACTATCACCACCACGAATTCTGCATCTCCGATAGCAGCGCACTTAAACAATTGTTCGAACAATTTAAACCACAACGGGTAATCCATTTGGCGGCTCAGGCCGGCGTGCGCTACTCATTGGAAAATCCAGCCGCTTATCTAACCTCCAATCTGGTAGGCTTTGGTAACATTCTGGAAATGTGCCGCCAGCATTCCATCGAACACCTGACCTATGCTTCGAGCAGTTCGGTGTATGGTGCCAACACTAAGCAACCATTTTCTGAAACCGATAACGTCGACCATCCAGTCAGTTTGTATGCCGCGACCAAAAAATCCAACGAATTAATGGCCCATGCTTACAGCCATCTATTTAAATTACCGACAACCGGATTACGCTTCTTCACGGTGTATGGGCCGTGGGGCCGGCCGGATATGGCCTATTTTAAATTCGTGAAAAAAATTCTCGCTGGCGAGCCTATCGATGTTTATAACTTCGGCAATCACCGGCGCGATTTCACCTACATCGACGATATTGTACAGGGCGTCATTCTCGCCAGCGATCATATTGCCGTGCCTGATCCCACGTGGCTGAGCGATGCACCTAATCCAGCGACATCGAATGCACCTTACCGTATTTATAATATCGGCAATAACACGCCGGTCGAGCTGTTGCGTTTTATCGAATTGATCGAACAAAATCTTGGTGTAACGGCAAAAAAACAACTGCTACCGATGCAACCCGGCGATGTACCGGATACGTTTGCCGACGTCGACGATTTGATGAACGATGTAGGCTATAAGCCAAATACGCCGATAGAGGTTGGCATCAAGAATTTTGTCGAGTGGTATCGGACGTATTACAAATCTTAACATTTACAGCAGATAATAACTGGCCATGCGATGGCTTATTGCTTTGTCCAACAATAATGGTGACTCAAGTCCATGAAACAAATTCTTCAAAATCTGCAAACCGGTGAAACACTGGTGACCGATGTGCCAGTGCCGCTCGCCGGGCGCGGAGCACTGCTGATTAAAACTGCACGCACACTCGTATCTGCCGGCACTGAACGCATGCTGGTGGATTTTGGCAAAGGCAATTTATTACAGAAAGCCCGCCAGCAACCCGATAAAGTTAAGCAGGTGCTGGAGAAAATCAGTACCGATGGTTTGCAGATTACACTCGAAGCAGTGCGCAACAAACTCGACACTCCCCTGCCCCTCGGTTATTGCAATGTCGGCCGCGTGGCGGAAGTTGGAGCGGGTGTCGCTGAGTTTGCGGTTGGCGATCGCATCATTTCAAATGGCAAGCACGCCGAGTTTGTCTGCGTACCGAAAAACCTGTGCGCCAAAATTCCCGATACGGTGGACGATGAATCCGCTGCTTTCACGGTAATCGGCGCTATCGCGCTGCAAGGCATTCGCTTGATTGCGCCGACGCTCGGCGAAACGGTAGTCGTTACCGGTTTAGGACTGATCGGCTTGGTTGCGGTGCAATTGTTACGCGCGCACGGTTGTCGCGTATTGGGTATCGATTTTGACGAAAGTAAAATTGCGCTGGCTCGCCAATTCGGCGCCGAAACCGTCAGCCTCGCGCACGGCGAAGATCCCGTTGCGGCAGCGCTGCGCTACTCAAAAAATCGCGGCGTCGATGCGGTATTGATTACTGCTTCGACCAAAAGCAACGAACCGATTCATCAAGCCACCGCAATGTGCCGCAAGCGCGGGCGCATTGTGTTGGTTGGCGTGGTCGGCATGGAAATGTCGCGTGCCGATTTTTACGAAAAAGAATTATCGTTTCAAGTTTCATGCTCGTACGGCCCCGGTCGCTACGACGCCGAGTACGAAGAAAAAGGCCACGATTATCCGCTCGGTTTTGTGCGCTGGACCGAACAGCGCAATTTCGAAGCGATTCTCGATATGTTGGCCGATGGCCGACTCGATTTTAAAACATTGATATCGCACCGTTTCGCGATTGACTCAGCACCCGATGCATACGCATTAATCAGCAGCGGCAATCCGCTCGGCGTGTTACTTGAGTATCCCACCAGCAATGCCGATAGCGTTCTCGAACGAACGATAACCATTACTGCAGCAAATGTTCCGGTCTCAATCGCAAGCAACGGCGTATCGCTCGGCTTTATCGGCGCCGGTAATTACGCCAGCAGCGTATTAATTCCCGCTTTTGCCAAAACCAGTGCGCAATTATTATCGGTGGCATCGGCAAGCGGCGTTAGCAGTGTGCATGTCGCGAAAAAATTTGCGATTCGCGAAGCCAGTACCGATACGCAATCATTGCTCGCGAACCCTACCATCAACGCCGTGGTGATTACCACTCGTCATGACAGTCATGCCTATTGGATCGCTCAAGCTCTCGCCGCGAACAAGCATGTTTTTGTAGAAAAACCTTTGGCGTTAAATCGCACCCAACTCTCGGAGATCGAAGTCGCACGCGCCGCTCATCCGCAACAAATACTGATGGTCGGCTTTAATCGCCGCTATGCACCGCACGTGGTAACCATTAAGCGCGCACTGGCTGCTAAACAAGGGCCGAAAAGTTTTATTATGACGGTGAATGCAGGTGCGATTCCCGCCAACCATTGGACTCAAGATCCTGCCATTGGCGGTGGTCGAATCATTGGCGAGGCCTGTCACTTTATCGATTTACTGCGCCATCTCGCCGGCTCGGCGATTAGCTCGGTGCATGCTGTCGGCATGGGCGCCACCGGTATTCGCGATACCGTTGTGATTACGCTGAGCTTCGCCGATGGCTCGATCGGCACGATCAACTATTTTGCCAACGGCAGTAAAGCGTTTCCGAAAGAGCGTTTAGAAGTTTTTGCCGGTGGCTCGATCCTGCAACTCGATAACTTTCGCGCACTACACAGTTTCAATTGGCCTGGCGTATCAAAACAACGTTTGTGGCGACAGGACAAAGGCCAGCAACAATGCGCACAAGTTTTTGTCGATGCCATCAACAACGGCGATGCCAGTTTATTGATCCCGTTTGTCGAACTTAAAGAAGTGATGCAAGCCTGCTTTGATGTCGTTGAGCAACTCGGTGGCTAAAATTTCTCTTGCGCGATTGCGTCGCACGCTTAGTACGCTCCGCCACCTTCGACCGCGCCAAGCGTTTTATTATATCTGGCGGCGCGGCATCGGTGCACGCAAGGTGGCGCCATGGCGAGGTGATATTAAGCGACGCGAATTCAATTTTCCTGATCAGCTAAAATTCGCGCACTCGCAAACATCCGCCATCGGTTTTTCTTTTACATTTTTAAAAAAATCGCTGAGCTTCCCCATCACAGCAATGGAGTGGAACCCCACCGATGAAAATCGTTTGTGGCGTTACAATTTGCATTACTTCGATTTTCTAAGCGACAGCCGACGCTCGCTCGAAGAGAAATGTGCATTAATCGACGATTGGATTACACATAACCCCCAAGGTAGCGAGCCCGCCTGGGAGCCATATACAGCAAGCCTTCGCATTGTTAATTGGTGTAAATTTTTTTCCTCAATACCTATCGATCAGGCAAAACCCGTATGGCTAAACAGCCTTTACCAGCAAGCTCGTTGGTTGGAAAAAAATCTCGAGCTACATATTCTCGCCAATCACTATTTTGAAAATATTAAGGCCCTGTTATTCACCGGAATTTTTTTTGACGATAAAAATTCTGCGAGTTGGTTAAAGAAATTTCAGCGCGAACTGATCGAGCAGTTACACGAACAAACGCTTACCGATGGCGGCCATTACGAAAGAAGCCCTCAATATCACTGTATTCTGCTGGAAGATTATCTCGATTTATTTGCACTTACCATAAGAACCCCGACTCTTTTTAACCAAAAGGTGAACAATCAACTAAGCAAAACCATTTCTGCCGCTCTGACCATAATCCAGGCTATCAAAACGCCCGACGACGATATTCCGCTATTCAACGATTCGGCAAGCGGCGCTGCCGCAAAACCAAGTGCGATTATGTTACGGGCACAACAACTAGGATTTAGTCTTGCGCAGCCAGAGAACTCAGACGTAGGAATAATAGAGCTGCCAGACACCGGGCTCTACGGCTACAAAACTCAACAAGATTATTTCTTGATCGATTGTGGCGACATCGGCCCCTCCTATCAGCCCGGCCATACGCACTGCGATTTTCTGAGCTATGTGCTGATGGTCGATGGCCAATGGTTGGTGGTTGATAGCGGCGTTTTTGAATACGAACCCGGCGAGATGCGTAACTATGTGCGCTCAACTGCCGCTCACAATACAGTATCTGTAGATGGGCAAGAGCAATCGGAGATATGGGGTGAGTTTCGCGTTGGATACCGTGCTAAACGTTTAGCGGCAGACATCACTACTGCGAGTAGTAAAGTGATTTTTGATGGCGCCTTTCGTGGCTTTTCTCGAATATCGGGTGGCATAGAGCATCGCCGGAAAGCAACGCTTACGCTTGCTACCAATAGTAGTATCCAAGAAGTTAAAATCGAAGACTTAATAATCGGAGCGGGCAGCTTTCCGGTTCAATCCTATGTGCACCTGCATCCAAGCTTACGAGTAGTGGTCAGTGGCACTCGCGCCACGCTGTATCACCAAAATAATATAGTAGCTGCACTCGATACCTTTGGAGTCGCCGCTATTACACAGAGTAGCGGCTGGCATTGCCAGGAGTTCGGACTCAAGCAATCTAACTGCGTATTGATACTAGAATCGACGACATCCCTTCCGCTCCGGTTTGGCTACACCATTAAACAACATCGATCAGTTTAGATTTGCACTGACGCGCAACATTTATTTTTTTTCGAAGCGTCAACCGGTTCAATAAACCAAGGATTACCCACAATCCAATACCTATCGGCAAAATACGCAGCGAAAAAAGCAGAATATCCGCACTTACTTTTAGCCAGAAATGCGGAGCAAACAGCACATCGCAGTCTTTCTGATCGACATAAATTCGAGGATAAACTCCGACAACAATGGCCAAACCATTAAATAAAATTCTTTCGAGCTTCTTGCTCCCAAACGGGAAATAAATACTTTTAACAAATTTGAAATATGATTCTATTTCATCGGACTTTACAACACCCACAACGGAGTTATTCAAAAAGTCTTCATAGTAAGGTGAAACATTATCTTTACGCGCGCTCAGCGGAAAAATTTTCAATCCCTGGAGCGCTTTCTTTCGCAGCGACGACAGGTCGACATATTGCTCGCCTATTTTTGGCAGCCCTCCTTCTAGAATATCTACTATGCCGACTCGCGGAGCGCCGTCTAATATATATGGCATGTTAACAACGGTATGGCCTACACCCTTCAAAAAACCCTCGTACGGCATGAAGTGAACTACCTGATACGCCTGCCCTTTTTGCGCCAAATAATACGCCATTCCGAAAGCAAGATTCGAACAATTGCCGTAGCCTAATCGAATAGATCGGTAGTATCTGTCTTGTGGGTTGACGTCATAAATCATCGAAGCGTTGTTGCTATAAGGGATAGCCTGTATCAGCTCACTAACGTCGAGCGCGCCCACCTGCCGCTTTGGCAAGACAAGGTTATCCAAATCATAAGGCACGATGGCTATAGTTTTTTGAAATGCAACGAATGAGATGCTCGCAAAATATGCAAGCAGTAAAAAGGTAACAAGGGCTAATCCAGCCACTAACCATCGCACGTATTTCAACATCATGGAGAACACGACTCTATCCTTTGGTCATGACAGCAAGTTTGGCCAAGGCCTTTATTTTTATCTACCGATCGAATCACACTTATGCATCCGATACGACATAAGGATGGTATTAATCCGGATGTAATGCTACCTTATGATTTCACTAAGGTAAACAGTGGCCGAGTTGCCGCGATACACCCCGTAAAACACAAGATATCTTATATAACAAAGACTAATAGAAGCCGCGATCGATTGACATAACCAATTAAGCCTTCGCTCAATCATGATTCAGTAACAATAAAAGCGTATTTATTGTCATGGCCAATGTCCGCTGTACGAATTTATGAAAATATTATTTCTCTCCCACTACTTTCCACCTGAAGTCAACGCCCCGGCAACACGCACATATGAACATTGTCGGCGCTGGGTTGAGTTAGGTCATGAGGTAACAGTGATCAGCTGCGTGCCGCATCACCCGATGGGGAAGGCGTATCCAGGCTACCGCAATCGTTTCTTGCAAACAGAATATAAAGACGGCATTCGTGCGATCAAAGTACTGACTTATATTACCGCCAATGAAGGCTTTGTGAAGCGCACCCTCAATTATGTATTTTACATGTTGATGGCGATTATCGTGGCGCCGTTTCTACCGCGCGCCGATATTGTGATCTCGACTTCACCACAATTTTTTAACGGGCTCGCGGGCTATTTTGTATCGCGACTAAAACGCTGCGCATGGGTGCTAGAAATTCGCGATCTGTGGCCCGAATCGATCGTCGCAGTGGGAGCGATAAAAAATCAGCGCATCATTAAGTTATTGGAAGCAATCGAGCGCTTTGCCTATCGCAAAGCCGATCATATCGTTGCGGTAACGTATGCATTTCGCCGCCACATCCTCGCACACGACGGTCGCGACGACGCGATCAGCGTGATCCGCAACGGGGTCGATCTCGAGTTCTTTGAGCCGCGCCCGAAAGATAATGATTACGCTCGCCTACTCGGTATCGAGAGCAAGTTTGTCGCCGCCTATGTTGGCACCCACGGTATGGCTCATGGCTTGGATTTACTGATAGACGCGGCCGAGCGATTGCGCGCGCGCGCCGATATCGCCATTCTGCTGGCCGGCGATGGCGCCGAGCGTAGTCGGCTCGAAGCTGAAATAGCGCGTCGCAACCTAACCAATATACAGTTACTCGGGCAATTGCCGAAAAGCGATATGCCGAGACTATGGTCGATTACCGATGCGAGTTTGGTGGTTCTCAAAAAACTAGATCTCTTCTTAACAGTGATCCCTTCGAAATTATTTGAAAGCATGGCCATGCGCCGCCCCATTATCTTGGGTGTTGCAGGAGAAAGTGCCGAGCTGTTACAGGAAAGCGGCGCCGGCATCGTTATCGAGCCTGGCAATTTAGATCAGCTGGTCGAAGCCATTCTGCAACTTGCGGATTCATCTCAGCTGGCCAGCGAACTTGGCGACCAAGGGCGTGTCTATGTTGAGACTCACTTTAATCGTCAAGTGTTAGCTGATCGCTTTGAACAATTATTGATCGCAACCTTGCATAACTTTACGCATAAAAAATTACCGGAGCGCGCTTGATATCTTTCTGCGCACGCTATTAATAAGCACCTAGGACTCTTTTATCGATGAACCAGCCATCATTATCAGCTCCGTTGCGCCCTAACTATCTCTGGCTATGGGGCCTGTTAATTGCCGCAGCCATAGTATTGGTTATCGTTTTTAGGCAAAGCTTAGCGCTGATGGTCGGCTGGTGGGAAAGCCCCGAATACAGCCATGGCTATATGATTCCTGTGGTGGCGCTATTTCTTTTATGGCAGCGTTTAAACGAGTTGCCGACCGCCACTCAGCGCGGCTCATGGTGGGGGACCGCCGCCTTATTGGCAGGCCTAGCCGCCTTTTTGCTGGGGGAATTAAGTGCGATTTATACGGTGATACAGTATGGCTTTTTACTCAGCTTATTCGGTATCACGTTAGCATTTTTTGGTCGCAGCACCATGCGAGTGCTGTGGGTGGTGCTTGTCTATCTGATCTTTATGATCCCCCTACCTAATTTTCTCTATTTTAATTTATCCAGCCAAATGCAATTGATCTCTTCGGAGATTGGCGTGGCAGTTATTCGCCTGTTCGGTATTAGCGTCTTTCTCGAAGGAAACGTCATTGACTTAGGCTCCATGCAATTACAAGTCGCCGAAGCGTGCTCGGGGATGCGCTATTTATTTCCATTAATGAGCTTTGGCTTCTTGATCGCGTACCTATATCGTGGCCCCTTCTGGCAACGAGCCATGATTTTCTTGACCACTATTCCGATCACTATTCTGATGAATAGCTTTCGCATCGGCGTAATCGGTGTGACAGTGGAATACTGGGGCATCGGCATGGCCGAAGGCTTTCTCCACGACTTTGAAGGCTGGGTCGTGTTTATGGGCTGCTTAAGTATTTTGTTTTTGGAAATATCTATCTTTCACTGGCTAAGTAAAGATGGCACGCGTGCATTGGATCGTCTCAATTTAGATACCCCGGCATTAACCATTAAGTTTGCAGATTTTAATCTTAGCCCAACGAAGCAGCGGCCGTTTCTAGTCAGCGTGGTGTTGCTCGCATTGCTAACGCCATTTTTGCTAACCGTTAATGAGCGCCCCGAAGTGATTCCGGCTCGCCAAGCATTCGAGCAATTTCCACTCAATCATAACGGGTGGGTCGGCCGCACAAACTCACTCGACCAAAATATTCTGGATACGCTGAAGCTAACTGATTACATCCAAGCCGACTATCGTCGCGATGGCGAAAGCATGCCGATTAATCTCTATGTAGCTTGGTACGGCTCGCAGAAAAAAGGTGCATCGATTCACTCGCCGCGCTCATGTATCCCCGGTGGTGGCTGGCGAATTGAATCTCTGGAGCAGCGCGAACTAGCCAATGTAGCGCATGCCAATGGCAAACCATTGCGAGTAAATCGCGCCCTCATCCAGAAAGGAACAACCAGCCAAATCGTCTATTACTGGTTTGAGGGACGCGATCGCAACATTACCAACGAATACATGGCCAAATGGTATATGTTCTGGGATTCGTTGACACGCTCGCGCTCCGACGGCGCGCTAGTGCGATTGGTTGCGTACGTTCCAGACCCCAGCCAAATAGCAGCGGCAGATCATCAGCTGGAGCAATTTGCACAGGATTTTTATCCGCTGCTGCCTTCGTATACGCCATGAATGCTATTTCGATCGTGGACATGGCGTAGCGATGAGCTTCTCCGTTCTGGAGCTACTGTACAGCTTTACGGTGGCGCTATTCCTCACTACGGCGCTGATACCGCTGTGCATTCGTTTCGCGCCTCGCCTCGGCTTGATCGATATGCCCGATATTCGCAAAGTACATGCGCACGCCATTCCGCGCAGCGGTGGATTGGCAATGGCGCTGGGCATCGCCGCGCCGCTGCTGTGGTTTTTACCAGCCAACAATGAAATGCTGCATCTATGTATCGGCGCCCTCGTTATTGTCGGTTTCGGTCTCATCGATGACAGCAAAAATCTGCACTACAAATGGAAATTTTTCGGCCAAATTGTCGCGACGCTGATCGTTATGCGCGGCGGAATTGTGCTACATCATCTGCCGATGGTTTGGCTCGATGACTTGCCGATATGGCTGACATATCCACTGACTTTCTTTTTTATATTAGGCGTTATTAACGCGGTTAATTTAACCGACGGGCTCGATGGGTTAGCAGCGGGTACCACATTGCTCGCGCTGGCAATTCTGTTGGTGTTAGCACTACAGACGGAACAAGAAAATGCCGCATTCATTGCTTTGACTGTGGTTGGCGGAATACTGGGCTTTCTGCGTTACAACACGCACCCGGCGCAGATTTTTATGGGCGATACCGGCAGCCAATCGCTGGGGTTTATTGCAGCCTGCCTCAGCATCACCGTTACTCAGTCACCCGCCTCTGCCGCCAGCGTCGCCTTGCCGCTACTGATTCTTGGTCTGCCGATCCTGGACACGATTACGGTTATTACTATCCGACTGATGCAACATCGCTCGCCATTTTCGCCCGATCGTAACCATTTGCATCATCAAATTATTGCATTGGGTTTTCGACACAACGAAGCTGTCGCCATTATCTATTTACTACAGATTTTATTGCTCGCCCTAGCCTTCTCGCTGCGCTTCGCGCCCGATAGTTGGTTGCTGATTGTCTATGCATCGTTTTGTATCGCGCTGGTTGGCTCGTTACAGCTCGCACGCCGTAGCGGCTGGCGGCTACGCAACGACGAGGTACAGCAAAGCTGGCTCGATCGACGCAATATATTGCTGCGTAAACTGGAGTGGTTCTATCGCAACTCCGCCCATGTGGTGCAAGGACTGTTAGCGCTATTATTGATCGCGCCAACATTGTCGCCGAGCGATCATCAACTGCATTCGCTCGGTCTGATATTGTTACCGTTATTGCTGATTGCGTTACTGATCTACAACCGCTTTCCCGCCTGGGCTAGCCGCCTGTGTATATACCCGGCGAGTGTACTCAGCGTCTATTTAATTTCTAGCCATGTTGAACCTGAAGGCTATTTATGGGTCTTTAATGGCGGCTATATACTGCTTGCCGGGATCCTAGCGACCGCCATCCGCATGACGCGGCGCGAACACTTCCGTTTGGATACGCAAGATTTACTTGTTTTAATTCTGATTCTTGCGGTACCGTTGATGCCATTTAGCAGCCTATCCCGCTACGCGATTGGTGAAATCACACTGCGCCTGGCGGTTTTAATGTACAGCTGTGAATTTATAATTAGTAAAACATCGGGTAAAACATTACTACCCGTCAATATTATTGCAGCGTTGGCCCTATTGCTGATCACCACGCTACACACCTTATTGTCTTTATTGTAAGTCTTTCTATTTTAGGAGAAGGTCATGTTACTGCAAAATCGGAAGGCGATTGCACTAGCGATCGGCATCGCCATCGGCGGCGCCACCTTGGTCGGCTGTAGTGGCAGCGAAGAGCGTCAAGCCAAATACCTTGAGCGCGCTCAGCAATATTTTGATAAAGGCGACTTCGACAAGGCTCGCATTGAGACCAAAAATGTTTTACAAATTAACAGCACTAGCGCTGAGGCCGGCGGAGCACGTTACCTATTAGCACAACTGGCCGAGCGCGAGCGAAACTATCAACAAATGTTTGGCGAGCTAAATGCTGCACTCGAAGTAAACCCGAAACTAATAAAAGCCCGAGTTAAGCTTGCTGAGCTATTTTTTGGGGCCAACCAGGCAGACAAATCGAACGAAGAAATCGATAAAATACTGCTGCAGGAACCCAAAAATCCCGATGCCTTCGCGATTCGCGCGATGATATTGTTACGCCAACAAAAAACCGCCGAGGCGACCGTTCAGGCCGAAAAAGCGCTCGAATTACAACCCGGCAATATTACCGCAACGGCCGCGCTGGCAAATATTTACGGTGATACCGACCCTGCCAAAGCCGAGCAAATATTAGCCGATAGCATCAAAATCAACCCTGATGATGTGGGCCTGCGCTTAATTCAAATTCAGACATTTAAAAAGCACAATAAAACCGACGAAGCAATCGCTGCATTTAAACAGCTCATAGCAAAACAGCCCGAAACATTAGCCCTCTCCGGCGATTTGGCTAATTATTATATCGAGCTACAACGCGTCGACGATGCGGAGGCGTTATTTCGTAGCACGGTGGAGCAACTGCCTAAAAATGACGACGCGAAATTACGCTTAATACAATTTTTAGGCATCAAGCGTTCGCCCGAAGTCGCCGTGACGCAGCTGGAGCAATACGTTGCTGCAACTCTAGAGAACTACAAATTGCGCTCGGCGCTAGCACGTATTTACCTGGGCACCAAAGCACCCGAAAAAGCCATTGTCACCTATCAATATACGATCGATAAAAGTGGCCACAACGCCGAAGGCATCGATGCTCGCAACCGAGTAATCGAAATTCTGCTCGCTCAGAAAAAGCGTCCCGAAGCAGAAACATTGATGAAGGAAATATTGAAGCTGGAACCCGAAAATGCCGACGCGCTATTTATCCGCGCACAACTGGCATTGAACGACAACGATGCCAACAGTGCGATCGCCGATCTGCGTAGTATTTTGAAAAACGCCCCCGAGTCGGTGCCCGCATTATCACTGATGGGCGCCGCACAAGAACGTATTGGCGCGAGCAACCTCGCGCTCGACAATTACAAAAAGCTTATCCAACTGAATGGCGACAACGTGTTGGCATTGAGCAATGCGGCGCGTTTGGAGCTTGCACAAAACCAAATCGACGAAGCACAGAAATTCCTCGAGCACGCGCATAAACTGGCCCCCGACAACATCGACGTCTCCAGATCTTTGGTGGACGTTTATGCACGCAAGAAGATGTCGAAAGAAGCGCTGGCAATCTGCGAAGAGCTACAGCTAAATAGTAAAACAGCATCCGCTGGTCTGTACCTCGCTGGCGCGGTGCGCTTGCAAAGCCAGGAATATCCGGCAGCAATCGAGCTATTCAAAAAGGCGCTTGCAAAAGAGCCGCGTGCGATCGAGCCATTGCAGGCCTTGATGACCGCTTACTTTGCAAACAAGCAAAGCGATGTGGCTACTGCATACCTCGAAAAACACGTTAAGACCTATCCAGAACAAGCTCATGCACAAGAATTATTGGGCGAGCTTTATCTACGCACCAACAAGCTGCCGCAAGCGCAGCAACTCTTAGAGGAACTACTCAAGAAACAGCCTGCTCGCATCTCCACTTATCGAGAACTCGCTCAGGTTTACTTAGCGCAGAGTTCTAGCGACAAAAGTGCAAACGACAAAGTAGGTGCATTGTTTGCGCGCGGGCTCGAGCAGAACCCGGACAACCTCGATTTATTGGTACTACAGGCACAATATTATCAATCGACCGGCAAAGATCAGCAGGCGCTCGATAACTACAACAAGTTATTGCAACTGCAACCCCATGCGGCAGTGATAAAAAATAATTTGGCCACTTTGCTGATAGAAAAATTTGCGAGCGAAGAAAATTTGCGTCGCGCACAATCATTAACCAGCGAGTTTACCGATAGCAACAATCCCTATTTTATCGATACGTTGGGCTGGCTGCAGTACAAACTCAAGAACTATCCGCAGGCGGTGTCCTTATTGGAAAGCGCCGTTAAAAAAGGCGGCAATTTCCCTGAATTGCACTATCACTTGGGAATGGCTTATTTAAGCAACAATATGGCAGACAAAGCCAAACCAGAGCTGACTAAAGCCACTGCCGATAAAGCGCAATTTCCGGGTCGTGTGGAAGCCGAAGCTGCGTTGAGTAAATTGTAAAAACTGACAAAGTAAATCGCAGTACATGCGGCGACATCGGTAACGATGTCGCCGTTTTTTTAGCGGGTTACCGTACGCATCGTAACAAACTCTTCAGCAATCGTGGGATGAATCCCCAGCGTCGAATCGAATAATGCCTTGGTGGCACCGGCGCGAATCGCTACCGCGAGTCCCTGTATAATTTCACCGGCATCCGGTCCGAGCATATGCGCACCCACCACGCGATCGCTGGCTTTATCCACGATTAACTTCAGCAAAGTTTTTTCGGAATTTTCGCTCAGCGTATGTTTGAGCTGGGTAAATTGTGAAGTAAATACCGCGATATCGCCAAACCGTTCGCGCGCTTGCTCTTCGCTATAGCCGACCGTTGCCAAACTCGGCTGGCTAAATACTGCGGTTGGTATAAATTCATTATCGACCGTCGTCGGTTGCTCGCAAAATAAAGTTTTGGCGACAGCCATGCCTTGCGCCAACGCCAGCGGCGTTAACTCCAGGCCGCCAATAACATCGCCGATCGCATAAATATTCGGCACGCTGGTTTGATAGTATTTATCGACGCCGATAAAGCCATTTTCGTCACAGCGCACGCCAATATCTTCCAAACCCAGTTCAGCAGTGCGCGGTCGGCGACCGGTTGCGTACAGCACGCAATCGCAGTCGAGATGGCTGCCATCGCGCAGCAACACACGCAACCCCTGCTCGCTTTGAAGAATTTGTTCGACCTGTTGATCGAAACGTATCTGTACGCCTTTTTTGCGCATTTCTTCGGCGAGCTGCGCACGAATTTCCGTATCGAAGCCGCGCAAAAATAAATCACCGCGATAAATCAACTCGGTATCGCTGCCCAAACCATTAAAGATGCCGGCGAATTCGACTGCGATATAACCGCCGCCGACGATCACCACCCGCTTCGGCAACTGCTCCAAATGAAATACTTCGTTCGATGTAATTGCATATTCGCTACCGGGAAAATCAGGCAGCCACGGCCAGCCACCGGTGGCGATCAAAATATGCCGCGCGGTTATCGTCTCGCCGTCGATTGCCAGCGTATGACGATCGAGCAAGCGCGCATGGCCGCGATAAATCTCCGCACCCGCCTGTAATAGCAAACGCTCGTAAATCGCGTTTAACCGAGCAATCTCGCGATCTTTATTGGCGATTAATGTGCTCCAATTAAATTCTGGAGCGCCGATTTGCCAACCATAACCGGCCGAATCGCGAAACGTTTCTTCAAAATGAGAGGCGTAAACGAGGAGTTTTTTCGGCACGCAGCCGACGTTGACACAGGTGCCGCCGAGATAGTGATCCTCGGCAATCGCCACTTTGGCGCCGTATTGTGCTGCCATCCGCGCAGCACGAACGCCGCCTGAGCCGGCGCCGATGACAAACAAATCGTATTGATAGGTGCTCACTGCAGTCTCTCGCCTATGCAAAAAACCATAGCTTATCGCAGCGCCGATGTTTTTTATGTAAATAACGACAGCGCTACAAAAGGTGAAGGGCAACAAACTACAAAGTACGATAGGAAGGCAGACTGCCTCAGTGAATGCTGCGCCTTAAAATTGTGTACCCAATTACACTTCAATATCTAAGGCGTTGCGGCGACGCTCGGCGCCAAGACGTTGGTCGAGACGCTCCTTAGCGCGGCGCTTGCGCCGATCGGGATTGTTGCGGCGATCCTGCGTTACGGCTTTCGCGCGCACTTTGCTAGCGGGTACATCGCGAGGTTCGCTGTGCAACGCGGGCTTGGGTGCCCGATCCAATTGAGTAATCACGGGCGGGGAAATACTGCGAATATCGATCATGGTTTGCGGTCTCCTACCCGTCCTATCGACTGGGCTTGTAGAAACTTTAACCAAATCTTATAGCAAATTCAGGGCCTGATTCAAACTTCTGCTAACTGGGTTCGCGATAACCATAGTCGGTTCACGATAGCGATACCTATCTTGCACCCGGATCGAACCATGCTAGCTGGCTATGCAGCTGCACCACTTCGCCGACAATGATCAGCGTGGGTGCCTTGATGTCGGCACCGATCACCTGTGCTGGCAGATCGCGCAACGTCCCGGTGATCACCCGCTGCTGACGCGTGGTGCCCTTCTCGATCAATGCGATCGGGGTATCGGCAGCACGGCCGTGGCTAATGAGCTGGCTACAAATTTCCGGCAGGCCGACCAAGCCCATATAAAAAACTACCGTTTGATTGTTATGCACCAGCTCAGCCCAAGGCAGATCCATGGTGCCATTTTGCAAATGCCCGGTAACAAAGCGCACCGACTGCGCGTAATCGCGATGCGTCAACGGAATGCCCGCATACGCTGCGCAACCCGATGCCGCAGTAATTCCCGGCACCACCTGAAACGGAATACCGTGCTGCGCCAGCGTCGCGATCTCCTCGCCGCCGCGCCCAAAAATAAATGGATCGCCGCCTTTTAAGCGCAATACTTTTTTACCCTGCAACGCCAACTCTACCAGCAGCTGATTGATATCGCCCTGCGGTACCGCGTGCGCCGAGCGCGCTTTACCGACGTAAATGCGCTCGGCATCGCGGCGCGTTAAATCGACAATTTCCGGTGCCACCAGCCGATCGTATAAAACCACATCGGCCTTCTGCATCAAACGCAGCGCTTTGAACGTCAATAAATCGGGATCGCCGGGGCCTGCGCCGACCAAATAAACTTCGCCTCCTCTGGCTACCGGTGTTGTATCGGCTAGACGACGCAATAATTCTTGTTCGGCGATTTCTTCGCGGCCGGCCAGCACCAATTCGGCAACATGCCCTTCCAATATATCTTCCCAAAAGCGCCGACGCTCATCGACATCGGTAAAACGCTGCGCCACGCGCGCGCGAAATCCGCCGACCAACGCCGCTAACCGACCGAATGCCATCGGGATCGTCGATTCCAATTTCGCGCGCAGTTGCCGCACTAACACCGGCGATTGTCCGCCGCTGCCAATCGCAATCATCAACGGCGATCGATCGATAATCGACGGCAAAATCACCGAGCATAATTCAGGATTATCGACCACGTTGACCGGCACATGCCGCGCCTGCGCATCGCGCGAAACCTGCGCGTTGACGGCATTATCGTCGGTGGCAGCGATCACCAGTGCGGTGTTATCGAGATCGCTAAATTGGTACGACCGTAACTCGACCGCACCGCCACTGCTCTCGGCAAGCGCGATCAATTCAGTTTGTATCTGCGGCGCGATAACCGCGACACGCGCGCCGGCACTCGCTAATAAACGCGCCTTGCGCAATGCAATCGCACCGCCGCCAACCACAACGCAGCGACGATCTTTTAGACGAGTAAAAAGCGGTAAATAATCCATAACTCAACTCAGGCGACGCACGCCGCCCATGTAATCAACCAATACCTCGGGCACCAACACGCTGCCGTACGCCTGCTGATAATTTTCTAGAATCGCCACCAGTGTGCGCCCAATTGCTAACCCGGAGCCATTCAGCGTATGCAAAAATTCCGTCTTACCTGTTTCCGGATTGCGCCAGCGCGCCTGCATGCGGCGCGCCTGAAAATCGCCAAAATTACTACACGATGAAATTTCGCGGTATTTATTTTGGGTCGGTAACCACACTTCCAAATCGTAAGTGCGCCGCGCCGAAAAACCCATATCGCCACCGCACAATAAAATTTTTCGATACGGTAATTCGAGCAATTGCAAAATGCGCTCGGCATTGGTCGTCAATTTTTCCAACGCCGCTGCCGATTGCGTCGGTCGCACGAATTGCACTAGTTCGACTTTCTCGAATTGATGCTGGCGAATCATGCCGCGCGTATCGCGGCCGTAACTGCCCGCCTCGCTACGAAAGCAGGGCGAATGACAAACCAATTTAATCCCCTCCGCACCCAGCTGATCGGCCTCGTACAGTACATCGCGCGCGAGATTGGTAACCGGCACTTCGGCGGTGGGGATCAAATAATAATTTTGCTCGCCTTGCAGCTTAAATAAATCCTCTTCGAACTTCGGTAGCTGGCCGGTGCCGCGCAACGAATCGGCGTTGACTATAAACGGTGTATACACTTCTTGATAGCCGTGCTCGACCGTATGAATATCCAACATAAATTGAATCAACGCGCGATGCATGCGCGCGATACCGCCGCGCATTACGACAAAACGACTGCCGGTGATTTTCGCGGCCGCATCGAAATCCATGCCGCCCAACTGCTGACCGATATCGACGTGATCTTTAATTTCAAAATCAAATTGGCGCGGCTCGCCCCAACGACTGATTTCGACATTGGCCGTTTCATCGCGACCTTCGGGCACGCCATCATCCGGCGTATTCGGCACCGCCATCAACAGCGTATCGAGTTCGTGTTGCGCCAGCTTGACCTGCTCGGTCAGCTGCGCGAGCTGTTGCTCGATTTTCGCCAGAATTTCATTGACGGTGGCTTTCGCGGCCTCAACTGTCATGCCGGATTTAATTAATTCGCCGACTTTTTTTGAGGCAACGTTGCGCTCCGCCAGCAACGCCTGGCTGTCGGTTTCCGCTTTGCGGCGCGCATTATCTAAATCAGTAAAACGCGCGACATCGAAATCAAATTTTTTCTTGCGCAGCTGTTGCGCCACCGCTTCCGCATCTTGGCGAAGAAGTTTGATATCCAGCATGGATAAATTCCTCTTGTTAAATTTTGTAGCCGTTACGAATAACGCTTGATCGCGCTTTCGCTATCGAGCCCGCGCAAATACGCGAGCTTTTCGGCAATTTTCTTTTCCAGGCCGCGTTCGGCTGGCTGGTAATACACTTTATTTTTCAGCTCCGGCGGAAAATAATTTTCTCCCGCCGCATAGCCCTGCGGCTCGTCGTGCGCATAACGATACTCGGCGCCATGCCCGCTATCTTTCAGCAATCGCGTCGGCGCGTTGCGCAAATGCAACGGCACGTCGTAGCTTGGCGCTTCGCGTATATCCGCGCGCACCGCGTTAAACGCCTTATACACCGCATTGCTTTTTGCTGCGCACGCCATATACACCACGGCCTGCGCAATCGCCAATTCGCCTTCGGGGCTGCCGAGCCGCTCTTGCACATCCCAGGCATTGAGCGCCAACTGCAGAGCGCGCGGATCGGCGTTGCCGATATCTTCGGTCGCCATTCGCACCACGCGCCGCGCGATATACAACGCATCGCAACCGCCATCGAGCATACGCGCATACCAGTACAGCGCCGCGTCCGGCGAGCTGCCACGCACTGCTTTATGCAATGCCGAAATCTGCTCGTAAAATAAATCGCCGCCCTTATCGAAACGGCGCACGTGACCGCCTTGCAGCACTTCATCCATAACCGCGACATCGACTGTACTTTTTTGTTGCATACCGGCCATATCGACTGCCAGCTCCAACAAATTCAGCGCGCGCCGTGCATCGCCATCGGCGGCTTCGATCAAACGCTGCAATTGCACTATATCCACCGACGGCACATCGACCAGAGGTACATCGTGCCACTGCGCCAACGCATGCTGCACGATGGCGAGCAACGCCGCATCGCCGAGTGCTTGCAAACGATACACGCGCGTGCGTGACAATAATGCGTTGTTTAATTCGAACGACGGATTTTCGGTGGTGGCGCCAATAAAAATAACGGTGCCGTCTTCAACAAACGGCAAGAAGGCATCCTGCTGCGCTTTATTAAAACGATGCACTTCGTCGATAAACAAAATTGTTTGGCGACCCAATTGCGCCTGCTGCTTTGCTTCGTCGATCGATGCACGAATTTCTTTTACGCCAGCTAAGACTGCAGATACCGAAATAAAATGTGCATCGCATAAGCTGGCGATTAATTTCGCCAGCGAGGTTTTACCGACGCCGGGCGGGCCCCATAAAATCATCGAATGCAGCGCACCGGCATCGACCGCTTCGCGCAACGGCTTACCCTTGCTTAATAAATGTTCCTGACCAAAATACGTATCGAGGCCAGTTGGTCGCATCCGCGCTGCCAGCGGTTGATAGCTAGCCGCACTCTGCGCAAATAAACTACGATTCATCGTTGACCACATCGACACCGGCAGGCGGATCAAAATGGAACACGCTATCCGCCAGCGATGGATTGTTGATAACTGAGTTAAAGCGAATATCGGTACGCTGGTCGAGATTATCCTGCAGCAATAGTTGGCTCACCGAATCACCGGCAAACGATAACGTCAGCGAACGAAACAACGCATTTTTTTGTTTCGGCACCAGCAGAAATTGCTCGCCGTTCTTACCTTGCTCAAGATGCACATCGTAGTTGGTGCGAATGCGTGGCATATCGCCGCTCAGAATCAGCGCGGGCGTATCCGCCAGCTCGCCTTTAAATTTTTGTTGCGTGACTTGCTGCAGATCGCGATCGTAACGCCACAGCATGCGGCCATCGGTAACGATCAAATATGCAAACGGCATGCTGGTCTCCCAGCGCAAATGATTGCCGCGCTTAACTGCGAGACTGCCTTGCGAGGTTTGCAATACTTTGCCTGTATCATCGCTAACGGTCTGTACAAATTGCGCCTGTAGCGATTTGAGACCGTCGAGATGCGCGCTCAAGCGCTGTAACGCAGCATCGTCTGCATGCACTATTGGCGCCGCTAAAGCGATCAGCAAAAAACCGAAACTACGCAGCAATG
Source organism: Spongiibacteraceae bacterium (assembly GCA_043786385.1). GTDB lineage: Bacteria > Pseudomonadota > Gammaproteobacteria > Pseudomonadales > CAMLJR01 > CAMLJR01. The sequence goes on along the minus strand of JAYVWC010000028.1, from coordinate 88,407 downwards.
AACCGCTTCGCAACCAACAAGTCCGCAGCCACATTTTTTTAATCTCGAATGGGGGGCGGCGCAATCACTTCGCGGCTGCCGTTGCTACTCATCGAGGTGACCACGCCCGCGGCCTCCATCGCTTCAATCAACCGCGCCGCGCGGTTGTAACCGATGCGCAATTTGCGCTGCACCGAGGAAATCGATGCGCGGCGTGTCTCGCAAATAAATCGCACCGCTTCGTCGTACAATTCGTCGCTTTCGGCATTGCCGCCCTCTTCGCCTTCACCGGCCGGGTAGCCGGGCACGCCATCGTAGGTGCTGCCTTCTTCGAGCAAGCCATCGATGTAATCGGGTTGGCCGCGACGTTTCCAATCCGCGACCACGCGATGCACTTCATCGTCGGAAACAAACGCACCGTGTACGCGTACCGGTAAGCCACTGCCCGGCGGCATATACAACATATCGCCGTGGCCGAGCAATTGTTCGGCGCCGCCTTGATCGAGAATCGTGCGCGAATCGATGCGCGACGATACTTGAAACGCGATGCGCGTTGGAATATTCGCTTTAATCAAACCGGTGATCACATCCACCGATGGTCGCTGCGTCGCGAGGATTAAATGAATGCCAGCGGCGCGCGCTTTTTGCGCGATGCGCGCGATTAACTCTTCAACTTTTTTGCCGACGATCATCATCATGTCGGCAAATTCATCGATGACGACAACGATCATCGGCAGCGTTTCGAGTTGCGGTGCTTTGGCAATTTCTTCGCCGGCTTGAAAATGTTCTTCGGGTTTCCAGAACGGATCGAGGATCGGCTCGCCCGCCTGAATCGCATCGAGTAATTTGCGATTGAAGCCGGCCAAATTGCGCACGCCCATCGCCGACATCAACTTATAGCGCCGCTCCATTTCGGCGACACACCAACGCAAGCCCGCCGCGGCGTCTTTCATATCGGTGATCACCGGCGCGAGCAAATGCGGAATGCCTTCGTACACCGAAAGCTCAAGCATTTTTGGATCGACCATCAGCAAGCGCACATCGGCCGGTGTGGCTTTAAATAAAATGCTGAGCAGCATCGCATTAACGCCGACCGATTTACCCGAGCCAGTAGTACCGGCAACGAGCAGATGCGGCATGCGCGCCAAATCGGCGACCACCGGCTCGCCGCTGATATCGTGACCGAGCGCCAACGTAATCGGCGATTTCGAGTCTTCGTAAGTTTTCGACGACAACACTTCGCGGAAATTGACGACCTCGCGATCCTCGTTCGGAATCTCGATGCCCATCACCGATTTGCCGGGAATAACTTCGACCACGCGTACGCTGATCACCGCCAGCGAGCGCGCCAAATCTTTTGCGAGTCCGGAAATTTTGCTGGCCTTAATGCCCGGTGCTGGTTGAATTTCAAAGCGCGTAATCACCGGACCCGGCAGCACCGCGACCACTTCAGCGACGACACCGAAATCAGCAAGCTTCAGCTCCAACAATTTCGACATCGCCGCTAAGGTTTCTGCGGAAAAGCCCTTCTTTAAACGATGGTCGGCTTCGTCCAACAATTCGAGAGCTGGCAGCGATGTCAGCGTATTATCGAACAGCGATTTTTGCCGTTCTTTCTCGACGCGTTCGCTACGAATTGGTACCGGCGGTGCTGGCGGCGGTTGTATTATTTTTGGCGGCGTGCGTTCTTTCTCGCGCACCTTTTGTTTGGCCAGCGCTTCCTGGCGGTGTTTTTGCGATTCGCGATCACCACGATCGCGCTCTTGGTGCTCTTGAAAACGCTGCAGCCATTCCCAAAATAATTCGCTGCCGCGCAAAATCAACGCGCCGGTTTGATCCATCAACCGCAGCCAGGAAAGATCGGTAAATACCGTTAAACCGAATAATAAAATCGAGACCAGAATCAAACGTCCGCCGAGCGGACCAAACATCTGCAACGCCGCGCCGCCGACTTCGAAACCCAAAACTCCGCCAGCGGAATGCGATGGCTCGCTATTCAGCGCGCCGCTGCTCAAATACAACAGCGCGGTGCCGGAAATCATCATCAACGTTAAACCGATGACGCGCACCATAAAACTCGCCCAATCGAATTCTTCGCTATGGCGGCGATAGCGATACAAAATCCAAGCTCGGTAGCCGATTAGCAACGGAAATACGTACGACATGTAGCCGAATAAAAGAAAAAATACATCGCCGAGCCAGGCGCCGGCGATGCCGCCGGCATTGTGAATGAGGCCGCCTTTGCCGGTGCTCGACCAGCCCGGATCATCGCGACTATAGGTCAATAAGGCCATCAACAAATACAGACAGCCCGCCACCAAACCGATAAACGCGCCTTCGCGTAAGCGCAATCGTCGTTTGTCGAGCTGGTCGGCCGCTGCGGCCGCAGTATTGCTGGTTTTACTCAATGATAGTTCCGCACTTGAATTGAAAGATCAAAAATCGCCGCCATATTACCATCTCAGCGCAAGATTGCGTGCATCGCCAGACTGTGAGCTTTTGCTGCGCCGCAAGCTTTTCCAGTATCATCAACATTGACTTTTGTTTTTTTGGATTTCACTTATGGCCACTGTGCAACATCACCGCTTGATAATTTTGGGCTCCGGTCCAGCGGGCTACACCGCCGCCGTTTATGCAGCGCGCGCCAACTTAAATCCGGTCGTCATTACCGGGCTGCAACAAGGCGGACAATTGACCACGACTACCGAAGTCGATAACTGGCCCGGCGATGTCGAAGGCCTGCAAGGACCCGATTTGATGGTGCGCATGCAAAAGCATGCCGAGCGCTTCAACACGCAAATGATCTTCGATCACATCGAAGAAGCGGTGTTAACGCAGCGTCCATTCGTATTGAAAGGCAGCAGCGGCACCTATACCTGCGATGCATTAATCATCGCCACCGGCGCGTCCGCGCAATATCTTGGCCTGCCCTCCGAAGCGGCGTTCAACGGCAAAGGCGTTAGCGCATGCGCGACCTGCGATGGCTTTTTTTATCGCAAGCAAAAAGTCGCGGTGATCGGCGGCGGCAATACTGCGGTGGAAGAAGCATTGTATCTGGCCAATATTTGTTCCGAAGTGACGTTGGTGCATCGCCGCGACACATTGCGCGGCGAGAAAATATTGCAAGATAAATTATTTGAAAAAGCGCGTAGCGGCAATGTGCGCATCTTATGGAATCACACCTTAGATGAAGTACTCGGCGATGAGCGTGGTGTCAACGCGCTGCGCTTGGTCAACCTCAAAGACGGCAGCAAACCGCAACTCGATGTCGCCGGTGTATTTATCGCGATCGGCCACAAACCCAATACCGATCTGTTTGTCGGTCAGCTCGACATGCACAACGGTTATCTGAAAGTACGCAGCGGGCTCGAAGGTGGCGCCACAGCGACGAATATTCCCGGTGTGTTCGCAGCGGGTGACGTCGCCGATCACGTCTATCGACAAGCCGTCACCTCGGCGGGATTCGGCTGTATGGCGGCGTTGGATGCGGAAAAATATCTCGACGATCTGCACTAAGCGAACGCTGCAGCCGCATCACTGCGCTTTGCATCATCGCTTGAATTAACAGCAACGCTTAAATTAACAGCAACGCTTGAATTAACAGCCATGCTTGAACTCGCGCAATTAGATCGCCAGCAAATTTGGTTTCCGCTGCTTGCGGAAGCCTTGGACGAGCCAAACGGCCTGCTGGCTTTCGGTGGCGACCTGCGGCCGGAACGGATTCTCGCCGCGTACCAACGCGGTATTTTTCCCTGGTATCAAGAAGGTCAGCCGATTCTGTGGTGGTCGCCCGATCCGCGCGCGGTATTGTTCCCCGCGCAAATCAAAATCTCGCAAAGCATGCGCAAGATATTACGCAGCGATGCCTTTTCGATCAGCTTCGATCGCGATTTCAATGCCGTCATCGATGAATGTGCCGCGCTCGACCAGCGCCGTACTGGCACATGGATCACCGCGCCAATGCGACGCACCTATACTGAATTGCATCGACTCGGCCACGCGCATTCGGTGGAAGTGTGGCAGCGGGACACGCTGGTTGGCGGACTTTACGGCATTGCGCTCGGCCAAGTATTCTTTGGCGAATCGATGTTCAGCCGCGTCGCCAATGCCTCCAAAGCAGCGCTGATTCAACTTTGCGGGCAATTGCAGCAGTGGGGATTTGCCGTGGTAGACTGCCAAGTCAGCAGCGCGCACCTGCTATCGATGGGCGCCTGCGAAATTCGCCGCGAAGAGTTCCAACGATTGCTGGCGCATCACACCGCCCAGCCTAGCGCCATCGATGGACATTCTTGGCGGCCGACTTAAATCGGAGCACGAGGGATTCGCGGTGACAGTGCTTTCCACCCTCAAAGTATTTGCGACACACCCCCACACCTGCAGCTATTTGCCCGAGCAGATGGCCACCACCTTGTTTATCGATCCGGCTACGCCGATCGATAGTCAAACTTACAGCCAACTATCGGAGATGGGCTTTCGACGCAGCGGCCCGCATCTGTATCGACCGCATTGCGCACGCTGCAACTCGTGCGTGCCGGCGCGGATTGCTACCAATCGGTTTCAGCCGAACCGTCAGCAACGGCGCATCTGGCAGCGCAATGCCGACTTAACAGTCGTCGATCGCACCACCTTGATCGGCGATGAATACTACGCGCTGTACGCCAAATACATCGAAGGCCGCCATCGCGATGGCGATATGTATCCGCCCACTCAACAACAATTCGACTCGTTCCTCACCCGCGAATGGGAACTTACCCATTACTATTGCTTTTACGCCGATACGCAGCTGCTGGCCGTGGCCGTCGTCGATGTGATGCCGAATGGATTGTCTGCTATTTATACGTTTTACGATCCCGATCTCGGCGCGCGCAGCCTCGGCGTGTACGCGGTGCTGTGGCAAATCGAACATACCCGCACACTCGATCTACCGCACGTATACCTAGGCTACTGGATCAAGCAATGCCAGAAAATGTCCTATAAAATCAACTATCGACCGGCCGAATTACTGATCAATAACCGCTGGGTTTCGCTGACCTAAGCGCGCCGGGAAATCAATTTTGCGTAAAGCGTCGGATTAGGGCAAAATGCGCCCACTTTTGCAGGCACTGCATTTCATTTTTTCGATTCAAAGTACGTTTGAGGAACAAGCCGCATGGCGAAGGAAGATCAAATTGAGATGGAGGGTGAAGTTATCGATACCCTCCCAAACACGACGTTTCGCGTCAAGCTTGAGAATGGGCATGTCGTCACTGCACACATCTCTGGCAAAATGCGCAAAAACTACATCCGCATTTTGACCGGCGATAAAGTTAAAGTTGAACTCACTCCCTACGATTTAACCAAAGCCCGCATCACCTACCGCGCCCGTTAAGCTCATCTGCGCATCGATATTTGCGACAATACAACACAAATCATTTCATCGGGCCCCGCTTCATCTTGAAGCGTTAAGCCCTGATGTTGCAGCTCGGCCTGCCGAACAATCATTATCTAAGAATGTTATTCGTCACTGCCTTGGTCGTGCTGACGATGGTGTATATCGTTATGCCGCGCTATACAAAAGCCGTGCACCGCTAGTTGTTTCGTTAACGACAACAAAATTTTATTAAGCGTCTCGACCGTTGGATTCGCGTTATCGTTTTCGATATTCAATGGCACGCGCTCGAATACATCGAAGCAGTTACCGAATTTCCTCGCCCTTCGCAGTAATAAAGTGAAAACGCGGACGCGCGTCGCGCAACATTTCGGCCTGCCCTTCGATAGCCAATATGCGATCTTCAATAATGCGATCATCGGTCCCCGCTTGCCGTAACAAATCGGGTAAGCGATCGATGGTGTTGGCCCAGCTCGCTAGCTCGTTGCGATAGGTAGTCGCATTAATCGCCGGTAATATCCGAGCGCACAGTTCTGCCACCAGCCCCCATACCGGACGACCGCCCACTTCCGTCGGTTGACTCCAACGGCAAACACGAGCAATGACCTGTGGATCTTTCCACATCGGCGCCATATCAAACAGCGGCGACAGCGCCACGGTATTATCCGGCAAGCGTAGCACCGCGGTGTTGCGCGCATGATTATCGGTATTGCCGAGCGCTAAATTTAAAACGTCGCGTCGCACAAACTCTTGCAACGACTCGATTGGATCGGTGGTGTAAGCCACCAACGCGAGCGCAAGATCATCTTGGCTGATGCTGGCGCCAAAATCGCTAACGCCAGCGAGCGAGCACAGACTTTCCAAGCCATAACGTTCAACCCCTTCTGGCGTAACACGACGATCGAAACGCGGAATGAATAGCGAATTGGCTTCCCACTGCGTCGGCACTGGATAAGTATCGATACCAACAAGTGCGGCGGTGCGTAGGTAGGCGGCTTCATTGCGTAGAATTAAACGATCATCGTCGCTGCGCCCGCGCGGAAATTTAACAATCCAACAGGCTGCTACTTTATCGTCGGCCAACACACCTTCTGCGTGCCATCGATCTTCATAATCTTGTTGCAGCAGAAATTTGGGCGCCACACCCTGCACATCAAAACCACCGGCAACCTGCGCACCGTTCTGTGCGGCATATTCAATAAAATTTTCCTGCCTCTCCAGGATATCGTCGCGAGTAAAACCGGGATGATCGCGGTTTACCGCGACTTGACCATCGGGCGCCGGCACTAACGTATCGCGCCGATCGGGCGTCCCTGCGACGCGCAGGTGACCGGGCGGATTACCAGCGCCGTGCAACAGCAAAGCCCAATCGGCCGCACGATCATCGGGCAGTTGCAATTTTTTAAGCCAATATTCGCGCCCGGCTCCCGAGGGCAGGATATCGAGCAAGAACGCCGGCCAGCCCTGCGACTGATGCACCTCAAAATTAACCCGATAGCGGCAGCTGGCGGCGGCAATCGGGATATCGGTGAAGTCCAGCGCGTACTGCATAACATAGGCGCAACGGCTTTCACCCTGGCAACCCAGCAGCGGCTCGGATACGGTGATTTCCATCGCGTCGTGCCAAGCACCGGCGTGGAAGATTTGAAGCGTCAAATTAGTCATAAGTGCTATTAAAGCAGCATCAAGTCGATCGTCACACAGAAAAATATGCTATTGAAATAGCAGGTGGTGACGGACATATGGCTTCGACCATGGCGAACTCGACATGAAAGTGAAACTTTGGCTCAGCCCGATAGTAAAGTGAGCGAGCGGATTAATGCCCCCCTGTTGGAAACGAAGAGTCGGCGCATACACAAACGTACTGGCAGACACCCCTATCAGTATAAAAAGTATAAAATCAGAGTATGGGCATGCGCCACTAGCTAAGCTTCACCACAGGTAACGCGCGGGGTGCAATACCGCCGTCATAGCTCGCAAACAAGACCTTATCTCCGACTGCTGGAAGCGGTCCGTAAACACAGTTTTTATGGAAAAAAACTCGTCCACCGACGGCTCTGATAAATCCGAAAGCACCATATTTAAAGTCATCCACAGTTCCACGGCTTCTTGGCGAAGACGTATAACAAAGTTCGCTACAGCTAGAAACCAACTGATCAGCTGTCGGCCGAGCAGCCGGGTCTTTTTTCAAGCAAGAAAGTGCAAGATTCATTAGCTCTTTAGCTAAAGGAGCAAATTGTGGATTAGCCAAAAGGAATAATGGAGTTTTCGGAGTATCTGCTGCGACAATCTTTGGAACAGCTTTCAGACCGCTTCCAAATGGCTGCTCTCCGGTCAGTAAGTGATACATCATTGCTCCAACCGACCAAATATCTGCTGGTGCACGAACCTCTTTCGGAGTCTCAATCGCTTCCGGGGCCATGTAGGGAAGTGCACCTACCGCCGTTAACGAATTTGTCATGCTCGCATCACCACCTTCTATCGCCTCCGCCAACTCGTCGGCGGCCATTTTCGCAATACCAAAATCGGTGATTTTAAGTTCTGCCAATGAGTAATCTCCAACAACCATTATATTTGTTGGTTTGAGATCGCGATGAACCACTCCTGCGTGGTGAGCGGCAGCTACCCCTTTTGCCAAGTGATGGAAAACTTTTGCTGCCAGATATGGGTCTAAAAAACTAGTTTCTGTAAGTAGAGCTGCTTTAAGATCTTTGCCCTCAATCAGCTCCTCAATTAAATATCGTTGATCGCCAACGCGAAGATAATCGAGCGTCTTTGCCACATTGGGATGATTGACCATAGCCGCGACAATTGCGCTACGGCTAAAGCGTTTAGCTGCAGATTTATTTTTGGGTGTTTTTAGTGCAACAAGCCGATCAGCCAATTGATCTCGGGCAACGTATACAAATTGCATACCGCCTTCATCCAAATACCGTTGTATTTCATAGCGATCTCCAATTACGTCGCCAGCTACCAAAGGTCCGCTCACAAAACTATCTCCGGATGCGACAGATCAAAAGTAATATATTTGCGCCGATTCTCATATTCTGGAGCACCTAGAGTCACTACACATGCGCCCGGAAGATTATCACCGACAACAACTCGCCGACTATTAACAAAAACGTCCCCTGCAACACTCGTGACTTGAAAAGAAAATCCGTCGTAGGAGATTTCAATATCTCCCATCGCCGCAAGCGAAAGGCGAACGGAGCGCGTTTTTGAGTTCAGATAAGATGCTTTGCCCTCGAATACAACAAGGGCTCTATGCCGATCAAACAGCAAATGTTTTGCGAGCGCATCACGAACGTCGCTCATAGCCGGTCTACGAACTGGATCCCGGTCAAGACAAGAATTTAAAATCGATTTAAGTTCATTGGCCACGGGGAATGAAAACCCAACAAAATAGTCGCACAGGGGCGGACTTGGGGGCTCAAGCATCAGCTCTGCAGGCAAATGCCGAAGCCCCAGGAATAAAGCAGTAGCTCCAAACGCGTATGTATCAACTGAAACAGTAAAACTAGAGTGATGCGTGTAAAGCTCTGGGGCAGCAAAACCAGTAGTTCCCACGAAACCCACAGTCGATGCACCCACACCTGTATCTCGAGCCAATCCAAAGTCGAATATCTTGACCACGCCTTCTGAATCAACTTTCATATTATTGGGTTTGATATCTCGGTGAATAACTCCAAGATCGTGAATATCAGACAGCCCCGACGCAATTTGCCAAATCAACTTCAGATAATCGATTGTATTGCCCGGAGCAAGTGAATCATCGAACAGGTCATCCCATCAATAAATTCCTGCACTATCGAAAGGTCACTAGTTTTTTCATCGCGTAGCACGTCGTAAACTTGAACAACATGCTTAGATCGCATTTTTAGAAGAGCATTAATTTCATCGCGCATTCTGCGCAGACTGGCGCTGCCTGGCATTAATTTAATAGCAACCTTCCGCTTCAGAACAGTGTCACGGCATACCAAAACAGAAGCCATTCCACCAGCAAGAGACCGACCAGCCGATTCGTAGCGATTTGCGATTAACATCCTTGAAGAACCTATTTATTAGTTTTTGTTTGAAAATCAATCCGTAGCTGCGGAGCCTTAGGTCTAGATGGCTTAGCGGCGCTGCCCTCATCTTTATCTGCCGACGACTTGGTATTGCGTGCACCTTTTCCTCGACGAGCTTTAGATGTCTTCGGAGTTAGCTTGAGGTCATGATTAGTAACCGGTTCTGTGCCGGCATCGAGCGCCCCCGCACCAGCCAATATTGTTGATACTTGCCGAATTAAACTTGGCGCCTGCCACTCATCGGGCGAAGCTATTCCAGACGCTTCACTCGAGATGATTTGTAACTCACCAAAGGCATCCCACACCTCAAGACAACGGTAGTCACGTGCGCCACCACCCTCACGACTCGTCGCCTTGAGCGAGACCATTGCTACAGTTGCGTTATCGTGCCCACCACACCAATTTGATAAATCAACCAATCGCTTGACACAAAGACCCGGGTCTGGGGCATTTCCAATAATACTGCCCAACAAACCAGGCGCTGGAGCCAAATAATGAACTCCATCTGATGTGAGGACGACTGAATCGATTGGGTCGTTAACATCCAACTTGTCGAAATGCGCCTCCAATCCATCGCCCATTCCAATGAACTGAAGCAATTTAGACTGATCAAGCTCCGCCCCTACAATCTTCCCTAGCTGGCCAGCTATGGTGTCGTCAACAGAGACCTGTGTTAAGACTTTTCCGGTGCAGCGATAAACGCGACTGTCACCCACGCTGAGCCAGCAAGCAGCCTGATTAGGTCGAACCAATACGGCAACCAAAGTTGAGCCGCCCTGCCCTCGAAGCTGAGAGAACACCGCTTGGTTAGCCGCTGCAGCTGCATCATCTAGCCATTTTTCCGAATCTTCGGATCCATTTTGCGCTTGTTGATAGAGCGCGGATAAAAAAGTGCCGGCAGTCAAAGCCGCGCATGTAGCCCCGTCGCGCATTCCTCCCATACCGTCAGCTACAGCTGCAACCATGAAATCGTGGCCCGCACGATCTAACCCTCGTGCTATAACCACCCGATCTTGATTCTCTTCGCGGACGCTTCCAACTTCGCTCGCAATAGCAGCTGCAAGCGAAACAACGCGCCGAACCCCTCCCAAGGGAGTTCGGCGTAAAAGCCAAGACGTAAGCTGGCTCTGAAGAGGCGTGTTCCAAACATTCATGTTTGTTTTGCTCACATCGTTATCTTTCAGAAATTTCAACGAGAGCTAGTCTCCCTTAGAGTGCCGGATCGATTAAAAATCCAGATTCGCATCATTCGCTCAAACTGAACCAGATTAATTTGGCTATGCAATCCTTCAACGAATAAAACTTGATTTGAGTATCTTAGTATCTTTCATCTTACTGAAAGCGGCAATCGCCTACAAATTGCCTACATGAGAAAATAAAGAGCGTTTTCGATCGCCCGGGAATAAATTATAACTTTAATTTAATTGGTGCCCGGGACCGGAGTCGAACCGGTACGGGGATCTCTCCCCGAGGGATTTTAAGTCCGATTATCTAAGTTGTCACCATTGGTCACTGTTGGTCAAAAACAGATAAAACAGCAGGTTAGGTCTATTCAATTGTTCGCTGATAGTCACTATTAGTCGTAACCGTTGACACTCGGTTGACAATTAGAGTCATACATTTAATAACTCCAGCGGAATTTTAAGAGTGGGAATATTTTAATTATGGAGTGTAAACGGGTCGCTTGCGACCCGTTTAGTATAGTTTTTTATGCGCAGAGAGATTTTAGAGGGTCCAGGGATTGAGCTGGGCCTCAACCGGGCGCATTAGCGCCCTCTCCCGCACCGGCCACACCGGCCGCTGGGCTTGCAGCCCTATCGGCAGGTGCGGCCGGTGTGGCAGTTTGGGTAATAGCCGATTTTGTCTCAGCTCTATTTTCCACCTGCATTTCTTTTTTATACGGATTAAATGGCGGGTTTTTTAACCAGTTTTGGCATTGATCAGAATTTAGACCGGCATTTGTGCCCTGCTGGTTATAGCATCGACACTCAAAACGGTCATTAAATGAGCCGCAGACCGCACCTGCCACAATTGGCATTGTCACGATTTGACGAATATGGTCGTAGGCCGGGGCGCTCTCAGGGACACCGGACGACCTAGGGATAAAATCAACTCGGTCGTCGATGATGTGCGTGCTCGAGATGGACGACATTTTAATGGATTCGGGGTTGGAATTTGGCAAAAAATTAGTGGATGCGACCGCTATTGCCGGTGCATTTTTTGATTTAATAATGTTATAAACGTGGATCGAAAATGCAGCAACTCCGACCAGAGCAACAACTAAAACGATCACGACCTTCGGAAACGACCTAACCGGTTTGATATGTTCCGATGCGCTTTTATACAAACCATAAACGTGTTTAGGCAACGAATATTTTTTACGAATCGGTGCATTTTTCCAGCCATTTGCGCAATTTTCTGCACATTCAGGCCATTCATAAAACCATCGCCCTAGAATTCCCAATTCCCGCAAATGGATATGTCGCCCAACAAGCGAACGAACATTTGTATCAACCAATCTGGGGCTTTGCGTAATAATATAAAAATCTAGGCCCCTATGACGATGGGTTTCCAGCATTTTTACCGAGTCAGGAACTTTAGAACCGGGGCCGCGCGGTCGCCAGATCCGCTGTACTTCATCGATGACAATCACGGAGCCATCGGGTACCGAATTTTGCCACTCATTGGGATCCTCGAGCAGCTGGTGCTCAACCAAAAGATCCGGAATTCCATCTGCATAAATTGCGCGATTTTTCGCAAATTGCAATAGTAGAGAAACTACATAGGCAGATTTTCCAGCACCGGGTGCTCCTGTTATTAGTGTAATCATGACCCGACAGACCTCAGCGCAAATTTGTTAAAATTCATCAAAGCGATTCCCGAAATTAAACCGCCGCTAGTGATTGCCATTGCCTCAAAAATACCCGCACGGGCGAGGATGAAAAGTACGTCTGGGGCAATGGATCCCATCATGTTTTTTGACGAATCAAAAAGCGCCGAAATAGCAGTATTAATGCCCAAATAGGTGATTGTTCCGACACCCGCAGCTACCAAAATTCGCGTAATAATCGGCCACGAAATTGACGCCAACCAAATCGCTATCGAGCTCATAATTAGTTCCTTTTACCGAGCGAAAAAAACGAAAATGCTGCGGAAATAAATGCCACACCCAGAACAATTGGCCGAATTAGATCCGCAAAAAAACAAATCGGCTGAAAACCAATATTGAAATTTTTACCTTGGATATTAATTGAATGCGGCGCGGGACAATTGGCAGTGGATGGGCCGAATCCCTGGTTGCTGGAAATTGTTGGTGTCAGAACATCATGGCGAATATCTAGCGGTTCGAGATTTCCCAATTTTACGCAGCCAGCAGTGTCGGGACGCAATAGACAGGGGTCGGGATTTGTTGTTGGTGTGCCGGTGCCAGTGGGCGGGACGGTCGTGGGGACAGTAATTCCAACCGGATTTGTTCCAGTGACGGTTGCCGGAACAATATCAACGCGCCACGGGTCTTCAACCGTTGGGGACGGGATAATATTAACAACTGGTTGTGTATATGTTTGCGGCGCAGAACCAGGATTTGGCACGGGTAATCCGGTTGCAATTTGTAGTGGTTGACCACCGTTGATAATGGGGGATTTAACCGGCCAACTGGCCGGAGCATCGAACGGCAAACTCACCGGAACGGGTTTATCTTTTACCTGATTAATAAAATCGGTCTCGCCGATGGGTACCGGATTAGCGTTTTGCTGGCAGGTATTTCCATAATAAAAATATCCGGCTGGACAATTCGAAGCGGAACTATTGATACCAATAGTGCTAGTCACCGGTGCGTTCGGGTTTCCTCCTGTCCGTAAATATTTTTGGATGGTGCAGAGAACTGAAGAACTAGCAACAGCAGTTAGGAAAATGTACGTCGAATTCAACGCATTGTTAAATCCCACATACGACTGGCACGCCTCACTGGGCGAATGTGAAAAATTTGGGTCCGATCCCACTTTATAGCGTTGTCCATCACTAATAACATCCCCAGGCCGAGCGCAAACAAAATTCCAGACGCCATTCGAATATGAGACACATTTGTCATATAGCCACGCCGCCACACCGGCCACTGCGAATAAGAGCGGATTTCGAAAAATTAACGCCGCTGCAAATGCCCCTGCATCCGCAGCCAGCGGGAGAATTGCCGGCACTCTGACCACAGACCCGGCTACAGTTATCGACGATTCGACACCAATTCCAGTCGATAAAATTGAACCACCACGCAAAGTATTAAATGCCGCTGCGGCGCCTGCGCTATATCCGACCGGAGGTGTCAACGACGTGAATGCCGCATGACTTTTTACTGACCAAACCACAAATAATAAAACAATTAATTTCGAAAAATCAGCCATGCCGCACCCATAATAGTAATTAATACACAATAAAATTCAGGGGTTACGCCCATAATCATCACCATCGGAATCAACATTGAATGCGCGTGTTAAGAACATAATTCCATAAACAGCCACCCACACCGAAATCATGAGCCAGCCTATTTGTAAACCATCCTCCGCCGACAAGAGACCGCACGGCTGTGGTGAAAAATCATTGAGCATGGAAATCGTTGTGCCACCGCCGACAGGTGTAAAAAAATATTCAATTTGCGTAGCAGAAACATTCGAATTGGAAATTAAATACGACTGACCAGAATGATTCACAAAAGAACCAAGCTGGCTAGCAGCTGTTGCTCGTGCAGCAGCTAATTCGGTTTCGTAACAGACGCCCCCGACCTGAAAACTCACGGTGTAAACCTCCAGGCCGGGGCCATTTTTTAGAGACCTTTTCTGATAAATTTGAACGCATAAATTGCAACAATGGCTAGCAACACCACCGTTGCGACGCTGATTGCATCGACCTGAATTGACGCTAACGCGGTTGTGACAGCGACGGGGACATCGGCAAAAGAGGACGCAGAACCAACAGCAAGCGCCGAACCAATAACTAATTTTTTCATTTGTATTGCTCCAATATTTTTGATGCCACCCAAAAAAGAAATCCTGGGCCGGGTGGCGAAATCCCGGGATTTTTTCAAATGTTGAAATTTAGACGGCCGTCACGCAAAAAGACGGGGTAAACGTTATCCGTATCTAAATATTTTTTGACGATTGAGGGGTAGTTTTCGATTATTTGCTGATCTGTAAAAAAAACAGAATGCATATCGAACTGGCCTTCAATTTCAACGACGTTTTGAGCAATTTTTCGTACTTTGCCAACGATAAATAACGACATTTTTTTAAATCCTATTAATAGTGGTAAATTATAAACGCTATCAAAATGATAAAAATTAGAGAAAATGAAAATGCCACTCGCAGTATCAGCGGGACAATTTCATTTTCGATAATTTCTGGAATGGACATTTTTTACCCGTAGCATTTCCAAATTTGTTTATTTTCAATGCAATTTTCGACGAAAATCGACTCGGTTTGTATATAAAAATGCCAGTAGAGAAATTCAAAAAAAGAGATCGCCAACAGCAGAATAAAAAGCGACCTCAATTTTTTATTCATACTGCCGCTTTCAGTTTGTTCATTTGCGTAAAAAGATCGCATTGGGGAATCACCAACGATTCCTTAGGCATAAAATAGGTCGAAAAAGCACCGTTTTTTCCGCCAATTTTTGCCATGACCGACACGCGTACGACGACGTGTTGACCCCGGAATTTTTCAGCATCGATTCGAACTCGATCCACAGCGTCCATGGCGACATCTATTTGCTGCACATCGCTAACCTCGATGCCCCAGCGGTCGGTGTATGAGCGCTGCAAACCAATTCGGTGATTTACACCGGATTTTCCGTTTCGGGCCCACGGTTCGGACACGAAACCGACGATTTTTCCAGCTACAAAAATTCCTTCTAAATTTTTTTCCATTTTTTTACCCTCTCAAAATACCGCTAATGCGGCGTTAATTAAAAAATCTTATCTATCACGCGGCTAGAGCCGCCTCGATCAATAAATCAATATTGATTGTAGGCTCGACGTACCAATCGGGTCTCTGACCTCGCGCCGAAAAATCAATTTCGATGAATTTAATAATGGGGAAAAATTCATTTTTTAATGACTCAGCCGTAAAATTCATTAATTGCGCGCGGCTAATTCCGACCACTCGCAAGCATTTGCAATGCCGCTGGAATGTGCGTACTTTTATCTGTCCTTTAGCTGCCTTGTAACCACGATGTCGGATCAGCATGTACGTGGAGACAATCCGATCGGCAAGATTAAAATCTCGTCGACCATCGGATCGCTCATTAACAAACGCCTCACGCACAGCATCGACAATGGACGAATCATCAATCACACGGATATCATTCGACTCGAATAATTCGAATATTTTTTTCATTCCGATTTTCCACCATATTGAAAAGCAGCACACACCGATCTTAGACTGCTCTTTTTGCAATTTAATCAAATCTTTTAGACGTCTCGATATCTGCCTATCATCAAAAAAACGGGGGCCCAAAGTCGCCTCAAATCGGACGAGATTTTCGGTAAATGCCATCAAACGCGGATCAGTCATAACCTCCAGGCGGCGCCGCGCAACGGGGCAGTTACGTGCCGACCTAAATACTTTTTTGAGATCGTAGGCAAATTCTTCTTCTTTGCCATAAATTTTGATTCGAAGAGAACGCGATTTTTTTGAATAAAAATAAATCGTGAAATGATCTCTCGCTGATTTTGCATGGCCACGCGATAGATTTTGCATAGTGTCAAAAACAGCGACGTACACCGCCCTGGACTCAACGTGCGTCGAATACGTCACGTCGAACTGGACGACCTCGATTGAGTCAATACATAAAAGAGCAAAAAGCTGGGGATATTTAATCGACAAGCTCAAAATGCCGACATAAGAGCAGAGAGACAAATCATTAGGACCAAATAAATTATGCCCTTGCAAGATTTTGGCGGGCGAAAACTTAAGCTCGACGCACGCAACACCGCGCAAATCAGTACCATCGTAAATTTTAAAAGCGATGCCACTATATGATGACGGCAACGACTCAAACGCGTGCCGTTCGTTGCGGATGGATTTTGTACCATCCGCATTCCGGAACGTCTCGCCATGGGTCGGTACCCCGAGAGCGCCAACATCAATCAAGCACGGCACTTTTTGAGATAGAGCCGCATCAGCCGACTCAAAATCCTGCCACCCGATCGTCAGGAGCGACGGTTTAAAAAAAATCCGCAGATGGATTAGGTCGATCATGACTCCGGAGTCAATTGTCTGTGCAATAGACTCAGATAGAAGGGTACGGTCGCAAGGGACGGCAATCATTTGCAGCATCCAAACGTCACCGTGACGCACACATCCACCATTAAATAAGGTGGATTGCGGCTCATATGCAGTCACCCACGATTTGGGCTAACCGCATCAAATTGATCATCCTCGACCGGCCAATTTTTACGGTCGGCAGTTGGCCGAGAGAGATTTTTTTACGGATCGAATCGATCGACAAACCGGTGTCGATAGCAAATTGATCGACAGTGCAGACAATTGCGCGGGGATTTTTTTGGTTTGGCTGAGTCATCTGTCGACGCCCTAAATTGATTAGTCGACAGCCAATCTATACTCAATTTATCTGTTTGAGACAAACAAAATGCATAAATCAATGATTTTGTTCGGCACAAACAAATTAAAAATCAGATCAAATGGATAGTAGTGATGTGCATGGTGCCCCAGCCCAGTGTTAGGCATAAATATAACGTAATCGAATAGAATCGACTACATTACAAATAGCAGTCATTTTCTCCGGATTAGCAGCAGTCATTTTCTCCGGATTTGCCGCAGTCATTTTCTCCGCATATCAAAAACCGATTGACAACGACCAGCAGCGACGCAATAAATATAGCAAATCGAGGGTATAAAATGTCGATCAAACGAACAGAATCAGGATGGATCGTCGATGCACAGCCAGGCGGTCGAGCAGGACAACGAGTGCGAAAGACATTTAAAACGCTCGGCGAAGCAAGACGATTTGCAGCCCATATCAAAGAGGTGATAGAAATCCAGGGGGAAAAATGGAATCCAAAAAAGGCAGACACGCGAAAAATTTCAGATCTAATAGAAAAATATGACGAAATTGCAGGGTTTTCATTGAAGGACCAAAAAAAAAGAATTTCAACTCTAAAAAAAACATTCGAGTCATTCAACGAGAATGCAAGCGAATACCGAGCAAAACATTTTTTAGAGTACCGATTCAATCGAACAACGGCCGGAATAAGCGCATCGACGGTAAACAACGAAACAGCGTACGCAAAAGCCATGTTTAACGCGTTAATTAAGGCCGGCGAGTGGATTGAAAATCCATTGACGTTAGTTTCAAAAATTAAAAAAGACGAATTTTTAGCTAACTTTTTATCGATCGATGAATGCAAAAAACTCATTGAAAATTTAAATACAAAAACGGAAGCACAGTTAATAGCAAAAATATCATTAACAACCGGTTGTCGATTCTCGGAAGCGCACGATTTACAAAAATCACAAATAAATGAAAAGAAAATCACATTTAGTCGGACAAAATCAAAAAAATTGCGGACGATTCCGATTTCGGCGGAACTCGAGTCGGACATTTTAGAGCATGCCGAAAACAGAGAGCAAATTTTCGATGGAAGTTACGATGGAATCTATGACGCAATCGAAAAAGCCATTGAATCAACCGGAGCTGTTCTCCCAAAAGGCCAAAATTTGCATGTTTTACGGCATTCGTTTGCGTCACATTTTGTTATGCGCGGAGGAAATATTCTGGTATTACAAAAAATTCTAGGACATTCGAGTGTGTCCACAACTATGCGCTACGCGCACACATCCCCCGAACATCTAGAAGAAGCGATGCTGCTGAATCCAATATCATAAGGTGAGTAAATGGTATATTTAGGCGGATTTTTGGCAGAAGTGAACCCAGATCATTTGATTTTAGTGGGTCGGGACGAAATGTTTACGATCCGATTAACAAAAAAACAAGTAGAAAATAAAATGGCATCAAGATATGCCGCGCTCGAAGGAAAAGAAATTATTATCCCGATATGGTTCGAACCCAATTTTTCGAAATGTTGGCTAGGAGATGCAAAACCACGCGAGTTTGGTCATTTTATTCAGATTTAGAGTCACAATAGCCATCCTGCAAATCACAAAGCAAAAGCTGTAGTTCATCGATTTCAGCGCGCGTACGAGCGCGATCGGCACGAAGCAAAACCTCTGGAGCACCAGGCACAGGCATCGCGTGAAGACGCCGCTGTTATTTCCATAAATTTATGCGAAAAATAACCCTGTCATGGCGAATGTTCGGCCAAAATGTTAACGCAATTCGGTACGCACTGCGCTCCAAATTCGTTCGGTTGAGAGTTCATTAGCACTTTGAAAGAAAGAAGATCGAGCAATACAACACTGTAAAGAGCATTGACTAATTTATAATCATCCACTATGTTGCCTATACGAAACAATACACCTTTAATGTTAGGTATACGTAACATGGATTTCGCAACAGTAGCTCGGCACATAGGGCGTCAGGTTCGTGATAAGCGCCTTCATCGAGGACTGACCCAGGCCGAATTGGCTAGGATTGCAGGTCTGACTCGCCAGAACATTATTGCGATTGAAAAAGGCAGCCTGACGAGCGCAATGAATGCCTACGCGAAGGTTTTAGGCGCATTGAATTGCGACGTGAAAGTGATACCGGCCGCCATGCCCACATTGGATGAAGTGGGAGAGCTTTTCGATTGAACATCACGTCCCTTCACGCGAAAACGCCGCAGGGCGATAGCGGCTCGTTGCGCCGAGGCTCATCGGATTATATTTTTCGCTACGGCGATCAAGTACCTTCTGCGGCAGCGCTCAGCCTCCTGATGCCAGTCCGTGGCGATGAATACCGATACCCCAGGTTGCACCCCATTTTTCAAATGAATCTGCCGGAAGGTTATGTGCTGGAGCAACTGCGCAATCGCCTCGCAAAAACTTCCACACTTGACCCCATGTTGTTGCTCGCGCTTGCCGGGGGCACGTCGCCGATCGGCCGCGTATTTGTCCACTCCGAGGCGATCGATGCGCTGGTACAGCGTGAGACGATTGGCAAAGGGGAAAAGCTGGATGACATTCTCGCCTGGGACGGCGCCGAAAATCTCTTCATCGATTTGGTGGAGCGCTATATCCTGCGAGCCGGCATCTCTGGCGTCCAGCCAAAAGTGCTGGTTCCCGAACAATCCGCCGCAATACCGGAGCGCTTTACGACCAATACCGCCGACCTGATCATAAAAAGCGGTCGCGATGAATTTCCCCATTTGGCTATCAATGAATTCATATGCATGTCGATTGCCAAGGAGGCCGGACTGCCCGTCCCTGAGTTTTTTCTATCAAAGAATATGCAGCTGTTTGTGATGCGCCGGTTCGACCGCGATGACCAGCAAAACCCGCTGGGCTTTGAGGACATGGCGGCTTTAATGGGATTATCCGCCGAGCAGAAATATGAAAAATCCTATAGCGCCATCGCCAAGGCGGTTCGACTGTATTGCCCGACCGAGCATCTTCGCGATTCGCTCGATCAGCTATTCGACATGGTGGCGCTGAGCTGTATTGTCGGTAACGGCGATGCGCACCTGAAAAATTTTGGACTTCTGTACTCCACTCCTACGCAGGCCGATGCGCGCCTGGCACCTGTCTACGATATCGTCAACACGACCGCCTACATTCCCGAGGATTCGCTGGCGCTGGATCTCGGTGGAAATAAATCGCTATTCGCCGCGCGTCAAACCCTCTTGGATTTTGCAAAGACTTGCGATGTTGAAGCGCCCGTCGAACGCATTCGGCATTTGTTAGCCGCACTTGAAATCGTTATGCGTCGTAGCATTGAATATATCGAGCAAGCGCCAGACATAGCGAACGCCATCCAAAAATCTGCGGGGACGTTTAAAGAGTCGTTTGAATAATAATAATTGAGGTTTACATACGTACCGTCAGCAATGGAAGTTTCTGGCTACGATTATTGCAGCGATTATTTATAGCCGCCAAAACTAACCCGATGGCGGTATCTTAATCATCCCGGTCTTAATGCCAAAATCGAACGCCGTTTCAATCTGCAAAAGGCGGTCTTCCAGCTCTCGAATTTTCACGTCCTTGCGCTCGCTGTCGAGCTGCGAGATCCGCGCCAATCGATCGATCTGATCACCAAGACTGTCAACCCGGTTCGCAACTTTTATTACGTCCTTGTAACTATCTAAAAAACCCATAAACCCCGTCTCAGTTATCTAGGACCATAAAGTAGCCAAGACAATTATGTCACCACTGGTGACACAATTGAATTCAGGACAAACCGCATTAAATCTCGGTTGACACTTTGTTGACACTAGAGAGAAAAAAACAGAGATTTACATCGAGAGCGAAGAGCGTAACTCATTGATTTAATTGGTGCCCGGGACCGGAGTCGAACCGGTACGGGGATCTCTCCCCGAGGGATTTTAAGTCCCTTGTGTCTACCTGTTTCACCACCCGGGCAGGTAGCGGTGTTGCGATGCGCGGAGGTTGAGGCCGGCTTATGTTGTTATGAGTGTTGCTTGAAAATGGAGGCGCGGGTCGGAATCGAACCGGCGTTCACGGATTTGCAATCCGGTGCATAACCACTCTGCTACCGCGCCATTAACTTTTTATCTAACTTGTTCGATTAACGGTGGAGCGGGAAACGAGATTCGAACTCGCGACCTCAACCTTGGCAAGGTTGCGCTCTACCAACTGAGCTATTCCCGCACGTTAATCATTCCCGCCAATAAACCGGTCGAATTTTGGGAAGGCACATTGTATGGGCTTACCTTACAGAGTCAAGGTCTTTTCCTACGACGAGTCATTAAACCTCGCCAAGCGCTTGGATTTGCGCAGTTTTTGCTCAGTTAGCCGGGGTTTTATCCAGCCCCGCGCATATCGCTCCACGCGGCGCGCAAATACAGCATCATCGACCATAGCGTCAGCAGCGCGGCGCTATACAGCATGAAATAACAGATCGCCTGCAGCCACGGGCCGCTGGCCGGCGATACCAATAGAAAGCCAGTGATCGCCACCATTTGAAACGTGGTTTTAACCTTGCCGATATACGACACCGCGACGCTGGTGCGGCTGCCGACATTCGCCATCCACTCGCGCAACGCTGAGATCACAATCTCGCGACCGATGATCACCACCGCCGGCAGACTGAACCACCAGGTGTGATAACTCTCGGTAAGTAGCACCAGCGCAAATACCACCATCAATTTATCGGCGACCGGATCGAGAAACGCGCCGAACGGCGTGCTTTGATTGAGGCGGCGCGCGAGATAACCATCGAGCCAATCGGTGAAGCCAGCGAGCGCGAACACCGCCGCCGAGGCTGCATAACTCCACGAGAACGGCAGATAAAATAGCAATACGAACACCGGAATCAGCAGCATCCGCAGCAGCGTGATGGTGTTTGGAATGTTAATTATCGCCACTGTTCTTGCCCCATTGTTCTTACCTACTGCTGTCGCCCGCTCTACCGTTATCGATTGCGATGCAAATCAGTTTATCGGATCGCAGCGCTGTATCGCCATGTAAATTAATGAATCGTTGCGACGCTAATCCGAGTGCAATACCGCATAAATCTGCGCAGCGATGGTATCGCTGATGCCCGGCACGCGACACAAATCGTCGAGGCTAGCGCTCAGCACGCCCTGCAGGCCGCCGAAATGCCGCAATAACTCCTTACGCCGCTTCGGCCCGACACCGGGGATATTCTCCAGCGTAGATTGCCGACGCTTCTTGTCGCGACGCATTTTGTGACCGGTCACCGCAAACCTATGCGCCTCGTCGCGAATGTGTTGAATCAAATGCAACGCGCTCGAATCGCGCGGCAGCATCAATTCTTGATGCGTATCGGGTTTGATCAATATCTCTTGGCCGGCGCGCCGATCGACGCCTTTGGCAACGCCAATAATCAGCACTTCGCTAATTTGCAATTCTTCGAGCACCTGCAACGCCTGTGTCACCTGCCCTTTGCCGCCGTCGATAAACAGAATATCGGGCATTTTGCCTTCGCCACGTTTCAATCGTGCGTAGCGCCGCGATAACGCCTGCGCCATCGCCGCGTAATCGTCGCCGGGTGTAATGTTTTCGATATTGAATTTGCGATAGTCGGATTTCAGTGGGCCGTTGGTATCGAACACCACGCACGAAGCGACTGTCGCCTCGCCGCCGCTGTGGCTTATATCGAAGCATTCGAGCCGCTCGGGCAACTCGGTCAAACCCAACGCTTCTTGTAACGCTTCGAAGCGTTGATACTGCGTTTGTTTATTCGCGATGCGGCTGGCGAGATTTTGTTCGGCGGTGGTCATTGCCAATTCAAGCCATTTCGCGCGACTGCCGCGCACGCGATGCGTAATTTGCACTTTGCGGCCGCGCGCCGCGCCGATCGCTTCGGTCAACGCTTCTGCATCGGGTAATTCGACATTCGCCAATAATTCGCCGGGGATATCGCTGCTGCCGACGCCATCCAAATAATGCTGCACGATAAATGCCTGCAATACTTCGGCGGCGCTTTCGTCGAGATGATAACGCGGAAAATAACTGCGACTACCAAGAATGCGGCCGGCACGCACGTACAGCAATTGCACGCAGGCGAGATTGGCGCGCAGCTCGCACGCGACGATATCGAGATCGCCGCTTTCGCCTTCGATGTATTGGCGCGCCTGCACCTGTTGCAAAAATTGAATGCGATCGCGACACTCGGCGGCTTTTTCAAAATCCAACTCGGCCGCTGCGCGCTCCATTTGATCGGCGAGTTCGCGACTCAAATCGCCGCTACGCCCGCTCAAAAACATTTCGGTGTGGCGTACATCCTGCGCGTAATCTTCAGCGCTGATTTCACCGACACACGGCGCGGTGCAGCGATTGATTTGATATTGCAGACACGGCCGCGAGCGATTACGAAAAAAATTATCTTCGCATTGGCGCATCTTGAAGACTTTTTGCAGAAAGCTCAGGCTTTCGCGCACTGCGTTCGCGCTCGGGTACGGGCCGAAGTAATGACCTTTGCCGGATTTTGCGCCGCGATGAATGCTTAGTTGCGGAAATTCTTGATCGCTCGACACGTAAATATACGGAAACGATTTGTCGTCGCGCAGCGAAATATTGTACGGCGGCAAATGCTGTTTGATTAGATTGTGTTCGAGCAGCAGCGCTTCGACTTCGGTATTGGTGACGGTGATTTGAATCTCGCCGATGCGCTGCACTAACGCTGCCGTTTTCAGCGAGGTCGCGCCGCGAAAATAACTGGTCAGGCGCTTCTTTAGATTTTTCGCTTTGCCGACGTACAGCACCGCGCCATCGGCGCCCAACATTTGGTACACGCCGGGCTTGCCGGTCACCGATTGCAAAAATGCCTGATGATCGAAAGGCTCAGTGGCAAGCGCCGTCATAACCCACCGTACACCGTCGGCTCCAATTCTAGTGCGATCGCAAACTGGCGCTGTACATCGGCTTGTATTTGCGCGGCCAAGTCCAATAGCTCGGCTCCCGCGTTCGCGCTATCGCGCTCGTCGTCAGCAAAATGAATCAATACTAACGCCTGCTGCTGATGCACGCCGACGCAGCCGACGCGGCGCCCTTTCCAACCACTGTACTCGACTAACCACGCAGCGGGAATTTTTACGCCGTTCGGCGCGGCGAAACTCGGCAAGGTGGGATATTGCGCTTGTAGCCGCGCAAATTGTGCGGCGTCGATCACCGGGTTTTTAAAAAAACTACCGGCGTTCGGTAGCTGTTGCGGATCGGGTAATTTACTTTGCCGCAGTGCGCGCACGCATTGTTCGACGCGCTGCGCGGTTAAGTGCTCAACCGCGCGCAGCTCGTGCAACGCCGGATAACTCAGCACCGGCACGAATTCACGCGATAAACGCAGCACAATTTCGGTGACGATAAAACGATCGCGCAACGCATTTTTAAAGAGGCTGTCGCGATAGCCGAGTTGACACTCGACCGCACTCAATTCGATGACGCGATTATCCGGCAGCGAAACCCCGCGCACACATTGTAAAAAATTCGCTAACTCGACGCCGTACGCGCCGATATTTTGAATCGGCGCAGCGCCGACGGTGCCGGGAATCAACGTGAGATTTTCCAAGCCGTACAATTGTTGTTGCAACGTCCATTGCACCAACGCGTGCCAGTTTTCACCGGCGGCGATCGTTACATACACGGCATCATCGCGCGCCTCTAACGTTTTACCTTGCAGCGCGATATGAATTGCGAGCCCCGGCCAATCGCCGCGTAAAATCACATTGCTGCCGCCGCCCAACACCAACAACGGCAAATTTTTATGCTGCGCCCACGCCACCGCGTCGTGCAATTCGTCTACTGAATTGATCCGCGCAAAATAACGCGCGTGTGCCGGTAGCGCCAAGGTATTGAAGGATTGCAGATCGACATGTTCGCGCAGTATTGCGATCATCGGGTTACTGCCACACCGATTTTGATTGGCTTTGAAAACCGTGCTGCCGAACGATCGATTGCAACAAACCATTGGCGGCTGCTTCAACCAAATCCAACACACGCTCAAAACCTTCGCCTTCGCCTTCGCCGTAATACGGATCGGGCACTTCGCGCTCATCCGTTGCGCCGTAATTTAAAAGCAATGCTAATTCGCCGCGATAATCAGCCGGACACAGCGCTTGTAAATCGCGCAAGTTTTGCGTATCCATCGCTAAGATATATTGATATTGCGCAAAATCGGCGGGCTCGACTTGGCGCGCGCGCAGCACGCTTAAATCGTAACCGCGCTCGGCACCCGCTGCAGTCGAGCGCTGATCGGGCGCTTTGCCAATATGCCAATCGCCGGTGCCGGCCGAATCGACGCTGATCGCATGCTGCAATTGATGGGCGTCGATCAATTGTTGAAATACCGCGTGCGCGGTCGGCGAGCGACAAATATTGCCGAGGCAAACAAACAATACATTAACGCTCATGCGCCGCCACCGTTTTCATTCGCGAGCAATTGCCGCACGCGCTGCAAATCTTCGAGCGTATCGACACCGGGCGGAATCGTCGTGCACGATTCGTCGACATGAATCGCGACGCCGTTTTCGAGCGCGCGCAATTGTTCAAGTTTTTCCAATTGTTCTAGTCGGCCGAGCGGCCACGATACGAAGCGTTGCAAAAAGCCGACGCGGTACGCGTAGATGCCGATATGTCGCGCCCATTCGCCGGCGAGCGGCGTGTTGTTCTGCTGCGCAATCGAGGTTGCACGATTTATCAATTCTTTATCCCAGGCCTCTCTATCCCAGGGAATGGGCGCGCGGCTGAAATACAACGCGTGCTGACTATTATCGACGACGACTTTGACGACGTTGGGATTGAATACTTCGTCGATATCGCGAATACGTTTCGCCAAGGTTGCGATGCCGGCACGCTCGGAGCTCGCTAAATTTTGCGCGACTTGATCGATCACCGCCGACGGAATCAATGGCTCATCGCCTTGTACGTTGACGACGATTTGCTGATCGTCGAGCTGTAGTTTTGCAACGACCTCTTGCAAGCGATCGGTGCCGGATTCGTGATCGGCGCGGGTCATGCAGACTTCGCCGCCGAAGGTGGCAACCGCCGCCGCGACGCGATCGTCGTCGGTGGCAACGATCACGCGCGCAGCAGTGCTGGCGCAGGCGCGCTCCCACACCCATTGCAGCATCGGCTTGCCGCCAATATCGAGCAATACTTTGCCCGGCAACCGGGTGGAATTAAAACGCGCAGGAATGATGACGAGAAATGACATGGCGACGACTGGCTTGGCTTAACGTACGCACAGTTTACCGGTTATCTGCGCCAGCAGGGAGTCGGGCAATTCGACTTCGACGCGCAATGCCCAGCAATTCGCAGCGGCGAACGCGCGACATTTTACCGCGTCTTTTTCGGTCATCAGGATCGGCAGTGCATCGCCGAAATTAATATCGGCCGCGCTGAACGCGTGGTGATCAGCAAACGCGTGTTCGATCAGCTCGCAACCCAGTGCGCGCAGCGTATTAAAAAAACGCTGCGGATTGCCGATGCCAGCGACTGCGTGCACGCGCGGATGATCGGCACACCATTGCGCGACGTTTAATTCTGCGCCCGAGGCCAAATGCAAGACGACGCTGGGCTGCAATTGAAATGCATACTGCGGTGCTGTGGTTTCACCACAGCTAATCGGTGTGTCATTAATCGACGCGTCATTTATCAGAATCGCATCGACCTGCTGCAAGCGCGACAATGCTTCGCGCAACGGACCGACCGGCAGACAATGACCGTTGCCAAAACCGCGCGCGCCATCGACGACGACCAATTCGATATCGCGCGCCAATGCATAATGCTGCAGACCATCGTCGCAGATCAGTACATCGCACGGTAATTGAGATTGAGACTGGGGTTGCGATTGTTGCGCGGATAACTTTAATAAATATTGCGCTGCGGTAGCACGCTGCGGCGCGATCACGACCGGGCAGCCGGTGCGTTGCGCGAGCAGCAACGGCTCGTCGCCGCTCTCGATCGACGAACTAGAAGTGGTCACTGAATAAGGAAATGTTGGCGGCTGCGCGCCGTAACCGCGGCTGATAATACCGGGCGTAAAACCTTTCGCGCGCAGCGCCTTGCACAGCGCAATCGTCACCGGTGTTTTTCCGGTGCCGCCGACCGCGACATTGCCGACCACGATAATCGGCACCGGCGCGCGCCACGCAGAAAGCCAGCCGCGGCGATAACACCAGCGCCGCAGCACGACGATCGATCGGTATAAGTATTCGAGCGGTAGCAGTAACAACAACCAACCAGGGCGACCGTACCAGCGGCGTTGCAAGTGTGCTTCTAGATTCATCGCGCCGCTGAGAAATCCTGTTAGAGGCGTAACGCCAGGCCTGTTAGAAGATTAATGCTGAGGAAATTACTTTTCGCCTTTCGGCACCTGCGTGGTCAAACTCAAATGCGTGAAGCCGAGTTGGCCCGCCGCATCCATCGCGCGCACGACAAATTGGTGCGGCGTATTGCCATCGGCGGTGATGCTGAGCGGCAGCGAATTATCGCCACTGGAAACTTCCTGCAACGCGGCCTTGATCGTTTCCAAATCGCTTTTCACTAGGCCGCGATCGTTGATGCTGTAATGGCCGTCGGTGGTGATTAGGATATCGAGTTGTTTATCGTTGTGCTCGGCCGGTTTCGCATTGGCCTCCGGCAGTTGAATATTCAATTCGCTTTTTTTCGTGAACGTCGTCGAGATCATAAAAAAGATCAGCAACAGCAATAACACATCGACCAAATTGATAATGTTGGTGCCCATATCGACATCGGTAGTGCTCGGCCGTTTGAAGCGCACGATCAGCGGATCTCCTTCAATTCCACTTTGCGATCGCCGTGCAATGCGTCGACCAGCTTCAGCGTTTCCTGTTCGAGCATCAATACCAGCGACGTGATGCGACCGTTAAAAAAACGGTGCATGACAGTGGTCGGAATCGCGACGATCAAACCCGAGGCGGTAGTGATCAACGCCTCGGCAATACCGCCCGCCAAAATGCCGGGATCGCCGGTGCCGTGTAACCGAATGGCATTGAACACCTCCATGATGCCCATCACCGAGCCGACCAATCCCAACATCGGTGCGACCAACGCGACGGTGCCGAGAGCATTCAAATAGCGCTCCATGCCGTACACCACCACGGCGGCCGATTCTTCGAGACTTTCCTTCATAATTTCGCGGCCGTGGCGCGCATTGGTCAGGCCGGTCGCCAATAATAAACCGAGCGGTGAGCTTTGTTTTAAGGTGCGAATTTTATCGAGATCGAGCTGATTGTTTTTAACCCAACCCCACACTTCGCCCAATAATTGTGGCGGAGCCACTTTACTCACCCGCAGCACCAGCAGGCGTTCGACACAGATCGCCAGCGTAATCACCGAGCAAGCGATAATGGGCAGCATCAACCAACCCCCCGACTTGATAATTTCAAACACTCGAACAACCCCTGTGATCAATCGCGCGGTCCGTCTCTCGCGATGCAACAGCGAACCGGCAAATTATTTGTCTGCGCAAATGTAGCACAATCTCCGCCCTTTGAATCACTTAGCTGCGCGTGGACGAAATGTGCGTTGCGATTATTGGGACGTAAATTGCCAATAATGTGAAGTGTGCAACCGTTGCTCTTCGACCTGCACCACTCGTCCCTCTCGAATCGTAAACGTCAACGCACCGCTGGTAGCGGTATCGAACAACTGCGCGCCGTGTTGCTGGTAGCGTTCGACGACCTCGCGGCTCGGATGCTTGAAGCGATTGCGGTAGCCGGCCGAAAACACCACGTAGTGCGGCCGCAGTTGCTCGACTAATGCCAACGACGACGAACTGCGACTGCCGTGGTGCGGTGCCAGCAATAATTCGAGCGGCGACAATGTTTGCCGCGCCAACAATGCCTCTTCGGCGACGCGTTCGATATCGCCGGGTAGCAAAATTTGCGCGCCGCCCGCATTAATTTGCAGCACGCAGCTGCGATTATTGCCGGTGGCGAACTCGTCGGCGTGCGGATGCAAGATTGCAAACTCGACGCCATCCCATTGCCACCGTTGATCGTCGCGACACTGTGTTTCTACGATCGATTGCACGCCGATCGGCTTGCCTGCACTCTGTAATTTTTTATCGACCACCAATTTTTTTTCCAGCGATTCACCAACCAATAAGCGCCCCACCGCAAACTGCGCGGCGATGGTCGGCCAACCGCCAGCGTGATCGCTGTCTTTGTGGCTGATCACGACGCCATCGAGCGCGGTGATACCCAGGCTACGCAACAACGGCACCACGGTTAATTCCGCCGCGCTGCGCTCGGGGCCGAACAGTGGGCCAGCGTCGTACAGTAAATTATGCGTGCGCGTTTGCACCAATACGCTGAGCCCCTGCCCGACATCGATTACGGTGATTTTGCAATCGCCGATGGCGATCGGTTCAAGCGGCGGCCAACCGAGCGGCAACAAAAATACTAGCGCCCAACTTCGCCCCGGCGTGCCGCGCGGCAATAACAGCAGCAATGCGCACAGCGTCGCGCACACCAACGCGAATACACCGACGCCGGCCGGTTGCCAAATCGCGGCGCTGCCCCAACGCTGCAACCACTGCAAATACAGCCATAACCATTGCAGCGAGGTATCGGCCCAGCGCCACCACGCACCGCCCCAGCTCGAGCCCACACTCGAGCCCACACATGAAGAAAACGCATCGAGCAACAACGCAATAAATGCCAGCGGCATCGTCGCGAATGTCGACCACGGCACCGCGATCACATTCGCTGGCAACGCCAACAACGTGAATTGACCGGTCAATGCCAACATCAACGGCAGCGATGAAACAAACAACGCGCATTGCACGCGCCACCATTGTCCATGCAACCAAGGCCAGCGATCGACGCGCGCACTGCGCACGCCGTGCAGACACACCAAAATTACCGCGACCGCGATAAATGAAAACCAAAAACCGACATCGAGCACCGCCAATGGATTGCTCAGCAAGACCAACCACAGCGCCAGCAGCCACGCATCGAAACCGATTTCGCGGCGCAGCGCTAATGCACCGACAAAGCACGCGAACATAATCAGCGCGCGTTGAATCGGTAGACCGAAGCCGGCCAACAATGCGTACAGCGTTGCGATCATCAACGCCGGCAACACCCCGAGCCAATAATCGCGCCGCCGATTGCGCCCCCACGGACTGCGCCACCAGAGCCGACTGAACCACAGCGCCAAGCCGCCGGTGAAAGCGATTTGCAAACCGGAGACGACAAATAAATGCACGGTGCCGGTGGCGCGAAACATGGTCCACGCGCGCTGTTCGATCGCACTACCGTCGCCGATCAGCAGGCCTTCCAATAAATCGCGGTGCGTTAACGTTGCGAGGCGCACATCCAAATACCGTTGCAACACGCTGCGCCAACGCGCCACTGAATAAAATGGCGCATCGTCCAAGCGACGATTATCGACATCGCGTTCGACGTAACCAACGGCACCGATGCGCTGCGCGACCAGCCATGCTTCGTAATCGAAACCACTGGGATTGGCGAAACCGCGCGGCCGTTTCAATTTAACGCGCAGCTGCCAGCGTTCGCCGCCACTCGGTTGCAGCTCGGTATCGTATGCGGTCAGCTGCACGCGTTGTAGATCGACACCACACGCACCAGCGGGAATGCGCGCACACTGCTCGACGCGCAATTGCCAGCGCTGCTGCGGCTGCGCGCGCCAACCACTGCTACGTTCGACTAAGCCATCGATGCGCCCGGTCAGCAATAGCGACTGCTGTTCGAGTTCGAGCGGCAATAATTCACGGCAAATAAAATGACCGTACCCGATTCCCCATAGCACCCCTATACTCAGTGCCAAGCTAAATCGGGCGGCGGTTTGATAGGTTCGTAAATACCGGCGACAGCAAAGCGACGCAATTAATGCGCATATTGCTATCGCGCCAGCGAGCCACCACGGGGGTAGACGAGGTAACCATGCGACCAGGCCGATGCCGATCGCCATGCCAAGCATCCATGCGCGCATCGAGTAATGAACTCCTTGGTGTTTTACGCTGTATGAAACGTCTTTCTATCGGCATAATAGCGCGGCTTTGCGGTACGCTAAAACTGTCGAATGCAAAAAGCCAATGTAGCCCATCGCTGTGTACATTTTGAACAAGCGCCAACCCAACGATAACTATGCCGTATATCTACACATACAACTACAGTATTCGTTGCGCGCCGTATGCCTCGCGGCGTCTTTGCGTATCGCCAGCGAGCGCGAGTGATGTCGCGTAAATTTTTTCGGCGCATCACCCCGAGTCGCGCGACGATCAATAAACATCGCGCGCTGCGACTATTTCGACATTGGCTCGAAAATCCAAATCTCTGGCATTTGAATCGCTACTCGGCATCGAGCGCGGTATTTATCGGATTGTTAATCGCTTTCATACCCTTTCCGATGCATTTGCCAGCCGCCGCATTAGCGGCGATTTGGTGGCGCGCGAATTTACCGATCACCGTGACGGTGATTTGGGTATCCAATCCACTAACGATGCCCGCACAATTTTATATGGCGTACAAACTCGGCAGCCTATTGCTGGAGCGCGCACCGCTAGAATTGCAATTCGAATTTTCGTGGCAGTGGTTTAGCACGGAGTTCGCCCACATCTGGCAACCGTTGCTGCTCGGCTGTTTAATCTGCGGGTTAACCGCCGCGTTTCTCGGCGCCGCGCTGGTGCGCATCGCGTGGCGTATTCAAGTGATCGCACGCTGGCGTGCACGGCAACGCTACCGCGCACATTCTCAATAAATCCGCGTATTGGTTCTTTATCGAAACGCTTTCACTGATGTGCCAATAACACCGATTAGCGCCAGCTATGTACAGCATGCAATTTTAATCGCACAGTCACCTCGAATTATGGTAAAAATAGCCAGCTTAATTTTGCAGGGATGGTTTAAATAAAATGCTTCCGCAACGCAATCAACCATTTACCCGCCCCCACCAAAACCCGCCCTCTTTTTATAAGGCCAACCTTTTAATAATTATTATGAGGCCGCAGGCCTCATTAACAGGCTGTTAGCCATATGAACCTAGATTTATCCTTCGCACTTACAATTCTCGGCCTCGTGTTAGGCGTTATTGGTGCCTGGCCGCAGCTGCGGCAGATGCTTTTATCCTTCAGGCAGTCACGGCAGCAGAAAAAACTCTCTGCCTTACGCGCACGTGTCGCTCGCATTAGACGCTTATCTCAAGATACGCCGTATGCTGTATCTTCGGTGGGCGTATTTCTTGCCGGCCTTCTTACAAGCGTGCTTTTCTTAACTGGCCTTGGTGAGCCTTCTGTCGCAACACCAGCCGCTACTGGCCTACTCATGTTGCGGCCAATAATCTATTACGTCGGCGGCTATTTTGCAGGCGGCCTGATCGCGATTCACCGTAACATTTCAAAATCTTCAGAGTTACTCCTACGTCTTGAGCAGCGTATAGAACAACTTGAGGCAACAAATGGCTAACAATTACAAGCAACGGGATTGTCACACGCTACGCGTGTACCAACCCCTGTTGTAGGCGTTGAGTCTGTAGAAAAACCCCCGACCCTATTGGGAAAAGTTTCAGAATGTGTTCCTATTTGGAAACCAGAAAAATTAACGAAGCGAATTGCGCAAGATTTCGCATAGGAGCGCGTAAATCGGAACAAATGTTGTTCGATTCTATGTGTAAAAATAACTCGTTGGTTTTTCTACAGACTCGTTAGCACATTAGGAGAGAACGATGACACCACTCGAACGTATTACAGAACGTGTGACTCGCATTGGTCATCCAGAAAGTAGAAAAACTCCAAGACCTCTACTAACAATCGACGAGTTTTTTGAAGGAAACTCTGTAATTGGCAGTATCGGCTGCAACCTCGATACCTCACCAGCACCTGAGCAGTTTTATGCGCTATTTCGCGAAATGGCTCGCCGTGCCGAGATAAAAGATATCCGAGTACAAATCACCGAATTTGATCAACCGGAATGGCCTTTTTCTGACACAGTATATGTCATGACCTCAGCATCTCCTGATGAAGTTATGTCATGGTTTCCAAGCGGGCTTAAGCCAGATGAAACTTGGGAGGGCTTTGTTGATCAGCCGTTCGAAAAATATGACGTGCCAGAAGGCTGCACACCAATTGCCTGCTGGTGGGACTGAGCGTAATAGTGCTAACAAGCACAAGCAATCGCAGCCTACGGCTGCTGGGACTGTCAAACGCAGGCGCGTTGGCCAGCCCCTGTTTGCGGTGTTAGAAAAATTTTCTGAACGTCCGCTTTCTAAATCTGCCATCAGCCGCAATGTCCGATTTTCTGCCGTTCTCTGTAACACGAGCGAGCGCGTGGAGTTGGCGCCTAGCAAACTCAAACCGAAAACTCGACGCAGTTCTATTGCAAAATAATTTCGCGCTTTAATCGTGACGCAATGCTTGTGCCGGCAACACTTGCGCGGCGCGCCACGCCGGATAAATCGCCGCGAGCGTGCTCATCGTCAATGCCGTCGCGGCGACGCGGACGATATCGCCCCAGCGCAAGTCGGCCGGTAGATAACTGATCGGGTACACATCGGCTTTTAAAAATTGCACGTGCGCCAAGCGCTCGAACAATGCGACCAAGTCGGTTACCGCCAGCGATAACACGACGCCGCCCAATAAACCGAGCGCGGTGCCGATCACGCCGACTAAAAAACCCTGCACTAAAAATATCGTGATGATGCCGGACGAGGTTGCACCCTGGCTGCGCAAGATCGCGATATCGCCCTGCTTGTCGTTGACCACCAACACCAACGCGGAAACAACGTTAAACGCTGCGACCGCGATGATGATCGCCAACATCATGCCGACCAATTGCTTCGATAATTGAATCGCCGAATACAAATTGCCTTGGCTCGCAGTCCAATCGCTGGCGTAGTAATGACCTTCCAACGCGCGCCATAAATCGGCGGAGATGCGCGGCGCAGCGAATAAATCGTGCAACATTACGCGCAGTGCCACGCCTTCATCGCCGATGCCGCCGAGTTGCTGCGCGGCATCGAGTCGCAGTAGCGCTAAACTTTCGTCGAGTTCGGTGCCGCTGTCGATGGTGCCGACCACCGTGAAACGTTCGATGCGCGGCCGCATTTGCGCACCGCTCGCCTCGGCATCGGGTGCCACCACGGTGATGCGATCGCCGACCGCCACCGCTAACTTATTCGCTAAGCCGCGCCCCAAAATTAACGCGTGATCGTCGCGGCTAAGTTTTGCAATCGCATCTGCCGCAATAAAATGGCCCAAGGCGGTGGCACGCGCTTCGCGTTCGGGATCGACACCAAACAATAACGTCGTTGCGACATGCTCGCCGTTGACGACCATGCCGTTGATTTGCAACAGCGGCGTAACGCTGGCGACGCCGGGCATTTGCTCGACGCGCTGCGCAGTGCTGCGCCAATCACCCTGACCGTCGCTGGGGTATAAATTGACGTGCGGAATCAAACCGAGAATGCGCTCGCGCATTTCACGATCGAAACCGTTCATCACCGACAACACTAAAATCAATAACGCGACGCCGATCGCTAAACCGGCGATCGCAGTGCGCGATAAAAACGTCGTCAACCGCGAGCCGCGACGCGAGCCGGTGTAACGCGTGCCGATAAATACGCTGTACGGATTAAACATCAATACGCCGCCAATGGTTCGGTCAGTTGCTCTTCCTGCAACTGGCCATCGCGCAAATGTAAAATGCGATCCATCCGCTGCGCCAATACCAGATCGTGCGTGACGACGACGAAGCAGGTATTGAATTCGCGATTTAATTCGAGCATCAATGCGTGAATTTTTTCGGCGGTGGTGCGATCCAGATTGCCGGTCGGCTCGTCGAGCAATACGCACACCGGCTGCGCGACTAGCGCACGCGCGATTGCGACGCGTTGGCGCTCGCCACCGGATAATTCCGGCGGTTTATGCTGCAGTCGCGCGGCTAAACCGACGCGCTCCAACATCGCGCGCGCCGCCTGCGTTGCCGCGGCAACTTTTTCGCCGCGAATCAGCAACGGCATCGCAACATTTTCGAGAGCGCTAAATTCGCCGAGCAGATGGTGGAATTGATAGACGAAACCGAGCGTGCGATTGCGCAATTGGCTGCGGCGTTTTTCATCGAGCGCCGAAATCGCTTCGCCCTGCACGTATACCGCACCGCTACTCGGCGTATCGAGGCCGCCCAATAAATTCAACAGCGTCGATTTACCCGAGCCCGAACTGCCGACGATCGCGATGCGCTCGCCGCGCAATACCTGCAAATTAATGCCGGTTAATACCTGTAAAACCTGCGGACCTTCGTCGTACGATTTATTCAGGTCGCGACATTCCAGTACGATTTTTTCTTCAGACATATTTTTTTCTTCAGACATATTTAGTTAAACACAATTAATCGTTGGCAGTTCTTAGATGCAAATAGTTAACGCGTAAATTATTCATAACACCCCTATTATTCATAACGCAAGGCTTCAGCCGGTTCAACATGCGCAGCGCGCCACGCCGGATACAGCGCCGCGATCAAACTTAATCCCCACGCCAGCAAACACACGGTCAGCACATCGAACGGCACTACCACCGATGGAATGCGGCTGATGAAGTAAACGCGCGGATCGAATAATTGCACGCCGATCACGTGTTCGATGGTCGCCGCAATCGCACCGGCGTGTAACGCCAATGGCACGCCAATCGCAGCGCCAGTCAGCACGCCCGATAATCCGATCACCGCCCCTTGCACCATAAATATTGCCATCACCGATTGCGGCGATGCGCCCATCGTACGCAGCACGGCGATATCGGCGCGCTTGTCGTTGACCATCATTGTCAAAATCGAAACGATATTAAATGCAGCGATCGCGACGATGATCAGCAACAACAGTGCGACCATTGTTTTTTCCATTTTTACCGCTTGAAATAAACTGCCCTGCGTTTGACTCCAATCGCGCACGCTAAAATTATCGCCGTGCTGCGCATTCCAATTGTGCAGTAGCGGTCCGGCAGCAAATAAATCGCGCGCCGCGACGCGTAATCCGGTCACCGCATCGCCGAGTTGGTACAAGCGTTGGCCATCGCGCAAATTGATAAAGGCAGTGCTGCTATCGAGTTGCGAACCGCTGCGAAAAATCGCCACCACGGTGAACCGTTTTTGGCGCGGAAATACGCCCATCGGCGTCACCGTCACCTTCGGCAGAATCGCCTCGACGCTATCGCCAACGCCGACGCCCAAATGGCGCGCTAAAATATCGCCGATCACGATGCCGAACGGCGCGCCAGCAAGATCCTCGTAACGGCCTTGCACGACGTGCTGGCGCAGCTGCGAGACGCGTTGCTCGTATTCGCTATCGATCGCCCACAGTTGTACACCGCGCACCGGGCCGCGCGTCGCCAGCATCGCACTATCGCCGATATACGGCGCGGCGGCGATCAAGCCCGGCGTGTCGTCGATCGCATCGGCCAGTTTGCGCCAATCGGTTAAGCGGCCATCGCGCGCATCGATAAAACCGTGCGGCACCAACGCCAAAATACGGCCGCGCAATTCGGCCTCGAAACCATTCATCACCGACATCACGACGATCAACGCGGCGACGCCGAGAATCATCCCCAACAGCGAGAGCAGCGAAATAAACGAAATAAAATGATCGCGCCGACGCGAGCGCGTATAACGCCAGCCAATAAAGCCTGCAAGCGGCTGAAACATGCGTATTGCTACCTCATATCAAACGGATCGTGCCGATGCGGCAGCGCTAGCCCGGGGCCTCGCCCTCTGTTCATTCCAGTGCCGCTGTACTACATTAACCAGTAGTATTAACAACAGCATTAACAACAGCATTAACAACAGCATTTACGACCCGTGTTAACGACTGGCCGTACTGATTTAACTAATAACAAACTTGTGCGCAGGCGCGCCTGGAGATCTCTACTGTGTCGCCAGAACCAGACGACGTGCATCCCACAGCAACATTCGCGAATGGTGCGGAGCGACGCGAATACTTTCGCGTCGAGGATCGCTTGTTGCTGCGCTATCGCGAAATACCGCGCGCTGCGGTCGGCAATGGACCCGCCGAGCGCCACTTCGATAACAGTGAAGTGTTCGAGTTATTGCGCGAACTGCGTCAAATCGACCACGAGCATAATAACGTATTGCGCACACTGGCTGAACAAAATCGCGAGCTCGGCGTATATCTGAAAAATATCAATCGCAAAATCGAACTGGTCGCCAACGCGCTCGCCTCGCTCGATCAAGTGCAGCAAGGCCAGGCGCCGCAGTCGGTGTCGTTCAGCGAATCGGGGATCGCGTTTGTTGCCGAGCCAGCGCTCGCGGTCGGCAGCATGCTCGCACTCGAATTGATTCTGCTACCGCAGCATACCGGGCTGGCGCTAT
Source organism: Spongiibacteraceae bacterium (assembly GCA_043786385.1). Classification (GTDB taxonomy): domain Bacteria; phylum Pseudomonadota; class Gammaproteobacteria; order Pseudomonadales; family CAMLJR01; genus CAMLJR01. The sequence goes on along the minus strand of JAYVWC010000028.1, from coordinate 51,044 downwards.
ACGGCGAAGTAGTGATGAATCGCAACGATGCGGCGACCCGCAGCGTGGTGACGTTTATGCAACTGCGCGAAAGCGATCGGCAAATTTTAGCGAAGCATATTTTGCAGGTGCAGATCGCAGCCAAGCGACAACATCAAAACCAAGATCAAGCGCTTTAATCTAAATCGGAAGTTGCGCGATCGCAGCTAAATCTGCACGCGCATGAGCGCGTACAAACCGCGCCTTCAAACTGATGCGCGCTGCATACGCTCCGGCTTGATTGCCCACCAAATAAACCCAACAAATAAAATTTGAAACGGCAGGCGAATATACAATGCCAACTGCGACATGCCTTGGTATTTCTCTGGATGCAAAGCCATATTGATATTGGCCGGAAAAACAGCGACCACTAAAGCGATCAACCCATAACCTGCCAATAGACGCGTTTGCGGCACTAAAATCCCTATCGCACCCAACAGCTCAAATACACCACTGATAATGACCAGCTCTTGGTGATAGTTCAGATAATCCGGCATCGTCATCACAAAAAAATCCATGACAACGAAATGGGCAATGCCTCCGATCAGGAAGAACAAAGCAATTATTAGTAGTGGAATGCGAGGCATAAGGATTTTCCGAATTGAGTGTTGTGCAATGGCTGTCGCTACTGCAAATATGGCGCAAATTTTTTGGTATATCGTACCGTAAAACCGCTATCGGTACGCACGATAAAATACGCGGCGATTTGCAGTTGCTCGGCCAATCGATAACCGCGCTCGGGGCCGAGCACTTCGAGTGCGGTATCCATGCCATCGGCGTATTCGGCGCTGGCCGCAATCACGGTAACCGATGCGAGGCGGTGCGTTATCGGGCGGCCGCTGGTTGGATCGATTGTGTGCGAATAGCGCTGGCCGTTTTTTTCAAAATAATCGTGATAATCACCCGCCGTGGTCACGCCGATATTTGAGCCGCTAAGTGCCTGCTCCACCGCGCCGAAACCATCGACCGGTTTTTCGATGCCGATATGCCATAAATTACCGCGCGCATTTTTTCCGACCAACCGCAATTCGCCGCCCACTTCGATTAAAAAATCGTTATAGCCCTGCGCCAATAACAGCTCGGCCAATTGATCGACGGTATAACCCTGCGCAATACCATTCACATCGATACGCAATGGTTTGTTTTTGCGCGCGCGCGGTGCGCCCGCATCGAGTTCCAATTGATGGTAATCGACCAGCGCTTTCGCTACAGCGATGTCAGCATCGGCCGGTAACGTCGCGCGCTGCGGCTCGGCACCGAAGCCCCACAGATCAACTAACGGCGCGATCGTCACATCAAACGCACCGTTGCTCGCGATGCTGATTTGTTGCGCACTGGTCAGCACGTGATATAGATCGCGACCAAGTGCAAGCCATTCGCCGACTGCTGCGCGATTAAAGCGGCTCAACTCGGATTCGGTATCGTAATTCGATAACGCACGATCAATCTCTATTAAACGCTTGGCAACAGCTTGTTCGAGTGCCGCGCGCTCGGTCGCAGTACGCTCGGCAACCACGGTGATGTGATATGTCGTGCCTTGCGCCGCGCCACTGAATTGAAACGAATCGCGCTCACCGCATGCGCTGAGCGACACGCCGATCAGCATGACCAAAAATATTTTTGCGCGGCCGCGTGTATGCATCCGCAGCGAGCTAAACATAGCGCACCAACAAAAACCGCCCCGAAGGGCGGTCGTTGTTGAGTCTTTGCTCAGAACCATTACTCCGGTTTTTCTTTCGGATAAACGTTGTAGTGCACGCCGGCCATTTTCTCCAATACGCGATGCACCTGGCAGCTGTAACCGAATTCGTTATCGTACCAGCAGTACAACACCACGCTGCTGCCGTTGACGATGGTGGCTTCGGCATCGTAAATGCTAGCGTGCCGCGAGCCGACCAAATCGGACGACACCACTTCCGGCGAATTCGAATAATCGATCTGCTTGCGCAGCGGCGAGTGCAGCGAAATTTTACGCATAAACTCGTTGATTTCCTGCACCGTCGTTTCGCGTTTAAGATTTAATTTTAAAATCGCCAACGATACGTTCGGTGTCGGTACGCGAATCGCGTTGCCGGTCAGCTTGCCAATCAATTGCGGCAACACTTTCGCCACCGCTTTCGCGGCACCTGTTTCGGTGATAACCAGGTTCAACGGCGCACTGCGACCGCGACGCTTCGACGGGTGATAATTGTCGATCAAGTTCTGGTCGTTGGTGTACGCGTGTACGGTTTCAACGTGGCCATTCAAAATACCGAAATAATCGTCGATCACTTTCAGCGGCGGTACGATCGCATTGGTGGTGCAACTCGCTGCGGTGATAATCGCTTCGCTATCGAGAATTTCGTTATCGTTGACACCGAACACGATATTTTTTAAATCGCCTTTGCCCGGTGCAGTCAACAATACTTTTGACACGCCCGGACATTTCAAGTGTTTGGAGAGACCTTCGCGATCGCTCCATTTGCCGGTGTTATCGACCACGATTGCATCGCTGATGCCGTATTGCGTGTAATCGACGACGTCGGGTTGATCGGCATAAATCACTTTAATTTCGTTGCCGTTGGCGATAAACGAGCAGCGTTCTTCATCGACGCGAATGGTGCCGTTGAAATGGCCGTGCACCGAATCGCGCTGCAATAGGCTGGCGCGCTTCATTAAATCGTCGGGGCTTTTACCTTTGCGTACCACGATTGCACGCAGCCGCAACGTATCGCCGCCGCCGGCTTTTTCGATCAGCAAGCGTGCCATCAAGCGACCGATACGGCCGAAACCGAACAACACCACATCGCACGGCTTGGCGATCGGTTTGATATCGACGCCGATCAAATCCGCGACCTGTTCGCGCACGAAATCATGCACGCTGATGCCGCTGCTTTTTGCTTGTTCGTACAGCACTGCAATACGACCGGCATCGATATGCGCGGTACCGAGATTCAACTCGGTCAACGCTTTGACGACCGGAAAGGTTTCAAACTCGGATAATTCGTTCTGTTCCACCTGCCGCACGACGCGATGCGCCTGCATGATATCCAGCGGCGATTTGTTGACGAGGCCTTGTCCGTAGATATAGGTCTTGACGTTATTTTCCCGGTAGAGCTTGCCGACCAACGGAATCAAACCTTCCGCCAGCGCTTCGCGCGCTTTCCAGTCTTTGAAATAATCGTCGGGACGACCGCGTTTTCTGTGTTCCATTAGTAGGCACCTTTGCCGCACAGGTAAAAGAAAGGCGCGTATTATCTTTGTTCGCCCGATGCCGCGCAACCGCTACATTCGACTGGCGCATCCGCTACATTTGACTGACGCATCCGCTACAATGCCGCCTTCTTTGATTGAATAGTTTCGCATCGATGTCGGAAGTGCTGCTGAATACCTCGTTAAAACCATCGTCCGGCGATCGCCAAAGCTGGGGCCAGCTGCACGGCGCCGCTGCGAGCCTGGCCGTCGCCAACGCCGCGCAGCAACTCGCGCAACCGGTGTTATGGATTACGCGGGATACCACCAGCGCGCGCCAAATTGAACAAGAATTACGCTTTTTTGCACCCGGACTCGCAGTGCTGCACCTGCCGGATTGGGAGACGCTACCGTACGATAGCTTTTCGCCGCATCAGGACATCATCTCCGAACGGCTGACCACGCTGTATCACCTGCCCGAGCTACAACGCGGCGTGCTGGTAGTGCCGATCGCGACGCTGATGCATCGCTTACCGCCGCCCGCCTATCTGCAAGGCAATAGCCTGATGATCGATCGCGGCCAGACGCTCGATGTCGAGCAGCTGCGGCTGCGACTCGGCGCTGCGGGCTACCGCGCGGTAACGACGGTGTACGAGCACGGCGAATTCGCGCAGCGCGGCTCGCTGCTCGATATTTTTCCAATGGGCAGCGCGCTGCCGTACCGCATCGATCTACTCGATAACGAAGTCGATACGTTGCGCACCTTCGATCCCGAATCACAACGCACGCTGACGCAGGTCGAGCGCATTCGGTTGCTGCCAGGCCGCGAATTTCCGCTCACCGCCGCGGCGATTAAATTATTTCGCGAGGCGTGGCACGACACCTTCGATGTCGATCACCGCCGCTGCCCGGTGTATCAAGACGTCGGCCAAGGTATTGCGCCGGCCGGCATCGAATATTATTTGCCGCTGTTTTTCGAACAATCGGCCAGTTTGTTCGACTACTTGCCCAACGATACCGTGATTTTTAACGACAGCGGCTTGGAAGTCGCCGCGCAGAATTTTTGGCGCGAGGCCAACGAGCGCTACGAACAACGACGCCACAATCGCGAGCGCCCTATTCTGCCGCCGCCGCGAATTTTCGAGCCGGTCGAAGTGTTATTCGCGCGCTTGAAATTGCATCAACAAGTCGCGCTGCAAAGCGACAGCGTTGGCAATACCGCAGGACGTCGCGATTTCGACACGCTGCCGCCGCCGGAGCTACCGATCGATGCGAAAGCCGACGATCCAATCGCCGCACTGCGAAAATTCGCCGCTGCGCAGCGCGTGTTGTTGTGCGTCGAATCGGCGGGCCGCCGCGAAACGTTGCTCGATCTATTAAAGCAACATCGCTTAGTCGCGACCACGGTTGCCGATTGGCAAACCTTCAGCAGCGGCACCGCCGCGTTGGCGATCGCCGTTGCGCCGATCGATCGCGGTCTGTTGTTACAAAATCAAGCGGCGCCGAAACAGCAACTGGCACTGGTCGCCGAAAATCAATTATTCGGCCAGCGCGTGTTGCAAAGCCGACGTCGCAAACGCGCGAGCGATACTGCTAATAATGCGGTGCGCAATCTCGCCGAGCTGCGTGTTGGTGCGCCAGTAGTACATATCGATCACGGCGTCGGTCGTTATTGCGGCTTGCAAACGATCGCGGTCGATGGCGAAAATGCAGAATTTGTCGCGCTCGAATACGCCGAGGGCGCAAAACTTTACGTGCCGGTCGCATCGCTGCATTTGATCGGCCGCTACAGCGGTGCCGACGAAGAGACTGCGCCGCTGCATCGGCTCGGCAGCGAAACCTGGCAGAAAGCCAAGCGCAAGGCCGCCGAGCAAATTCGCGATGTCGCCGCCGAATTACTCGATATTTACGCGCGCCGCGCCGCGCGACCGGGCCACGCGTTCACCGATCCGGGGCAGGCTTATTCTGCGTTCGCCGCCACCTTTCCGTTTGAAGAAACGCCCGATCAGGTCAGCGCCATAGCTGCGGTGTTAGACGATATGCGCGCGCCAGCGGCAATGGATCGACTGGTGTGCGGCGATGTCGGCTTTGGCAAAACCGAAGTGGCAATGCGCGCAGCGTTTGTCGCGGTACACAGCGGCATGCAAGTCGCGATATTGGTGCCCACGACGCTGCTCGCGCAGCAACACTTTGAATCGTTCAAGGATCGCTTCGCCGATTGGCCGGTGGTGATCGAAGTGTTATCGCGCTTTCGCACCGCGCCCGAACAACAACGCGTGCTCGAACGACTCGCCGAAGGCAAGGTCGATATTTTGATCGGCACGCATAAGTTGCTGCAAAGCGATGTCAAATACAGCAATTTGGGCCTGGTTATTATCGACGAGGAACATCGCTTCGGCGTGCGCCAAAAAGATCAATTGAAAGCGCTGCGCGCGCAGGTCGATATTCTGACGCTGACCGCGACGCCGATTCCGCGCACGTTGAATATGGCGATGTCGGGCATGCGCGACCTGTCGATTATCGCAACGCCACCGGCGCGGCGTTTATCGGTAAAAACTTTTGTGCGTCCGTTCGACAGCGAATTAATTAAAGAAGCAATTCAGCGCGAAATTTTGCGCGGTGGCCAAGTATATTTTCTGCACAACGATGTCAAAAGCATCGAGAAATGCGCCAACGATTTGCGCGCATTGTTGCCGGAATTGCGCGTCGGCATCGGCCACGGGCAAATGCGCGAACGCGAACTCGAACAAGTAATGTCGGATTTTTATCATCAACGCCATAACGTGCTCGTCTGCTCGACAATTATCGAAACCGGCATCGACGTGCCCAATGCCAACACCATCATCATCGAGCGCGCCGATAAATTCGGGCTCGCGCAATTGCACCAACTGCGCGGCCGCGTCGGGCGCTCGCACCATCAAGCGTATGCGTATCTGCTAACGCCCGAGCCGACGCAATTAAGCGCCGACGCCGAAAAACGCTTGGAAGCGATTTGTTTAGCCGAAGATCTCGGCGCCGGATTTACGCTGGCAACGCACGATTTGGAAATTCGCGGCGCTGGCGAACTGTTGGGTGAAGAACAAAGCGGCCAAATTCATACCATCGGATTTACGCTGTATATGGAAATGCTGGAGCGCGCCGTAAAAGCGATTCGCGCCGGCAAAACGCCGAATATCGAAGAGCCACTCGATCGCGGCACCGAAGTGAATCTACGGCTCGCCGCGTTGATACCCGACGATTACCTGCCCGATGTGCAGGCGCGTTTGATGTTGTACAAACGCATCGCCAACACCGACGATGCTGACGCGCTGCACGAGTTGCAAGTGGAAATGATCGATCGCTTCGGTTTGCTACCCGAAGCAGTGAAAAATTTATTTCGCGTCACCGCATTGAAACAACAGGCGCATCGACTCGGCATTCGCAAAATTGAAGCCGGCCCCAACGGCGGTAAATTGGAGTTCGATCAACAACCGCTGATCGAGCCGATCGTGTTGGTCAAGCTGGTGCAAACCAAACCGAGTACGTATCGCTTGGCCGGGGCTACCGCGCTGGCTTTTAGCGAAAATCTCGAAGACGCAGAATTGCGTTTTCAATTTATCGAGCAATTGCTGGCGACGCTTGCGCCGAGCACCGCAGCTTCGGCCACTACGGCGGCGCCGAAAACCACCCAGCAACGTCGCGCTTAAGCCATGAGTGAACGAATGAAAAAGATTATCGGTGGCTTATTATTTTCGATCGCAACACTGGCCTTATCGGCGCATGCCGAAACCACCTATCAAGTCGAAATTATCGTTTTTGCACGCGACTCCGCCGATGGCGAAGCGGCGCTGCGCAGCGTCAATGCGTTGCGCTATCCCGCCAGAACGATTGCGCTAGCAGCCGAAGGCGGCAGTGCTCCTTTTCAATTGTTGCCGGCGAGTAGTTTGCAATTAAACCGCGAAGCCAGCGCCATCGAACAACGCAAAAGTATGCATGTGCTGCTGCATCAAGCCTGGTTGTGGCCGAGCGAAGATGCCGCGCACGCAACCGCAGTTGCGCTCAGTGCTGGACGACAATTCGGCAACCATCATGAATTGGAAGGCTATCTTGCGTTGAGCGCCGAACATTTTCTACGCGTCGACACGCAATTATGGCTGAGTCGATTTAGCGCCGACGCATCGGCAACTGACGACATACCGGCGTTGCCGGTATCGCCAGTCGCTAATAGTATCGACAACAGCAGCGCACATAATACTGCCAATGCCAGCAATACTAATAACTACAGCGTCGATCAATTGTATGTGTTGCGCGAACAGCGACGGATGCGCAGCGGCGAGTTGCATTACTTCGATCATGCACGATTGGGTTTGCTGGTGTTGGTCACTCCGCTCGCCGCTAATCCGTAACCATTATTGCGCGGACAATGCAGCGAGCAGAATTTTTTTAATGTTCTGTATTCCAGCCGCCAACACCTCAGTCATTTTTTCCAGCGTAATCGCCTCACGGCTGCACCCCGCCGCCGGAAAGGGGTCTTGTTCGCATAAGCGATCCAAACAGCCATCTTGAAAATAGATCCGTGTGCGACCACACTGGTGTGGCAAGCCGCACTCAGCCAGCTCGAGGAGTATCAACGCCATGTTGGGTAATATGATGCAGCAACCGCTGCTGATTTCTTCGATTCTAAGTCAAGCTAAACGCCTTTCGCCCAACGCCGAAATTGTCAGTCGCCGGGTCGAAGGCGACATTCATCGCTACAGTTATGACGAATGTTATCGCCGCAGCTGTCAATTAGCGCACGCATTGCAAACGCTCGGCATACAACCAGGCGATCGCATCGGCACGCTGGCATGGAACGGTTACCGGCATGTCGAGCTTTACTACGCGGTCTCCGGCCTGGGCGCCATTGTGCATACGGTAAATCCACGGCTATTCGCCGAACAGATCGAATACATCATCAATCACGCCGAAGATAAATTACTGTTTGTCGATTTAACGTTCGTGCCGTTGCTCAACGAATTGGTGGGCCAGATCCCAACGGTCACGCAAATTATTTTGCTGTGCAATTCCGAGCACGCGCCGTTGGATGCGAAGTTTGAATATATTTGTTACGAAACGCTGCTGGAGCAACAACCAAGCGAATTCAATTGGCCCGAGTTCGACGAAAATACTGCGGCGTGTTTATGTTACACATCGGGTACCACCGGCAATCCAAAAGGCGTGTTGTATTCGCATCGCTCGACCGCGATTCATGCGCTCGCCAGCTTGGCGCCGAACGCATTAAATTTATCGCGCGACAGCGTGGTGCTGCCGGTGGTGCCGATGTATCACGTATCGGCATGGGGACTGCCCTACTCGTGCTTAATGGCCGGCGCAAAATTGGTACTGCCCGGCGCGCACTCCGATGGCGCTTCGCTGTATGAATTAATCGCTGCCGAGCACGTTACGCTGGCGCTCGGCGTGCCGACCGTATGGCTGAATATGCTGCACTATCTCGACAAAGTGGGTAAAGAGTTGTCGCCGGGGATGACGATCGGCGTCGGCGGAGCGGCAGCCCCACTCGCGCTGGTCGAAGCATTGCGCGAACAGCATGACACCTATTTAATGCCGCTGTGGGGCATGACCGAAACCAGCCCGCTCGCAACCTTCGGCGGCTGGAGCGAAAGCCTACGCGCACTATCGAACGCCGAACGCGATCGTTTTCAAACCTCAGCGGGGCGCGGAATTTATGGCATCGAATTGGAAATCTTCAACGATGACAACGCGCCGCTGCCGCACGATGGTATCCAATCCGGTCAATTACGCGTGCGTGGCCCGTGGACGCTGCAACGTTATTATCGCAGCGACTGCGATGCCACCGTCGAAGGTTGGTTCGATACCGGCGACGTTGCAACGCTCGATGCGGAGGGCACGCTGCGTATCGTCGATCGCAAAAAAGATGTGATTAAATCCGGCGGCGAATGGATTAGTTCGATCGCGCTCGAAAACGCGGCGCTCAGTCACGCATCGGTACGCGAAGCGTGCGTGGTAGGCGTGCCGCATCCGACGTGGGATGAACGGCCACTGCTATTGGTGGTACTCGAAGAAAATTGCACGCTCGATAAAGCGGCGATCACCGCGCATCTCGCCGAGCGAGTCGCGAAATGGTGGCTGCCGAACGACATTATCGCCATCGATGAATTGCCGCACACCGCCACCGGTAAATTACACAAAGTGCCGCTGCGCGAGCGCTACTATCATCATTATTCATAGACATCTATCATCATTACTCATAGCCAGCATTATTCGTAGCGAAAATTTTGTTAAATTCTAACCGCGACATAACTGCCGGGGGCAGGTTCCAAAATCGGATAGTCCGGCGTGCCAAGGACGCGCGCTGGTAGCTGCTCGCTAGCGGTGACCCCGCTCCACGCCAACCAATCAGGCCACCACGAACCGGCGCTTTTGATGCTTGCTGTCATCCAATCGGCGGCGCTCGATGGCAAATCGGCATTGGTTCGATAGCCGTATTTATTGGCTGTCGGCGGATTGATTACACCGGCGATATGCCCCGAACCAGCCAGCACAAAACGCTTCTGACCACCGTGCGCGGCGAAACCGATATAGGTGCTGTCCCACGGCGCAATGTGATCGGCTTCCGCCGACAAAAAATAAGTAGGCGTTGCGATGCGCGATAGATCGATCGGCGTGTCGGCCAGCACCACACCACTCGGCTGCACCAATAAATTATCGAGATACATACTGCGCAGAAAAAACCCCGCCAGCGCCATTGGTACGTTGGTCGCATCGCTATTCCAATGCAACAAATCGAGCGGCGCCGGATCTTTGCCGAGCAAATAATTATTGATAAAAAATGACCAATACAAATTATTTTCGCGCAACAAACTAAAACACAGGCGCGCGATGCGGCCATCAAATACGCCGCGCTGCAGCGAATCCCGCTCGATCGCTTCGACAAATTCCTCGGAGATATACGCGCCGATTTCGCCGGGATTTTGGAAGTCCAGCAAGGTTGTCAGATACGTGGTCGATTGAAAAGTTGGCTCCCCACGCGCGGTTAAATACGCTTGCGCGCAAGCCAACAGCGTGCCGCCGACGCAGTAACCGATGCTAGCCACCTCCGCCTCGCCGGTGATCGCTGCAATCGCCGCGCGCGCTGCAACCGGCCCTTGCAGCATGTAATCGCTAAAACTTTTGTCGGCTAGCGATTTATCCGGATTGACCCACGAAATCACAAATACCGTGCAGCCCTGTTTAACCAACCAGTCGATCAGTGAATTTTTCGGGGATAAATCGAAAATGTAATATTTATTGATAAAAGCTGGCGTCAGCAAAATCGGTACGCGATACACCGTTTCCGTTTGCGGTTGATATTGCAGCAGTTGCATCAATTCGTTTTGATAGACCACCGCGCCAGGGGTAGCGGCAATATCTTCGCCGAGCACGAATGCATCGACTGTCGACATCGCCACTGCCAGCGTATGCTCGGGGCTACGCTTTAAATCATTGAGAAAGTGCTGCAATCCTTCGAGTAGATTGCGGCCGCGGGATTCGACGATGGCGCGACAGACCTCCGGATTGGTGGCGACAAAATTAGTCGGGGCCAAAGCGTTGGTGAATTGCCGCACCCAGAATTTAACTTGCTGCGCTGCGCGTCGATCCTTGAACTGTAGGCCCGCCGCCATATCCCGTAGCGATTTTGCATTCAGCAAATAGGCTTGCTTGATGTAATCGAAAACCGGGTTCTCGCTCCATTCAGAGTCATTAAAGCGTGTATCGCCCCTATCGGGCGCAATAACATCGCCCGTTTTTTTGCCCACCAGCGATAACGTCGCCTGTCGCCATAGCTCGGTGTGATCCTGCAGAAATTGCATTTGCTGTTCGATAAGCGCTGGCAGGTTCAGCGTGGCATTTTTTGTCAAATTGCTGAGAAAATGCGCCTGCATGAATAAATCATCAAAATTAAATTGCCCAGTGGTTAATTTTTGCAGCACACCGTGCTGAATGATGTCGTTAAAGTGCTGCGAGAATTTGGCTAAGTATTCGCTGAGTTCATCGTTATCGATCTTAGTCTTGAAGTCTTCGAATATTTCGTCAATCGAGATTGCCATACTACTTACTCCCTAGAGCGCTATCTATTCGCAACATATTCTCTGGTCATTGCGTGATTTTGAAATGCAGACCAAGCTACGGGTGCCGACTAAACCACAATTAATTGTGCCACAGCCACGACAAATCTGTTGCAAATCCTCCAGTTTACTGACGTACATCAATTTCGAGGGGATTTCTCAGTTTGAAAATTACTAGAATTAGAAATTACCGAAGTTAAAAACAACACGGCACATTATTGCTAACTAATTTTAAAATCCCTTGCATCATTAAACACGACAGCGCCTCAGGATCGCTAGACTTAAAAACACCTCATTACCGATTATGCCTGACTGATCAATGGCTTCTTATTCCGATTTTTTGATTGAGCGTTCGCTACACGGGGAGCGCCACTGTTGATGAAAATAAAATCGCGCACGATCGGATAGACATCTTTATTCCAGCGACGACCGCTAAATACGCCGTAATGGCCGACACCGGCCTGCACATAATGGCGGCGTTTAGACGGCCGCACGCCGCTGCACAATTCCTGTGCGGCGAGCGTTTGACCGATCGAACAGATATCATCCCTCTCTCCTTCGACTGTCAGCAGCGCCGTGTGGCGAATTTTACTGAGATCGACGAGCCGATCGCGAAAGGTCATTAGGCCTAATGGTAAATGATGCTCCTGAAAAACTTTGCGCACCGTCTCTAGATAGAACTCCGCCGATAAGTCCATCATCGCAAAATATTCTTCGTAAAATTCGCGAGTAGCTGTAGCTTTTTGATGATCGGTACGAATCAGATTGGCGTACATTTCGACGATCGAGTGGAAGTGCCGCCCAATATTCATCGACATAAATGCACTGATTTGTAAAAAACCGGGATAAACTTTTCGAAACGCACCGCGATAACGCATCGGCACCGTGCCGATCACCGTTTTCTCGAACCATTCAATCGGGCGCGTGGTAGCGAGGTTATTGACTTCGGTTGGATTGATGCGGGTATCGATCGGGCCTGCCATTAATGTCAATGTCGCCGGCTGCGCCGGATTGTTGTCCGCAGCCATCACCGCAGTCGCGATCAAGGCCGGCACTGTCGGCTGACACACCGCCATCACATGCGTGCCGGCACCAAGCACTTCGACATGCTGAATGATATGCGCGACAAACTCATCGAGACCAAACTTTCCCTCAGCCATCGGGATATCGCGGATATTGTGCCAGTCGGTGATGTAGACATCGTGATCTTGTAGTAACGTCAGCACCGTTTCGCGCAGCAGCGTGGCAAAATGGCCCGACATTGGTGCGACAACCAATACCCGCGGCTGCACAATTTCAGTTTTCTTTTTAAAATGTAACAAACTACAAAATGCTGTTTGTGCGACAACCTCTTCGCTAATTGGCGTCATCCCTTTACCACCGACACATACCGATTCGATATTAAACGGCGGGCGCGCGTGAGTAAGTTGCAATAAAGTCGTTACATCGCACGCTGCCGATAACATCTGTTTGACGAGTGTCTCACCGAATGGCATCTTGTCGATCAACGGACGAGATAACCGCGTTAATAGCTGCATCGGTTTGGTCAGATCGGCATACAGTTGATACGCCTGATACATCAGAGGATTTTTCATCGCACTTCCTTAGAGACCAAAGACACTAGCGACCGACTTATAACCTGACCCAATTGGCTCATCACATCTACTACCAACAACATCATGATATGCTGTAATCTACCAATTCGCCAAACTAACGATGGCCGTTATTTTCTGGCAATGTTTATACCTGCCAAATATGTGCCTATGCTAATGACACAGCAATAAATTATTCACCTCTGTTCGCTTTTGTCCACGACGCACACTATGTTGAATCAATGAAGCCATACCAGTCGCTCGAGGAACGCCACCGATGAAAACGCCGACATTGACTATCAGCAGTAAAAATTATGCTTCGTGGTCGCTACGCGGTTGGCTGATGATGAAATTTGCCAAGATCGATTTTGAAGAAATCTACATGCCGCCGGATAATCCCGAGGTCCGGGCGGAGATATTATTACTGTCATCCTCGGTGCTGGTGCCGTGCCTCGAATACGACGGCATCAAAGTCTGGGATATTTCGTCGATCGCCGAGTTCATCAATGAAATTAAACCCAATGCAGGTATGCTACCTGGCGATAGCGCCGCAAGAGCGCACTGTCGCTCGATTTGCGGTGAAATGCATGCCGGGTTCAGCGCAATGCGCGCAGCTCTACCGATGAATATAAAAGCTTTCTTTCCAAATTTTGTCGTATGGTCGCGCGCGCAGGCCGACATCGATCGCATTCTCATTATTTGGCGCGACTGTTTCGATAAATACGGCGGCCCCTACCTATTTGGATTAGCACCGTGTACCGCAGATGCGATGTATGCACCGGTGGTGACGCGCTTTCTGACCTACGACATAAAATTGGACGCCGCATGCACCGCCTACTGCCAACGCATTATGGCGTTACCCGAAATGCGCGAATGGGCGGCCGCCGCTGAACTCGAACCCGACGATATCGACGAACTCGATATGGAGTTTTAAGTTAATCGAAGACATAGATACACTTACTAATGCAGTCGATACATTTTCTAATGCAATCGATACACCTGCTAATGCAATCGATACACCGGCTAATGCAATCGATACATTTGCAAATGCCCTTGATATATATGCAGATGAAAAGACGCCCCAACTAGGAGCGGCGCACGCTAGTCGCGGTGCACAATTTAATGCTGCAACCACCCTAAGTAACCCAGCTGCTCGATCTCGTCATCGCTGAAATGCACGTGCGAGCGCATCAACTGTTCGATCTCATCACCCAGCAAGCCAAGCACACCGTGCTCCTCCGTCTCGGTAATGTTAAGCGTGTAATCGTGCACCGATACCGGGTCGTCGAACTCGAGATAGGCATGGTACTGCCGGTATATCGCCGTGTAATTTTTCAGCGCCTCACTGTATTTTTGATCGTCGTCGGAGTGGTACGACAATTCCGACGCGCAACCTGTAAATTGCGCCGGGCTGCGATAATTTCGCCCAGTTGCGCCGACGGGCAGCACCCGAGCATTGACCTTGGAGACGTTAATATCATTCATTATTGACCGATATTTTTTTGATGTAGCTCCAACCTGTGGGATATAAGAGTTACTCATCGTCTACTACCTCCAATACTGTAATTTCAGAAGTACCTGCTTGTTACAACGCGCCTAGGCTGCATCGCGCTGCGATAACAATTGGGCAATCAATCGCTGTTCGAGGTGTCGGCTTAGAACCGGTTCAACATTTAAATCACTATCGCCAATGCGCGCACTGATATGTCGGCCGACTACATCTTTCGTTTCGAAATCGTTTGCTGACAACGCATCGATCATTAGATGTACCGCGCTAACAAATTGCTGATGATCGGCATTGATTGAATCTTGTAGCTCTGACACACAATTAAGAGTGTGGCCCGCAACCAGTAAATAGTATTGGTTCATAAAATCCAGCAGCAGATTTTCGCGCCGCTCATCGTCAGAACAGTATTGAGCGTCCGCTGCGGATGAAAATAGCGGCTGTACTTGCCAGCCCAGTAACCGCAGCGCAAAGCTGTTACAAAGCTGCACCTGGCAACGCCAAAAATCCACCTGTCGAATCATCACTTGCAATGGACTACTGGCCACTCTGTTAGGTGGACAGAACCCATTTTCACCGCAGCTAGATGTTGCATGCAACAAAGTCGATAAATCCGAGCCTGGTGAGTTATCGGGCAAAACATTATTAAATATTACTTCGACAAACGTCCGCTGCAATTCGCAGATGCCATCGATAAGGCTTCCGCTTGAAGCGAATAAATCGACGCACGGCTGCTGCTCACTCATCGAGGGATAGCTCCGATCTCAATCGACAACATAATTTAAAAGGCTCCAACGTGGAGCCTCACATCGCAGGATTACGCAGCTACCGATTTTATAGCCGATTTTTTTTCAACATCAACGTTAGCGCCTTTTAACAAATCGGTCGTCTTTTTGGTAAAATCCACGCCCAAATTGAGCCAGGCTTTACTATCGTCCAACACCCGCTTCGCCAGATCACCACTTAGCGATATCGAATCGGCGGTAAATTTTCGAAAAGAATCGGCATCTCGAACGCTGGTTAATGACCGCAACTGCTTAACGAGTGTGTTGCTAAAATAACCGATAGAGGCGATATTGATGTTGGAGACCTCCTCAAGTTTGTCAACTGCAATAGCATTAAAATCGCTGACGGAGGAAACCACAGAACCAGCTTTATCCTTAATGGTGTCTACTACGGTCATATTTAAATCCTCATTTACATTTATAAAAAAACCATGCTGCCTCAACCACATCAATAAAACAGCTATATGGGAAACAAAATTCTAGTCATAAAAATAGATACTAGCAATTTATAAAAATTCTAAAAATAAATATAACTATTATTCATACTCTAAATAAATTTCAAAACAATTACACAAAGAATTATCTATATAAATAAATAACAATAGATAATAAACATGAGCGTCAGATTGAAACTGATTTGCGCACCATTACTTAAATTATCAAAAGGGTGTAGTTTACGTTTTAAATGCGCAACAATGTCATCTTCAGTTGGAATATATCGTCGCAAGACGGCAAAGCCTTAATACTTATTGCTCATATAATTACACTTAATTTTTAGCCTGACTCACCAAAATTCCACCTTCGCATCGCGCATCGGATGAAAAAAATGGTATTTGCTGGAGAAGTCGAATTCGTAGAGGAGAGTGAGCGCCAAGCATGAAATCGCAATCAGCGATTAGCGCACGGACATCACTGCAGTAAATTTGTTTTAAAACATTGAAACACAGCTAACGGCAGATTGTTTTTATTATCGATTGTGTGTGGCAATAAACGCTTTTATCATTGGGCCGATAGTTTCGCGGAAATAACGCCCATTAAACGAGCCGTAATGCCCTACCAATGGCTCGGTATGCTGTTGACGCAACTCCTGCGGTAACTTTTTGCAGAGGCCGTGTGCGGCATGGGTTTGGCCTGAACCGCAGATATCGTCTTTGCCGCCCTCCACGGTAAACAACGCGGTCTTGGTAATCGCAGTCAAATCGATGGCCTGATCGCCACAGTGTGCCACGCGCCGGGCCAAATGATGTTCGATAAACACACGCTTGATCGTATCGAGGTAGAACGGCGCGGAGATATCCAGCACTGCTAAATACTCGTTGTAAAATAGGCGATGGTCTTCAGCGCTATCGCCATCGTCTTTCGTCAGGTCTTTGTAAAATTTGTAATGGCGACGCAGATGATCGTTTAAATTCAGGCTGAGAAAGCCACTCAATTGCACAAATCCCGGATACACGCGCTGCCCCTCGCCTTTGTACCCCCACGGCACGTCAAAAATGACACTTTTCTCGAACCATTCGTAATCGCGCTTCATCGCATAGTTGTTGACCTCGGTCGGGCTTTCGCGCGTATCGATCGGCGCGGCGATCATCGTTAGACTGGCCGGCAGCGCCGAATCGTGCGCCATGCTCATCAGCGCCACAGCCATCAACGACGGTACACCCGGTTGGCATACGGCGACGATATGCGCGCCCGGCCCAAGAAACTGTAGGTATTCGATGATGTACTCAATGTAATCATCCAAAGTGAAATCACCATTGGCCAGCGGCACGTCGCGTGCATTGCGCCAATCGGTAATGTAGCAATCGTGATCTGGCAGAAAAAACTCGACGTGACCGCGCAGCAGCGTCGCATAGTGACCGGAAAGCGGTGCGACAAATAATACTTTCGGCTGTTCAACAACGACCGCTTTTCGAAAATGCACGAGATCACACCACGGCAGCGAGTGGATCACCTCCTGAAAAATAGGCACATCGCGGCCATCCAGCGCCACCTTGATGTAACCAAACTCAGGTTTTTCGTAATATTCGGAAAGTCGCTCGAAGGTTTCGAGGCCTGCGCTGACGTGCTTTGCCAGCGGCGTACTGGAGAATGGGTTATACGGATGCGACCAAAAGTGGCGTATTGTTTTCGCCGTTTGATGCAGAGGCTGGAGCGCCTCCATACCGATGGCATGTAATTGATACAACATGGCGTACTCCACGTTTGGACAATGTGGGTATCGTGTGCACCAAATAACGCGTGTTGCGCGTAATGAATATTACGCGCCTTTGCGAGCAGCCTTTTTTTCGCCGCCCGGCAACACCGTGGCAACTTGCTCGGCGAATGCTTCCGACGCCGGTTTGATGATCGATGTCACGTACTCTTTAGTTGAGCCGCCAAGCGTTTTGAGTGCTTCGGTGTTAGCCGTCGCGAGCGAACTGAACTCCTCCTGCAAACCTTTCAGATAACTCTTCTGGCTGGTAACGACATCGTTGAAACTTTTAACGGTGCGTAATTTTTTAGCATTTTCGAGACTGGATTGCAGACAGAAGGTGGCGAAACCGACCTGGCGATCTGCGCATGCTTCTATAAAATCCGCACTCATCGTAAACCCGGCAAGGGCCTTTTTCTTCACTTGAGCCAACATGATTCACACCTCACAGAGACGTTAAAAAGCAGGGAGTCAGGATTATATTTTGTGCGCCGCACAAAATATGTTTGAACTATAGGCCGCCGCCGGGTACGACGCAAGCGCTTTTTGTGCGCCGCACAAATTTATTTATGCGTATGCTTCATGACTAATGGCTAATGGCTAATGGGCCGCATCAATCGACATCGTCGACCGGTTGCACGTCCGGTTTGCGCCGATTGGTAGGTGTCAAAATGGATTTCCAGAAGCGCGTATATTGCTTGGTCATCTCGGTCACTAGCGGCACCGGCGACAGCTCGAACATCTGCTTCATTTGGCCGCGCAACTTACTCTGCTGTTCGAGCAAAGTACATATCGCAGTCTCCAGATAACCGCCGAGCTCCGCGCTCATATGATCGCCGTAAAAGCGAATCAGCTCTTCCAACACGCGATTAGTGAGCAACGAGCTTCTGCCCTGCTCCTCTTGCTCGGTGATGATTTGCAGCAGCGTGGCGCGCGTTAGATCCTCGCCAGTTTTCGAATCGAGGACTTGAAACGCCTGGTAATCGAGCACCATCTGTCGCACGTCGCTATTGGTGATAAAGCGACTGACGCTGGTGTCGTAAATCCTGCGATTGGGATATTTTTTAAGAAGCTTCAAAGGACAGTTCCGTGATTCAACCGTTTTATTGTAGCGTCGTTGGCGGCTGCGGACGAATATTCATGCCGACAATTCAAACAAAGTCTTGGCACACTGTGCTATTTCCGTAGAGTTACGCTGGGATCACTGCTTTTATTGGAACGTGCAAAGATCTCAGAAAAATTACTTGCTACGCGCCAGAGGTTCCCAGCGAAAACCACTGACCGCAGCTTTGCACACCGAGTTCATCGCCGCGCGTCTCCGCGGCACCGACCAAACGATAAAATAATGCGCGCGATAACCGCGCGCTTAAACCGTGATCGAGCTGTAGGCATGGGTGCGGCTCGACTGCATCGCGCTCGGCTACGCCGCTCAGCTGATGCTGCTGATCGAGCACGACCCAATCGTCGGTATTTAAGCGGAAAATAATTTTTTGTTGTGCAGCATCGCCAGCGATTTCCATATCGACCGCGAGCAACGGCGTATCGTCGACGCGTATCCGCCATTTCTCGACCGGTGTCACCAGATAATATTCGCCGTCGGCTTCGCGACGCAGAATCGATGCAAACAAATTGATCAGCGGCTGGCGTTCGATGCGCCCGCCTTCGTGATACCAATCTCCTTTTCGATCGATATGAATGTCGATATCGCCAGAAAGCGCCGGTTGCCATTGCGCCAACGGTGGCTTCTTCGAATGCGAACTCAACAACGTTTCGATATCGCGCAACGTTGTCATCACGGCGCGCCGCTAAGTTCGCTGGCAAGCAGCCCAAACGCCTTTTGCAATCGCTCCGAATCGTTTTTATGGTTTGGCAGAATGCTTTCTTTGACCGATACCGTCACGCGATCGACGAGTTTTTTATCCGTCCAGCTAATGATCATAATCGTGAACTTCGAGTAATCAACGTTTGGGCAGGCTTGCGTAGTATCGGCACAATCGGGCGGCACCTGCGGCTGCACATAGAATAAATATGAAGAGCCGGCGCAGGCATCGCTCGCCAAGGCGCGCAAATAATCCATCGCGTCATTCTCTACGGTGACCGAGAGAAAATAACCGCTGAGCCCTGCTTGCATCGCGCGCAGTACCATCGCGCCCGCATCGGTATCGGTGACACCGCTCACCAAACAAATATGCGCTTGTCGCGAAAGTAATCTTTCATTGCTGTGCTGCACGGCGATCGAATCGCTCAACCGCGTTTTCGCCGCTAACGTCGATGCGCTTTGTTGCACGTAGGCCGGCGTACACGACGTTAGCACTGCGAGCAGCAACAGCGGAGTCGTCTGTAACAGTAAACGCAACACAGGCATGACAGACTCCTGATTAACTCAGCGCTCGATCGCCTCAGCTACGCAAACGGCAACACGAAGCTCAGCGAATTAAACGTACGTTGACCACGCCGACCACCGCGCGCATGCGCTGTAGAAATTCAGCGCTCGGCTCGACGGCGACATCGATTAAATTGTAGGCGATATCATCGCGGCTTTTGTTGATCATATCGATAACATTGATATCGGCGTCAGCCAACACCGACAACAACTGCCCCAGCATTTTCGGAACATTGCGATTGGTGATCGCCAGTCGCACACCGCCGCTGCGATCGAGCGAGGTGGCAGGAAAATTTACCGAATTGCTAATATTGCCGTGCTCTAAAAAATTGCGCAGCTGATCGGCCGCCATCACCGCGCAATTTTCTTCGGCTTCGTCGGTGCTGGCGCCGATGTGCGGCATTAAAATCACATCGCTCCGACCGATTAAACCGGGCGCCGGAAAATCGGCGATATATTTGTGCAGTTTACGCTGATCGAGCGCATCGATAATCGCCTCGATATCGACGATCTCTTCGCGCGAAAAATTCAACAAGCGTAAATCGGGTTTGCAATTCGCGAGCAATTCTTTATTGATCAAACCGCGCGTCGATTCGAGCACCGGCAGATGCAGCGTGATGTAATCCGCTTTCGCAAATAGCGAAACTAGATTATCGATTTTGCGAACTTCGCGCGGTAGCCGCCACGCGGCATCAACCGACAGCGCCGGATCGTAGCCGATCACATCCATACCGAGCTGCAACGCGGTATCGGCAACCAGCGAACCGATTGCGCCGAGACCGACCACGCCCAATATTTTGCCGGCCAGCTCGTTACCTTTGAAACGCATTTTTTCTTTTTCGAGCAATTTGCTCATCGCGGCGGCATCGGTCATATCGATCAATGTTTGCACGTAAGCCATGCCTTCGAGAATGCCGCGCGAACCCAATAGCAGCGCCGCCATAATCAATTCTTTCACCGCATTGGCGTTCGCGCCCGGCGTATTGAACACCGGAATACCGCGCTCGCTGCACGCATCGACCGGAATATTGTTAACACCGGCACCGGCGCGTGCAATCGCTTGCACCGACGCACCGATATCGGCCGCCTGTAGTTTGTGACTACGCAATAAAATGGCGTCGGGGTTGCTGAACTCGCTGGCAATTTCATAACTGTCGCGCGGTAAGCACTCCAATCCTTTGATTGAAATTTGATTCAATGTCAGCACTTTAAACATTGGCTTTACTCCTTTCAAAAAGCTCGCCGCGACGGCTGAGGATACGCAACTCTTTATTGACTAACGAGTGATCGACCAACTATTTACCGATCAGAATATTAACGCCGCTTTATTTCCGCTCGAGCGCGCGTATCTTCCATAAACGCCGCAAAACCGGCGGTGCCGAAACCTTGTTGCAGTTGCGCTAACAACGCTGCGCTTTGGCTTGGATTTAAACTATCCGGAGCGCCATCGACGACCGCCTGCAACTGCAGAATCGCAACATCGCCATTGCTGAGTTCCAGCAAATCAACCGAGCGCGCGGAATCCTTCCCCGACTTTGGCAGCGCAAACGCCGCACGCAACAACTCTGGGTTGGAGGTGCCGTTGCTGCGGGTGGTTTTTTCCTGCATCTTCATTGCATAACCGTGCTGGCTCGCCAGCTTTTCAAAATCCTCGCCCTGCTGAATTTGTTTCAGCAATTGTTGCGCGCTATTTTTTACTTCGTCCACCGCGCGCTGCTGCTTCAACGTTGCCGCGACAACCGCTTTCACTTCGTCGAGCGGCTTCGGTGTCGCCGGCTGATGCTCCTTCATGCGCAGCACCACATAGTGATCGGTGCTCAACTCCAATACATCGCTATTATTGCCGCTCTTAACAACCTCTTCACTGAACGCTGCCGCTACTACTTTCGGATTGCTCAACAACGCATCGGTCGATTTGCGATCGAGCCAATCGCTTTCATGCACCGTTGCTTTTAGTTGTTGCGCCGGTGCAGTAAGCCCTTCCGAATTAAAAACTAGATCGCGCAATTTTTCGATATTTTTAACCAGCTCGGGATGCGCCGCGCCCTGTTGCAAGCGCTGTGCAATTGCCAGTTTGCGCTGTTCGAACGTCGGGCGCTCGCGCGTTTGCTGATCAACCAATTTAATCAAATGATAACCGGACGTCGATTTGACTGGCGCCGATACCGCGCCGACTTTTAGCGTGCTCAATGCCGCTTCAAATTGCGGGGGAAAGGCGTCGCCACTACTGACACCCAAATCGCCGCCGCTCGTTTTCGAACCCACATCATCCGAATATTGCGCTGCCAATTTGCCGAAATCTTCACCGGCCGCGAGCTTGGTCGCGATGCTGGCCGTTAATACCTGCGCCTGCGCATCATCGCGTTGTTTATTGACCGCCACCAAAATATGCGCGGCATGGCGTTCGACAGGCGCCTTGAAAGCCGCCATTTCGCGCGCGTATTCGGCTTTTACCGCCGCATCGTCCACCGGCTGAAAATAATCCTCCGCACGCAGCTCGATGTATTCCAACTTGACGCGTTCGTCGCGTAAAAACTGATCGGCGTGCTCTTTGTAATAGGTATCTATATCGGCATCGCTGACGACGATCTTATCGGCCAGGCCGGCAACCGGTATGGTGATGTAGCGAAAGCTACGCTGCTGCTGCAGCAATCCGGCAACCACGCCCAACTCGGCAGGCGTTACAAAATCGGAGCTAACAAACGCGCTGTGAAGCTGATTGATCAACAGCTCCTGTTGCATCAGCTGCTTAAAGTACGCGGTTGAATAACCTTGGTTGCGTAGCAGTAGTTCGTAGCGCTCGGGAGAAAATTTGCCGTTGTCCTGGAATGCCGACATCGATAGGATCGTCTGATCGACTGCCTGCGTCGGAAGCCGCAGCTTCAGCGCATCAGCACTTTGCTTTAGCAAATGTTGTGTGATCAAACCATCTAGTGCCGGACCGCGCAGCGCGGCATCCTCCAATAGCGCAGGTTGAATATTGTCGCCCATGCGCGCCAATAGTTGCCGCTTCTGTACGTTAACGGCCTGCGCCAACTCCGACTCGCTGATTTTTTCGCCATTGACCTTAGCCACTTCGGCAGGGCCACCGCCGCCGATCAAAGATTCGACACCGAAAATCGCAAAGGGCACAACAATGAGTCCGATAATGACTTTGGCTACCAAGCCTTGCACATTATCCCGAATGTTTTGCAGCATAATTGTCCCCGTAAATTTTATTGATCGTCGCGACCCGACACTATCTTAATCCGACTCGCTGGTAGCGGCTCGCTGGCAACGAAGAAAAAATCGACTTGCCATAACCGAAAAAAAAGGCACACCAAGAGATGCGCCTTTAATTAAAATTACTGTCTTAACAACAACCATTGAATTGATAACAACAATTGTATTCATCGGTTAATCAGCAAATTCTGCTTTCGTGCAAATTTACCGAGAATATTAATTAACCGCGTCTTTCAGCGCTTTGCCAGCGCGGAAGCTTGGAATTTTTGCAGCAGCGATCTCGATCGGATTGCCGGTTTGCGGGTTGCGGCCAGTGCGCGCAGCTCGATCTTTAACCAGGAAAGTACCAAAACCAACCAACACTACTTGTTCATTTTTTTGCAAAGCGCTGGTAATGGCTTCGACCATTGCATCCAAGGCGCGCCCGGCAGCTGCTTTCGGAAGATCCGCAGATGCTGCAATCGCTTCTATAAGATCGGTTTTATTCACGCTGTTCCCCTTTAAAATTTTTAGTTTGGCAATATTCGGCTTGTTTAAATAGTGCTGGATTTGTGACCAGCCCGAATCGCGAACGCTCAGTCTCTCCGCGGAACGGCGATTCTACACCATGTGCGCGCCGCTCGGTCAAGGAAAGCCCTTAATGTGCGTTAACGCGGGTCTGCTCGCCCTTATCGCCGCCGGCTTCGGCCGCCACTTTATCGACGATATCTTTGCCCAGATAGACATCATCGGTAAGCGGCTCCGGCATCCGCTCGAGTGCGATTTGTAACACTTCGTCGATCCATTTAACCGGTTTTATTTGTAAATCAGCTTTGATGTTGTCGGGGATTTCTTTTAAATCGGGCTCGTTTTCATCCGGAATAATTACCGTCGTAATCCCACCACGATGCGCCGCGAGCAGTTTTTCTTTCAGCCCGCCAATGCGCAGCACCTGTCCGCGCAAAGTAATTTCACCGGTCATTGCAACACACGAGCGCACCGGAATTCCAGTCATCACCGACACCAACGCGGTACACATACCGACCCCAGCACTGGGGCCATCCTTCGGTGTAGCGCCTTCCGGCACATGGATATGCAGATCGTGCTTCTCGTGATACGCGGCCGGGATACCGAGCACTTGCGAACGACTACGCACAACCGTCAATGCCGCTTGAATCGATTCCTGCATCACATCGCCGAGCGAGCCGGTTTTCACTTGGCGACCTTTGCCGACCAATGCGGCCGCTTCGATCGTAAGTAACTCGCCGCCGACTTGCGTCCACGCCAAGCCGGTGACCTGCCCCACCTGGTTTTTTTCTTCAGCCACGCCAAAGCTAAATTTGCGTACACCGCAGTAGTCTTCCAAATTCGCGGCCGTAACGACGATCGGCTCCGCTTTTTTTCCGAGCGAAAATTCTTTAACCACTTTGCGAGAAATTTTAGCGATTTCGCGCTCGAGCCCGCGCACGCCAGCTTCGCGCGTGTAGTAGCGAATCAAATCGCGGATCGCCTCTGCTTCGATGCGCAGCTCATTTTCTTTCAAACCATTGTTGCGCATTTGCTTCGGTTTCAAATAACGTTCGGCGATATTCACTTTCTCGTCTTCGGTGTAACCCGGAATGCGGATTACCTCCATCCGATCGAGCAAGGCTGCCGGAATATTCAGCGAGTTCGATGTGCAAATAAACATCACATCGGACAGGTCGTAATCGACCTCCAAGTAATGATCGTTGAAGGTATTGTTCTGCTCAGGATCGAGTACTTCCAATAAGGCCGAAGCAGGATCACCGCGATGATCCATACCCATTTTATCGACTTCATCGAGCAAAAAAAGCGGATTGCGCACGCCGGCCTTCGCCATTTTTTGCACGACCTTACCGGGTAACGAACCGATATAGGTGCGACGATGGCCGCGGATTTCCGCTTCGTCGCGCACGCCGCCCAACGCCATGCGCACAAATTTGCGATTGGTCGCCTTGGCGATCGATTCACCCAGCGAGGTTTTCCCAACACCGGGCGGACCGACCAAGCACAACACTGGCCCTTTGATTTTTTTCACGCGCTTCTGCACCGCGAGATATTCGAGAATACGCTCCTTAACCTCTTCGAGCCCATAATGATCGCGCTCGAGAATCTGCTCCGCATAAGCCAGATCGTGCTTGACCTTAGAGCGCTTTTTCCACGGTATATTGACCATCCAATCGATGTAGCTGCGCACCACCGAAGCCTCAGCGGACATCGGCGACATCATTTTCAATTTATTCAACTCGGCTTTAACTTTTTCTTCGGCTTCTTTGGTCATGCCGGCTTGTTGAATTTTTTTCTCCAGCTCTTCGGCTTCGTTCGGCACTTCATCCATTTCACCGAGTTCTTTCTGGATCGCCTTCATCTGCTCGTTGAGGTAATACTCGCGCTGACTTTTTTCCATTTGTTTTTTAACGCGACCGCGAATGCGCTTCTCAACCTGTAGCAAATCGATTTCGGCTTCCATCACCGCCATCAAATGTTCGAGACGCTCGCGAATACCGGCGATTTCCAATACATTTTGCTTCTGTGCTAAATCCATCGCCATATGCGCGGCGATCGTATCGGCCAGACGACCGGACTCGTCGATACCCGATAACGAAGTCAGCACCTCGGAAGGAATCTTTTTGCTGAGATTGACATATTTTTCAAACTGCGCAAGCGCCGAGCGCACTAAGGCCTCGCCTTCGCGATCCTCTAATGGTTCACCGAGTAACTCGACGCCCACCGCCGTCAGATACTCATCGCCGTCGCTGATGGAATCCAGCTTGGCGCGATAACTACCTTCGACTAAAACCTTCACCGTGCCGTCGGGTAGCCGCAATAATTGCAGGATGCTGGCGACGGTGCCAACGCGGTAGACATCGTCGCTACCCGGTTCATCGACCGCTGCGCTTTTCTGCGCTACCAATAGCACTTGTTTATCAGCGGCCATCGCCGCTTCCAGCGCACGAATCGATTTATCTCGCCCGACAAACAACGGAATGACCATGTGGGGATAAACCACTACATCGCGTAGGGGAAGAAGTGGCAGTTCGATAGAATCCAGCATATCCGCCATGGGTGACCTCGTTAGACATGAGCGCTAAGCTCAGGGATATTAAGTAATACTAGGCTCTCTCGGCCATTAATACAGCTTCTCAGTGGGCAAAATTTGGGGGTTTAGCGGCAAAAAACAAGGGCGCGCCAAAGAAATAAAAATCGCAGTACTGATATCGGAAAAAATCGCAGCAATAAAAAAGGGCCCTTAGGCCCTTTATCTACTGTGCGAGAGGTACTAATCCTCCGGCATCGCCTTACGCTGTTCGACGCTCTTGTACACCAACAGCGGCTCGGACTCACCCTTAATCACCGAGGCATCGATGACGACTTTGCTGACGTTATCCATCGAGGGAATGTTGTACATCGTTTCGAGTAGCACCGATTCCAAAATCGAGCGCAGACCGCGCGCACCGGTTTTGCGCTCCATGGCCTTCTCGGCGATAGTTTGCAAACCATCCTCGCGAAAATCGATTTCGACACCCTCCATTTCAAACAGCTTAGCGTACTGTTTGGTCAGCGCATTTTTTGGATCGATCAAGATACTGACCAGCGCTGCGATATCTAGCTCCTCCAGCGTCGCAATAACCGGCAAGCGGCCCACAAACTCGGGGATCAAACCGTAGCGAATCAAATCTTCCGGCTCGACGTCGGCTAATATTTCGCCAACGTTGCGGCGCTCATCTTTGCTTTTTACTTCGGCATTAAAACCGATGCCGCCCTTTTCGGAGCGATCGCGAATGACTTTATCCAGACCAGAAAAAGCCCCACCGCAGATGAACAGAATGCTCGACGTATCAACTTGTAGAAACTCTTGCTGCGGATGCTTGCGTCCACCCTGCGGCGGCACCGAAGCAATAGTGCCTTCGATTAATTTCAGCAGTGCTTGTTGCACGCCTTCACCCGACACATCGCGTGTGATCGAGGGGTTGTCGGACTTGCGCGAAATCTTGTCGATTTCATCGATATAGACAATACCGCGCTGCGCTTTTTCGACGTCGTAATCGCATTTCTGTAATAACTTTTGAATAATGTTTTCTACATCTTCACCGACATAACCGGCTTCGGTCAAGGTCGTTGCATCGGCGATCGTAAACGGTACATCAAGCAGGCGCGCCAAGGTTTCGGCGAGCAGTGTTTTACCGCTACCGGTGGGGCCGATCAACAAAATGTTGCTCTTGCCGAGCTCGACTTCCTCTTTTTTACTACCATCGCTGACGCGTAACCGCTTGTAATGGTTGTACACCGCAACCGCCAGCACTTTCTTAGCTTGCTGCTGGCCGATCACGTATTGATCGAGGATCGCTTTGATTTCGTGAGGAGTCGGCAGGTGATCGCGATCGCTGTCGCTGTCACTCTCTTGCACCTCTTCGCGAATAATATCGTTGCACAGGTCGACGCACTCGTCGCAAATAAACACAGAGGGACCGGCGATTAGCTTACGCACTTCATGTTGGCTTTTGCCACAGAAAGAGCAGTACAGCAACTTGCCCGTGTCGCCACTGTCCTTGGTGTGATCAGTCATGGGAGTTTAACCCTCTCGCTACAGAAGACGGGACAACTCCGTCTCCACTAAAGATGCTGCCTTTTGCCACGTTTTGCAAGTCTTCCGACTCAGGCCAGGCTGGACGGACGTTGCGAAAGCACCTGATCAACCAACCCGTAGGTTTTCGACTGCTCTGCATTCATGAAATTATCGCGCTCGGTATCGCGCTCGATCGTTTCAAACGATTGCCCGGTATGTTTTGCCATCAGCTCGTTGAGCCGCTGACGAATAATAAGAATCTCTTTGGCTTGAATCTGGATATCGGTCGCTTGTCCCTGTGCACCGCCACTCGGCTGATGGATCATGGTGCGCGCATTCGGCAATATGTAGCGCTTATTTTTGGCGCCGCCCGCCAACAAAAACGCGCCCATGCTGGCCGCCTGACCGATGCACATGGTGCTGACATCCGGCTTGATGAACTGCATGGTATCGTAGATCGATAGTCCAGCAGTTACCGATCCACCGGGCGAGTTGATGTACAGATGAATATCTTTATCGGGATTTTCCGATTCCAGAAACAACAGCTGCGCGACAATTAAATTAGCCATGTGATCTTCGACTTGGCCGACGCAGAAAATCACTCGCTCTTTCAGCAGACGCGAATAAATATCGTACGAACGCTCGCCACGTGCGGTTTGCTCAACAACGATGGGGATTAAGCCCAAATTGTTTATCGTATTGGTGTTTCTTCCTTCGAACGAGTTACTGGACATGCTTTAAGCGCTCTTCCCATCGTGAAGCTATTGTAAAAAGCCGTATTTCAAAGGGCTGTATTACCCGTGCGGGCACCCAGCACCCATTAAGTAGCAAAACAGCCTAGATTACCAGTGTAGCCGTTCCTCAATATCACGTCGCCAAAAAATCTACGCTTCCGCAGTGCCCTGCTCGGCCTTCAATGCCTCCTCATAACCACAAGTTTTCTCAGTCACTTTGGCGCTTTCGAGCAATTTCTCAACCATCTGCTCTTCGGCCACAGCCGCCTCGACACCTTGCAGCTGCTGGAGATTGCTGTAATACCAGTCGATCACTTCCTTCGGATCTTCGTACGTCGACGCCACTTCTTCGACCATGCTGCGCACGCGCTGCGGATCGGCTTTGATACCTTGCTTATTGATCAGCTCGTTAAGAATCAGCCCCAGCTTGACGCGTCGCTCGCCCTGCGCACGGAACATTTCATCCGGCAAAATACTGGCGAAATCGATATCGTTGCGCGCTCCGCCAAACTGTTGAACGGTCTGATTGCGTAGCGCTTTGATTTCTTGCGTCACCAACGCCTTCGGCACGGTCAAATCGCCATGCACTTTTAACAAGCCATCCATCACTTGATTCTTAATTTTATTGCGCGTGGCATTTTTCAGCTCGCGCGCCATATTCTCGGCAACTTCTTTGCGGAACTGGGCCAAGCCGCCCTCTTTAACGCTGAACTTACTGAATAGCTCATCGTTGAGTTCGGCCGGGACTTGTTCCTTCACTTCATTTAATTTAATTTTGAATTCGACGGCTGCGCCTTTCAATTCTTCGTTGTGATAGTCGGCAGGAAAGCTGAGTGCGACTACTTTTTCTACACCGGGCTGCATGCCGACAATCGCATCTTCAAAACCGGGAATCATGCGTCCCGAGCCCAATACCAGATCGCTGCCTTCGGCGCTGCCACCGGCGAATGCTTCGCCCGCCTTGGTGCCAACGTAATCGATATTGACTTGATCGCCGCTCTGCGCCGCGCGCGTTACCGCATTCCAAGTACCTTGCTGTTTGCGCAGCGTATCGATCATTTTATCGACATCGGCCTCGGTGACTTCGGTAACTAATTTTACGACTTCGATCACACTGTAATCGCCTACCGCGATTTCAGGGAAAACTTCAAAGGTGGCGATGTATTCGAGATCTTTACCGACTTCGAGCGTTTTTGGCTCGATCGAAGGTTGACCGGCCGGCCGTAACTTTTCTTGTTGTACCGCTTCGCTAAACGATTGGCTCAGCACTTCGCCCAACACTTCCTGGCGTACGCCGTCGCCAAAGCGCTGACGAATAACTTTCATGGGGACCTTGCCGGGACGAAAGCCGTCCAAACGAGCGGTCTGCGCCGCGCGCTGCAACCGCGCATTCACTTCTTGTTCTACGCGTGCAGCGGGAACACCGATCGTCAAACGACGCTCCAGCGGGGAAGTCGTCTCAATCGAAACCTGCATGGCCTATCCTCAAAAATGGTAATGGAAACGCAGCAATGCTGCGTTACGTTGAAATTTTTGCACCGATCCTAAAGGCATTACTCTGAAATGCATTGCCCTGAAATACATTGGTGCGAAAGAAGAGACTCGAACTCTCACGGGTTGCCCCACTGGAACCTAAATCCAGCGCGTATACCAATTTCGCCACTTTCGCATGACATGCACAACTCATCCACAACTACAAAACCGCTCTTCGCAGCCCCTAACACAAGTCGTTAGCTATTGATTAATAAACGATTCAACGCTGCTGCCGACCGTGGAGCGGCGCTCTGGCGGGCGCTGATTGTGCCACAAGGGTCGCACCGCATCAACCGCGCAGAGCCACCGGGGTGGCCAATAACAAATAAGCCGACTGCTCGCTCCAATTAGCCACCTCGCCTCCCGACCAATCGACCGGCAGCAAAACTGCTGTATCCGCTGCCAATGAGTTGCCAGCTAACTGCACTTCCGCGCCGACGACCATCAGCAAGGCGTACCCTGCGCCCGCGCTCAGCTTGCGCTGCGCACCAGGCTCAAGCGTTACGCGGCGCACGACAAAATCATCGAACTCCACGATCTGTTCTTCGCACCAACCTTCGCCGCGCGCGGTAACGGGCCACGGCGCAGCGATGGGAGAATTCAAACACAGCAGCGTCGCCGCAGCATCGGTATCCCACTCCGCTTGAGTCAGTACCTTCTGCGCGAACGACAAGATCAGACGTTCGTAGACTGGCGTTTGAAACTCGACCGTGCGCACGCCATGCTGCAGCGAATGCGGCACTAAACAAGGCACCTTCACCACATCGCCGATTTGCAGCATCTGTAAACCGGTAAAGCGCTCCATCGCTGCGCGCAGCGTTTGCTCCTGCTGCTGCAAGGTCGGCGACAATTCCTGCGACCATTGCTGCAGCGTCGTCGCCGACAGCGGCTGATCTAAATCGAGTCCTGCATCAATACGCCGCGCATCGAATTGCTGATCGATCGCTTTGCGCACGCTGCGATAGTCGCGCACTGCCGCCAAATAATCGGCGAGAAATTTTTGATCGTCGCGATACTGTGCGCGCAGCTCGGTATTAAAACCAAAACGGATCGCACCTTCGCCATTGGGCCACGCGCGCGCATCGATTGCCGTAACGACATAGACCTCTTGTTTTTGCTGATGCATTTCAAAATACAAATCGCCGAACACCGCATCCGGCAACGGATCGAGAATTTTCAGCAGAATCGGCTCGCGATGTGCGCCGAGCAAACGCCGCGGCGCAATCGCCAGCAGCCACGGCAGCGCGATATTAAACTGCGCGTCGCCAACTGTGGTGACGCCACGCCGCTCGATACCGGTGTACCAAATTTCGCGGCCCCACGGTTTCGGAATCGAAATCGGTTGCAGTGGCACCGCTTGATCTAACCGAAAACGCGGCACCTGCAAACCTTGCAGCCAGGCCGTGATCGATAATAAACCGTCGCGCAACGGTCGCCACAGTTGCGCGGTTACTGCGCTAGCATCGATAACGGCCGCGGTCACAATCACCGCATTATCGATGCGCTGCAAATGATACAAAGCCAATAACGCTAACGGCGTTTGCGCATCGCGCCAATATTCGAAAAAATTAAAATCGACGGCGAGCAATTGCTCGGCATCGCGAGTCGATTTAAATACCGCAACCGCACCATCTAAAATCTGTTCTGGATTTTCTGCCGCTACGCGCGTGCAACGCTCTCTGAACTGTTCCAGCAAAATCGATAACAGCGAATTTATTTCACTCATAACCGCTCGATAATTGTGCTGATTCCCTGACCCATGCCGATACACATTGTCGCCAATCCGAAATGTTGGTCGCGCGCTTCCATAATATGCAACAGCGTCGTCGTAATCCGCGTGCCCGAACAACCAAACGGATGGCCGAGCGCGATTGCACCACCGTTTAAATTAACTTTGTCGTCGAGCTGGTCGAGTAAATTTAAATCCTTCAACACCGGTAACGCCTGCCCCGCAAACGCCTCGTTCAATTCGACACAATCGATGTCGTCGATATTTAAACCGGCCCGTTGCAACGCTTTTTGCGTAGCAGGCACCGGGCCGTAACCCATAATCGACGGATCGACGCCAGCGATCGCCATGCTGACCACGCGCGCGCGCGGCCGCAAACCTAACTCTTTAGCTTTCGCTGCCGACATCATCAACATCGCCGATGCGCCATCGGCGATTTGCGAACTAGTACCCGCCGTTACCGTGCCGCCTTTCGGATTGAACGCCGGCGCTAACGCGCGCAACGATTCGATCGTGGTGTCGCCGCGAATCGTCGTATCGTGGCGAATGATTTGTTTCAAACCGGTTTCATCGTGACCTTCGATCGGCACGATTTCGCGTTCGAAATGGCCGGCTTGTTGCGCGGCAAATGCACGCAGCTGCGAGCGCAGGCCAAACTGATCTTGCTGCTCGCGATCAATGCCGTGCAACATCGCCAACGCTTCTGCAGTCAACCCCATTAAACCTGCCGCTTTCGCCACATACTTGCTCATCCGCGGATTGGGATCGATGCCATAATCCATCGGCAAATGCCCCATATGCTCGACACCACCGACAACGAATACGTCGCCATTACCACTTTGAATCGCTTGCGCCGCGGTTTGCAACGCCGACATCGACGAGCCACATAAACGGCTCACCGTTTGCGCCGGTACCGAATGTGGAATTTTCGTCAGCAGCGTAATCATCCGCGCGATATTCCAACCCTGCTCCTTGGTTTGGTTGACGCACCCCCAAATCACATCGTCGATAATTGCAGGATCGAGTGCTGCATTGCGATTCAATAACGCATCGATCAAATACGCCGATAAATCTTCTGCACGCACGAAACGAAATACACCGTTCTTTGAGCGAGCCATCGGCGTGCGCGCACAATCGATAATCACCGCATCGTTATCTTTTAAAGCACTATTTTTCAAAGTACCGTCCTTCACAACATTAGCTCGCGAGGTCATTTCTATTTCTCCCTACGCATCGAAGAAACGGCGTTGTTCAATCGCCATTTTTCGCAAAGTGTCGGTGGGTGCATAAATTTTACCGAGTGCCACATAACGATCGGCCATTGCGCAGAATGCTTCGGCGCCGGACTTGCCGTCGAAACTCAATTGATCGATGTAGCGCAATGCGCCGCCGCGGAACGGCGGAAAACCAATACCAAATAACAATCCGATATCCGCTTCCGCCGCCGTGCCAACAATACCCTCTTCCAAGCAGCGCACGACCTCATTGCACATCGGCACCATCAATCGCGCAATAATTTCGTCGTCGGAAAATTCGCGAGCTTCGCGCTGTTGCGAGCGCACTAGAGCGAGCGCAGCCGGATCTTCGAGTTTTTGCAGCTTGCCTTTCTTATCGGTTTCGTAACGATAAAAACCGACACCATTTTTCTGCCCGAAACGTTTCTGCTCGTACATCACCGCGTGTACCGGTTTATCCGCCAACGCGAACCGATCCGGAAAGCCGACCGACATCACCGCCGTCGCATGATTTGCAGTATCGATGCCGACCACGTCGAGTAGAAATGCGGGGCCCATCGGCCAACCAAACTTTTCCATCACGCGATCAACTTGGCGAAAATCTGCGCCGTCGCGCACCAGCAAACTGAAACCGGCGAAATACGGATACAGCACCCGGTTGACGTAAAAGCCCGGACAGTCGTTGACGACGATCGGCGTCTTGCCGAGCTTCTTGGCGTATTCAACCACGCGGGCGACAGTGTTATCGCTAGTTTTTACACCGCGTATCACCTCGACCAACGGCATTCGATGCACCGGATTGAAAAAATGCATACCGCAAAATTGTTCGGGGCGTTTTAATCCGCTCGCCAATTGCGTAATAGAAATCGTCGAAGTATTCGAAGTCAGCACCGCGCTATCGGACAACTGCAATTCGCATTCAGCCAATACGGCCGCTTTTACTTTTGGATTTTCGACCACCGCTTCGATCACCAAATCCACCGCTTTAAAACCTTGGTAATCGAGCGTCGGGCGGATGTGTCCCAACACTTCGGCCATTTGCGCCGCTTTCATGCGACCGCGATCGACGCGTTGCGTCAGCAACTCGCTGGCTTCGGCAATACCTGCTTGCAAACCGGCCTCGGCGATATCCTTCATCAAAATCGGCACGCCCATTAACGCCGATTGATACGCGATACCACCGCCCATAATGCCGGCGCCCAATACGCCAGCGCGCTGCACCGGGCTGACATCTTTCGCAAAGCGCCGATTGAGTTTGGCGATCGTTTGATTGTTGGTGAATACACCGATCAATGCAGCCGCTTGCGGTGTTTTTGCTAGTTTAAGAAAACCGGAGGTTTCTATCACCAACGCTTCTTCGCGTGCGCAGCCCGCACTTTTTTCGATTGATTTCACCGCCGCCATCGGCGCCGGCATATTCGGACCGGCCTGCGCGCCGACCAATGCTTTGGCTGTCATAAACGCCATCAAGCGCTCGATATCGTTTAAATGCACCGGTGAATTTTTTTCATCGCGCCGCGCTTGAAAATCGAAATTACCGCGCACGCATTGTTGCAACAAATCGAGCGCCGCTGCGCGCAATTGTTCTTTCGGCACCACTGCATCGACCGCACCCGCGAGCAGCGCATCCGATGCTTTCTTTTCAGCACCAGTCGCAATCCATTCGACTGCATTATCGCAGCCGATTAAGCGCGGCAAACGCACGGTGCCGCCAAAGCCCGGATAAATACCGAGCTTCACTTCCGGCAAACCGATCGTACCGTCGCTGGCCAGCACGCGATAATCTGCGGCCAAACACACTTCGAATCCGCCGCCCAATGCTGCGCCGTTAATCGCGACTACGCTCGGTATCGGCAAATCCGCCAATGCATTCACCACGCGCAATGCCTGCTGAAGACTCGCAGCTAACTCCGCATCAGGCGCCGCAAACAACGCAGCAAATTCGCCGACATCGGCACCGGCGATAAAGCCTTCTTTCGCGCTGGTAATCAACAACCCTTTCAATGCAGGATTGGCTTGCACTTGCTGTAACGCGAGACCCAACTCTTGCATCGTGTGCGTGCCCAGCGTGTTGACCGGCGCCTCGGGCTGATCGAAACACAACTCGGCGATGCCGGGCTGAATTTCTGTAACGGTGATTGCGGTGCCTTGATAAAGCATAACGAAACTCCGCGAAGCGTGAAAAATGGTGTCGTATTAAGCACGGTAGACTGATTGAGTTGCATTGGCAACCGCAACTCAATCAGTTAAACAATCGGGATCGAAGCGATAACCTTCTTGCAACCAATCGATCACCTCCAACGCCGCGGGATTATCGATGCACTGATAATCGTCGATCAAGCGCTCGCGATCAGCCGACACGAGTTGATCGAGACCCTGCTGCTGAAACAAATCCACATCGCGATGCAATAATATTGCAAGTTCGCGGCCGAATAATTCTTCCGGCTGCGTGCGCCAGAATTGCTCTGGGTCGTACGCACCGCGCAAACGATAATTGTGCGCGAGGCTGGCGAGCGGCAATTGCGATAACACCGCTTGATTCATTGGATTCGCTAAATGCCCGCGACACCATTCAGACAATTGCCACGGCCGCTCGCGCACTGGCAACAAATGTAGAAAGCGACTGATGCGACGACCATCGTTGACCGGATAGTTATCCCAGAGCACCGGCTTGCGCCCCAACCGCGCGCTCACTGCATCGATATCGGCACGACTAAAACCCGGCGATAATACCTGCGTACCAGTCCACAGCACATCGATGCTGCCTTCAAGGCCTGCGCCGAGCGTTTCCAAATAACGCACCGGCATCGCGCCGAATACTTGTTCCAACAGTGGATCAAAACTGTAATACGTCGGGCATACAAGAATGCGTTGTGCGTTACTAACAGCGGTAATATCGGCGACTATCGCGCATTGACGTTGCGCTAAATCGTCGATCGCGCCGGGCATGTCGTCGAATAAAATACACAAAATATCGCCATTCAATCGATTCAGATCGCGAATTTTTTGCTGCAGCGCCAACCGATCGGCGACAGTGTAATTATTTTGCAAACCCCACGGACTAAAACCGATCCCGAATTGAATGTGCTGCGCGCGACAATCGTTGCGCAGCGCCAGCAATTGCGAAAACTCATCCGGCGCGTGCGAAACACGCCAAGCTTTGCGCAAATGCCGATCCGCTTTCGGTGCGTAGATATAGGTATTAAATTGTTGCTGCTGTAAAAACTGAATCATTGCGTGACGCGTTGGCCACGGCCAAGTGCGGCCGTAGAAACCTTCGATAACGCCACACAAAAAATCGCTCATTATTTTTATATCCGAAAATTTTCGCGTTCGCGCGCGCTTTTGTGCGCGACGACGCGGCGATTAATTACCGCGCGCGTAGCGATGCGGCGCAAACGGCCCCTGTTGTAACAGCAACGGCAATTGTTTATTGCGCACGACGGCAAATAAACTGCCGCACTCCGCGCCCGCGTTCACATAACCCATCGCCACCGGCGCGCCGAACGACGGACCGAAACCGCCGCTGGTGATAATACCAACGTCGTTGCCATTCGCATCGACGATCGCAGCACCTTCGCGCACCGGTTGTTTGCCATCGGGGCGCAACAACACGCGCCGACGCTCACACCCATTTTGCAATTGCGCTTCGATGATCGACGCACCGAGATAACCGCTTGCACGCGCGCCGCCCGGCCGCCGCGCTTTCGAAATAGCCCAAGCCAAATTCGCTTCGATCGGCGTGGTCGCTTGATCGATATCGTGGCCGTACAAACACAGCCCGGCCTCTAAGCGCAATGAATCGCGCGCGCCCAAACCAATCGCCGCCACTTCTGATTCGGCCAGCAAGCGTTTAGCCAAATCCTCGGCCGCATCCGCCGCGACCGAAATTTCGTAGCCGTCTTCGCCGGTGTATCCGGAGCACGAAACCCAACACGGAATACCCGCGATCGTCAGTGCGCTCGCATCCATGAACAATAATTTCTGCGCGGCAGGCGCCAGTCGCGTTAACACTGCGCGCGCCGCTGGCCCTTGCAATGCCAGTAACGCGTGATTCGGCAGCGGCTCCAATTCAACTTGCGCCGATAGCTGCGCGCGCAAATGCGCGGTATCGGCATCCTTGCAACCGGCATTGACCACCAACAACAAATGCTGCTCGCAACGAGTTACCATCAAATCGTCGAGAATACCGCCCGCAGCGTGCGTAAATAATCCATAGCGCTGCCGATGCAGCGGTAAATCGACGATATCGATCGGCACCAGATGCTCCAACTCAGCCGCCGCATCGACGCCATGCAATCGCAACTGCCCCATATGCGATACGTCGAACAGCCCCGCCGCCGCACGAGTGTGTTGATGTTCTCTGAGAATGCCATCGAGGTACTGCACCGGCATCGAGTAACCCGCAAAAGGCACCATGCGCGCACCGAGTTTGACGTGCAAATCATAGAGCGGTGTTTTCGCTAGCGCTGCGGTGGTGTCGTTCAAAATATCATCTCCAAAAGCCATTTCTAAAAAAAATCATCTCTGAAATCAATTTCAGAAAACCGTACGAGTCGTAATACACAAGCATGGTACACAAACAACGCAGCACGGGAAACGAAAGTCACCGCGACGTTCGCCGCTAACTTAAGGTGTTAGATTGCAAGATCAGTCCGGCACCATCGGCATGCGCTTTTTAGTGGTGGCGGTAGCGGGCGCAGACCACGGTTGCTCGGGCCAAAAATGTCGGGGGTAGCGCCCCTTCATTTCTTTGCGCACCTCCGGATAACTGCTGCGCCAAAAACCCGGTAGATCCTGCGTCATTTGCACTGGACGATGTGCCGGCGACAACAACTCCAACAATAACGGCTCGCCAGCGATACATGGATGCTGATTCAAACCATAAAATTCGGTTAACCGCGCCGCCAACCGCGGTGGACCATCGGCGCGGTATTCGATGCTATGCGCCGCGCCGGATGGCAATTGCAAACGCTCGGGCGCCACTTGCGCGAGTTGCTGTTGCTGCGCGTAATCCAGCCGCACGCGCCATATCGCAACGAAATCCAGCGCGGATAAATGCTCGCGCCGCCGCACCCCCGATAGGTATGGCAGTAGCCATTCCTCAAGCGTTGCCCGCAAATGTGCCTCGGAAAAATCCGGCCAATCGGTAACTCGCTGTTGCACCCAGCGCGCGCGCAGCAACCAAGCGTCAGCCGTCGCGGACCATTGCAACCATGCACAGCCGCGCTTGCGTACCTCATCGAGCCAAATAGCATTGGCGCGCTCATCGTCGATCGGCAGCACCTGCTCATCCAGCGTAATCGCGCCGAGGCTGCGCAAGCGCTTTGCACTCAAGCGCTGCGTCGTCTCGTCCCAGCGCAGCTCCTCGCGCTGTTGCACACGCTGCTCGAACAACGCGAGCACTTCGGTTTCAGCAACTGTGGCCGCGAGTCGGATCTGCGCGCCTTGCCGATCGCCATTGTGTTCGGCGATTACTAGCCACGGCGCATTACACAAAGCATCCGTTTGCTTTAACACTAACTCGAAACCATCGATACCAAGATAACGATTGCCACCGAGCTTGCGCTGCTTAGCGACACGATCTGGAAACGCTGCGAGCAATAATGCACCGACCGAACATTCCGGATTTTCTGCTGATTGTTCGTTGTTGCGATTATTCGCTTTGGTGCCGCTGCGCTGCTGCAATTGTCGAGTCAATTGTTTTATTCGCTGCACGACACCGTACTGCATAGTCGCATCGTTTGCTTCACCACGCAGTAGCTGCAAACGCCATTCGAGATCCACTGCCAAGGCATCGTCGTCGCGACGCAGAAAATCGCCTTCCGACAATAAAGCCGCGAGCCAGCACGCATCGCCGAGCCGACCCTGCTCGCGACCATACTGCACCAAGCGACCGAGACGCGGATGCACACCCAACTCGCTGATCGCGCGCCCCGCGCTAGTGATCCGTCGATTCGCATCGAGTGCGCGTAGCTCCACCAACAATTGCTCCGCCTCCTGCAAGCGCTGCGGCAATGGTGCTTCTGGCAACAATTGTTCAACGCCGACCTCGCTGTTCCACAATGCCAGCTCCAACGCCAGCGGCGCCAGATCGACCCGATGAATTTCCGCGGTATCGTGCGCAGGCAATCGCCCCTGCTGCTCCTGGCTCCACAACCGAATACAGCGCCCGGGACCGAGTCGCCCCGCGCGACCCGCCCTCTGCTCCGCCGAAGCGCGCGAAATCCAACCGGTGTCGAGGCGATCCATGCCGCGGCTCGGATCGAAGCACGGCCGCCGCACCTGGCCGCTGTCGATAACGGTATCGACGCCCTCGATGGTCAAGCTGGTCTCGGCGATATTGGTTGCCAGCACCACGCTGACGCGTCCGTCAGTGGGCACCGTCATCGCCAGCTGTTGTTGCGCGGGCGGTATGCTGGAATGCAGCAGATGAATATCGCCGTCGATGCGCCCTTGCAAGCGTCGCTGCAACCGTTGCATCGCCTGCCAGCCCGCTAAAAAAACCAAAATCTTGCCAGCGCCGGCACGCACCGCCGTTTCAATTTGCAGCGCCAGATGCTCGTTGGCATCGACACGACCCGCCGGGCAGTAACTGATTTGCACCGGGAAGCAACGTCCCTGCGCGCTGACCACCGGCGCTTTTAGCCAATCCGCCAGCGCGGCGGCAGGCAACGTCGCGGACATGATCAGCAGCTGTAGCGGTTGCTCCGCGCTGCGCCATTGCGCCTGCGTTTCTAACGCGAACGCTAACGATGTATCGGCCTGCCAGCTGCGCTCGTGGTATTCGTCGAACAACACATAACGTACACCGCTCAACTCCGGATCGCGTTGAATTTGGCGTAGAAAAATGCCTTCGGTGATAACTTCGATAACGGTATTCGCCGAGATTTCGCGATCGTAACGCGTGCGCAGACCAACTATATCGCCCAGCGGGCTGCCGCTCTGATTGGCAAGATAGCGCGCGACGTTGCTCGCCGCTAAGCGGCGTGGTTGGATCAATAAAATGCGATGCTTGGAGTCGGCATCGCGCTGTGCCAGCCAGAGCGGCAAGTAAGTGCTTTTACCTGCGCCGGGGGGCGCTTCGATCACCACGCGGGCGTGTTGTTGCAGAGCCTGCTCCAGCGCTGGAAGCACTTCAACAATGGGCAGCAACGCAGGCTTGGTCACGTCAAGTCTCAATCATTGTGTAATGAATTTAGTTAATCAGGAAAGCGGCTAATGCTTGCACACATTAATCTCCAATCAGTTTTAAAAAACCACAACGCATCCGCGTTATCTGTCCAATACTTACCTACGAGATGTCTGAACCCCCCTTTACTTAGGCATCTCTGGAGTGGGCGATCCGCTCCAGCTGAGGACTCCCGTTCTCGGCGATTCACTCCTAATGGTCTTGACCCGAAATCCCCCCTGATTTCGGGTTTTTTTTGGAGTATTTTTTACAGTGTGTTAGTGCCCAGCGAAAACAACCGATCGAAGTTCGCGCTGGTAATCTCAGCGATCTCCTCAAGGCTCAGCCCTTTGATTGCCGCGACGCACTCGGCGACTTCGCGAGTGTATTTTGGTTCGTTCGGTTTGCCGCGAAAAGGTATCGGTGCCAAGTATGGCGAATCGGTCTCCACCAACAGGCGATCGAGCGGCACCTGCTTGACCACGGCGCGTAAATCCTCAGCATTTTTAAACGTGATAATGCCCGAAAACGAAATGTAGTAATTTAAATCGAGCGCTTGTCGCGCCATCTCCCAACTTTCGGTAAAGCAATGCAACACGCCGCCGAGCTCGCTATCGCCGGCCTCGCGAATCAGCGCCAGCGTGTCCTCGCGCGCATCGCGACTATGCACAATCACCGGTTTGCGCAGCTGCGCCGCAGCACGCAGGTGAGTGCGAAAACTGTGTTGCTGAGCGATGCTGTTGTCGCGGCTGTAAAAATAATCGAGCCCGGTCTCGCCGATCGCGATTACCTCGGGCCCGTCGGCCAGCTGGCAAAGGCTATCGACACTCTCCTGCGCGTCTTTGATGTCGAGCGGATGAACACCGACCGATGCGTAAACGTTAGGGTGCTGCCGCGCGATCGCGCGGACCGCCTCGACGTTGTTGCGATCGATGCTGATACACAGCATCCGCGTCACACCTCGCGCTGCCGCGGCCGCCAAGGCGGCGCTTAAATCA
Source organism: Spongiibacteraceae bacterium (assembly GCA_043786385.1). GTDB lineage: Bacteria > Pseudomonadota > Gammaproteobacteria > Pseudomonadales > CAMLJR01 > CAMLJR01. The sequence goes on along the minus strand of JAYVWC010000028.1, from coordinate 10,106 downwards.
CCCTGGTACGGCGCTAAATCGATGCGATCCAAATGGCAGTGCGAGTCGACCAACATGGCAAGCGATATCCAAAGCTGCAAATAAAACGGCCCGGGGAAACCGGGCCGTCAGTATAAATTTAAATGGTGCAAATTAAACGGTACGCATTTTACAGATGGGCGTTGGCTACATCGTATGCGTAGGTCGATCGGACTCCAGTGAACCGGCTAAATAGGCCTCGATTTTCTTATTCGCGGTTTCGTCCTGACCATTGAATTGCACGCCGATGCCAGCTGCGCGATTGCCTTGTGCACGCTTTGGGGTGACCCATACAACGCGCCCAGCAACGGGAATTTTTTCAGGCTCGTCCATCAGGTTCAGCAACATAAATACTTCATCGCCGAGCCGATAGGGCTTATTCGTCGGAATAAACAGACCCCCATGCTCCAGAAACGGCATGTAGGCGGCGTACAGCACCGCCTTGTCTTTAATCGTCAGCGATAGGATGCCGTTGCGGGCTCCTTGGGTTGCGCTGGCAGTATTCATTAACTCAATCTACTCCATAGAAACGGGTCGCCAGCGAGACTGGCGCGATAAAAAAATGTCGAGTTTTTTTCCACTTCGCAAGAATAGCTTGCTTTTGCTCATTGAACCAAGCGCCATTTAACGAGATTTCTTATTAACTGCGTCACAGGCAGAGAACAAAATAGCTTCAATCGCCAGCTGAGTGTTCGGATTACTGCCGCTACGCGTTTGATTCACGCGCTCGCGCAATAGATCGTCCAACGCAAATAGCGCGTCGGCATCGGCAGTGGCCAGCCGCGCCACGCAGGCATCGAGTGCGACTACTGCGCCTAACTTAGTGCGCACCGCAGCCGCAACCCGGCTCCCTAGCCACTCCAACAATTCGAGCCAAGCAAGCTTCTGCCAGCGCTCCGCCAAGGCTGTCACGGATAGCTCACTGGCAAGCACCGCCGCCAAATCCGCCGCCATTTCGCCGCGCTGCCCGCTCTCGGCACCACCGAGCAGCGCACTCGCCAGCAACGGCCGACCGCCGGCCTCCGCGATCGCTGTAGCCAAGGCATCGTCATTGGCGGCACGCGGTTGCAGCCAAACTTGCACTGCGGCAAGCGGCGGCACCGGAAAATCGAGACGTTGGCAGCGCGAACGAATGGTCGGCAGCAAACGCCCCGGCGCATCGGTAATCAGCACCAGAAACGCGTCGCCCGCCGGCTCCTCCAAGGTCTTCAACAAAGCATTAGCAGCGCTGCGATTCATCGCTTCGGCAGGCTCGACTACGATGACTTTGCGGCCACCCTGCTGCGCCGTCTGAGCGACGAAGTTGACGACCGCGCGCACCTGATCGATTTTGATGATTTTGCCCGCGTCTTCGGGCGCCACCCAATGCGCATCGGGATGCGTACCGGCGATGCGCAATAGACAACTGCGGCAAGCGCCACACGCGAGGCCACTCGCAGCTGGCTGCCGACACAGCAACATCGCGACCAGCGCCGCAGCAAAACGCCGCTTGCCCACCGCCGGCGGCCCCGCCAACAACAGCGCGTGCGGCAATTGTTGTAATTCGCATTGCTGGAATAGCCGCTGCCAGTGTTCGGTCTGCCACGGCAACGGCAGGCTTTCGCTATCGCCAGTCATTGGCCGCGTCCCAGCCAACACTCTAGGTCGTCGCGTAGTTGCGCCTGCACTTCGAGTAGTGGACGATTGGCATCGATCACTCGGAAGCGTTGCGGCTCCCGCACTGCGCACTCAAGATACGTTTGGCGCACGCGCTGAAAAAATGCCTGCTGCTCCATCTCGAAGCGATCTGGTGCGCTGCGCGCGCTAGCACGTGCGTGCCCCACATCTACCGAAGCATCCAATAGCAGCGTCAAATCCGGCCGCAATACGCCCTGCACCAATTGTTCTAACTCGGCGATCAATCGCATATCAAGCCCACGCCCGCCGCCTTGGTACGCATAGGTCGCATCGGTAAACCGATCGCACAGTACCGTCTGACCATTCGCCAAAGCAGGTTTAATCACTTGCTGAAGATGTTGCGCGCGCGCGGCAAACACCAACAGCAGCTCGGTCATCTCGGCGATCGATTCTTCGCGCGGCGCGAGCAGCAATTGTCGAATCGATTCCGCGAGTGCAGTGCCACCTGGCTCGCGAGTAAGCACTACGTCGTGGCCATGGCTGCGTAACAGCTCGGCAATAAACGCGACGTTAGTCGATTTACCGACGCCTTCGCCGCCTTCGACGGTGATAAATACTCCGCGCTTATCGGCCATCGTGATTCGCATCGCTCATGGGGCTACCTTGCTCGGGCTCGAACGATAATCGGAACGGCGCCGCTGGATTTGATATTGTTTTACCGCGCGCTCGTGTTCGGGCAAGGTCGCTGAAAACTGATGGCTGCCATCGCCCTTAGCGACAAAATATAACGCATCGCCAATGCTCGGCTGCAATGCCGCGTGAATCGCCGCACGTCCCGCCAACGCGATCGGTGTCGGCGGCAAACCCCGATGCATATACGTGTTGTAGCGATTGCTCGAATCTTCGAGATCGCTGCGATGTAAATTGCCGTCGAATTGCGGGCCCAAGCCATAGATAACTGTCGGATCGGTTTGCAACAACATATCTTTCTGTAACCGCCGTACAAATACACCGGCAATCTCGGGACGCTCGCTGCCGACGCCAGTTTCGCGCTCGACAATCGACGCCATAATCAACGCGTCGTAAGCATCGCGGTACGGCAGATTAGCGGCGCGTGTATTCCACTCTTGCGCCAAAACCTGCTGCATGCGGCGATACGCCTGCCGCAAGATATCGCGATCGGATGTTGCACCCGAGAACACATACGTATCCGGAAAAAACAATCCCTCTGGCTGTCGACCTGGCGGCACTTTATCGCCGAGCGAAGCTAACAAATTGTCTGTCGGCACATCGCGTAGCAATTGTTTTAAGCGCGCATCCTTGGCTAATTGCACGCGCACCTGCGCTAAACTCCAACCTTCGACCAACGTGATCGCGTGCATGCGCACATGACCTTGCTCCAACATATCCAATAAATCCAGTGGCGTCGTACCTGGACCCAATAAATATTCGCCTGCTTGAATATGATGACCACGACCCGAAGCTCGCACGTAAAGTTGCAACCACAGCGAATGCGTTAATAAGTTACGCGCAGCGAGTTGTTTAATCACCGGGCCCAACGAACTGCCGCGCTCCACCGTCAATTCTTCCGCGACATCGAGGACTAATGGCCGCTGTAAATAATTATGAAATTCGCAAATTGCGCTCCAAAACACAATCGCCACCACCAATAATATGGCAACGTTGCGCAGCGACGATTTAGCGAGACTCATGGCTTACCAATTTTTTCGACGACGACTTTCGGATTGCCATTTTCGTAAACATATTTTTTACGTATCCATTTTTTGCGCGCAAGGTTTTTGAAAACTCCGTTCTTGAAAACCCTGCTCTTGAAAACTCTGCTCTTGAAAACACAGCTGCTGTAGGCGCTTTTGCAACGCGATCGTAACATCGCCGTGCGGCTTCTGCAGGCAATCTATTTTCAAAACTGGCCAGATACCGATAATACTATTCGTTAAAAATATTTCGTCGGCTGCGACTAAGTCATCGAGAGTGAGATCGACTTCGACTACCGGTGCGCAATCGATTTCGATTCGCTGCAATATCAATTCGCGCAACACGCCGGCCACACCGCAGCGGTGCAGACGCGGCGTGTAAATCAAACCATCGCGCACCAAAAACAAATTGCTCATGGTGCCTTCGATCAAACGCGATGCGTGATCGAGCATCAACCCTTCGGCGATTGCCGGATCGGTCCATTCCGCGCGCGCCAACACCTGCTCCAACCGATTCAGATGTTTGATGCCGGCGAGCCGCGGTTGTTCCGCCAGCCGTTGCCGACACATGCGCACCTGCACGCCAGTAGACAATGGCTCGGACTGCGCAAACACTTGCGGATAAAATAATAACAAGCGCTCTGCCGGTGCGGACGGCTGCGATTGATAACCGCGCCCAAAGGCGCAGCGAGTAATGATCAATTTAAGAATGCCATCGCGTTGACCCGCCACTAACTGCACAATTTCAGCGCGCAAACGGATTGCATCGAGAGAGATATCGAGACGCGCACAATCGCGTGCTAGTCGTGCCAGATGCGCGGTTAAAAATTGTGCGCGACCATCGATTACCTTGATCGTTTCGAATAATCCATCGCCGTATGCCAAGCCGCGATTGGTAACGGCGATGCTATCGGTCGAGCAACCATTGAGCAGAGCGATAACAGCCACCGCTTGATACTCGATTACGACAACTGACTAAACAACAAACTACCGTTGGTGCCGCCAAATCCGAACGAGTTGCTCAACGCATGGCGAATGCGGCGCGGCTGCGCATGGTGCGGCACGTAATTCAATACGCAATCGATATCGGGATGATCAAGATTGATCGTCGGCGGCGCCACTTGATCGCGAATTGCCAGAATCGAAAAAATTGCTTCAATGGCACCGGCCGCGCCGAGTAAATGGCCGGTCATCGACTTGGTCGAACTCACCGCGACGTCGCTCGCCGCAGTACCCATCAACGCTTCGACCGCGCGGCTCTCGGCCAAATCGCCAGCCACCGTCGAGGTCCCGTGCGCGTTGATATAATCGATCGCAGCGGCCGGCAGTTGCGCATCGCGCAACGTGTTGCGCATCGCGGCCAGCGCGCCGCTGCCGTCGGCTGGCGGCGCCGTCATATGATACGCATCGGCGCTCATGCCGAAGCCGGTCAACTCGGCGTACATATGCGCGCCGCGCCGCTTCGCCGATTCGTATTCCTCCAACACCAAAATACCCGCGCCATCGCTCAATACGAAACCATCGCGATCGCGATCCCAGGGCCGACTGGCCGCCTGCGGATCGTCGTTGCGTGTCGACAGCGCGCGCGACGCGGCAAAGCCGCCGAGGCCTACCGGTGTCGTCGCCATCTCTGCACCGCCGACCACCATCGCATCGGCATCGCCATATGCGATCAACCGCGCTGCTAAACCAATGCAATGCGTGCCGGTAGTGCAAGCAGTAACCAGTGCGAGATTGGGACCTTTGAAACCGTATTTAATCGACAGGTTGCCGGCGATCATATTGATAATCGAACCGGGCACAAAAAACGGTGAAACGCGGCGCGGCCCGCTATTCAAAATCACATCGTGACATTTTTCGATATTGTTCATGCCGCCGACGCCGGAGCCGATCGCTGCGCCGATACGATCAGCGTTTTCCGATGTCACGACGAGACCTGAATCGGCAATCGCTTGAATAGCCGCTGCCATGCCGTATTGAATAAACGTATCCATCTTGCGCGCTTCTTTAACATCCAGATAACGCGCGATATCGAAATCTCTAATGCTGCCACCAAAACGAGTGCTGTACGCGGAGACGTCGAACGCGTCGAGAGCAGCGATGCCGCTGTTGCCCGTAAGAATATTGCGCCAACTGCTTTCCACATCATTGCCAACGGGTGTGACCATGCCCAAGCCCGTCACCACCACTCTTTTTTTAGACACCGATGCCTCCCAATCCGCGTAACGACGCGTACGCTCTCAGCGCAATTCGCATACTCACTGTTTTCGCATACTTATCGTTCTTGCATAAGTCGTTGCATAAACATGTAGCGCATAAACTCGAATTGCGAAAAAAACAAAAGCCGTTCTATGCGAAATAGAAACGGCTTTTGGATTTACATTCACTGCGTAACGCCGCGGGCTAATGCCGCACGCTTATTGCACGTGGTTTTTGATGTAGTCGATAGCCAATTGAACAGTGGTAATTTTTTCGGCCTCTTCATCGGGGATTTCAGTTTCGAATTCCTCCTCCAAAGCCATCACCAGCTCAACCGTGTCAAGGGAATCGGCACCTAGATCTTCGACGAAAGAAGCCGACGCTTGGATGTCTTCTTCTTTCACGCCCAATTGTTCGGCGACGATTTTTTTGACGCGTTCTTCAATGCTGCTCATGGTTTCTATTGACTCCTAGGGTTCAAATAAAGCGGTTCGACCGGCTCGCAAGCGCGTCACCGGCAGCTATCGCGACGACCACACGCGCATCGACCGCGATGGTGACGGGCGGCATTTTACTCGTTTTTACCAACAAGGAAATACCGCCCTCATTAAAATTACTCAAAGTTAATCACATACCCTATCTAAATCAGCATGTTATGCCATATACATACCGCCATTAACATGCAGCGTTTCGCCGGTAATATATGCTGCAGCGTCGCTAACCAAAAACGCGACCGCCGCCGCAATCTCGTCGGCACCCCCTAAGCGACCGAGCGGTACCTGCTTCGCGAGCAGCTCGCGCTGCTCCTCCGGCAGCTCGCGCGTCATATCGGTATCGATGAAGCCAGGCGCCACGCTGTTGACCGTGACCGCACGCGAGCCCAACTCGCGCGCCAACGCCCGGGTAAACCCCTCCATGCCGGCTTTCGTCGCGGCATAGTTGGCTTGACCCGCGTTGCCCATCGAGCCGACCACCGAGCTGATATTGACGATCCGCCCCCAGCGCGCTTTCGTCATGCCGCGCAAACAGGCCTTGGTGACGCGATAAATCGAATTGAGATTGGTGTCGATCACCTCGTTCCACTCTTCTTCCTTCATCCGCATCAACAAGTTGTCGCGGGTGATACCGGCGTTATTGACTAAAATCGACGGCGCGCCGAACTGCTCGGTGATCGCTTTAATCGCACTCTCAACCGCGGCGCCATCGGTGACATTTAATGACATGCCGACACCGGTTATGCCGCACTCGTTAAAATGCGCGGTGATCGCCTGCGCACCGGCGTCGGTGGTCGCAGTGCCGACGACGATCAAACCCTGCCGACCTAACATGGTTGCTATGGCGCGCCCAATTCCACGACTGGCTCCGGTTACCAAAGCTACTTTTTTAATCTCGCTCGTCGCATTCTCACTCATCACTCGCTCCATCCCTTAACAGGAAATTTTTATTGCCGCTAACGGCTATTCGAAAATCGCGACATGCACGCCGCATCAAACCTGGGATAACGCTTCATCCAAGCCCGCGCAATCTTCAGTGCCGAAACAACTCACCGATTTGTCGATGCGCTTCATCAATCCGCCCAACACTTTGCCGGGCCCACACTCGACCGCCGCAGTGATGCCATGCGCCACTAAATACTGCACACAGCCAACCCACTTCACCGGACTGAATATTTGCTCGAATAAAATATCTTTGATTTTCTGCGGATCGTTTTCCGGCTGTGCATGCACGTTATGCACGACCGGTATGCTCGGCGCTTTGAAATTAAGCTCGCTCATCGCCGCGCGCAATTGATCGCCAGCGGGACGCATCAATGACGTATGGAAAGGTGCGCTAACGGGCAACGGCAGCGCGCGTTTTGCACCGGCCGCTTTGCACAGCTCGATCGCCTTATCAACCGCTGCAACCGTACCCGCTATAACTACCTGCCCCGGCGCATTAAAATTGACTGCTTCGACAACGCCGCCGCTGGCCATCGCCGTGCGGCAAACATCGACGACTTGTTCATCTTCCAAACCTAACACCGCGGCCATTGCACCCGCACCGACCGGTACCGCAGTCTGCATAAATTGGCCACGCGCGCGCACCAACCGCACTGCATCCGCAAACTCAATCGAGCCGGCACATACCAATGCGGAAAACTCGCCGAGACTATGGCCTGCCAACAAACTCGGCTGCGCACCATCGCGCTGCAACCAGACGCGCCACGATGCCACGCTTGCCGTCAATAATATCGGCTGCGTTTTCTCGGTTAAATTGAGCTGTTCTTGCGCGCCATTTTGAACCAGCGACCACATATCGTAATCGAGCGCTGCCGATGCTTCAGCAAACGTTTCTTTAACAATGGGATACGCAGCCGCGAGCTCCGCTAACATACCCACTTTTTGTGATCCCTGACCGGGAAACACAAACGCCAATTGTTGATTACTCATTTTTGCTCCCGGCATCTGTTGCGAAAATATTTCTTTTGGGAATTTTTTTGTTAAAGAAAATTTATTGTTGTAGCCAATTCATTGTTGAAACTGTTGCAGGCGCGTAGCGATCGAGCCCACTAAGTTTTGCTCGGCGGCATTCACTGCCAGCGCGATGGCGCGTTGAAAACCGGTAACGCTGCTGTTGCCGTGACTTTTCACGACAACGCCCTGTAAGCCGAGCAAGCACGCGCCATTATACCGCTGCGGATCGAGTTCGGCGTATACCGCTTGCAGCACCGGCTTGGCAAATAAACCGCGTATACGAACACGCATACTTTTTGAAAAGCCGGCGCGTAATTTATCGGCGATAAACGCGGCAGTGCCTTCGCAAACTTTGAGCGCGATATTACCGGCGAAGCCATCGCAGACGATCACATCGGCGTCGCCATCGAATAGTTTATCGCCCTCGATAAAACCGCAGTAATTTAAATTATTGTCTTGTTCGATAAGCGCGGCGGCGCGCTTGACCTGTTCGTTGCCCTTGCCCTGCTCTGCACCGATATTCAGCAATGCGATGCGCGGCTTGGCGATGCCCTCGACATTCGCCAATGCGGAGCCCATCAGCGCGAATTGGTACAGCTGTTCGGCGCTGCAATCGACATTGGCGCCGAGATCGAGCAATAAACAATTGCCGCGACGCGTTGGCAGCGGCGCGCAAATAGCGGGGCGATCGATATTGGGCAAAGTTTTTAGTGCGAACAATCCCATCGCCATCAGCGCACCGGTATTACCGGCGCTGACCATCGCATCAACACTGCGCGCAGCGAGTAGATCCATCGCCACGCGCATCGAAGATTGCGTTTTATGGCGCAGCGCCGCTGCGGGACGCTCTTCCGCATCGACGACCTGCGTTGCATCGACGATTTCGATGCGTGCTGAATTGGCGCCCAAGACATTAGTAAACGCCGCTAATTCGCGACGAATAGCTTGCTCGGCACCGATCAATACGATGTGCAGGTGAGGGAATTGCTGGAGACTATTAACTGCGGCGGGAAGCGAAGAGCGGAGACCGTGGTCTCCGCCCATGACATCGATAGCAATACGAAGCGGTTTCGCCAAATCGGCTTATTCGTCGTCGCCGGTCTGAATCACTTTGCGACCACGATAGAAACCATCGGCAGTGATGTGATGACGGCGATGGGTTTCACCGCTGGTGGCATCGACCGACAAAGTTGGGCCGGTCAAAGCATCGTGCGAACGACGCATGTCGCGACGCGAGCGGGTTTTACGGTTCTGTTGTACGGCCATGATGGCGCTCCTTGGTCACTAACTTAGATAACTAAACTCATTGACTAAATTGCGCACTGCGCAAATTAATGCTCGTTAAATAAATCCGCATTACTTCTTTAACGGATCTTTTAATTTCTCTAACACTTTAAACGGATTTTCTTTGGTTTCGACCGGCGCTAGCAGCGGCTCTGCCATTTCGGCAGCCTTGTCGTAACCTTTCGCAACACACAACCCTTCGTCGTGAAAACTGGCGTAGGGGATGCTAATAATCAATTCATCCTCGATCAGCTCGCGAATATCCTGCGGCTCATCGCCGACGATATACGGCTCAACCTCTTTAGGCAGACGACTCGCCTCGTCATCCGACCACACCACTACAGCACCGAAGCGCGCATCGATGAGCAGCGGCAGCGGCTTCATGCAACGCTGACACAACACCATCAAAGTCGTCTGCACTGCACCGTCGATACGTTTAAGGCGCTGCTCATCGACATAAAAATGCAACTGCACCTCGACGTCGCCATCGCTGGCTTCTAACATAGCCGACAGCCGCGTAAACTTTGCCAGCGGTTCCCGTGCATTAATCGAGACATCAGCCGCGACGAATTTGCGAACGTCGACTTGTTTGGGCAGAGGGGTGCTTGACATAGGCGCGCAATCATAGGGCCACGCCCTTTCTCTGTCAAAAGAAAAGTAGCCTTTATCGAAGATAATTCGCGCTACAGGCGTTGTTTTTGCAGGATTTTCATGTACACGAGGGCGATATCGCCGTGCTTCCAATTATTTTGGCGTCCAGCTCAGCGTATCGCCGCGCCCTACTAGAGAAATTAGCGCTGCCGTTTAGCTGGGACAACCC
>JAYVWC010000027.1:0-20739 GCA_043786385.1 Spongiibacteraceae bacterium | reverse complement strand
AACCGGAAAAACTAAAATCGAGACCCGGTCGATTGACCATCGGCCGCGGCAGATCGAAGCGCGCCACGCCTGTTTCAGCCAGCGCGGCCAAATGTGGGCCACCCGGATACGGCAACCCGAGCATTTTGGCGCACTTATCGAACGCTTCGCCGGCGGCATCGTCTAGCGACTCACCAAGCAGCGTATACAGACCGACGCCGTCGACGCGCACCAACTGGGTATGGCCGCCGGATACCAGCAGCGCCACCAGCGGCAGTGCGGGCGGCTCGGCTTCGAGCATCGGTGCGAGTAAATGCGCCTCCATATGATGTACGCCAATCGCCGGTACGCCCCAAGCATAAGCGAGACTACGACCGAAGCAAGCACCCACCATTAGCGCCCCGATCAAGCCGGGGCCCGAAGTGAATGCGACGCCGTCGAGTTGCGCCGCCGAGCAGCCGGCCTCTCGCATAACTTGCTGTACCAGCGGCAACAATTTACGCACGTGATCGCGCGATGCCAGCTCCGGCACCACGCCGCCGTACACTTGATGCAATGCGATCTGGCTGTACAGCGCCTCCGCCAGCAAGCCATGCTCGCTGTCGTAAATCGCCACGCCGGTTTCGTCGCACGAGGTTTCTATGCCGAGCACGCGCATGCAGATCGACCGCTCCAAAGGGGAGCGCATCATATCGACTGCTGGCGGTTCTCGCCAGCCGGAGGGCTAGCCCATCTATAACCAAAGCTGCACAGGCTTTGCATTTCCGGCGCCCGAGGTTTAGAATGCGCGGCCTCCGGTAGCTGTGGCTGCCATTTATCTCATTTTTTAACCGTGGAAAGGTCGACAATGCCTTTTGTGAAGCTGAAAGATAACGAACCCTTCGATGTAGCACTGCGTCGCTTCAAGCGCTCCTGCGAAAAAGCCGGTGTTCTCGCCGAAGTGCGCCGTCGCGAGTTTTACGAGAAGCCAACTACCGTGCGCAAGCGCGAAGCGGCTTCCGCTGTTAAGCGCCACCAGAAGAAATTGCAACGCGAAGCGAAAAAGCTGCAACGCCCGTTCTAAGGGCGCCCCACCCTTCGAACCACTGAGTTTCCGCTCGTCATGGCTGATCATCCGTTAAAGACACGCCTTACCGACGCGATGAAATCGGCCATGCGCGCGCAAGATAAGCCGCGCCTCAGCGCCATTCGCATGATATTGGCCGATATAAAACGCATCGAAATCGACGAGCGCATCGATGTCGACGACGCGCGTGCGCTAATCGTGCTCGATAAAGTCGCCAAACAACGCCGCGACTCGATCGCCCAATTCCGTGCCGCCGGACGCGACGATCTCGCCGACAAAGAAGCATTCGAGCTAACCGTCGTCGAAGAATTTTTACCGCAACCACTTAGCGAAGCCGAAATTGCCGCATTAATCGATCAGGCGATCGCGACCAGCGGCGCTCAAACCGCTGCCGATATGGGCAAGGTGATGGCGCTGATCAAGCCGGCGGCGCAAGGTCGTGCCGATATGGCGATCATCAGCAAACAAATCAAAGCACGCCTGGCTTAACGCCCATTTTCTAATCGATAAACGACTGTGCTCGCAGCTTAACTCTGCGTTACAGTAAGCCCGCATCCACGCTAGCAAGAATATTCTAAAACTTATGGCCGGTCGGATTCCGCAAGCTTTCATCGACGATTTACTCGAACGCGTCGATATCGTCGAGGTGATTGATCGCCGGGTGCCGCTTAAAAAAAGCGGCCGCAATTACAGCGCGCGCTGCCCCTTTCACGACGAAAAAACGCCCTCGTTCAGCGTCAGCCCCGATAAACAATTTTTTTATTGTTTCGGCTGCGGCGCCGGCGGCAATGCGATCGGCTTCGTTATGGATTTCGATCGCGTCGATTTTCCGCAAGCGGTCGAAAATCTCGCGACGCTGACCGGCCTCAAAGTACCACGCGAACGCGAAACCACCGAAGCACCTGCGAAACAGCAACAGCAGCGCGATCTGTATCAAATACTCGATGCGGCAGCGCGTTTTTTCCGCGAGCAATTGCGCACGCACCCGCAAGCTGCACGCGCTGTCGAATATCTCAAACAACGCGGCTTGACTGGCGCCATCGCGCGCGATTTCGGCATCGGTTACGCGCCGCCTGGTTGGGATAATTTATTGCGCGCACTCGGCCACACCGAGCACGATCGCAAACTGTTACTCGACAGCGGCATGCTGATCGTCAAAGAGGACGAAAATAAAACCTACGATCGCTTTCGCGATCGCATCATGGTGCCGATTCTCGATAGCCGCGGCCGCGTCATCGCCTTCGGCGGTCGCGTGCTCAACGACGATAAACCGAAATATTTGAATTCGCCGGAGACGCCGGTATTTCACAAAGGCCGCGAATTGTACGGCCTGTATCAGGCGCGCAAAGCGCAACGGCAATTGCAGCGCTTGATCGTCGTCGAAGGTTACATGGATGTCGTCGCGCTGGCGCAGTTCGGCATTCCGTACGCGGTCGCCACGCTCGGCACCGCGACCAGCACCGAACATTTGCACAAAGTATTTCGCCATTGCTCGGAAGTCATTTTTTGTTTCGATGGCGATAACGCCGGTCGCCAAGCCGCGCGCCGGGCATTGGAAGCCGCACTGCCGGTAATGGAAGACGGTCGCCAGGCGCGCTTTCTGTTTCTACCCGAAGGTGAAGACCCCGATAGCCTAGTGCGCAGCAAAGGCAGCACGGCTTTCGAGCAACTGCTGAGCACCGCGCAACCGCTCGGCGATTACCTTTTCGATAATCTCAGCGAAGGCATCGATCTCAATAGCCTTGAAGGCCGCGCTCGGCTCAGCAAGCTGGCGGCGCCGCTGCTCGGCAAATTGCCCGACGGCGTGTTCAAGCAGTTGATGCTCGATAGCCTCGCACAGCACACCGGCATCAGCAGCCAGAAGCTCGGCGCGCTGCTGCAAGAGGCGCTACAAGAAGCCAGCGCGCCACCGAACGCCGCGCCGACACCGGCCACGCCACCGAAAAAGCGTGCAGCACTGCCACCGCGCACCGAAATCCGCCGCAACGCTACGCTGTACGCGACCGGCCTGCTGCTGCTGCACCCACGGCTCGCCAAACTCGCACCGCCAGCGACGCAACTCGAACATTTAAGCGGCGAAGCACCGACGCTACTGCGCGACTTACTCGAACTGCTCGGCAAGCGCCCCGAATCGAACACCAACGTACTGCTCGGGCATTGGTACGGCGAGCCGTGGCGCCATTACGTCGAGGAGGCGTTTAATCAGGTCAGTTTATTGCTCGAAGCGCGCAACCAATTGAACCTTGCGATCGAGGAAGGGGTCGAATTCGAACTGACCGACACCTTGAAATACCTAGAGCGCAGCCACATTGAGCAAAAACTGGATACGCTGTTCGACAAATTTCAGCACACCAACTACGCTGAGCTCAGCCCCCAGGAAAAGCAGCAATTGCATCGACTTCTCGCCGAAAAGAACGGCAAGTAGCCACTACAAAATCCATTCAATACGGAAGAATCGCTCGACCAAACCCCCAATGCTCCTAGTCGCAGAATTAGCCTTTGAGTTATAATGGTCGGCTATTTTTTACCTCTACCATGAGAAAACATCAGCATGAGTGATACGGATCAACGGCAATTCCGGCTCAAAGATCTCATTGCCAAAGGCAAAGAGCAGGGATTTCTGACCTACGCGGAGGTGAACGATCACCTACCGGAGGACATCTCCGATCCTGAGCAGGTCGAAGACATCATTCAGATGATCAACGATCTCGGCATTCAGGTGTTCGAAGAAGCCCCGGACGCCGATACCCTGCTGCTGACCGATAACGAATCCCCCGACGACATCGCCGCCGCCGAAGCCGCTGCAGCGTTGGCCGCAGTCGAAACCGAAGCCGGTCGCACCACCGATCCGGTGCGCATGTATATGCGCGAAATGGGCACCGTCGAGCTGCTAACTCGCGAAGGCGAAATCGTTATCGCCAAGCGCATCGAAGAAGGTATTCGCGAGCTGATGGCCGCATTGGCCTTTTTCCCCGGCACGGTGAAAAACTTACTCGATGAATATGACAAAGTTGGGCCCGAAGGTCGCCGCCTCGGCGACATTCTGGTCGGCTACCTCGATCCGGTCGCGGCGATCGCGCCAGTTACCGAAGAAATTCCGATCGAAGTCGAAGCGTTAGCCGACGACGAAGAGCCGGCCGCCGTTGCCACCGACGAAGAAGAAAGCACCGAGAGCGGGCCCGATCCGGAGGAAGCGCGCATCCGTTTTACTGCGCTGCGCGATCAATTTGAAAAGGTCGAGAAATCGATCAAGAAACACGGCCGTTACAGCAAGCAAACCGCAAAAGAATTGCAGCAGCTCGGCGAAGTATTTAAATTTTTCAAACTGACGCCACGCACGTTCGATCCGCTGACCGCGCGCGTCCGCGACACACTGACCACGATTCGCGAGCACGAAAAAGCGATCATGCATATTTGCGTGCGCGAATGCGGCATGGATCGCAAACAATTTCTCAAAGACTTCCAGGGCAACGAAGCAAACCTCGAATGGGTCGACAAGCACATCCATGCGCGCAAGGCTTACAGCAGCAAACTGGGCCAGCAGAAGGAAAATATTCTGCGCTCGCAACGCGAAATCAAATTGCTCGAAGACGAAACCGATCTAACGATTCCCGATATAAAAGAAATCAACCGCCGTATGTCGATCGGCGAAGCGCGCGCACGTCGCGCCAAAAAAGAAATGGTCGAAGCAAACTTGCGCCTGGTTATTTCGATCGCGAAAAAATACACCAACCGCGGCCTACAATTTCTCGATTTGATTCAGGAAGGTAACATCGGCCTGATGAAAGCAGTCGATAAATTCGAATACCGTCGCGGTTACAAATTTTCGACGTATGCCACCTGGTGGATTCGCCAGGCGATCACGCGCTCGATTGCAGATCAGGCGCGCACCATTCGTATTCCGGTGCACATGATCGAAACGATCAACAAATTGAATCGCATCTCGCGGCAAATGCTGCAGGAAATGGGTCGCGAGCCGACGCCGGAGGAACTCGGCGAACGCATGGAAATGCCCGAAGACAAAGTGCGCAAAGTATTAAAAATTGCCAAAGAACCGATATCTATGGAGACGCCGATCGGTGACGACGAAGATTCGCACCTGGGCGACTTCATCGAAGACACGACGATCTCGTCGCCGATCGACGCCGCCACCGGCGAAGGCTTGCGCGAAGCGACGCGCCAAGTGTTGGCAGGCTTAACGGCGCGCGAAGCGAAAGTATTGCGCATGCGCTTCGGCATCGACATGAACACCGATCACACGCTCGAAGAAGTGGGCAAACAATTCGACGTAACGCGCGAGCGCATCCGTCAAATTGAAGCGAAAGCACTACGCAAATTACGCCACCCTTCACGCTCGGATCACTTGCGCAGCTTTCTCGACGAATAATTGCTAGCAGTTATTTTCAGGCTTTCTTAATTCCCGTTAAGGAAGCCTGAGCACAGGATGGTGTTGTCAGATGAGACGCCGAATAACGAAACAAGGGGGTGTACCAAAAGTACATGACCGCAGTTGAGAAATTCGGCAACACAGCATGGCGACACCAGCCGAAACTCAGGGGCCTGTAGCTCAGTTGGTTAGAGCATCCGACTCATAATCGGCAGGTCGACAGTTCAAGTCTGTCCAGGCCCACCACCTCCACTAATGACGCGGCTTTTACAGCGAGTAGTCAGTTATCAAATACCACTCTTATCACGACAATCTTCTGGCCTAGCTCTTGGAATTCATGGGCTAACGGGCTCTTGCGGAATCCGCATGGCTTCAAATGCGCGGAATTACAGATGATCTCGCGTAGCGCGGATATTCGTGCGAGCCATTAATTGAAGTATTGCTGAGTCGAACAATAAAAAGCTTGAACAAAACGGTGGCTTGCGCCGCATCGTCATTTTCGGCAGGTGTTTCAAGATTTAACGGCGGCGACTTCGGTAGCGATGATTGGAGAATTATTACTTTGAATTCAACCTCGGCGACCCACCTCTCACTCGAGTCAGCAATTCGCGGGGCACTTACAATTATTCCGCACCTTAGCTAACTTCATAATTGCCGAGTAAAAAAAGCCCAGCTTGGCGGGGCTTTTCAAACAGTTAAATCTATTCTGCTTCAACCGCGTCAGAAAGAGCGATGTCAGGACGATCGACTAACTCGACATAGGCCATTGGCGCTTTATCGCCGGCACGTAAGCCGCACTTCAATATGCGAATATAACCGCCTGGACGCGTTTGGTAGCGCGGCCCCAATTGGGTAAACAGCTTACCTACGGCAACTTTATCGCGCAGCCGCGAAAACGCCAAACGCCGATTCGCAACGCTGTCACTTTTCGCGAGCGTGATCAGCGGCTCTGCGTAGCGACGCAGTTCTTTAGCTTTTGGCAAAGTCGTCTTGATCAACTCATGCTCTACCAATGAGGTAGTCATATTGCGGAACATCGCTTTGCGATGCGAACTGGTACGGCTGAAATAGCGGCCAGTGTTACGATGACGCATGACAAATTTCCTTTAACTACATTGCTATCTCAGCAAAGTCATAAAACAAACGCGACGCGAACTTTTTAGAAAGCTCTATCGTCGCTCTTCAAGCTAGCCGGCGGCCAGCTGTCCAACCGCAAACCCAATGAAAGGCCACGGGACGCTAATACATCTTTAATTTCCGTCAGCGATTTCTTGCCCAAGTTCGGCGTTTTTAACAGCTCGACTTCGGTGCGCTGCACGAGGTCGCCGATGTAATAGATGTTTTCCGCTTTCAAGCAATTCGCCGAACGCACGGTCAACTCCAAATCGTCGACTGGGCGCAACAGGATCGGATCGACTTCATCGCGACGCTCAACCGGTTCGGATTGCTTCTCGCCTTCGAGATCGACAAACACCGCTAACTGCTGTTGCAGAATCGTTGCTGCGCGGCGAATCGCTTCCTCTGGATCCAACGTGCCGTTGGTTTCCAAATCGAGCACCAACTTATCGAGGTCGGTACGCTGCTCGACGCGGGCGCTCTCAACCACGTAGGAAACACGGATCACCGGACTAAAGGTCGCATCGAGTTGCAGGCGACCGATCGCACGGGTTTCATCGTCGGCGCTTTCGCGCGCATCGGCCGGCACATAGCCACGACCGCGCGCAATCGTAAGGCGCATGCTGAGACTGCCGCGGCCATTCAAATGCGCAATAACGTGCTCTGGGTTTTTAATTTCCACGCCGTGATCGACTTGAATGTCGCCCGCCGTTACAACACCAGAACCTTTTTTGGTGAGCGTCAACACGGCTTCATCTTTGCCATGCATAACAATAGCGACACCCTTCAAATTGAGCAGTATTTCGATAACATCTTCTTGCACGCCTTCCAGCGCGCTGTACTCGTGCAATACGCCATCGATCTCGGCACTGACGATGGCACAGCCGGGCATCGAAGAAAGCAGAATACGACGCAACGCGTTGCCTAGCGTGTGGCCAAAACCACGCTCCAGCGGCTCGAGAGTCACTTTAGCGCGGGTCGAATTGAATTCTTCGACGACGATCACACGCGGTGTTAAAAATTCGTTTACTGCACTCTGCATAAGGGCACCTGCGCCTGCGGTAGTAAAAATCCCGGGGAAACCCCTGGTTTAAACTCTTACTTCGAGTAAAGCTCGACGATCAAGCTTTCGTTGATTTCAGAGGACAATTCACTGCGATCCGGATGTTGCTTGTAAACGCCTTCCATTTTGGAAGCATTCACATCCAACCACTCCGAGTCGCCGCGCTGCGCCGCCAGCGTAATCGCCTGCTGTATACGCAGTTGATTTTTCGCTTTCTCGCGCACGGCGATCAAGTCGCCGGGCTGCACTTGGTAAGAGGCAATGTTAACCGTCTTACCGTTCACCATAATGGCTTTATGGCTGACCAGCTGACGCGACTCCGCACGCGTTGTACCGAAGCCCATCCGATACACCACGTTATCGAGACGCGATTCGAGCAAGCGCAGCAGATTAGTGCCGGTGGCGCCTTTAATGCGCGCAGCTTCTTTGTAGTAATTGCTGAACTGGCGCTCTAACACACCGTAGGTGCGACGCAGCTTTTGTTTTTCGCGCAGCTGAATACCGTAATCCGACAGTCGGCCGCGACGCGCGCCGTGTTGACCCGGAATCGTTTCCGCTTTGCATTTAGATTCGAGCGGACGCATGCCGCTCTTCAGGAACAAATCAGTTCCTTCGCGCCGCGACAGCTTACAGGTAGGGCCTAGATATCTAGCCATTGATATATTCCCGTTAAATAATCTTAATCAAACACGACGTTTTTTCGGCGGACGACAACCATTGTGCGGTATCGGCGTCACGTCGGTGATATTGGTAATCTTGTAGCCGCAGTTGTGCAGCGCGCGTACCGCGGACTCGCGTCCAGGTCCCGGGCCTTTCACTTCGACATCGAGATTTTTTAAACCGTATTCTTTCGCCGCATTACCGGCGCGCTCAGCAGCGACCTGCGCAGCGAACGGCGTGCTTTTACGCGAGCCGCGAAAGCCGGAGCCACCCGAAGTAGCCCACGACAAGGCATTGCCCTGACGATCGGTAATCGTAACGATGGTATTGTTAAACGACGCGTGGACATGCGCCATGCCATCGACCACGGTCTTTTTGACTTTTTTGCGGGGAGCCGCTTTTGAGCCTTGTTTCATCGAATGCAACCTACTCTAATATCGACACTACACAAGCGGTGTAGCTACACTAAAGCGATGCGCAGGTTAATTACCTACGAATCGGTTTACGCGGCCCTTTACGGGTACGCGCGTTGGTTTTGGTACGCTGACCGCGCAATGGCAGACCACGGCGATGACGCAAGCCGCGATAACAACCCAAATCCAAAAGCCGTTTGATGTTCATCGACACAGTGCGGCGCAAATCGCCTTCAACGGTCAACTTAGCAATCTCGTTACGCAGCGCATCCAATTGCGCTTCCGACAGCGACGACACTTTAGCCGCACCGGAGATACCGGTTTTCGCGCACAGCGTCTTGGCCGTAGTACGACCGATCCCATAGATATAGGTCAGCGAGATCACCGCATGTTTATTATCGGGTATGTTGACCCCAGCAATACGAGCCATTCACCTTACTCCAGTACTTGATGCCACGAACACTTGCCGTTAGTCACTAACGAAAGGCGCGGGAGTTTATCTTTGTGACGGTTAAAAATCAATATAAATAACCGCCGGAATGCTCAACCCTGCCGTTGCTTATGGCGCGGCTCGGTGTTGCAAATGACTCGCACCGCACCGCGGCGGCGCACAATTTTGCAATTGCGGCAAATTTTTTTAACGGATGCACGAACTTTCATTGCGACTACTCCAAACCTGCAAACTCTTTAACGTGTGAGGCCAGTCCGACCATAATTCTTCAAATTGGCTTTTTTCATCAGCGAATCATATTGCTGCGACATCAAATGCGATTGCACCTGCGCCATGAAATCCATCACCACCACCACCACGATCAGCAGCGACGTACCGCCTAAATAGAAAGGTACGTTCCACATCACAACCAAGAACTGTGGCATCAAACAAACCAGCGTGATGTACAGTGCGCCGAACACC
This sequence comes from Spongiibacteraceae bacterium, assembly GCA_043786385.1. GTDB lineage: Bacteria > Pseudomonadota > Gammaproteobacteria > Pseudomonadales > CAMLJR01 > CAMLJR01. The sequence continues at coordinate 11,142 of JAYVWC010000027.1, read as the reverse complement.
GTCAACCGCGTCAGCACGCCATCGATGTAATTGGCCGTCTGCTGCCCCGGGCGAATACCTGGCAAAAATGCGCCCGATTTTTTCAAATTCTCCGCCACTTCGCTGGGATTAAACATCAGCGCGGTATAAAAGAAACAGAAAAACACCACCAATACCGAGAACAACAAAATATTTAACGGCTGGCCCGGGCCGATAGCCATCGCCAAATCCTGCAGCCATTCAGCTTTGTCCGAACCTTTACCAAACCACTGCGCCACCGATGCAGGAAACAATAACAGCGAGCTAGCAAAAATCGCCGGAATAACCCCCGCCATATTCACCTTCAGCGGCAGATGGCTCGACTGCGCTTGATAGACGCGATTACCGCGCTGCTGCTTGGCATAGTTGACGGTAATCCGGCGCTGTCCGCGCTCGATAAATACCACCAAGAAAATAACCGCAACCGCCAACAATAAAATAAACAGCAGCACCAGAATATTCATTTCGCCCTGGCGCGCTTGCTCGAGCGACTGACCGATAGCGCGCGGCAACCCAGCGACGATACCAGCGAAAATCAACATCGAAATACCGTTGCCGATGCCGCGCTCGGTAATCTGCTCGCCCAACCACATCAAAAACAATGCACCGGTGACCAGCGAAGCAACGGCGACAAAATAAAACGAGATACCCGGCGTGTAAGCCATGCCTTGATTGGCAAGACCCACTACCATACCCGAGCCTTGCACCAGCGCTAACATCACCGTCAAATAACGTGTGTACTGAGTGATTTTACGCCGACCGGATTCACCCTCCTTCTTCAGCGCCTCCAATTGGGGGGTCACCGAGGACAGTAGCTGCACAATAATCGACGACGAAATATACGGCATGATGCCGAGCGCAAAAATACTCATGCGCTCCAATGCACCTCCGGAGAACATGTTGAATAAACCAAGAATGGTGCCTTGGTTTTGATTAAACATGCTTGCCAATTTATTTGGATCGATGCCCGGCACCGGAATGTGCGTTCCGATCCGATAAACAATTATCGCTAGCAGCAGAAAACGAAGGCGAGCCAGCAGCTCGCCCAACCCTGGCTTTGACCCTACCGATGCAGCAGCCGGCTTAGCCATTATTCCTCGACCTTTCCACCCGCTTTTTCGATTGCTTCGCGGGCACCTTTAGTGACCGCAAGACCTTTGATCGTTACTGCCTTGGTAACATCGCCGCTCAAAAACACTTTCGCGCGCAGAATATTGCGGGTTACTAACCCGGCGCGCTTCAGCGCGTCGAGATCGATAGCAGTATCTTCTACAGCATTCAATTCGGAGGTGCGAATCTCCGCGGAAACTCGCGCAATGCGCGACGAGAAACCATACTTAGGCAAACGAATTTGCAGCGGCATTTGACCGCCTTCGAAACCGGCCCGTACTTTACCAACGCCGCGCGACTTCTGGCCTTTATGACCTCGACCCGCAGTCTTACCGAGCCCGCTACCGATACCGCGACCAACGCGCTTGGCGTTTTTCTTGTGGCCCGGCGCCGGGCTTAAACCATTCAGACGCATTTCCGTAGTCATGCTTTTACTCCTCAACGCGCACTAAATAATTTACTTTGTTGATCATGCCGCGCACCGAGGGAGTGTCTTCCACTTCGACGGTGTGACCGATACGACGTAAGCCCAGCCCAATCACGCAAGCGCGATGTGCTCGCAGACGACCGAACGAACTACGCACCTGAGTAACTTTAATTTTTTTGTCCATCGCCACAATTCCAGCTTCGCTTAACCGAGAATTTCTTCAACCGTTTTACCGCGTTTAGCCGCGATCAAATCCGGAGAGGTAATTTCTTTTAAGGCATTAAAGGTAGCCCGCACCACGTTTACCGGGTTGGTAGAGCCGTAACATTTCGCCAGCACGTTATGTACGCCAGCCAATTCGAGCACCGCACGCATCGCACCGCCGGCGATAATACCGGTACCAGGCGAGGCGGGCTGCATATACACACGCGACGCGCCATGGCGAGCTTTGATCGGATAATGAATGGTATCGCCGTTCAGATCGACTTCGATCATATTGCGACGCGCAGCCTCCATCGCTTTCTGGATTGCAGCAGGCACTTCGCGCGACTTGCCGCGACCGAAACCCACTTTACCAGCGCCGTCACCGACCACAGTCAGCGCAGTGAAGGCAAAAATACGGCCGCCCTTTACTACTTTGGCAACACGATTTACTTGCACTAGTTTTTCTTGCAAGCCTTCGTTGTTAGCCTTGTCTTTCGAATCGTTAAAAGCCATCGCTTAAACCTTAAAATTCCAGGCCGCTTTCGCGGGCTGCATCAGCCAGAGCCTTAACTCGGCCATGATATTTGAAACCGCTGCGATCAAATGCCACCGCGACGATACCAGCTGCTTTTGCACGTTCCGCAATCAGCTTGCCGACACTAATTGCCGCCGCTGCATTACCGGTGCTACCACCACGCAACGTTTCATCCAACGTCGAAGCGCTGGCTATAACCTTGTCGCCTTCTGGCCCGATGATCTGCGCATAAATATGCTGCGAGGTGCGGTGCACACTCAAGCGATTGACACGCAGCTCGCGCATCTTCGCACGCGAGCGACGCGCGCGACGGATTCTCGATTCTTTCTTGGTAGCGCTCATCTATTTTGCCCTACTTTTTCTTAGCTTCTTTACGAAGCACATGTTCGTCGGAGTAGCGAATACCTTTGCCCTTGTAAGGCTCCGGTGGACGGAAACCGCGAATTTTCGCCGCGGCCTGACCCAGCACCTGCTTATCCGCACCGCGCAATAAAATTTGCGTTTGAGTCGGCGTTTCCGCAGTCACACCGGCCGGCAATTCAAAGTCGATCGGGTGCGAAAACCCCAGCGCCAGACTCAATGTTTGGCCCGCCGCCTTAGCGCGATAACCGACGCCAACCAAATCGAGCTTACGCTCAAAGCCCTTGGTGACGCCGATAACCATATTGTTCACCAACGCGCGCGCAGTACCCGCTTGGGCCCATGCTTTCGCATCATCGGCGCCAACGCCAAAGGTAATTTTACCGTCGGCAACATTGATCACGACTTTAGGATGCAAGCTGATCGACAGCGAACCCATGCCGCCTTTGATGCTGACATTGTTGCCGTCGAGGTTAACTTCGACACCTGCCGGCACTACAACCGGACTCTTCGCTACTCTGGACATGATGTTACTCGTCGTCTCTTAAATCGTTAGCAAGGTTAATATTAATTCGATGCAGCGCATCGCCAACCTTTACTTAAAATACGGTACACAACACTTCGCCACCAACACCGGCTTGGCGCGCGGCACGATCGGTCATCAAGCCTTTGCTGGTCGACACGATTGCAATGCCTAACCCATTGCGCACTTTCGGCAGGTCGCCCTTGCCCTTATACGCACGCAAACCCGGCGAGCTGATGCGATCAATCTCGGCGATTACCGGCTTGCCTTGGAAATATTTCAAGTCGATATGCAAGCTCGCCTTACCATCGATCTCTTCAACGCGTTGCGCAGCGATATAGCCTTCCTGCAGTAGCACATTGGCCACCGCAATTTTCAGCTTGGACGATGGCATCACAACCGCGGGCTTAGCCGCCATTTGGGCGTTGCGAATGCGGGTCAGCATATCGGCTAACGGGTCTTGCATACTCATAAACTTGCTCCTAAATCTCTACTGTCGGCAGGCAATTACCAGCTGGCTTTAACCAAACCGGGCACATCGCCACGCATCGCCGCCTGACGCAGCATATTGCGAGACAAACCAAATTTGCGATACACGCCGCGCGGACGACCGGTCAACTCACAACGGCCGCGCTGCCGCGATGGACTAGCATTACGCGGCAGCTTTTGGAACTTAATCTGCGCCGCCCACTTATCCTCGTCGCTCGCTTTCGGATCTTGAAGGATCGCTTTCAAAGCAGCTCGTTTTGCAGCAAATTTCGCCACTATACGTGCACGCTTTTTTTCGCGTTCAATCATCGATGTTTTGGCCATGTCCGCTACCTATGCTGTTTGCTGCTATCGGTTCAAATACTAAAACGATACAATTTTTACTGCGTAATTCTTACGACTTCCGCTCAACTCTTAAACCGCTTAACTCTTAAACGGCTTAATTTTTAAACGGAAAGTTAAATGCTTTCAACAATGCACGACCTTCTTGATCGTTGCGCGCCGACGTGGTGATAGTGATATCCAAACCACGCAACGCGTCAATTTTGTCGTATTCGATTTCAGGGAAAATTATTTGCTCGGTTACGCCCATCGCAAAATTACCGCGTCCGTCAAACGATTTCGGGCTGATGCCGCGGAAATCGCGGATACGCGGAATCGCAATGCTAATCAAGCGATCCAAAAATTCATACATCTGCTTTTTGCGCAGGGTTACTTTGCAGCCGATCGGCCAGCCTTCGCGCACTTTAAATGCGGCAACCGATTTGCGAGCATTGGTCACGACTGGCTTTTGACCGCAGATCGCCTGCAAATCTTTCAGCGCATGTTCCATGACTTTTTTGTCGCCAATCGCTTCACCAACACCCATGTTCAAGGTGATTTTGGTGATGCGCGGCACCGCCATAATATTGTCGATACCCAGCTCTTCTTTCAGCTTGGCGCGTAATTCGTTGTTGTACAGTTCTTGCAATCTAGCCATTATCTGTTTCCGCCCGCTCTTATGCGTCGATCACTTCGCCGGTGGATTTGTAGACCCGCACTTTGCGGCCGTCTTCCAAAATCTTAAAACCTACCCGATCCGCCTTGCTCGTTGCAGCGTTAAACAGCGCAACGTTGGACACCTGGATCGGCGCTTCTTTCTCGACGATGCCGCCGGTCTCGTTGCGCTGTGGGTTTGGTTTTTGATGCTTCTTGATAATATTGATGCCGGCCACCAACAGACGATTTTCGTCGAGTACGCGGGCAACTTTGCCGCGCTTACCTTTGTCTTTGCCGGTCAGGACGATGACTTCGTCCTCTCGTTTAATCTTGCGCATAACCAATCCTCTGCTCTCGTATGTCCGGCTTACAATACTTCCGGCGCCAAAGAGATAATCTTCATAAAACGTTCGCTACGCAGCTCGCGCGTGACCGGCCCGAAAATCCGGGTGCCGATCGGTGCCAATTGGTTGTTCAGTAACACAGCGGCGTTGTCATCAAATTTGATCAACGAACCATCGGCTCTGCGCACGCCCTTCTTAGTACGCACTACCACTGCATTCATCACCTGGCCTTTTTTGACCTTGCCGCGCGGAATAGCTTCCTTCACGGTAACTTTGATCAAATCGCCGATGCGGGCATAGCGACGGTGTGAGCCGCCCAGCACCTTGATGCACATAACTCGGCGCGCACCGCTGTTATCGGCCACTTCCAAATAGGATTCTGTTTGAATCATGCTCTACTCCAAACCTACAAATTGCGCATCAAATCTGCTTAGTGTATATCGTCGTACCGACCCATCTCACACCGCAGCAGCGCGCTCTTCAATTCGCAACAGCGCCCATGTTTTGGTCTTCGATAGCGGCCGCGTTTCATATACCGTTACCACATCGCCGATTGCACACTCATTTTTTTCATCGTGCGCATGCAGCTTGGAAGAGCGCGTCAGGTACTTGCCGTACATGGCGTGCTTTACGCGACGCTCGACCAATACGGTAATCGTCTTATCCATTTTATCGCTAACCACGCGACCGGTTACGGTGCGCCCGCGAGCTTCTGTTGGTACTTCTGCTGCCTGTACTTCTGCCATAATCATTTACCTGCTTTCTGTTGCAGCACGGTTTTAACGCGCGCGATGTGGCGGCGCGCCTGTTTCAGCAAATGCACCTGAGTCAGCTGACCAGTCGCCATTTGCACGCGCAATTTGAATTGATCGGCCAATGCTTTTTGCAGCTCGCCGCCCAACTCTTCCACCGACTTTTCGCGCAATTCTTTCGAATTCATCACATCACCGTCCGTCTAACAAAGATGGTGGGGACCGAAAGTTTGGCCGCTGCGAGCGCAAACGCTTCGCGGGCGATATCTTCCGGCACACCTTCTACTTCGTATAAAACCTTACCCGGCTGAATCTGAGCCACCCAGTATTCGACCGCACCTTTACCTTTACCCATCCGCACTTCGAGCGGCTTTTTGGTGATCGGCTTGTCCGGAAACACACGAATCCAAACTTTACCGCCACGCTTGATATGACGAGTCATCGCACGGCGCGCCGCTTCGATTTGCCGCGCGGTCAAACGACCACGGCCGACCGCCTTCAGCGCGAACTCGCCGAAGCTAACTTTGCTGCCGCGCTGTGCAAGGCCAGTGTTACGGCCCTTGAACTGCTTGCGAAATTTTGTACGCTTAGGTTGAAGCATCGCTGAAACCCTTAATCATCCGCCGAAAATCACTCCGGCAGCTTTTCTAATTGTTGGCGGTTTTCTTCGGTTTGCTATCCGCAACTTCACGGACATCGAGAATCTCGCCTTTAAATATCCACACCTTCACCCCGATAACGCCATACGTGGTATGCGCTTCGTGAGTGTTGTAATCAATGTCGGCGCGGAGCGTGTGCAACGGTACGCGACCTTCGCGATACCATTCGGTGCGCGCGATTTCGGCGCCACCCAAACGACCACTAACCATTACCTTCACGCCCTCAGCGCCTTGACGCAGCGCGTTCTGCACGACGCGCTTCATCGCACGACGGAACATAACGCGGCGCTCGAGCTGTTGCGCAACGTTAATTGCTACCAGCTTGGCGTCAAGATCCGGCTTGCGAATCTCTTCGATATTAATTTGCACCGGCACACCCATTCTTTCGGTGAGATCCTTGCGCAATTTATCGACGTCTTCACCTTTCTTGCCGATCACGATACCGGGGCGGGCGGTGTGCACGGTAATCCGTGCAGTTTGCGCCGGACGCTCGATCACAATTCGACTCACCGACGCGCTAGCCAGCTTCTTTTCCAGGTATTCGCGAATCCGCAGATCGCTTACCAGCTGCTTTGCATACGCTTTACGGCCGGCATACCAAATCGAGTTGTGCTCGCGGATGATGCCTAACCGTATACCTGTTGGGTGTACTTTCTGACCCATGTGGTCGTCTCCTACTTAGCCTGGCGATCGGCAACTTTTACCGTGATATGGCAACTTCTTTTTGAGATGCGATCGGCACGGCCTTTCGCCCGCGGCATAATGCGCTTCATCGTCACGCCTTCATCGATAAAAATCGAGCAGACCTTCAGCTCATCGACATCGGCGCCTTCGTTGTGCTCAGCATTGGCAATCGCCGAATTGAGCACTTTCTTAATCATCTGCGCAGCTTTTTTAGGGCTAAACGCCAATATGTTGAGCGCCTCTTCAACACCCTTGCCGCGAACTTGGTCAGCCACCAATCGGGCTTTTTGAGCGGAGATACGCGCGCCTTTTAAATGTGCCGCAACTTCCATCATCACAACCTCGTCTCAGCAATTAACGCTTGGCTTTCTTGTCGGCCGCGTGACCTTTAAAGGTCCGCGTCGCGGCAAACTCGCCCAATTTGTGCCCCACCATATCTTCGGTAACGAAGACCGGCACGTGCTGACGACCGTTATGCACAGCGATGGTTAAGCCAACCATATCCGGCGCGATCATCGACCGACGCGACCACGTTTTAATCGGGCGCTTGTCGCCCTTTTCAACAGCGGTCTCAACTTTCTTCAGCAGGTGAAGGTCGATAAATGGACCTTTCTTCAGTGAACGTGGCACAACCCATTCCTCTTCTTAACCCCCGCGGGGGATAAAGCAAACTTTTCTGCGCTTAGTTTCGCTTATCTATCGTTGCGACGACGGACAATCAAACCGCTCGTACGTTTATTCTTACGGGTTTTGTAACCCTTAGTCGGCGTACCCCACGGCGAAACCGGATGGCGTCCCGCCGAAGTCTTACCCTCACCACCACCATGCGGGTGATCGACCGGGTTCATCGCAACACCGCGCACCGTCGGACGAATACCACGCCAACGATTTGCACCAGCCTTGCCGATTTTGCGCAAGCTATGTTCGCTATTTGAAACCTCACCAAGCGTCGCACGGCAATCGCTCAACACTTTTCGCATTTCACCCGAGCGCAACCGCAGCGTCACGTACTGACCTTCGCGCGCCACCAGCTGCACGCCGGCGCCAGCACTACGCGCAATTTGCGCGCCTTTGCCCGGCTTCATTTCGATACAGTGCACAGTGCTACCGACCGGAATGTTGCGCAGCGGCAAACAGTTGCCCGGCTTAATCGGTGCATCGCTGCCCGATTGAATGCTGTCGCCAGCTTTAATGCCTTTCGGTGCAATCACATAACGGCGTTCGCCGTCTGCGTACAACACCAACGCGATAAACGCCGTGCGATTCGGATCGTACTCCAAACGCTCGACGAGACCGATGATGCCGTCTTTGTTGCGCTTAAAATCGACCAATCGATAATGCTGCTTGCTACCGCCACCGATGTGACGTGTAGTGATGCGGCCGTTATTGTTACGACCACCGGTTTTGTTCTTTTTTTCCAACAACGGATAGTACGGGTCGCCCTTGTGCAAATCGGGATTGACCACGCGCACTACAAAGCGACGGCCCGGAGAAGTTGGTTTACTCTTTACAATTGCCATGTCACCAGACTCCGATTATTCAGCCGCCGTAGCAAAGTCGATATCGTGACCCTGCTCCAGACGCACGTAAGCTTTTTTCCAGCTCGGCTTTTTCACCGCGCCAAATTTGTTGCGCTTGACCTTGCCCTTTACGTTCAAGGTTTGCACGCCGACAACTTTTACATTGAAAAGTTTTTCAACGGCCTTTTTCACTTCCAGCTTGGTGGCGCCAGGCAGAACCTTGAAAACGACTTGGTTGCCGCTCTCTGCGCTGATTGCCGCCTTTTCAGAAACGTGAGGGCCGAGCAGAACTTTATAAATACGTTCCGGATTCATCCCAACAGCTCCTCAAACTTTTTCAACGCCGACACGGTAACCATGACTTTGTCGAATGCGATCAGGCTAACCGGATCGACACCCTGCACATCGCGCACATCGACCTTGTGCAAGTTGCGCGAAGCGAGGTACAGATTTTCGGTAATTTCATCGGACACGATCAGCACATCTTGCAAACCGTATTCGCCGAGCGCCCTAACCAATGTTTTAGTTTTCGGCTGCTCAAGCGCGAAGTCTTCGACGACCACCAAACGCTCAGTGCGCGCCAGCTCCGACAAAATAACCTGTAGCGCTGCGCGATACATTTTCTTGTTTACTTTCTGGCTGTGATCCTGCGGCTTCGCAGCGAAACTAACACCGCCGCCACGCCACAACGGCGAGCGAATGGTGCCAGCGCGAGCGCGGCCGGTGCCTTTTTGGCGGTGCGGCTTCCTACCACCACCACTAACTTCGGAACGCGTTTTTTGTGCGCGCGTGCCTTGACGTGCACCGGATAGATACGCGGTGACGACTTGATGCACCAAATCTTCGTTGTAATCTCTAGCAAAGATAACGTCAGAGACTTGAACTGTACTGGCTGTGCCGCCGTTACCGGGCTTGGCAATATTCAATTCCATTGCTCACCCCTCTCAGGAATTTTTGCGCTTAACTGCGGGACGGACCAGCACATCGCCACCGGTAGCACCGGGGATTGCACCTTTCACCAACAGCAGATTACGCTCGGTATCGACACGCACCACTTCGAGGGTCTGCACAGTTACGCGATCGACACCCATGTGGCCAGTCATTTTTTTACCCTTGAACACTCGACCCGGGCTTTGGTTTTGACCAATCGAACCGGGCACTCGGTGCGAACGCGAGTTACCGTGCGTCCAGTCCTGAGTGCGGAAATTCCAGCGCTTGACGACACCCTGGTAGCCCTTGCCTTTGGAGACGCCAGTGACATCGACCTTCTGGCCAACCTCAAACAGCGATACCGTCAGCTCAGAGCCAGCCGCAGGCGCCTCGACGCCCTCTTCGAGACGAAACTCCCAAAGACCGCGCCCAGCTTCGACACCAGATTTTGCGAACTGACCGGCTTCGGGCTTGGCGACTTTCGAGGCCTTACGCGAACCAGCAGTGACTTGAACGGCAGCATAACCGTCGCTCTCGCCAGTTTTGACGCAAGTAACGCGATTGGGGGAAACCTCAATCACCGTTACCGGGATGGACACGCCGTCGTCGTTAAAAACGCGGGTCATGCCAGTCTTGCGACCGACTAAACCAATAGCCATTTGGAACCTCACAGTGTACGGGGCTCTCACCCTCTATGGCCGCTCTTGCGAGCGTTACACAACTCAGGGGAAAGCCCCTAAGCAGGCCTTTCTATCACTTAATGAGCGCCAGATTAAGCGCCCATCAATTAGTATTTACAACCAGTCACTTGCGAATTAGCCGAGGCTAATTTGTACTTCAACACCAGCCGCCAAATCCAACTTCATCAACGCATCGACGGTCTTTTCGGTCGGCTCGATAATATCGAGCAGGCGCTTGTGCGTGCGTATCTCGTACTGATCGCGCGCATCCTTATTGACGTGCGGCGAAACCAATATCGTGAAGCGCTCGGTACGGGTCGGCAGCGGAATCGGTCCACATACTTGCGCGCCCGTGCGCTTAGCCGTATCGACAATCTCTTGTGCCGACGCGTCGATGAGACGATGATCAAAGGCTTTTAGACGAATACGAATTCGTTGATTTTGCATTTGGCCAACACTCCCATCATAAAGAACAATTAGGTCGCCGCTTCGAGCCACCCTGAATTACAGAGGCGGCATTCTATGTGCCGCCCCCCTCCCTGTCAACAAACTTTTCGCTGGAATTTAAGGTTAATTTCACCCGTAGAAACCAGCAGCACCCGCCTCCATGGCAGATACAAAATGACAAGGGCACCGAGTGGCGCCCTTGTCATTTTTTTACCAGTTAAGCAATAATTTTAGCGACGACGCCGGCGCCTACGGTACGACCACCTTCGCGAATCGCAAAGCGCAGACCGTCTTCCATCGCAATCGGATTGATCAGCGTCACAACCATCTGAATGTTGTCGCCCGGCATCACCATCTCGGTACCTTCCGGCAGCTCGCACGCGCCCGTTACGTCGGTGGTGCGGAAGTAGAACTGCGGACGGTAGCCTTGGAAGAACGGCGTATGACGACCACCCTCTTCTTTGGTCAGCACGTACACTTCG
>JAYVWC010000026.1:0-20745 GCA_043786385.1 Spongiibacteraceae bacterium | reverse complement strand
ATGAGTTTTGAGTGCGGAGTTTTAATCAATGAGTGTGGTCAGCGAACGCGAGTATGAGTTCACCCGTGCGGATTTCGAAAAAATTCGCGCGCTGATCTGTGCCTTGCAAACACAACGCCGCCGGAGTGCGTCATGATCAAAAATAATAACGAACAAGGCATGGCGCCAACCCGTTACTACGACAGACACTTCGAATGCGAAGCGGTCAAGATTTTTCCGGGCGAATATTATGTGACGAGCCGCGACATGCTGATCGTCACGGTGCTCGGCTCGTGCGTTTCGGTGTGCCTTCGCGATCGAATTAGCGGCGCCGGCGGCATGAATCATTTCATGCTTCCCGGCAGCGATGCCAGTAGCAATCCCATCGGCAACTCGGCGCGCTACGGCAGCTACGCGATGGAGATACTAATCAACCATTTACTCAAGCTCGGCGCGCAGCGCGACCATCTCGAAGCGAAAGTATTCGGCGGCGGTCGCGTGTTGAGCGGTTTTAACACCACCAATGTCGGCGGATCGAACGCCGATTTCGTGTTGAAATATTTAAAAACAGAAAACATTCCGATCAGTGCGCAGGATTTACTCGATGTGCATCCACGCAAGGTCTATTTTTTTCCGAGCACCGGCCGTGTCTTAGTTAAAAAAATTAAATCGCTGCATAACAACACCATTCTCGATCGTGAATCTGAGTACAGCAAAAAACTCAAAACAACTGAGGTACAGGGTGACGTCGAATTATTTTCTTAAGCTTTGGAGATCGCTATGCCCATAAAAGTGTTAATCGTAGACGACTCAGCGTTGATTCGAAAATTGTTAACGGAAATCATCAACAGTCAAGCCGATCTTACCGTGGTTGGCGCAGCACCCGATCCTTTCGCGGCTCGCGATATGATCAAACTGTTGAATCCCGACGTGCTGACGCTCGATGTCGAAATGCCGCGCATGGATGGCCTGGAATTTCTAGAGAAATTGATGAAAATGCGCCCGATGCCGGTGGTGATGATTTCCTCGCTGACCGAAAAGGGCTCCGATATTACGTTTCGTGCACTCGAATTAGGCGCGGTCGATTTTGTCACTAAACCAAAGCTCGGCATCGCCGATGGCCTCGAAAGTTATACGCACGAAATTGCCGATAAAATTCGCGCGGCCGCTGCCGCACGCATTCGCAAATTCCCATCGGCCGTCAGCCCCAAGCACAGCGCAGATGCGGTGCTGCCACTCTTAAAATCGCCGTTCGCGACCACCGAAAAAATTATTTGTATCGGCGCCTCGACCGGCGGCACTGAAGCTATTCGCGAATTGCTCGAACGAATGCCGCCTGATTCGCCCGGCATTCTCATTGCGCAGCATATGCCGCCCGGCTTTACGCGTTCGTTTGCCGAGCGCCTCGATCATCTATGTGCAATTAAAGTTAAAGAGGCCGAAGGCGGTGAACGCATATTGCCCGGCCACGCGTTTATTGCACCCGGCCATGCGCATTTACTGTTGAAACGCTCGGGCGCCAACTACGTCACCGAACTATCCGATGCGCCGCCGGTGAATCGGCATCGCCCTTCGGTCGACGTGTTGTTTCGTGCCGCCGCCAACAGCGCAGGTGCCAATGCGTTAGGCGTGCTACTCACCGGCATGGGTAAAGATGGCGCGCAGGGTCTGCTGGAGATGAAAAATAACGGCAGCTACACGATCGCGCAAAACGAACAGACCTGCGTTGTGTACGGCATGCCGCGTGAAGCGGTGGAGATTGGCGCCACCGAAATCGTGCTACCGCTGCAAGATATCGCTACGCATCTATTAAGCAAATTGCGCGAGCGCGGCAGCGCGATACGCGTGTAACCACGCGTGTCATGACCGAGACAAACCCCGGAGATTACTAATGCAAAATCAGGATGTAGACGCCACCAACGCCGATTACACCACGACGATCTCACCCGCCAATGCTCCGCACGCGCCGCACGAATTGATCGAACCGCCATCGCTCGAAGCGGCGCAGCGCATGCTGCACGAACTGCGCACAACCCAGATCGAGCTGGAGCAACAGAGCGAAGAATTGCGCAGCGCACATTTGTCGCTGGAGGTCGCGCGCTCACGCTATAACGATCTCTACGATATGGCGCCGGTGGGTTACTGCACCGTCGATGAACGGGGGTTAATTCTCGAAGCCAACTTTACCTCCGCCAACTTATTGGGGGTAACGCCGACCGCACTGTTCAAGCAGCCGATAACCCAATTTATCGAACCCGATGACCTCAATATCTATTATCAGTTTCGCAAAAAAATCGTCTGCGACGGCTGTTCGCAAACGTGCGAATTACGAATGCTAACGAGTGACGGTACTCGTATTGAGTTGCAAATAATCGGCACTCCCTCGCAAGATCTAGGTGGCGCGCAAATTTGCAATCTCGCGCTGAGCGATATCGCGCAGCGCCACCAAATTGAGGCGGCGCTGCACGAACGCGAGAGCTTTTTGCAAGCAGTTGCCAACAGTACACCCGCGCGGCTGACTTACTGGACGAACGAGTTGCGCTGTACGTTCGCCAATAAACAAGCGTTCACCGCTACGCTACCGACAGCCGAGACGATGCTCGGTTCGACACCGCAAGATATGCTCGGCCCTGAGATGCTGCCAAAATACGAGCCGTATATTCGCGCCGTATTAGCCGGCGAAGACCAGCAGTTTGAAAATGCCATGGTGAAAGCCAATGGTCAGGTTATCTACAGTTGGATTCAATACATTGCGCATCGCGTGACCGGAAAAATGCAGGGCTTTTTTTCCCTGGCAACTGACATTACCGCACTCAGACTAGGGCAGGAGCAATTGCGCGAGCGCGAGCAACAGCTACAACTATTTATCGAACACGCGCCGGTGGCGCTGGCGATGTTTGATCGCGAGATGCGTTATCTACAAGTCTCTGATCGGTGGCGGCAAGACTACCAGCTCGGCGATCGCAATCTGATTGGGGTTTCGCATTACGAAGTATTTCCAGAAATTAGCGCAGCGTGGAAAGATATTTATCGCCGCGGTCTGGCCGGCGAAGTGGTGCGTACGGAAGAGGACTATTTCGAACCCACCAACGGCACCGCACAATGGCTACGCTGGGAGGTGCGCCCTTGGTACGATGTTGCAAATGCTGTCGGTGGCGTAGTTATTTACAGCGAGGATATCAGCGCGCGCAAAGCAACCGACGATAAAATTCAACATCTGGCTTTTTATGACGCGCTCACCGGCCTACCCAATCGCCGCATGCTGCTCGATCGACTGAATCATTTACTCGCTACTGGCTCGCGTCATCGACGCCCAGGCGCATTGCTGTTTATCGATTTGGATAATTTCAAAACGCTCAACGATACCTATGGTCACGATCAAGGCGATCTACTACTACAACAAGTTGCACAACGCCTGCTCACTTGTATCCGCAAAAGCGATTCGCTGGCGCGCTGGGGCGGCGACGAATTCGTCGTGTTGCTCGAAGATCTCAGCGACCTTACACCGGAAGCCGCTGCGCAGGCACAAGCGGTTGCCGAAAAAATTCTCGCGGCGCTGGGCCAGCCATATTCTCTCTCCGGCGAAACACACCACGGCACCCCGAGCATCGGCATCACGCTGTTCGACGACGATCACGAAACCGTCGATGCATTGCTGAAGCATGCCGATCTCGCGATGTATCAAGCGAAGGCCGCCGGCCGCAATACGCTGCGCTTTTTTGATCCGCAAACACCACGCGCGGGCACTGCGCGCTCGCAATTGGAAAACGATTTACGCGGCGCGTTGGCGCACAATCAATTTCAACTGTTTTACCAACCGCAGGTTGCGGCCGAGGATCAACTCACCGGGGTCGAAGCGCTGCTGCGCTGGCAACATCCGCAGCGCGGCATGGTATCGCCCGCCGATTTTATTTCCATCGCCGAAGATAACGGATTGATCTTGCCGCTGGGTCGCTGGGTGCTCGATACCGCGTGCGCGCAATTGGTCGCGTGGGCCACGCAACCGGCGCTGGCGCAGCTACCGATTGCGGTGAATATCAGCCCGCGGCAATTTCACCAAGCCGATTTTGTCGCGCAGGTGCTGGCCGCGCTGACTAGCAGCGGCGCCAATCCACAACGTTTGAAACTGGAGCTGACCGAAGGCTTGCTGGTTACCAATGTCGAGGATGTGATCGCGAAAATGACTGCACTAAAAACCGAAGGCGTTGGCTTTTCACTCGACGATTTCGGCACCGGCTATTCGTCGCTCGCGTATCTGAAACGGCTGCCGCTCGATCAACTGAAAATCGATCAAAGTTTTGTGCGCGATATTCTGACCGATCCGAACGATGCAGCAATCGCCAACACGATTATCGCGCTAGGGCAAACACTGGGCTTGGCGGTGATCGCGGAAGGTGTGGAAACCACTGCGCAGCGCGATTTTCTAGTCAGTCATGGTTCCGCGGCGTATCAAGGTTATTTGTTCAGTCGACCGTTGCCGATCGAGCAGCTTGAAGAGCTGGCGCTACAGGCTTCTTGATGCGATAGAGATCGAAGCCGCGGCCGACGTGAATAATTTGCAACAGATTTGGCGCTGGATTCGCGGTGTCCTCTGGATCGGTGCCGAGTACGATTAGGTAATCGTAAAGCTCTTGCCAGCCATCCCAATATTGTTCCTGCCCCGCAGCAATCATCGGCGTGTGCGCTGCGACGATGACGCGGCTAATCGTCGGCGTATCGGCATCCTCGGTGTCGACGTGCTCGCGATAAGCGGCGCGCGGATGCACAATTTGTTTGCCGGGTACGGTGAATAACCGCGATACCAATGCCGAGCGCTCGATGATCGCGAGATTGGGCGCGTGCGATAGCGCCGCATCGATCACACCTGCAGGCAAATTATCGACCTGCGTAACCAGCAGCCGCGAGCCCGATTCCATCGAGTGCAGCGAGCTTTTTAATTCGAGAATTGGCTGCGATAGCGTCGACCAATTCACCGCCACATCGACGGCGCGAAATGCAATCGCCACTAAGCAAATTACAAAAAATGCATTTTGATTTTCGTGCTTGCGGAAATCGATCGAAATAAAACCGAGCACGAGAAAAAAAATGCCGACCACGAGGCGTTGATCCGCCATCCACGAACCGAATGCCTGGCGCGGCATAATTAAAAATACCACCGTGATAACCACCGCAATAATGACACCCGCCGGATGAAAGCGCACCAACCCACGGCGAATCGCAACACCGATTGCAACCGCAATCAATACTAAAAATGGTACGTCGGCAAGATCGGAATACACCGATAAAAAAGTTTCGACCGCCTCGAATTTACCTTGCCGCTCCCACACCATATCGTGCGCCAAACTCCACGTCGGGCTTTGCCGCAGCACATACAAAAATGGCAGCACCGGCAATACCAATGCGGCGATGCTGGATAGCACACCAGTCACACGCAGCGGCCTGCGCTCCCACCAACGCCACGCTTCAAAACTGCCGATCGCCAAACCGTAAATACCGAGTGCAGCTAAATGGCAGACGTAGAGAATGGCGCAGAACGCAATGCTGACCAAAATTCTGAGCAGCAGCGCGCGCTCAGCCAATGCGATCCATGCTGCAAGACCGAACACTGCGACGCCGACACCAAATAAATAATTCATTAAACCGACAAACAAAAATCCGTTGTAAACGAAGATACCGCCGACCAACGGCCACGCCGACCAATGCCGATACAGCGCGCGATGCAATACCATTGGCCCCAACAACATCAGCAACAATGTCGCTGCAATAAAAATACGGCCAGCCGCGTACACACCGAACCAATGAATCAGCGGCGGTACCGTTAAATCCATAATTAAATTCGGCACCGGCGCCCACGCGGTTTCATAGAAACGCGCGAGTAATTCGTTGCCGGGGAGTTGTGCGAGTACAAACATGCGCGCCAAATGATTCGGGTAATCTTCCAGCGGCGGCACCAGCGTGTAAAAAACCGGCAGCGTGATCAACGCGGCCACTAGCAGCGTCTGACACAGCACAAACCAAGGACGCTCGATTTCCGCGCTGGCGAATAACGCTTTGGCTTTTTTTAGATTTCGTAATTCAGCAACAGTCACGCGTATCGATCCGCTATTCCAACCAATTAATTAATCATCCGACAGCGTGCTAGTGCTCGCTGCCGGATGTCGATGCATCTGTTGCAGGCGTAGGTGCTTCTGTTGTAGATGGTGCGGTTATCGGTGCGGTAGCAGCCGCAGCGCGCAACGTTTCAGCTGCGCGTTGCAATGCCACTTTACACGCGAGGCACGCGGTGTGTTCGGCGAGCGTAGCGAGTTCGGCACTTTGCGCATCGAGCGGCGCTGAACTCGTTTCGATGCGCCGCGCAATACGCGCATAACCGACTTCCAACATCGCTTCGAGTTGCGCGGTTAAATTGGTCAAACTATCCAAGCTTTGCGCATCGAGCACGGTGAGTTCGCCATTCGCGAGCAAGCGGCGAATTGTAACCAATTCGTGCTCGGCTTCGCGCAGCGGCGCGCTATCGGCATCTCTGCTATTGGCGATCGCAACCGCCCACGTTGGATATTGTGCGGCGTGCGCAAAAATTGCCGTCGCTGCATCCCAGATCGCCGCGTACTGTGCGCGACCGCGAATCGCGGTGTTGCGAATACAGGTATCGAGCGGCTGCGCGCGATCGCGAAAATGCTCGATCCAGTACGCATCGTCCGGCGTCGTCAGCAGTGCATATTGTTGCGCGTGATTTAACAAGCGTGCGGTGTAACGTGCACCGCTGTATTCAGCATGCGAGCGTCGAATTTGCAGCAGCAAATCGCCGCGCGCCAAAATATCGCGCTCATATTCGGTTTGCCGACGCGCGAGTTGCCCCGATGCCAGCAGCACGCGGAAATCGCTCCATACGCGCTCGTCGGCTTCGCACGAAGTGGCCGCGCCGATAAAATCTTTGATCGAACGATAGTCGGTAACGCTGAGTTCGAAACGCACGTAGGCCTGCGCTGGCACCCACGGTTTACCGCTGCCATCACCTTCGCACAAACCGGTGAGTGAGCCGCGCGTCGCGCAGCGAAATAATTTCGGCGGCGCTTCGAGCGCGATCGTGCTCGGATCGAGCAACACCACAAACTGTCGGCCATTCAACGCGGCCAAACCTTCATCGCTGCGCAAACCGAGCAAGGTTTTTTCTTCCCACGGTTTATTGGTCGATTTAATTTCGTCGGACAACATGCTGCCGAGTTTGGTGCTGAGCGGGCTGAACGCCGCCGCGCCGGGTATGAAATTCAAACCGACTTTCAACACCGGCTCCGCAGTTGCAACTTGTAATAGATTGGTCACCCACAGCGCTTTGTCGGCCGGCACGCCGCGCACATAAATTTGTAACTGCGGCGAGCGCGACAGCGATTCGGGATCGATCAACATACCTTCGGTGAGCAGCGCATTATCCACCACCGACGATTGCGTTTTTCCCGAGCGCACGTCGTACAACAACACTGGAATTTCCGGATCGGTATCGGCGGCAAAACTCGCGACCGTACCTTTGCCGAATTTCGCCGAAATCAACAGTAGCGCGGGACGATCGTCGCCCTTGCCAAAATCCATCATTTTGCCGGTACTATCGAGATTGGAGCTGACGAAAATTCGCAGGTAGCCATCCTGATATTTCGAGGCCGCGTTGTCGGTTTTATCGGCATCGATCGCGGTGGCGACGGGCTTTACGAAACGCGGCTGCGAAGGGCAACCCGCCAAGGCTAACGGGATTAACAGAACGGCAACAAACGTGCGGATCAGGTGCATACGTATAATCAGAGAAGGAAGCGTCGCGACTATAAACCAGCCGCTGGGTGAAATCCATTACTATGAAATCAAGACATCCGTTAGCCCGCGAAGCTCAAAATGATGTGCAGATCTGTAACACGTATGGTGCGGATGCTGTAAAAAAACTGCGACTCAACGAGCGCGGTGCCACCAGCAACGTGACCGATGTGGTCAGCGTTAACGCCGAACTGCTGGGTATCGAGCATATTCCGCGCGATCAATTGGCCAGCGTACGTTTTACCGGCACGCTGCGCCCCGCCGCAGATGCACCGACCGAGCCGTTCGACGAGGTTTGGAATTTAACGAAATCGCCGAGCAATCCTGCCGGTTGGGTATTGGCGGGAATTCAGCAGGCTCATTGAAAGATAAAGATCGATGCGCGGCTAACTTATTGCGTTAGCCATTTTTGTTATTGGAGCGTGCTAACCGGCGAGTTTTTTCAAAACGATTCGTATTCATCGCTAAGCTGCGCGCAGCATCGCAATGCAAATACTGCGACGACGACAGCCATTGCTGATCGGGATAATACGAAAAGATAAATTGGCCGCCCTTTAGCGTATCGATCACCTGCCGCGCGATGCCCGCATTCAACGCCGGGCATCCCCAGCTGCGTCCGATGCGCCCCTGCTTACTCGAAATATTCGCATTCACATACGGTGCGCCGTGCATCACGATCGCACGCTCCAAAGCTTTGTCATTGAAGCCTGCCTCAAGTCCATCCATGCGTAACGAATAACCGTTATTGCCGTTGTAGGTATCGAGCGTGCGAAATAATCCCAAACTGGATTGCAAACTGCCGAGTGCGTTGGAAAAACGTTGCGCGTAGTTATCGCCAGAATTGCGGCCGTGCGCCACCAACTCCTGATACAACAAACGACCTTTGTGTAAATCGAATACCCACAAACGCGGCTGCGTCGATGGCAGCGAATAATCGATGACCGCGAGACGATCGGAGGGCGACATGCCGTGTGCCGCCGCGCAATCGATAGCGGAGACCGCAAGATCGATCACTTTGGGATTGGCAGTCGGGGCCGCATTGGCCAGCCTCTCGACTAACTCGGAGGATGCCTGCGCTACCGATACCTGCGCTACGAAAAAAATCGAGCACACCATCAGTGCTGCCGCTAAGCGAACGGTTAGAAACATTATTTTCCCGAGATTGATGTAGCTAAATTAGGTAATCTTGCGTTAGTGGCGACAGTATCTGCGTACCGTTGGAATGAATTTTAACCGGCATCGACGCTTAGCGCCACCCGCGCGCTCAATTAATGAGCAATTGCGCACAATCTACACCAAGGTAAATATACTTATCGCAACACCAGCTGCTCGCTAACACCACATAATTTTTGAGAAGCCAATATGCCTACTCGCCTCTTGCTCCGCTGCGCCATTTTATTGCTGTGCTTCGTTAGCGGCGCGTTCGCCGCCGACGACGCTACGACAGAACAGATTCGCAACCGCATCCAACAAATGCGCACCGCGAATGCTCGCACACTATCGGTCGGCGACGTCGCACTCGCCGCAGGCGTTGCACAATTTTATGAACAACGTAGTTTTGCGCCCGCATGGAGTACCGATGCGTATCTCGATCAATTGCTAACCGCGCTCGCCGACACTGTTAACGATGGCCTCGACCCTGAGGATTACCATCTCTCGCAATTGCAAACGCAGCGCGCCGATGCCACCGCGTCAGCTGCGCAACGCGCCGATTTCGATCTGCTCGCAACCGATGCGTATCTGCGCGCATTAATCCATTTATTTCGCGGCAAAATCGACCCCACCGCGCTCGATTCGCAGTGGAATTTTGAAGTGCAAGACATTGCGCCGAGCGAAGCCTTGCCATTGGTCGGCGCCGCCGTCGATCGCGGTACCATCGCCGAAATTTTTGCGCAGGCCCGCCCGCAACATCCGTTATACCCGCGCTTGCGTACCGCGTTATCGCAGCTGCGCGCAATCGCCGCCGACGGTGGTTGGCCGCAACTACCCACTGGGCCAACATTAAAACCCGGCGTCAGCGATACGCGCGTGATATTGCTGCGTAAACGTCTACAAGCCGCCGGCGATCTACCCAGCGATACGGCCGCCAGCGAAATTTACGACGAGCCATTAAGCGCGGCGGTCGCACAATTTCAACGCGAACAATATCTCCAACCCGATGGTGCGATTGGCCCAGCGACGCTGGCCGCATTAAATATTTCCACGCAAGCACGCATCGACCAACTGCGCGTCAATCTCGAACGCGCCCGTTGGCTGCTGCACGATATTCCAGAAAATTTTGTGTTGGTCGATGTTGCTGGCTATAAAATATCGTATTACAAAAACGGACAACCAATTTGGCGATCGCGAGTACAGATCGGCAAGCCGTATCGCAGCACACCCATTTTTAAATCAAAAATCGATCACATCACGCTCAACCCAACCTGGACTGTACCGCCAACCATTTTGCGCAACGATGTATTACCCAAAGTGCGCAACGATGTGAATTATTTAGCGCGCAATAATATTCGCGTACTCAACAATCGCGGCCAAATCATCGAGCCGACACAGGTGAATTGGCGCGATCCCGGCAATGTCACGCTGCGCCAAGATGCCAGCCCGACCAGTGCATTGGGTCGCGCCGCGATTCGCTTTCCCAATAGCTACGCGGTGTATTTGCACGATACTCCGCACCAAGAATTATTCGTGCAAAATCAGCGCGCGTTCAGCTCGGGCTGTATTCGCGTCGAGCGCGCATTGGAACTCGTGGAATTATTACTGGCCGATACCGAATCATGGGGTCGCGCAGCAATCGATGAAGCGCTAGCCGCCGGAAAAACGCGCAACGTTTCGTTGGCGAGTTCGGTGCCGATTTTATTGGCGTATTGGACCGTCGATGTCGGCGAATCGGGACACATCGCGTTTAAGCCCGACATTTATGATCGCGATGGACCGCTGCTGAAAGCGCTGAATAAGCCCGATCGAGCGCGCAGCGTGCGGTTAAAAGAAATGTCGATACTTTAAATAGATTCGATATGACCATCGCTACTCAATAACACGCCGTATTGACTTGGCCGTCGATCGCGGAACACACCCCAACTCGCACGCCGTGCTTTGAGCTGCGCCAGATCGAAACGCTGTAATAAAATTTGTTCGCTTGCGCGATCCGCAACCTGCAACAATGCGCCGGTTTCATCGCTGATAAACGACGAACCATAAAATGTAATTGCTAAATTAGCATCGGTAACACTGCGCTCGGTACCAATTCGATTCGACGCGATCACCGGCACCAAATTGGCGGCCGCGTGTCCTTGCATCGCGCGCTGCCAATGATCTTTTGAATCGATGCCGGCATCGTGCGGCTCGGAGCCGATCGCAGTCGGATAAAAAATTAACTCCGCACCCATCAACGCCATCGCGCGCGCGCATTCGGGAAACCATTGATCCCAACAAATACCGACGCCGATACAGCCGTAGCGCGTTTGCCATACTTTGAAACCGGTATCGCCGGGATTGAAAAATTGCTTCTCCTGATAACCGGGGCCGTTCGGAATATGCGTTTTTCGATAGTGGCCCAACACGCTGCCATCGGCATCGACCAGCACCGTAGTGTTGTAGTACGCATTGTTGGCGCGCTCAAAAAAACTGATCGGCAATACCACCTGCAATTCGCGCGCAATTTTTTGAAAATGTAATACCGCAGAATTTTCTCCGAAAGTAGAGGCCAGCGCAAAATGTTGCGCGCTTTGATCGATGCAGAAATACGGCGTCTCAAATAATTCTTGCAGCAAAATAATTTGCGCGCCCTGTTGTGCGGCGCCGCGCACCAACTGCTCGGCGCGCGCAATATTAGCGCTACGATCCCAGCCGCACGCCATCTGCGTGGCGGCCACAACGACAGTGCTCATACGCTTCTCCCCTTAACGGCTTCGGCCACTAACGGCAACGGTTGCTGTTGCGTGATGCAATGAATATTGCCGCCGCCATAGGCAAGTTCGCGCGCCGGTATTTGCAATACTTTGCGGCGCGGAAATAATTCGCTCAGCAAGCCACGCGCGTGCGCATCGCGGTGCTGATCGCCGAATCCCGGCATCACCACGCCGCCGTTAGCGAGATAGAAATTAATATACGATTGCGATAGCCGCTCGTCACCTTTATACGCAACTTCTGGCTGCTCCAGCGTGATCACTTCGAGTTTGCGACCGCGCGCGTCGATCGCATCGCGCAAGACGCCGAGATTATTTTGCAGCGGTGCATAATCGATATCGTCGCGATCGCTGCCGATCAACGCCAACACCACACCCGGCGCTACAAAGCAGGCGATTTCGTCGATATGACCGTCGGTGTCGTCATCCTTAATACCTTGCGGCAACCAAATCATTTTTTGTGCGCCGAGATGAGTTAGCACCAACTCCTCGATTTGCTGCTGGGTTAATTCGGGATTGCGATTCGGATGCAATAAACATTGCGCGGTCGTTAACACAGTGCCTTCGCCATCGACATGAATTGCCCCGCCCTCCAATACTA
Organism: Spongiibacteraceae bacterium; assembly: GCA_043786385.1. Lineage (GTDB taxonomy): Bacteria > Pseudomonadota > Gammaproteobacteria > Pseudomonadales > CAMLJR01 > CAMLJR01. Next base: position 8,460 of record JAYVWC010000026.1, on the reverse strand, counting down.
ACGATGCATCGATGCACGGCAATTCCAAATGCTCCAGAATATGCCGCGCCACATGTTGATCGTTAGCGTGCGGATATTTTCCCCAACCGTTGAATTGCCAATTCACGCCGGCCAGTTCGCCAGTAGTATTATCGATGACGAAGCTCGGGCCAAAATCGCGCATCCACGAATCGTCGAGCGGATATTCCCAGTACGTCACTTGCTCGCCGCACAATTGATACGCAAACGCACGATCCTGTGGCCGCACCAACAATGTGACCGGCTCGAATTGCAAAATCGCGCGCACGACATTCGCAAAATTGCGACCCGCCGTTTCCAAGCCATGCGGCCACAGCGTTGCATTGCAGGGCCACGCCATCCAACAACGCGTATGCGGCTGCCACTCTGCTGGCATGCTAAATTGGTGAACCATCATCGCTCCTTACCAAACCATTTGCGTGCGAGTCTACCCGTGTCGACCGCAGAGATAAATCGACCACCGAACATCGATATGACATTTAAGTATAGGCCCCTAACTATTTTGCATTTTGAAAAAGTCAGCGCCATTGTTACTCTGCGCGGCCTGTCGATTCGACAACATTACAAAAACAAAGGTTTTGCATGCAGTTTGACATTGTTTATATCCTCTCCGGACTGCTCGTTGGGTTTATCGTTGGTTTGACCGGGGTCGGCGGCGGCTCGTTGATGACACCGATTCTATTGCACTTCGGCATCCCACCCAGCAGCGCGGTCGGCACCGATTTGCTGTACGCGGCGATCACCAAATCCGGCGGCATTTACGTACACAGCAAGAAGCGCAATATCGATTGGCGCCTGACCGGCGAACTTGCGATCGGCAGTTTGCCGGCAGCGTTGATCACGCTGTGGATTATGCATTCTGCCGGATTTAATCCAGCCGCAGTCAATCAATTCATTAAAGTCATGCTCGGCTATGCGCTGGTTTTTACGTCGCTGGCAATTATTTTCAAACACAAATTACTCGCCTACAGCCATCGCAACGATGTGTGGATCACGCGGATGAGCCGCCGCGAACAAGCGATCGCCACCGTTGTCACCGGCGTCGTGCTCGGCGCAGTGGTGACAATCACATCGATCGGTGCGGGCGCACTCGGCACCGTGGCGTTGTTTTTACTGTATCCGCTATTGCCGACGGTGAAATTGGTCGGCACCGAAATTGCCCACGCAGTACCGTTAACACTAATCGCCGGTCTCGGCCACGCCAGCGTCGGCAATGTCGATTGGCATTTGCTGATCAACTTATTGATGGGATCGCTACCCGGCATCTTTATCGGCAGCCATCTCGCCAATAGCGTCTCCGATAAATATTTACGCCCCGCGCTGGCCATCATGTTGTTATACGTTGGCGCAAAATTAATTATCTAATACCGCACGCTGCCCGCACGCGTCGAAGCGCAACAAAACACGGTTACTCGCAGCGCGCATGCTAGACTGTTGCGCAACATCGACAGGAAGCTCACCAATGACTACCGCTATCGAATTGTGGCAATGGGTCGTACTCGGCATCGCCCTCTGCGTGGTTGAAATTTTTATTACCAGTTTTACGATTCTCTGGTTCGGGCTGGGTGCATTAGTGGTTGCGGCGCTCAGCGCACTGTACCCACTGCCGCTGACCGTACAGCTCGCTATTTGGGCAATCGCTACGACGGCGCTGGCGATCGCGTGGTTTCTTTATTTCAAACCGCGCATGCGCGATAAAACGAAGGCGGGAATTTCGCGCGAAGCCGCGGTGGGACAAATCGGCACTGTCGTCAAAAGCAGCACCGAACATGCGCGCGGCCTGGTGCGGTTCACCGTGCCACTATTGGGTGAAGGCGAATGGCCGTATCTCTGTGAAGGCTCGCTCGCCGAAGGCGATCGCTGCCGCGTAATCGATGTGTTAGGCAACGCGCTATTGGTTGAAAAATTTTAAATCAGAAGGAGATCGCAATGAATTCATTAGTCGTGTTCGTCGCAATTCTAATCGCCATCGGCGTGACGTTGGGGAAAGGTGTTCGGCTGGTGCCGCAGGGTTTTAAATTTGTCGTGCAGCGCTTCGGCAAATATCATCAAACGCTGCAGCCGGGGCTTAATTTTGTCATTCCGTTTATCGATGATGTCGCGTACCGCGTCACCACCAAAGATATCGTACTCGACATTCCGAGCCAGGAAGTTATCACGCAAGACAACGCCGTAATCATTGCCAACGCAGTGGCGTACATCAATATCATCAGCCCTGAGAAAGCGGTTTACGGTGTCGATAATTACACGATTGCGATCCGTACCTTGGTACAAACATCGCTGCGCTCGATCGTCGGCGAAATGTCGCTGGATAATGCGTTATCGTCGCGCGACATGATCAAAGCAAAATTGAAAGCGGCGATCTCGGACGATATCGCCGAATGGGGTATCACGCTAAAAACCGTCGAAGTGCAAGATATTAAACCCTCCACCACGATGCAGTCGGCGATGGAGGAGCAAGCCGCCGCCGAGCGCGCACGTCGCGCCACGGTAACGCGTGCCGACGGCGAAAAAGCTGCGCGCATTCTCGAAGCCGAAGGCCGCCTCGAAGCATCGCGGCGCGACGCCGAAGCCACCGTAGTATTGGCGCAGGCGAATCAACAAGCGATCGAAAAAATTGCTCATGCGATCGGTCAAAACGATTTGCCGGTGATGTTTTTGCTCGGCGAAAAATACATCGAAAATATGGCCCGCTTAGCGACTTCTAACAACGCAAAAACCATCTTACTGCCGGGCGACATTCCCGGCGCGGTCAAAGGATTGATGGGCATCTTGAATACTAAGTCTTGACATGAGCACCAGGTCTTGACATGAGCACTAAATCTTGAGCGGTTCCAAATAACGCGCGCGCAATTGCGCGCGAAATGCCTCGTCGACGCCCAAGCCATCGCGCAAATAATTGTCGATCGAGCCGTAATCGTTTTGCATCGTATCGAACGCAGCTTGCAAATAACGCTGTCGCACTTCGAGTACGGGCATTACGCCATCGACATCGGCGCGGCCCAGCGAAAAAATGCGCATCTTCCACACCGCTTTGATAGTTTTTTGCTGCAAGTACGCGTTGCTCGCCAAATAATCCTGCATCACCTGATCTTTCGGCACGCCCAGCGAAAGCAAAAACACTGCGGCAGCTAATCCAGTGCGATCCTTACCGGCGGTGCAATGAAACACCTGCGCACCGGAATCGGTCTCGACTAAACCGTGCAACCAAGTTCGCAACACCGGCGTGGATTCGCGAACAAATCTAACATTCGCCTCTTCGAGCGTGTGCTCCAAATTTAAATCTTTGGTATCGCCGCTCAGAATTTTTTTAACAAGTCGATTGTAATCGCCGCTATTGAATCCGATCGGCATACTGACGTAGCGCTGCTGCAGTTGCGGCGATAATTTATCCGGCGCGTCCGCGATTTCGGCAGGGAAACGAAAATCGATAATGCGCTGAATATTCAAGCGCTCGAGATAGCGCTGATCATCGGCACTGAGATCGCTGAGTGTATCGCTGCGATATAACATTCCCCACTTCACCGCTTGGCCATCGCTGGTGGTGTAACCGCCAAGATCGCGAAAATTCGGCGCGCCGTGCAGCGGTAAATGACGAAAGCCCACCCGCGCCGAGGCCGGCAGTTCACTGGTGACGTAACGCTGCTCGGGTGCCAGCGAATCGGGGCCGTGGCTACAGGCCGTCAACACCAACGCCATAGTTAGGATCGGTACAACGATACGCGGTAACAACAAGTTTCTTCTCCTGCTGCACAAAAAAATAATCGAACAAAATTTGCCCATATCGAACTTGTTGACAGCATCGGTGCAATAACGCGACTCGTACTTTCACTTGAAAATGACGAACCGCCGATAGCGACCACTGGCACTATCCGTAATATCCGCGACTTAATCCACTATAGGTGATAAAAACCGAGTTAATCGCCGCTGTATTCTTGACAGGTTCAGAGCGCCCCCCTACGATGCCTCGATCCTTATTGGTAGCCCCATCCATGCAGCAAATCCGAGCGCTGGTGAGCGGCGAATTCGCCGCAGTCAACCAAGTCATCATCGAACAGCTTCACTCGAAAATCCCTTTAGTCGAAAACATCGGGCACTACATCGTCGACGCCGGCGGAAAACGCCTGCGCCCGTTATTGGTGCTGCTGTCGGCCGGCTGTTTGGGAGAGATTCGCCGCGACGATATCGCGCTGGCCGCCATCATCGAATTTATCCATACCGCCACGCTGCTCCACGACGACGTCGTAGATATTTCGAGTTTGCGGCGCGGCAGACCCACCGCGAATGCGAAATGGGGCAATGCGCCAAGCGTGCTGGTCGGCGATTTTCTGTACTCCCGCGCTTTTCAATTGTTGGTGGGGCTCGGCGACATGACGCTAATGCAGCTACTCGCCGACACCACCAATACCATCGCCGAAGGTGAAGTCCTGCAGCTCACCAAAGTCGGCGATCCCGACACCACCGAACAGGCTTACTTCACCGTTATCGAAAGCAAAACCGCCGTGCTATTTGCCGCCGCAACCAAAGGTGCCGCGCTGCTGCATAAAGCCAATGCCAGCGATGCTGATCGGCTGTATCGCTACGGATTGAATCTGGGCACCGCCTTTCAACTCGCCGATGACCTATTGGATTATCTGGGCGATCCCGAAAAAATGGGTAAAAACATTGGCGATGATCTCAGCGAAGGCAAACCGACATTACCGCTGATCTTTACCATTCAACAAGGCACACCGGCAGAGCGACAGCTGGTTGTCGATGCCATTGCAGGGCGCGACGCATCCAATATTGATGCCATTACTCGCGCCGTAACGCGCTGCGGAGCACTCGATTACACTATGGCACAAGCACAACGCTACGCCGACCTGGCCTTATCCGAATTAGCTACATTTAAGCCGTCGGCCTGCCAGCAAGCTTTGACCGATTTATGCGGGTTAGCGGTGCGCCGCGATCGCTGAGGATCAGAAATATTGCAACATCGAGTGAAGCGCCTCACAATCCGGTATCAAATGCTAGCATTCGCTGCCAAAGACAATGTACAAACGTACGGCCGGTTTATAATATTTAAGCAATCGCGGATGCTGCATCTACTGGAACTCCAATTGCGTCGACTCATCTTGCAGGTAAGGCCCATGCAAACCTTTAAGAAAGCCACGTCAATTTTCGCACTTACGCTGCTGGTAACCGCCTGCGGTGGTGGTGGCGGTGGGTCCTCGAGCCCGGGCAGCTCTGGCAGCAGCAGCCCCGCGTCCAGCCCAAGTGGAGCCCCGACGACTGGCAGCGGTGGCGCTTCGTCGCCGGCTACGCCGAGCACACCCACATCAGGAAATACGTCTGCGGCGACCGGCTCGTATCGGGTCCAATTGATGTGGACTGCGCCAAGCACTCGCGCGGATGGCTCCCCGCTACCGCTCAGCGAGCTCTCCGGCTACCGCATTTATTATTTGCTGGAAGGAACAGACCCCAGCAACGACTCCAAGGTATCTGTTTCCGGTGGCAGCTCTACTTCGCTGAATCTAACACTGACCGCAGCTGGCGCTTACACATTTGCGATCACGGCGGTCGATCAAAATGGCCTCGAAAGCTCACTATCTAATGCAGTCTCGGTACCCGTCAATTAAACCCCGCAAAGCTGCATCGAAGTGTAAAAAATACTGACATTTCAATGCACTGTCTTTTGCGTCAGACTTCCTCTATGATTGGCAAGAGCGGTTTTAGCGCATCGTAGCAACAAGCGCAAAACCGAAATCACCGAGCGGCTTATTGAGTCGCACAAGGTGAAGGAGCCAGCGGCATTCCCGTCGCGGCTCGATAGGGGTTCGCAACGATGTCAAAGGAAAAAGATTATTTGAAGATGGTGGAAGGCTCCGCCAACGCATGGTCTGCGTTACCGCCTCTCGTACGACAACTAAAAGACGACGCGCTCATCGTATTACTAAATAGCTTGGAAGATCTTTTTAGCAATTGCGACGATCTATTTTTCGATCTTTCCAGCCGCGCCACTAGCAACGCAGAACAAAACCTCTACTTTGAATCGATGCGCGAACTACGCTTCAAAAAAGCCGGTGCGATCAATGCGTTTAAACAACATTTTGAACAAAACTTTCTTGCTCTGGCGCAATCGGCCACCCATCAGCGTAATAACTCGCAAGAAGCACTCAATGCCGATAGCTTAACCCTCGTTCAAAACGATACGTTGGAACAAGAGGTTGCCATTTCCGGCATGATCACCAAGGCCCGCACCAATTGCCAGGAAGCGATTTACCATCTAACCACGCGACTCGATTATCTGGTGCCGCGCATCACAATCGATCAGGAAAACAATCCACTCGATCCCGAACAAATTTGTCGCAGCTTCGCCAAAGCTTGCGAACTACTAGACATCAATATCAAAGCAAAAATCATCATCTTTAAACAATTTGACCGGCTGGTCATCAGCAAGCTGATAAAAGTTTACTCGGCAGCCAACGAACTTTTGATTAATTCCGGGGTGCTGCCAAAAATCACTCGCAGCATCAATAAAGCCGCCAACCAAGCTGACGACAACTCAGTGGCGCAAAGCTCCAGCCCTCTCGATAACAATGCCATCGCGCAAGCCGGCGCTCCGTTACAGTTTAATTTTATCGAGCTCAGCAATCTATTGGCGAGCATGCGCCGACTCGGGTTGACGCAAATACCAAACTACAATGCTTTCAGCAGCAATCCGGGGCCGCTCATCAGCACTGCCGACTTTTTAACGCTGCTGACACCGCAACAACACCTAGCACCCTCGACATTTGATGACGACTCCGCCTCGACAATTGACCTGCGTCAGTTGGTGCAAAGCTTATTGGCTAACCGCAACCCCAGCGCACCTAACGCACTACCGCAGCCCGATGAGGATGTTATCAATTTAGTGGCGATGTTTTTCGATTTCGTGCTCGACGACCGCAACCTACCGGTGCCGATTCAAGCGCTGATCAGCCGCTTGCAGATCCCCATTTTAAAAGTGGCGCTGAAAGACAAATCTTTTTTCAATCACTCGGGGCACCCCGCGCGCAAACTAATCAATACGATGGCCGATGCCAGTATTGGTTGGGATGAATCGGAGCAGCCGAAGAAAGATAAGCTATACACCAAAATGTTCGAAATCATTCAGGCGATCAACGAGCAATACGCCGATAACGAACAAGTTTTTACCGACAAGCTGGCCGAGCTGCAAAATTACGTCGAGCAGGAACAGCACCGCAATTCACTGGTAGAACGACGCACCAGCCAATCGATCGAGGGGCAAGCGAAAACACAGCAGGCAAAATCGATCGTCCAGCAGTTACTTTTTAGCCGTCTGGAAAAGCTACAGCTACCCACCACGATTACTGCATTCTTAGTCGAGCAGTGGCAGCAGTTGTTGGTATTGATCTATCTCAAGCACGGCGAAGACAGCGCCGAATGGATGGAAGCGCTGCAGCTAGTCGACGATTTAATTTGGGCCTCCAACCGCCACGACGACGCCCGCTCGCTACAACGACTCGGTAAAATTAAATCCGAACTATTGCAGCGCATTGCTAACGGTCTGACAAAAATATCGTCGACCACCGAAGCATCGCAAAGTGCAATTCGCGCGATCGGCGAAGTATTAGACCAATTGCAAACAGAGGCACCGGTTGAGTTTCGCCCAATCAGCGCCGAGCAAGCGGTGATTCTCGGCCATACACCAGGCAGCGGCAGTAAAAGCTGGCAGGAAATGACCGCTCTCGAGCGCCAACAGGCACGCTATAAAGCGCTGACCTACGAATTTATCAAGAAAGCCGATGCACTGCCGGTAGGCTCGTGGTTATCGTACGAAGACAGCAAACGCGGCAAGATATTACGCTGCAAGCTGGCCACTAAAATCGAGATCTCCGATACTTTTGTGTTCGTTAATCGATACGGCTTTAAAGTGATAGAGAAAACGCGCAAAGATTTTGCGTACGATCTGCAACAACGCCGCGCCATCGTGCTGGAAAATGGCGTGCTATTCGATCGCGCAATGGAAAATATCGTCAACAACCTCAGACAACTTAGTAAATAATTGTTGTTTATCAGGAATACCACGGCGCAGCCCGGATAGCGCAACTATAATGACGGCTCTCGACGCGGCTGCTGCGCGTCACCGACAACTCCACTGACCGGTTGTAATCAACTACATTCCATGGCGCAGGATCAGATCACTTTCCTAAGCAATCTGGCGAGTAGCTGCATTTTTTTTGTGCTGGCATTCGTGCTCACCCATCTCTGGCGTATACGCGCCGCGCCCGGTGCGTTAATTCTCGCCGCCATCGCATCCATGCTATGGCAACTAGCATTAGCCGCAGACCATCGCTGGCTTACCTTAGCGCAACCACTGCGGCTGCTGTTCGAGGTGGCGCGCGATGGTGCCTGGATCAATGCGCTGCTGAGCTGCCTCACCTTTAGTGCCGGCAAGGC
>JAYVWC010000025.1:0-3493 GCA_043786385.1 Spongiibacteraceae bacterium | reverse complement strand
ACGAAGGTCGCGCGCAGCGCTTCTTCCAAGTTTACGATCCGGCGTATTACGAGCCGAGCTGCCAAATCAAAGAAGGTTGGCGCTGGTTACACGCATTGCATAGCGCAGTGCAGGGCCAGGAAATTAGTTGGACGCAACTCGACGAAGTGACCGAGCATTGCGCCGCTGCGATTCCGGCATTGGCTGCGATCGTCGGCGCAGCGCCGAATGCGAACTTCCGCATGAACGGTTTAAAAATCGCGCGCGAGCCGCATCGCTACAGCGGCCGCACCGCGATGCGCGCCAATATCTCGGTACACGAGCCGCGCGCATCGCAAGATGGCGATACCGCGTTGGCGTTTTCGATGGAAGGTCACAACGGTATTCAAGTCGGCGAACGCCCGGCATCGCTGCTGCCGTTTGCGTGGGCGCCGGGCTGGAACTCGCCACAATCGTGGAATAAATTTCAAGACGAAGTCGGCGGTCATTCGCGCGACGGCGATGCCGGTGTGCGCTTGTTCGAGCCAGCTGCCGATGCTAGCGCCGATTATTACGGCCCAGCGCCGAGCGCATTTGCCGCGCGCGTCGATCAATATCGCGTACTGCCGCTGTACCATTTATTCGGCAGCGAAGAATTATCGGCGCGTGCCGCGCCGGTGCAATCGCAAATATCGACTGCATACGCAGCACTTTCAGCAAGTGCTGCGCAGCAACTAAATGTCGACGCGGGCGATACAGTGACGGTAACGCTGGGCACGGAGTCGGTGCAATTGCCGGTGCGTATCGATGCCGCACTGCCGCTCGGTACGATCGGTTTGCCGAGCGGTTTGGTGCCGACACTGATTGCTGATTCGTGGGCGCATGTCGCTAAATCGGTTATTGAATTTGTTACGACAGGAGTCGCTCGATGAGTTGGCTGACTCCCGATGTGATCGAAATTATTAGCAAAGTTGCGCAGGCGATTGCGATTTTAGTTTGCACGGTGTTTGTCGTTGCGTATTTGATTTGGATCGAGCGTCGCCTGCTCGCATTGTGGCAGGATCGACACGGCCCGAATCGCGTCGGCCCGTTCGGTGCGTTTCAAATTGCGGCCGATATGATTAAGTTAATTTTTAAAGAGGACTGGCTGCCGCCGTTTGTCGATAAATTTACATTTCTATTAGCACCCGCGATTGCAATGAGCGTGCTGTTGATGGCGTTCGCGATTATTCCGCTGACGCCAACACTGGGCGTCGCCGATATCAATATCGGCATTCTGTTTTTCTTGGCGATGGCGGGTCTCGCCGTGTACGCGGTGATGTTTGCCGGTTGGTCGAGCAATAGCAAATACGCATTGATCGGCGCGGTGCGCTCGACCGCGCAGACGATCAGCTACGAAGTATTTATGGGTATTGCGGTGATGGGTGTGGTGGCGATCACTGGCTCGTTCAATATGCGCGATATCGTGCTCGCGCAAAAAGATTTGTGGTTTGTGGTGCCGCAGTTTTTTGGTTTTATCACATTTGCGATGGCCGGCGTTGCGGTCGCGCACCGCGCGCCGTTCGATTTACCCGAAGCCGAAAGCGAATTGGCATCGGGTTATCACACCGAATACTCCGGTTTGAAATGGGGCATGTTTTTCGTCGGCGAATACGCCGGCGTGGTATTGGTCTCGGCGCTATTGGTGACGCTGTATTTCGGCGGCTGGCAAGGTCCTGGGCCGGAGTCGCTAGCGTTTCTGTGGTTCTCGTTTAAAACCGCGGTATTTATCGTACTGTTTGTTTTGATTCGCGCCGCGCTGCCGCGCCCGCGCTACGATCAGGTGATGTCTGTCGGCTGGAAGTTCTGTCTGCCGCTGGCACTATTGAATTTGCTCGTTACCGGCGCTGTGATTTTACTGCGTGCCGATATCGGTTAGGCCGGCCCAGGAACGTAAACGTGAAGAGTGCAGCGCAATGTTTTTAGCAATACTTCGTGGCATCGGTAGTGTGGTGCGCAGCAATTACATGATTTTTATGCGCGCATTCCGCAAGCGCGATACGATTCAGTACCCGGAGCAGAAAGTATATCTGCCGCCGCGCTATCGCGGTCGCATCGTATTGACGCGCGATCCCGATGGCGAAGAGCGTTGCGTGGCATGCAATTTATGCGCAGCAGCGTGCCCGGTTGGTTGTATCTCGCTGCAAAAAGCCGAAACCGAGGATGGCCGTTGGTACCCTGAATTTTTCCGCATCAATTTCTCGCGCTGCATTTTCTGCGGCATGTGCGAAGAGGCGTGCCCGACCACGGCGATTCAGTTGACGCCGGATTTTGAAATGGGCGAATACAATCGCCAAAACTTAGTGTACGAAAAAGAGCATCTGTTGATCGCGGGTGTCGGTAAGTATCCCGATTACAATTTTTATCGCGTTGCGGGTCTTGCGATTGCAGGCAAGCCGAAAGGCGCTGCGCAGCACGAAGCACAGCCGATTAATGTGAAAAGTTTATTGCCATAGATTTTCGCTTCGAAGGAATAATACGAGTGCAAATAGCACAGATCGCATTTTATCTAGCCGGCGCTGTAGCCTTGCTCGCCACCGCGCGCGTGATCACCGGTTTAAATCCGGTGCATGCGCTATTGAATTTAATCGTTTCGCTGTTGGCGGTAGCGATGATTTTCTTTGTGCTCGGTGCGCCGTTTGCCGGCATTTTAGAAGTCATCGTCTACGCCGGTGCGATCATGGTGCTGTTCGTATTCGTCGTGATGATGTTGAATCTCGGCGCCGCAACGGTCGAGCAGGAGCGCAAATGGCTGCGTCCCAGCGTCTGGCTCGGCCCCGGCCTGCTGTCGTTAATTTTATTGGGTGAGATGTGCTATCTGTTGTCGGGCAGCGAGTTGCATGCAATGGGGCACACGATGGTCGATGGCAAACAGGTTGGCATCGCGTTGTTCGGGCCGTATCTATTAGTGGTCGAACTCGCGTCGATGTTGCTGCTCGCGGCGTTGGTTGCTGCATATCATCTTGGGCGGCATGATGAGAAGGAATGAGGGCAGGAATAAGGCACAATGTGGAATGCACACCCAATAACCGATTATTTTCGAAACGATGTACTGCAAAAACGTACCTATCTTCGTTTGGAGTGGTGTCTCGCTGCCATCGAAAATCCGGCTCGGCGTGAAGTGCAACCAGAGGATGGCCGAATCCGCCAATGGATTTACGTCCAGGAACATGAAAAATACTTACGTGTAGTAACGCTTGCAGACGCGGTTACAATACACAACGCTTTTTTTGATCGGAGGTTCAAGCCATGAGACTTTCATACGATCCGACTACAGACTCGCTTTATATCCATTTGCTGGAAAAAGTGGCGACAGAATCCGATGAGGTTGCCGAAGGCGTGGTGTTGGATTTCTCCGACAGCGGCGTTCTTGTCGGCATCGATGTACAACACGCCAGCAAAAACGCCGACATTGATCGACTCTTGCTGACAAAAGTGCCGTTTAACGAAGTGAATGCTGCGTAGTGCGATATGTATTACAGAACTGCGCGTTGCT
>JAYVWC010000024.1:0-54099 GCA_043786385.1 Spongiibacteraceae bacterium | reverse complement strand
CAAAATCGATTTATTTACTAATAGATAGAGAGTCCGAGACCGGGCTTGTTCAACAATGAGATATGTCGCGGCAAGCGCGACATATCCTTATCTGTTATGTCTTGATCAAATAAATTTTGTAGCACGGCAGAAATCGGTTCGAGCTCATTCAGTGCAAGGGTTGTTTGAATGGCTTGTTGCGGTGCGCTGGATGAAACACCGACTGTTTGTTCGTTGAGTCGATTTTTTCCAGTGGGCTCCCATGGGTAAAACAGAAAATTCAAACCGGAACTTGCTACGTAATTTCCCACACTGAACAAATTAGTTAACGAGTTCTGGTTGCTGACATCTTGGTCGTACTGAGTCTGTGTTGGTACATGTAGCGGTGTTCTAACGGAGTAAGAACTGACGATATTTGTATGCGATGTCACGAACTGTGCTGCTTCGGTTTCTATTTGATTGTGTAAAGCTTGTTGATTACCGAGCGACAAGTTGTCGATTGAGGTTTTAGCTGATGTTATATTTTGATCAGTGGACGTTAAGGTGGGTGAAATTCGATTTACATAACTTTGTGCCGCAGACGTTGCGGCATTGTTGTAGCCGCTCATTGATGCGACAGTGCCATTTAGCGCGACGCTATCGATAGTGACGCGAATACGCAGCGGATGCTGATGATCGGCTGTAGCGGCACGGTTAAAAATGTATAAAACTGGTCCTGTGGTATAGGGCAGAAAATCGCTCGTTTGGCTTTGTGCAAAACCTGACAAAGAGCTCTGAATGTTTTTCGAAACACTTGGCATAATATCACCGCCAACACTTTTCCACTGGCCGTCAATTGTGACGCCAAACGGATTTGGGCAGTTGCCATAAATGCCAAAGGCTTCCTCGTACAGGCTTGTCCCCAGCCTAACCTCGGCTTGAGACGCATTACCTGAAATAACTTCGACCTTAATGTTCGCATTTAAATTTAGTGAGCCGAACAGGGCGAGCTGTGATGGCAACAAAAAATATAAATAGGTCGTTGTATCCAATATCGCTTCGATTTGGTAGCTGTGGTTATTGATGGATCCAATAGAGCTATCGGCGATCACGCCCTGGCTAATAATTTGATAGGTCGGTATCGAATCGCTGCCTGGTGCCGCAAATGCCCAGGTTTGCCACGCGCCTGTACTGTCTTCGTAATTATAAGCTTGATTAACAGGTGTATCGGCGGTGACCGCAGCTGCAATTGAGCTTGCGAGTGAACAGAATAGCGAGATAAATAGCGGAATTGATCGCATGAGAGAGTCCTCCATTTTTATTGGTAATGCCAACCAGCTCGTCCCGAACCCATCCGTGCCCTGTTGGCGCTTTCGCTTATCCAGCTGTGGTATTTTTCAAGTAAGCGGTCACAGCGCAGCCGAGCTTAGCGGAACTCACTTCCACTCGCAAGTTGTGAGTAGTGAATTTTTAATGACGCTCTCGGGTTGGAAAAAATGGCTTTGGCTATATCTACACTGCCTGGCAGGCGCCATAACATTAGCAACTAACCCAGCAAAAAATTCACACACCACAAACCCATAAGCGAATTGCACAAAAGCAACTCATCGGCCGCAAAGTACGCCTTATTAACAAATGGGGGGTTCTATTTGCGCTAATCCATTACCCTTTTTCATTACATAATTATTTTAATAATTTGGTGACACGATCCGCAGATCATTCCGTGTCAACCACCCACTTCATGTAGTTGGCTACTCAATACGTTTGATGCTAATCGATTCGAGCCGCATGCAACAAGTAAAGCTGAGCGATATTACGCAAACGTAATGATATAAAATTTAGACGCCCAACTTTCAATTGCAGCAGCCAGGTGTTTGACTTCAGGCTATTTCGCTACGGCAGAGCCTTAATAAAGTTAAGGCACTTCTGCTCCATTTCGACGATCCAGTGCGCGCCCGCCTGCTCGACGCCGGCCGCTTCCAAACCAGGATGCTCCGCCGTCACTTGCTGTAATATTTCTTCCTCATCGGCAGCCACATCAACAAACAAAATATGTTTGCCTTCTTGCAATAATTTCTGGAAGCGACGGAAGCGGCGATTCGGTTCCTGAATGCCGCGCAAACCACCCTCCCACGTGCAAAATCCCAACAACACAATCGCGAGATAAACAAATGGCGTCCATCCCGCGGCGCTATCGGTCAAACCGATGGTGTGCACAACGGAGAGCATCAATAGTGCGGCGATTGCACCGACGATGGCACCAAAAATTGTCGACTGCACGACATCCTGTTTCAGAAAGCACATCACTCCGTGCAGTTGATGATGCTCGACATCGGCATCTTGCTGACTGAGTACGTGGAATTGCAGCGCGGTTATGCCACGCTTTTCCAACATTTTTTCTACCGACTTTAATTCGCTTAAATTGCCGCTAACAAAATAATGCCGTCTCATGGCAAACCTCCTAATGAGTAGGAACTGCTGCCATTTCAATATAACACCGGTGCATCGACGCGCACGGCAGTTTTGTCGTACGGCATAGAGTATTTATGGATTTAAGAAAGCATGCTGAGAACTTTTGTCGACTAAAGCGTGCCGCTAATACAACACGTTATTGGCGAGCGAGCAGATACGCACGAACGACCGTAGGCACGGCGTACGCGGAATAAATAAAAGATGGGGGAAGAACTTAGCACTGAAAAATCTTAATTGGCGACCCGGACGGGACTCGAACCCGTGACCTCCGGCGTGACAGGCCGGCATTCTAACCAGCTGAACTACCGGGCCGCATTAAGACCTCGATTTACATAGCGTTTGGTGGGTGTTGACGGGTTCGAACCGCCGACCCTCGCCTTGTAAGGGCGATGCTCTACCAACTGAGCTAAACACCCGCTTGCAATCGAGTGCGCGCATTCTACAGAAATACCGAACGAAGTCAAACTCTGGATTAACTTTTAATTGTCGGCGCACTCGCAATAAATAAAACTGTGTATTTGCAAAATAATCGATGCGCATTCGCTGTTTTTTTGCGCTGCGCAACAGTTGCACAAAACACTTATCCGCTATACAAACAGTCGTTGTACGAACCGTTGCTGTACAAACAACAGCGGCGCTGATTAACATAGCGCGCTTTAGAGGCTCCGCTCCCTGATGATCGCTGAAATCTACAAAGAGTTTCACTTCGAAGCCGCACACCATTTGCCAGCTGTGCCGGTTGGCCACAAGTGCGCGCGCTTGCACGGCCACAGCTTTCAATTACGCATTTCGGTGCGCGACGAAGTAGACCCCAACACCGGCTGGGTGCTCGATTTCTCCGATATCAAACAACATTTCGCACCACTGTACGAGCAGCTCGATCACCACTATTTGAACGAAATAGACGGCTTGGAAAACCCGACCAGCGAACACATCGCCCGCTGGATTTGGACCCGACTGAAAGTGACCTTGCCGAACTTAAGCGCGGTGGAGCTACGCGAAACCTGCACCAGCGGCTGCATCTATCGCGGCGAATAACCGCCGCATGAGTACAAACACCTAGTATCCACTTACAGTGGAACACCAGTGAAAAGGATACTTAGGTAACATCGATAAAAAAGTAACGTCGCCGAACTTATGCACATCGCGAAGACTGAATACAACCATCGAGTGAATTACGGTAAGTTGGCGTCGCAAGCTCTCAAGCAGCCTCACAATAGATTCGCAACCGATTGATATAAAACAACATATAATAAATGGCTGAATTTTGACCGTTTTATGACTTGGTAGATGGGCGCTGGCTCCGCGCCAGACGCAAACATTCTATTCACCAAGTTATCCACAGAAACTGTGGACAACCAGAAGAACGAACTCGACTCAGGACTCTACCGGGAATCCGGCGCTTAACAGGCCGACCAGATCGACCAGCTGCGCATTAGTGGCAAACCGATGGCGCTCGCGCACCTGCCATTGATGTGAATCCGCTGGCGACGGCAATACGTAAGATAGAACCTCCTGCGCACCGATAAAAATCCCGTGGAAACCGCTTACCGGCGAAAAATCGGGGCCTACAACCATGTCGAACTTCGGCAGCCCCTGCTGATGCGGCACTTCGCGAAATGCCAGCAAGCGGCGATCATCGAGCGACGAATACACCTTCCCCAGACGATTACCCAACCCGCCCTGACTTAACGCCTCGACGAATTCGCGGCGACGCGCCAATAGTGCCACCTTTTCATCTTCGGATTCAGGCGCTGCGACGCGAGTTGGCGGCGCCGGCTGCACCTGCGCGTAATTTTCCAAACTCTCGTCGCTACGCGGCAAGGTCTTTTTGAGCTCTTGCAAAACATTTTGCAGCTTGGCAACTGCGGCGGGTTCATGCGACAAAATCGACTGATAATCGACCCTCTTGCACAGACGCATAAACTCTTCTGCGCGACGGATCAATTCTTTCATATTACCTTTATTGTCCACTTGGGATTTTCCTTTACTAACTTTTGACCATTTGTTCCGGTCAATTATAGTGCGCGGCGCTCAAAGTCGCCTCTTCGCGCGCACACTGCTCGATTACATCGCTCAACAACAGCAGCGCGGATACGTGCCGCTACAGTGGTGACTACCTATTGCTATCGTAATAACTTGCACAAAGAAAGTATTATGAATCCGTTTAAAAAACTATTTGTCGTCGATTTGTATTTCAAAAAGACCGCAAGCCCCAGGCAAACCAACCCGCCCCGGTTATATCTAAATGAAAAATAGACTATTTGTTGTAAGTACTAGGCGACTAAAGTCCTTTTGCTGTCACATTACTGCAACATTTTTGTTACATCATAGCGGCCACGTAAGGATCGATCCCTTACTTAGTGGTGGGCTCAAGATTCCAATCAGAGCCCGACGACAAGCAAAGTAATGCGACTGCTACCTAATTTACTATCAAATGAACACTGGGAGACTTTGGATGAAACGCAAACTACTTTCGTTACTGATTGGCGGCTTGGCCGTCAGCGCAGCGCACGCCGACAACATGCCGACCATTTACGGCAAAGCCGACGTAACGCTCAACCAATTCAAATATGATCGCGCAGCAACGTCGACTTCATCGTACAACGCCCAAGATAACTGGCAGCTGCAAAGCAACGCATCGCGCCTCGGCGTAAAAGGCGACTACCCAGTAACTGGCGATACCAAAGTTATCTACAAACTCGAATACGAAATCTTTGTCGATGGCAGTAGCTCCACCAGCGGCAGCCAAGGCGGTAGCTCGTATAACACCTTCACGCAGCGCAATACCTACGCAGGCTTACAAGGTGGCTGGGGTACTTTCTTCGCCGGTAAAAACGACACTCCACTAAAAGCAATTGCCGCGGACACCGTACAGCTGTTCAAAGATTTACCGTTGGCTGACTTTAGATACATCATGGTCGGCGAGAACCGCGAAAACAATATCCTGCAATACGCAACACCAAACCTCAGCGGCTTCGTGTTCAGCTTGCAAGTAGAGCCTGGCGAAGATTCAGGCTCCAACGACAAGGCCGGCACCACGCAAACCAAAAACACCAATCACAACATCGTCGATAAATACTCGACCGCTATCACCTACAAACTCGACAAGTTGTACCTGGCACTCGCGTACGACGACAACGAACAGAACAGCAACACCGTGCGTTTTGTCGGCCAATACACGATCGGCCCGGTGACGTTCGGCGGCTTGGCGCAAAACTCGGATCGCAACTACAAAACAGTACCCGATACGGCTGGCACTACATTGGTCGCCGCTGGTTTAACCCCGCTATCGAAGCTACCGAACGCCAATAACAACTCGGCGTTTAATCCGATCAACGATTTCGCCAGCAACTACCAAAGCCAAGATGCGTATGTGTTGAGCGCGGCTTGGAAAATCGATGATTTCACGATTAAAGGGCAATACGGTTATTCAAGCTCCGAGCCGGTTACCTCGACGCTTAGCGATACCAAAGCCAAGAACTACGTGCTCGGCGTCGATTACAAACTGACCGATGCTTCCAAAGTATTCGCGTACTACGCCGAAATCGAAACCGACGGCAATAACGCCAAATACGATGGCACGCTGAAGGATAAAACCTTCGCAGTAGGGTACGACTTTAAGTTCTAATCGAATGGGCTCCACAAATCTTCAGGGGGCTTAATGCCCCCTCTTTTTTTGCCGCGTTTTTCAATATGACAATTAATCGGTATTTTTGTGACAACCCAAACAACGGTGCATTCGCTATGATTAATCGCAGTTATTTTTTCGCCACACTGTTCAGTTTGAGCGCAGTAATTAGTATGCCCGCGCCCGCTCAGGAAAAAGATGTCGATCAAGCCGACTCGTTGGATTTTGAATCGTTTCACAAAGACAAAAAAGCCGCGGTCAAAATTTGGGAAGACGGTGTGCACAGCGCACCAGTAAAAACCTACGAACAAACAGCTCCCAGCACAACCACTGACGCGTCGGCAAGCGCCGCGCCAAAAGCGGCAAGCAACACACCCGCCATTATCGAAAAGCCAATTGCACCGACGGGCTCTGCGACTACAAAAGCAACAACAACCAACAATGCTGCTGCGAGTGCTGCAACTTCAGCTGCCGCTGCGATAACCAGTAACAAAGCAGCTACCAGCTCGAAACCAGGCCAACGCTACGAGCTACGTGAGCGCTACACATTGACCACCAGCACAAGCACCGCGTATTCAGCAACCACAGTCGCCACGCCGCTGTACCAGCAAGCCGCACAATGGTGTACGCACGGTTGGAAAAAGCTGGCGGAACGTTCGGAGCCGATCGAACAGGATTTTTATCTGTACAATGAAATTGAATGTCTTTAAGACATCGCGCGCTGAAATTTCACAACGAGGAGTCATAGCATGCACACGCTCGTTAAAGTCATCTTGTTACCGATTGCATTATTGGGCCTCTGCGCCTGTCAACCCAAAGATCCCAGTCAACCAGCACCGCCAACGCCACAGACCGGCGGTGTCATTCCGCAGGCGCAGCTGGATGCATTGAATAAGGCGAAAAATGTCGAGCAGGTAATGAAGCAAGCAGCAGAGCAGCGCGATGCAACCGAGCGCGAACAAGAACAAGCCGAATAGTTATTTGCACTTATGCAGCGCATTCAAAGTTTTCCAGTCAGCGCCGCTGCCGCTGCTCGGATTTTGATTCTTGGCACGATGCCCGGCAAACAATCGCTCGCGCAGCAACAGTATTACGCGCATCCACGCAACGCGTTCTGGCCGATTATCGGCGAGCTATTTGCGATCGATCCGCGTAGCGATTATAAAATTAGAATCACGCAATTGGCTGTCGCGAATGTTGCATTATGGGATGTGCTGCAATCGTGCGTGCGCGCCGGTAGCCTCGATGCGGCGATCGAACCGACATCGATTATTCCAAATAATATCGCCGAATTGTTAACAACCCATTCGACCATACAACGCATCGCGTTCAATGGCGCTACCGCGGCAAAATTATTTCGCCGCCATATTCAACCGACGTTAACGGCCGCGCACGCGAATATCGATTATTTTTATTTACCATCGACGAGCCCGGCGCACGCAAGCATGAGTTACACAGAAAAACTACAGGCGTGGCGCACAATTTCGTAGGGGCGGCCCTCTGTGGCCGCCCTTCCGTTTATCGATGCACAACAATCATTAACGATCGACGTCGAGGGCAACCACGGGGGGTTGCCCCTACGGATTTGATGCCGGACGTGGACGACGACGCTGAGCGCCGTTATTCACCGGATTAGCATTCGCCGGGCGGCTATTTGTCGTGTTGCCATTGGCGGGTTTTGCCGCAGCGGTGTTGCCGTTCGCACGATTGCTACCGCCACCCGAATTCGGGCGCGGATTATTGCGATTTTGTTGTGGCCGACGCTGCTGATTCGGGCGCGGTGCTTGCGGGCGGCGCGGCTCATCGTCGAGTGCCTGCATCGGTTTGCGTTCGCCGGGTTCAAAATACGGCACTGGTTGTATATCGACTTTGCGTTTCATCAAGCGTTCGATATCGATAAGCAATTTACGCTCTTCCGGGCTCACTAACGAAATCGCTTCGCCGGTAGCGCCAGCGCGACCGGTGCGGCCGATGCGGTGCACGTAATCCTCCGGCACGTTCGGTAATTCATAATTCACTACATGCGGCAACTGTTCGATATCGAGACCGCGCGCGGCGATATCGGTGGCGACCAGCACGCGCACTTCGCCGGCTTTAAAATCGGCCAATGCGCGCGTGCGCGCGCCTTGACTTTTATTGCCGTGAATCGCTGCCGAGGTGATGCCATCGTGCTCCAATTGTTGCGCGAGTTTATTCGCGCCGTGCTTGGTGCGCGTAAATACCAACACCTGCTCCCAACCGCCGTTGGTAATTAAATAACTGAGAATATCGTGCTTGTCGGCTTTATCGACTTGATACGCCGATTGCTTCACTAACGTTGTCGTCGTGTTGCGCGGCGCGACATCGATGCTCGCTGGATTGTGCAACAAGCCCTTGGTGAGCTGTCGAATCTCATCAGAAAACGTCGCCGAGAATAATAAATTCTGACGCTTAACTGGCAGCAATTTTAGAATGCGGCGAATGTCGTGAATAAAACCCATATCGAGCATACGATCGGCTTCATCCAATACCAGAATTTCAACTTTCGACAAATCCACCGCGCGCTGGCTGTGTAAATCGAGCAGCCGACCCGGCGTCGCAACGAGCACATCGACACCGCCGCGCAATTTCATCATTTGCGGATTGATGCTAACGCCGCCGAATACGACGGCCGAGCGCAACGTTAAATGTTGGCCATAAGTCGCAACGCTTTCGGCGACCTGTGCGGCAAGTTCGCGCGTCGGCGTCAACACTAACGCACGCACGACGCGATTTTTAGCCGGCTCGGCCTCGCTGAGCAGCTGCAACAGCGGCAGCGTAAAACCGGCAGTTTTACCGGTGCCGGTTTGCGCTGCCGCCAAAATATCGCGACCGGCCAAAATTACTGGAATCGCTTGCGCTTGAATCGGGGTTGCCGTGTCGTAACCTTTGTCGCGCACCGCGCGCAACAGCGGCTCGGATAGACCGAGCGAAGAAAACAATGTCATAGGGTAATTTCTAAAATTGATCGAGCTAGGGACCGCGAGAGGCGGCAGAATTGAAACTGGGAGTGGAACAAGAAGCGCGCATTCTACCGCAAATGCCGCGCTGACGCGAATTGGGATAGTACCTATCTAGGATCTACGCGCTCGTTACGGCCCGATCAAACCAACCGCAGCACCGTTCATCGTGCCGTATAAACGTCAAATCGAATCGCCTTGCCACTGAGCGCGTAATCGGGCGCCGCCCCAGCTAACGGTTGCGCTTTCGCTGGCCGTTTGACGACAACGCGCACGCGCGCACTAGCACGCGCCGCCTGTAACAGCGCTACCGTTGCTTGCTCGTCCGCGAGCTGCTGAGTCGATACGGCAGTGTGCAGCGCTGGATTCTGCAATGCTGAATCGTGTAACAATTGCTGAAATAGACGCATCTCTTTTTTCACCAACGCGGATTTTTGCGAAGGCGGAAACATCGGATCGAGATAAATAACATCGGGGCGATCGCACTCGGCCAAGCGCGTTAAGTAATCGAGTGTTTCACCGCAATACAGCGTTATCCGCGCAGCAATCGTCGCGACCGCAGCGAGCGTGTGTTGCGCGCGCAATAAACCATCCGCCAACAGTGCTGCAATAATCGGATTGCGTTCGAACGCAGTGACTTGAAAACCGCGACTGGCCAGCACAAAGCTATCGCGCCCCAAGCCCGCCGTTGCATCGAGGATCGTCAACGCCTGCTTGCTGCGGCCGCGCACCGCTTTGACGATCAACTCAGCGCCGCCGAGCGCGCGCCGTGCCGTTGCACCAGCAACAAAATCGACGCCAATCGGACCCGATTGCTTAGCATCGACCGGATGCAAAACCAACTGCGCATCGCGATAGCCGAGCCATGCCACGCAATTCGGCGGCAGCGCCTCAATCACAAAAACTAACGGGAGATTTAATTGCGCCGCTAATGCCACGCAGCGCTCTCGTGTAGCTTCGCCGGCGACGATTGCAATCGGCGCGCTGGCCTGCACGGCGCCGTTCAACGGATCACGCCGCGAGCAGCGACCGTGCCTGCTCGATTTGATCTTTGGCCTCAACCAAAATTTGTAACGTCAACTCCGGCGTTAGTTTACCGAGCGCCAATTTTTGATACGCGGGAACTTGATCCATACGCGGCGGCGCGGGCTGTTTGCGTTTGCCGATGTAACCGTGCAACGTTGCGACCAGGATCAAATCGCATAAATCCGCGCGCGTCGTCGGACAGCGCGCCCAATCTTCACAGCCGCGTGCGACTTCGACAACATCTTCGGAAAATTGCCAATTTTCCAGCACCAGCGCACCGACTTCGCCTTTTAATTTATTAATCCACTGCAGCAATAACTGCTCGTTATCGAGCAATTGCGGATAATTTTGCGCGTAATTTAGCACCGACAGCACACCGATATTGCTGACCAGCCCGGCGAGCATCGCCTCCTCCGGATCGAATAATTTGGTATGCCGTGCTAATACAAAACTAATCGCCGCGACATCCATACTTTCCTGCCAACTCTCGGTCATCAAGCGTCGCAGCAACGGTGTCTCACTTTGGAATAGGTCGCGCAGCGTAAAGCCAATCACTAATTGCTTGGTCGTTAACAGTCCTAACCGTACGATCGCGTTTTGCACCGTTTCACATTTCGCTGCGCCGAAATAAATCGGGCTATTCGCCGCGCGGATAATTTTTGCCGCGATCACCGGATCGCGATTCACCAGCGTAGCGATCTCGCGCGCACCGACATCTTGGTTGTCTAGCAATGTGCGAATTTTCAACGCCACTTCCGGCAGCGTGGTTAGGCGGAATTTACGTGCTTCGAGATCGCGCTGAAAGGCGCTCAACATTTCGCGGGAGTCATCGTCGCCAACGCCCATTTCGACGACGCCATAACCGACCTCCATATCCCCGTCGTCGTGCTGCTCCAGCAGCGATTCCAACACATCGCAATCGACGCTAATGTATTCGAGATTGGTCAGCGCTTTGGCGGTGTATTGACGCGGACGCAACTTGGCGACCGGTAGATTGGCGGCCGCCGTCGCGGCTTCGACGATGCGCTCGCGACCGTCTTCCGCGATCAATTGCAGGCGTCCGGAAAGCAGGAAAACTTCCTGAGAGTCGATATCGCCGCAATTAAACAGCACTTCGCCGCGGCGCGCCTCTTTCACTTCCAGGCGTCCAGCGAAGATCAACAGATCTTCTTCGGAGAGATTGCGAAAGCTGGTAAATGCACGCAGACGCTCTGTGCTTAACCCCAATACTGCTGTCATAACGATTCCCCATTACACTTTGCTGTTACCCACCAGCTTGTTACGCACCAGTTGTACGCGCCAGTTGTACGCGCCAGTTGTACGCACCAGTTGTACGCACCAGTTGTTACGCACCAGATGTCGTCACACATCAGCCTATACACTTTAGTATAAACACATCGCGCGGTCATGGGACACGACTTGAAAAAGACGGAAGGGATTTATTGCGATGCGGCGCTAATCGGCCAACTCGGCGCGACGTAGCGGCCCACGCTGGAGCAGTTGCTCGTCGTTCTCGACCAGCAACTGCTCCAGCAGCTGGCGATTGTGCTCGACAGCCTCTAAATACAGGTTGCGCCCGCCGAAATGCGCCGCGAAATAGCGATGTACACCGCCGAATAATCGCTCGAGGCGCTCGCCCACCGTGCGCTGCATAAAACCCGGCGTCTGCCGCAGCAAATCGGCCGGCGATGCATACACTACGTGCTCGGCGCCACTGGCATCGCGCTCTCGCGTCATCCCGCCGAGTTCGAACTCGCGATACAAACGGTCGCGGCACTTCTCCAGATAGGCGCGATCGGCCATTTGCGCGAGCACATCAGCGCTACCGATCAACGTGCCGAGCACGCGCTGCTTCGCGTCGGTAAGTTCGATATCCTCTAGTTTGAACTCGTAGCCGGTGTAGTGCACTAATTTTGCGGCGAGCGGTGCCGCCGCGATCAAACCGATAGTCGGCAAATACTCGGCCAGAAAGCGCGCACTGCGGCTGACATGCGTTTTCGTGTACTCCGCGCCGAACAAATGTCGCGTATCGCCTTTACGACGAATGTAACCGGCGTCGTGAAACAACGCGACCGCAACGCCGACGATCGCGAGTTCAGCGCCCAATTGCTCCGTCGGCACGTGACTGGCTTCATAGCCATCGAACAATCGCACCGCCGCCAACGTCACGTCGAGCACGTGTTGAATATCGTGATACTGCGTATCGCAGGCAAAAAACCCGGGGTATTCGCCGCGATACAGCCGCGCGAAATCGACAAATAATTGTTCGACCGATGCGAGCGCAACATGCGGATAGCGCGTATGCAAAATCGCCGTCACCGCGCGGCTCACCGCCTCGGGATTGCCGACATCAACCGCACCGGTGACATCGCGGGTAAATAAATCGAGTTCGCTGATCGCCATCATAGCTCCGGCAACAACCGCGAACGCGGCGCGCGACGAGCGCTGCGGCCCGACACATCGGCGCTGATCGACGGCTGCACGCGCAAGCCATCCGCTCGCGGCAGATGATGCTCCTGAACGCCCAACAACAGCGGTTGTCGACCGGTGCCGGTATGGATATTGATGCGCAAATTGTAGGCGTGCCGCGAGCCTCCATGCTTGTCGGTGATGCAAAAGCGACGCGCGCGCTGCCCGGCCGAGACACCGGTTTCGCCGCTGAGCTGACAGTACAGCGCTTCGATATATTCACCGGACAATTCGAGCCCCTGCAAATTCTCCAAATGCTTTGCGACGCGCGCGACAAATTGCTGGGTATCGGCCTCGATCGTAAAGGCACTATCGCGCAGCGAAGTCGGCACCACAGTTTTGAAATCACCGATAAAAATTTGGCCCGCGCTGGCGATATCGACCATCCGCGCCAATTCGATCGTCACGTCGCCGACGATGTAGCTGTGCAATGTCGGGTTGACGCCCTCGACCTGATAGAACTCGAAATGACTGCCGATATGAAAGGCCGTACGCAACAGCGGCACGGTGTGGCTAGTGCGGCTGTGATGGTTCGCAACGCTGTGGTCGGCGCGCGCGCGATGCCGTGCAATCGCATTATCGGCGATGACTACCAGCATGAATTGAAACAGATCGAAACCGGCGCGCGGCTCGGTGTTGCGATTCCACACATAAAAACCGTCGCCGGTGGTGGTACGCGCAAAATCGATTTCGATATTTTTGGTGCGCAATTTGTTGTACGCCGAGTTCAGCGAATACGACAAACTATTTAGCTGACTGGTTTGCTCGAACGGCGAATACAGCGAAAAATCGACGATATCGAATAGCAACACGGCGCGGTTGTCGACGTAGCTAATGCTGTGCCGCTTGATCAAATCCTCGACCGCGAGCAGCGTATCGATGTCGGCATTGGCATCGATCGCCGAGGCAACCATCGTCGGCTCTAATTCCAAGCGATGCGCGGTGCTGAAAAAATCCTCGGCGCTCATCAGCCGCGGACCGGAAATTAGTTGCCGAATAAACCGGCCATTGAGCAGATCGAGTCGATCGATCGGCGAACTGTCGCTAAGACTGCCCGAGAATTGCCCGAGATAGTAATGCGGCACGACCAGCACCGCGATGCCGGTGGCGATCGGGCACCAACACAGCAAAATATTTTGCCCCAAGTGCCACTGCTCGCGCAGCGCATCCTCCAATTGCGACAACTGCTGTTTCATTTTACAAACGCCAACCCCACGCAGCCTAACTGATGATGCACAACCCGCATCGGCACCGGCTCCTGATTGATCACGCCGGTGTAACGCTTAATGCGTACCATCACCACCAAACCTTTCGGCGGTGCCGGGAAATTGCCCATCATGACGCTGATACCGCCGTCCGACAAATCGCGCGCCTTGATTTCGATCAGCCCCAAATTGGGATGCTGCATCTCGACCAACGCGCTACTCGGCACGCGCTCACAGTGGCGCTGCTCTTCCAACTGATTTCCCATAGGTAGAACACTCGTTGACGGTCACTGGATTGCGCGGGCTACCCTCTGTAAAAAGACGCAACCAAAGCGGATCTGCTTAAAATAGACGCTATCCAGGATGGACGCCAGCCAGACCGAGGTTGGCTTTGCGCGCGAAGCCATTACAATAGCCGCTCTTTGCCAGCCACGCGATCGATCATGCGCTTCACTTACCGACTGTTAGGGCGGCTCCCGCTAGCGCTGCTGTACTGCTTATCCAGCTTAGCCGCGTTAACGATTTACCACATCGTGCGCTATCGCAGACAGGTGGTTGCCGACAATCTCGCTGCAGCGTTCCCAAACTTCAGTCGCGCCGAATTAATCGCCCTGGAAAAGCGCTTTTATCGGCATATTTGCGATCTCGGCTTCGAAATTCTAGTCTCGCGCACGCTGCCGCGCGCCGAGTTCAGCCGCCGCGTCAAACTCTCCAATCCGGAGGTGCTGGCGCCGTACATCGATCTGCGCCAATCGGTATTATTTCTGACCTGCCACCAAGGCAACTGGGAATGGCTGCTGCAAGTCGTCAGCGATTACATGGGTTGCCCGATCGATGCCGTTTACAAAACACTGCACGACGGCGTGTTCGATGAATTTATGTTCGAGTGCCGCGCACGCGCCGGCAAGCCGATCGCATTTAAAGACGCAGCGCGCGAAGTATTGCGGCGGCGGCGCGAATTCCGCGGCTTTGCGATGTTGGCCGACCAAGCGCCGTTCAAGCGCGACAAGCGCTACTGGCACGATTTTTTTGGCCGCCCCGCCTCGTTCTATCTCGGTCCGCAGAAAATTGCCGAGGCCACGCAATACCCGGTGATTTATGTCTCAATGACCAAGCTGCGGCGCGGCTACTACAGCGCCCACTTTGAAGTATTGGCACAGCCGCCAATTGAAAAAGGCGGCTTTGCAGTACTCGACTGCTATATCGCCGCGCTGGAAAGCAGCATCCGCAAACAACCGGAAACGTGGCTGTGGTCGAATCGCAAATGGAAACATATACCGCCGGACAATGTGACCGACGCTGCCGATTGATTACAGTGCGTGTCATTGAAGTAGAGAGTCGACGCGCCTATATTGAAACCCTAACCCTTGTTGTTATCACTTAACTATTGCAGTTATCGCTTAACCATGCCGCACGACGCCCTCAATCCCGAGCACATTCATCTGCTCAGCTGGAATATCGCCAAAGGTCGCCATCGCGATTGGCACGGCGATTTGCAGTATCTCGCGCGCGATGTCGATCTGGTGTTGATTCAAGAGGCGACGCTGGAGCACGCAATGCACCAGGTGATTCCCGATGCATCGTGGGCATTTGCACCAGGGTTTAAATCGCAGCGCCACACCAGCGGCGTGTTGACGTTCGCACGCGCGCAAACATTGCAACACAGCGCGCATTGGCACCGCGAGCCGCTAACGCGATTACCGAAAGCAGCGTTGATCACCGAATATCGGCTGCAACAGCGCGCCGATACCTTGCTGGTCGCAAATATTCACGCGATTAATTTCACGCCTGGCACCGGTTATTTTCGCCGCCAATTGCAAGCCGTTACTGCGCAGTTGGCCTCACACCACGGGCCGCTGATCGTGTGCGGCGATTTCAATACCTGGCGTAACAAACGCGTCAACGTGCTACAAGAATTAATCGATCAACTCGATCTACAGAGCATCGACTTTGCCCAGGATCACCGCCGCCTAGCGTTTGGCTTCGCACTCGATCATATCTTTGTGCGCGGCTTGCAACATCGCGGCGGCACGGTGCGCAAAGTGTACAGCTCCGATCACAATCCGCTTAGCGTCGTGCTCGGCGTATAACAATTTTTCTTCCCAGGCGTCGTCGTTTGCGTTAAAACAACGCTGCCAGCACCACAAATAATTAAAGGATTCGCCATGATCAAAAAAATCCTTATCGCCAATCGCGGCGAGATCGCCGTGCGCATCGTGCGTGCCTGCGCCGAAATGGGGATTCGCTCGGTCGCGATCTACACCGAGCCCGATCGCTACGCGCTGCACGTCAAACGCGCCGACGAAGCCCACAACCTCGGCAGCGAACCGTTGGCGGGTTATTTAAACGCGCACCGCATCGTCAATTTGGCGGTCGAAACCGGCTGCGATGCGCTGCATCCCGGCTACGGTTTTTTGTCGGAAAATCCCGAGATCGCGCGTATCTGCGCCGAGCGCGGCATTATTTTTATCGGCCCGAGTGCGAGCGTGATTCACCGCATGGGCGATAAAACCGAAGCGCGCCGCGCGATGATCTATGCCGGCATACCGGTGACGCCGGGCACCGAAGGCAATCTCGCCGATCTCGATGAGGCCAAGCGCGAAGCGCAGCGCATCGGCTATCCGATCATGTTGAAAGCGACTTCGGGCGGCGGCGGTCGCGGTATTCGCCGCTGCGATAACGAAGAAGAATTAACGCGCAATTTCGATCGCGTAATTTCCGAGGCGACCAAAGCATTCGGCAGCGCCGATGTATTTTTAGAAAAATGCATCGTCAATCCGAAACATATCGAAGTGCAAATTCTTGCCGATAAATTCGGCAACACGATTCACTTATTCGAGCGCGATTGCTCGATTCAACGACGCAATCAAAAATTAATTGAAATTGCACCATCGCCGCAATTGTCACCGGAACAACGCGCCTATGTCGGCGCACTCGCGGTGCGCGCAGCGCAGGCGGTCGGCTACGAAAATGCCGGCACCGTCGAATTTTTGCTCACCGACGAACAATTTTATTTTATGGAAATGAATACGCGCGTGCAGGTCGAGCACACGATCACCGAGCAGATTACCGGTATCGATATCGTGCGCGAACAAATTCGTATCGCCGCCGGTCTGCCGCTCAGCTATCGGCAACAGGATGTTCAGCATCGCGGCTTCGCCTTGCAATTTCGCATCAACGCCGAAGATCCGAAAAATAATTTTCTGCCGACGTTCGGCAAAATTTCGCGCTACTACGCACCCGGCGGACCAGGCGTGCGCGTCGATACCGCGATCTACACCGGCTACACGATTCCACCGTATTTCGATTCGCTGTGTTTGAAATTAATCGTCTGGAGTTTGACCTGGGAGGAAGCGCTGAATCGCGCGATGCGCGCACTCGACGATATGCGCGTGCAAGGGGTTAAAACCACGGCGCCGTACTACCAAACCATTTTAGCAAACCCCGAGTTTCGCTCCGGCCGTTTCAATACCAGCTTTGTAGAAAGCCACCCGGAGTTGACGCAGTACTCGGATAAAAAACGCCCGGAAGATATGGCATTGGCGATCGCCACCGCGATTGCCGCGTATGCCGGGCTTTAGTTACTGGCCTCCCCTATTTCATAGGGGAGGTGCTGAGCACAGCGAAGCGGAGGGGTTGACCCCCTCGCCCCTTCGGGGCACTCCCCCTACTTTGCAGGGGGAGCCAGAACACATTGTTTGCCGAGGAATCATCCATGACTAAAAAACCGATTCATATCACCGACGTCGTACTGCGCGATGGTCATCAATCGCTGATCGCAACGCGTATGCGTACCGAGGATATGCTGCCGATTTGCGCGCAACTCGATGCCATCGGTTATTGGTCGCTCGAAGTATGGGGCGGTGCAACGTTCGATGCGTGCGTGCGGTTCTTGAAAGAGGATCCGTGGGAACGGCTGCGACAATTGCGCGCGGCATTGCCGAACACGCGTCTGCAAATGTTATTGCGCGGTCAGAATCTGCTCGGCTATCGGCATTACGCCGACGATGTCGTCGCCGCGTTCGTGCAAAAAGCGGCGGATAACGGCATCGATGTGTTTCGTGTTTTCGATGCGATGAATGATGTGCGCAATCTCCACACTGCGATTCACGCGGTTAAAAAATCTGGCAAGCATGCACAGGGTGCGATCTGTTACACCACCAGCCCGGTGCATACGATCGACATGTTTGTCGAGCAAGCGAAACGCATGGCCGACATGGGCAGCGATTCGATTGCGATTAAAGATATGGCCGGCCTGCTAACGCCATTCGCTACCGGCGAATTAGTCAAAGCGCTGAAAAAAGCAGTGGAATTGCCGATATTTTTGCACTCGCACAGCACGTCCGGGCAGGCGTCGATGTGTCATCTCGAAGCGATTTTGAACGGCGTCGATCATATCGATACCGCAATTTCCGCATTCGCCGGTGGCACCAGTCACCCCGCTACCGAATCGCTGGTGGCCGCACTGAAAAATACGCCGTACGACACTGGGCTCGATCTCACCAAATTGCACGACATCGCCAAATATTTTTGGGACGTGCGCAAAAAATACCATCAATTCGAAAGCGAATTCACGCGCGAAGACGTCAGCGTGCAGATCAATCAAGTGCCGGGCGGCATGATGTCGAACCTCGCTAATCAATTGAAGGAGCAAGGTGCGCTGCATCGCATCGACGAAGTGTTCGCGGAAATTCCGCGTGTGCGCGCCGATCTCGGCTATCTGCCGTTAGTGACACCGACTTCGCAAATTGCCGGTACCCAAGCAGTAATGAATGTGCTCGCCGGTGAACGCTATAAAACCATTACCAATGAAGTGAAGCGCTATCTACAAGGCCATTACGGCGCGGCACCCGCGCCGGTGAATGAAGATTTGCGCCGCCGCGCGATCGGCAATGAAGAAGTGATCGATGTGCGCCCTGCCGATTTAATTCCTAACGAGCTGGATAAGCTGCGCGAGCAAATCGGCACGCTGGCAAAATCCGAAGAAGACGTGCTGACCTTCGCCATGTTTCCCGATATCGGCCGCAAATTTTTGGAAGAGCGCGCAGCGGGTACGCTGACACCGGAGTCATTAATGCCGCAAGAGCGCCGTAAAAATAATGAAATGGCCGCAGGCACGACCGCGACCGAATTTGTTATCGATGTACACGGCGAAAGTTATCAAGTAGCGATCACCGGCGTCGGCATCAAAGGCACCGGCAAGCGGCATTTTTATCTGACCATCGACGGCTCACCCGAAGAGGTCGTGTTCGAGGCGTTGAACGAATACCAGGCCAAAAGCAAAACCGGTCGCAAACAAGCGACCAAAGAAGGCCACGTCACCACCAATATGCCGGGCAATATCGTCGCTGTATTAGTGAAAGAAGGCGATGTTGTAACCGCCGGGCAACCAGTATTAGTCACCGAAGCGATGAAAATGGAAGCCGAAGTACAGGCACCGATCGCTGGAACGGTAACCGGTATTTTTGTGGCGAAAGGCGACCGCGTAACACCGGGGGAAGTGTTGATCGAAATCGGCGAAGCTTAAGTGCATGGGCTAGAAGCTTCGACGCATCGACTAAGGGTCTCGCTTCGCCACTCACTAACTCCAAAGCTGCCACTGCCCTCGCAGTCACTCCGCGAAGGGCTTTTATTTCTCTAGCTGACACGATGTTTGTTCGTTAACGTACAGACCTTTCCTCCCTCCTAGCTCTAATCTCCGTCTTGAAAATACACGATATTTGCGAATTCGCGTTGTCCATTTTTAGTGGTGCTCTTTTGACGCAATGCAAAATTATTAAGAAAAAACTTGGAGACTGAATCGTGCAAAAAAATTTCTTACAGCAATTTCCGACTCGACTGCCGATAGCGACTCGACGGTCAATGACAGCATGGGTAATAGCAGGCATGGCTGCAAGTTTTTGCAGCTACAATGCGTGGAGCGAGGATAGCAAAGGTAGTTTAACGCTGGCGGTGGAAAACGATCTGTTCGGTGCCGGCACCGACAAGCACTACACGCATGGCACCGAAATTACTTACGTCTCCGACACCTATCAGCCCAGCTGGTTGCTAACAGCTGCGTCGTGGATGCCATTTTTCGAGCCGAATTCGGAAACGCGTTTTATCACTTCGTTAGGGCAACAAATTTATACGCCCGCCGATACGCAAACTGAAGCGCTGATAACCGATGATCGCCCCTACGCCGGCTGGCTATACGCCAGCGTCGGCCTGCTCAACGATCATCGCGACCAAGGGCGTTACGTCGACAAACTGGAGCTGGTGGTCGGTCTGGTCGGTCCGCAGTCGGGCGCGCGAAGCGTGCAACGCACCATCCACAAATGGATCGACAGCGATATTCCAAAAGGGTGGAATAATCAACTGCACGACGAGACAACAGTCGATTTGCAATATCAACGCAATTGGATGCTACCGCTGATCGATAATACCGTCGATGTCGTACCCGATGTCGGTGTTACGCTCGGCACCAGTCAGCGTTTTGTGCAAACCGGCTTCACGTTGCGACTAGGCTCTGGTCTGGGCGCCGATTTCGGGGCGCCGCTGATTCGTCCCAGCGCAGCTGGCGGCCAATACTTCAAACCAGAACAAGGTTTTTATTGGTACGTGTTCGGCGGCGCCCACGGCCGCTATGTCGAACACAATATATTCCTCGACGGCAATACTGATCACGATAGCGCCAGCGTGTCAAAAAATAGTTGGGTGGGCGACCTGCAAGCGGGCATCGTGATGGGCGCAGGTAATTTGCGTGTGACCTTGACCGAAATTTTGCGCTCGCGCGAATTTGAAGGCCAAGCCGATCCGGATGAATTTGGTGCCATCGCGATCTCGTACCGCCTGTAATGCAAAGCGCCGGCCACACGCCGGCGCACAATACTGTTCGCATCGCTGGGGCCTCGCTCCAAGCGATTGACAACGGCCGCTCTTACACACTTTCTGCGCCCTAAGTCCCCCCTATTCGCAAGCGACGACCGAGCGCGCAAATCCAGCTATAATCTCCGCCCGGCTTCGCGCTGGGCAACGTGCTTTAATTGAAACACACAGACTGAAATCGAATTTCGAGCGCCACCGCATCGCGTCGGCGCTGGTATTATATTTTTATCGATCGCCGCGCGGCCAATATCGCCGGCATAGCACTGAGGCAGAACAATGAATCCTCGCGTCGGCATCATCATGGGCTCCAAGTCCGATTGGGCGACTTTGCAATATACGGTGGAAACGCTGGAGCAATTGGGCATTCCGCACGAAGTCAAAGTGGTATCCGCGCATCGCACGCCGGATCTGCTGTTTAGCTATGCCGAGCAGGCTGAAGCGCGCGGCCTCGAAGTGATCATCGCCGGCGCTGGCGGCGCTGCGCATTTGCCCGGTATGTGCGCGGCGAAAACGCATTTGCCGGTGCTCGGCGTGCCGGTGCAATCGGCGATGTTGAACGGTGTCGATTCGCTGTTATCGATCGTGCAAATGCCGGCCGGGATTCCAGTCGCAACATTGGCGATCGGTAAAGCCGGTGCGATCAATGCGGCATTGCTCGCGGCAAGTATTCTCGGCAATAAATATCCGGAGTGCGCTACGGCATTAAAAGCGTTTCGCGCCGCGCAAACGCAAACGGTGCTCGATAATCCCGATCCGCGCGACGTGCCGCTCGATCGACGCCAACCGAGCGAGAGCGCGCGATGAAAATCGGCATTATCGGCGGCGGCCAACTCGGCCGCATGCTCGCGTTAGCAGGCCACCCGCTCGGCATGCAATTCGTGTTTCTCGATCCCGCGCCCGATGCCTGCGCTGCAGCGCTCGGCGAACATTTATGCGCCGACTACACCGATCACCAACATTTACGCATGCTAGCCGACGAAGTCGACGTAGTGACTTTTGAATTCGAAAATGCGCCCGCTGATACCATTGCCTTTCTCTCGCAATTCGTTCCGGTGTATCCCGCTGCCGAAGCATTGCGAATTGCGCGCGATCGCTGGCTCGAAAAAAATCTATTTCGCGAATTAAAAATTCCCACACCGCCATTTTCCAATATCGAATCGCAGCTCGATTTAGAACAAGCGGTCGCCACGATTGGTTTGCCTGCGGTGTTAAAAACACGTCAGCTCGGCTACGACGGTAAAGGCCAAAAAGTATTGCGCGCAGCGAGCGATGTCGTCGATGCATTCGCGACGCTCGGCAATGTGCCGTGCATACTCGAAGGTTTTGTTAATTTCAGCGGCGAGGTATCGCTGCTCGCGGTGCGCGGTCGTAGTAGCAAAACAAAAAGCGGCGAAACTAAATTTTATCCGCTGGTGCACAACACGCATCGCGATGGCATTTTGCGTCTGTCGATCGCCAGCAGCGCGCATCCGTTGCAAGCGGTCGCCGAAAATTACGCGCAACAAGTGCTCGATAAACTCGGCTATGTCGGCGTGCTCGCGTTCGAATTTTTTGAAATCGATGGCGGCCTGACCGCCAACGAAATCGCACCGCGCGTGCACAACTCCGGACACTGGACCATCGAAGGCGCCGAGTGCAGCCAATTCGAAAATCATTTGCGCGCGATCGCTGGCTTGCCATTGGGCTCGACCGCAAAAGTCGGCGAGAGCGCGATGGTCAATTTTATCGGCAGCATTCCACCGCTCGCTGAACTAACCGCACTGCAATACTGCCATCCGCACGCGTACGCAAAAGCGTTTAAGCCCGGCCGCAAAGTCGGCCATGCGACGCTGCGCTGCGCCGATCGCACCGCGCTCGAAGAAAGTATTTGCGCAGTGGAAGCTCTTTTACCACGGTAAATTGTTACCACGGTAAAAAATAATCACGGCAGCTGCACGCTGCCCGCAACAATTCGAGAAATTAAAATTTAGATGAATATCGAAGCCGACCTCGATCTCACCCACGCGCCCGCCACGCTATTTCTGTTCGGCATCGCCGGCGGCGGCAAATCGTACGTCGGCAATTTGATCGGTCGCTTGGCCGGCTGGCATGTGTACCACGCCGACGACGATTTAACCGATGAAATGAAATTGGCACTCGCCGCGCGCCGTCCATTCACCGAGCCAATGCGCGATCGTTTTTTCGCCATCGTGATCGATAAAATTTTAAATTTACAAAAAATATATCCGCAGCTGGTCGTCACCCAAGCCGTGTATAAACAACGCCACCGCGATCTATTGATGGCACAGATACTCAATCTCGAATTGATCTGCGTAACGGCCGCAGAGCCGGTGATCTTTCAACGTATCAAGCGCCGCGACGAAGGCATCACCATCGAAAGCGCTGCCGCCCTGCGCGCCGATTTTGAAGCGCCGCTGCCCGACAATAAAATCATCGTCAACAACGGCGGCACGCTGGATATCATTCAACAATTGAATCGGTATTACGGTGCCGATAATTCTTCGCCATGAACAGCCTAGAAACCGTCAATGTCGACTGCCCCTACTGCGGCGAAAATATCGAGCTACTGATCGATTGTTCGGAGGACGAGCAACGCTATATCGAAGACTGCGAAGTATGCTGCCGCCCCATTGTTATCGCGGTAACGATCGACGAGAGCCGAGTGCCGGGTGTAAGCGTTTTTTCAGAAAATGACGTTTAATATACCGATTTTTGTTTCGCCACTTGATAGCCTTGACCACAACGCCCCTAAGCTGAGATGATCAGAACTCGGTTCGCTCTACCACTAGATCAAACCAGCAATAAACAACAAAAATACTGGGAAAGTTGTACAGCGCCAAACCCGACGCGAGTCGGCGACGGAAAGCTACGAGTCTTGATCGATCACAATCACCTCAAGATAGTCGGGTCACTACCTTTCTCGAATTGACTCGAGGAATTGATATGAAATTGCTTAACGCCTTATTGATAGCATTTGCTTTTACAACAACAGGAATTGCGAATGCCAGCACCATTGCCAACTTTGACGTTATCTATGCAAATGACTACGGCTACCCCAGTAGCTCTGGAGCAACCAATGTCACCGGTACAGCAGCGCTTGATAGCTCCGGAATTTTAACAGTAGATATGAGCGTGACCTATATTTTCGACTCAACATTTGCGTACCTAACACAGGAGCGGCAATATTACGGGGCGTGGGATGGCGCGACCTTGGCGCCAGAGAGAGGTAATGCAAGCTTTCTTTCGTGCACACCTACTCTCTCACCTTTGTGCAGTCACTTCACAGATAATAATGGTCCTTTTGATCCAGCCACCACTACCATCACTGGAGCATTAAATGTATCTGGCGGGAATATCATTTCAAGGTACTCAAACATATATTTGAACACAGGCGACATTGGCATAGGTATCGAAACGCTTACGTTTGCCCCCACCGCAGTACCCATCCCAGCCGCTGCATGGCTATTTGGTTCGGGGTTGATCGGTTTGGCAGGTGTAACGCGCAAACGCAAAACAGTTTAATCAATTTTATTGTTGCGATCACGGCGACCAAACGGTCGCCGTTTTAATTTAAAACACCTTCTGCAAAAATAACGCATTGCCCATTTCTGGCAACAAGCTGTAATTACTGAAACCCAATTCGCGATACAGCGCTTGCGCGCCGCGATTACCCTCCAATACTTCCAATGTCAATTTGCAGCACCCACGAGCGCGGGCGAATTGTTCGACGGCATCGAACAATTGCTTTGCAACACCACGACGGCGAAATTGCTGCGCGACCACTACATCGTGAATATTGCACAGCGGTTGCGCGCGAAACGTCGATAGTGTTTCGAAGCCGTTGATCAGGCCGGCGGCTTGGTCATCGATCAGCGCAATAAAACTGAACGCGCTAGTACACGCGGTGAGTGCCGGTATTAGTCTGGCTTTTACGTCATCGCTGAGCGGCGCGCCGCCGCCCATCGGGTCGCGCGCGTATTCATCCAATAATTGCACGATGATTTCGGCGTGTTGCGGGTTGTGGTAATCCGCGCGCACCACTTGCGTTGTCGCGTTAGCTTCGGTCATAACGATTTCCAGCGATCGATTTTGCAATGCGTAAATTAACAGCAAATGCGGCAGCTAGCGATATGCGGCGTTGACTTGAGCGCTTCGATCGCAACACAGTTGCACACCACTCGGCTACGCAGTAACGTACCCGCATTGTTTTTATCGAGTGTTTTATCGTGACGCAACCGACTCAAACGCTGCTGCGCGGCGCGGTACTAAGTTTTCGCAACGATCCGTTTCTGCATCCGATCGACGCTTGCCTGAGTTATGAATCCAATGGCGCGGTGCTGATCGAAGCTGGAAAAATCATCGCCGTCGGGCCGGCAACCGCGATCGCTGCACAAGCACGTGCCGATGCGCTGACTGTCGATTATCCGAACTGCATTATCTCAGCGGGTTTTGTCGATACGCATGTGCATTATCCGCAGACGCAAATGATCGCATCGTACGGCGCGCAACTGCTCGACTGGCTCGAAAAATATACGTTTATCAGCGAGCAGGAATTCGCCGATAAGCAACACGCCGATCGCATCGCACAATTTTTTTTGCAGGAATTGCTGCGCAACGGCACTACCAGCGCGGCGGTGTATTGCACCGTGCATCCGCAATCCGTCGATGCGTTTTTTGAGGCATCGAGTCGCTGCAACACATTGATGGTCGCCGGAAAAGTGTTGATGGATCGCAACGCACCGGCGGCATTGCTCGATACGCCACAGCTGGGCTACGACCAATCGACCGCGCTGATCAAAAAATGGCATGGCAATGGTCGCCAACACTATTGCGTAACGCCACGCTTCGCTGGCTCCAGCACTGCGGCGCAGTTGGATGTCGCGAGCACATTATGGCGCGAAAATCCCGGTACTTTTTTACAAACGCATTTGAGCGAAAATATTAGCGAAGTGGCGTGGATGCGCGAGTTGTATCCCGAGCACGATCGCTATCTCGATATTTACGCGCATCACGGCCTGCTCGGCGCGCGCTCACTGTATGCGCACTGCGTGCATATCGACGAAACGGATTTCCAATGCTTACACGATCATGGTGCCGCGATCGCGCACTGCCCGACTTCAAATTTATTTTTAGGCAGCGGCTTATTTAAAGTATTCGATGCCAAGCGCGCCGAGCGTCCCGTGCGCGTCGGGTTGGGCACCGATATCGGCGCTGGTACCAGCTTCTCGCAATTACAATCGATGAACGAAGCGTACAAAATTGCGCAATTAAATGGCACACCACTCGCCGCGCTGCGTGCATTTTATTTGGCAACCCGCGGCGGCGCCGAAGCGCTGTATCTCGACGATCGCATCGGCAGTATCGAGCCCGGTCGCGACGCCGATCTGGTGATTCTCGATCCGCACGCCACCGCATTGCTCAAACTACGCAGCGATTACGCGAATGACATCGAAGAGTTGTTGTTTGTATTGATGATGCTTGGCGACGATCGCGCCGTGCGAGCGACTTATGTGGCAGGTAATTGCGTGTACGATCGCGAACGCAGTGAGCGGTTTTCTCCTCAATCGACTGCACTGATCGAGCGTTCTTAATCCGCCAATATATTTTCGATACGGCGATCGGGTATCACCCACAGCACGGCAATCACAACGTACAGCGTTATCGCCACCCAGTGATTTGCAAACGCCAGCGGAATCGCCAGCGCGTACCCAACCACCGATAACTTGCCTTTGATATCGCGACCCAATGCTCTAGCCAACGTAGAATTGTGACCGTGGCGTGCGATCAATGCGCGCGTCAAAATGTAATACGCGATGCCCGCCATCATCAATACCACGCCGTATGCAGCCACCGGCCACGGTGCGAAATGATTCTCGCCCATCCAACCGGTGACGAATGGAAATAGCGATAACCAGAACAACAAATGCAAATTCGCCCATAAAATCGCGCCGTCGACGCGGTTCACTGCCTGCATCAAATGATGGTGATTATTCCAATAAATGCCGACATAAATAAAACTGAGCACGTAACAAACGAGCACCGGAAATAAAGGTCGCAGTGCATCGAGGTCGGTGCCATGCGGCACTTTCAACTCCAACACCATGATGGTGATGATGATCGCAATCACGCCATCGCTGAACGCCTCCAACCGGCCCTTACCCATCGCTATGCTCCGAATGTTTCTATGACCACTGCACTCTACGGCAACAGCTATTTATGGTAACAGTAATCTATGACGACAGTTATCTACGGCAATAGCAGTGCAAATTTAATAAACACATCGGCGCTGACTTTAATTTTTCCGGGTTTGAATTCGTACGGTAGATCCGTTTGCGCCGCGCCGCCACTTTTCATCGAGGCCATCGCCATTTCGCGCACCGGAAATACATTGTCGATATGTTGCTCGCTGATTTCGAGCGGCTCGCCGCGCTTGCCTTGAAATTGCGCGGCGAGTAAATCGGCTTTTTGTTTCGCATCGTCGGTGGCTGCGCGCAGCGCTTCGGCTTTTAATTTCGGCAGCGTCGAAATACCCGGTTGAATATTCTGTACCTCGTCGAGTTTTGCATCGACCAGCGCCTGCAATAATTTATTGAAATTATCGATATTGCGCAGTGTCAGTGTGGTATTGCGGCTCACCGTATAACCGACCAGCACCTGCTTATTATTTTCGTAGCGCATCTCGCGGTGCACATCCAAATTGGACGACGAGATATCGCTCTCTTTGACGCCTAGCGCCAGCGCCGCGCGAATCGAATCACTGCTGACTTTATCGACGTAGGTTTTCGCCAGCGCCGCCTGCGGTTCGGTTTTGATTACCGCGTAGCTGATCGTGACGATATCGGGCGCCACTTCGATTTCCGCCGCGCCTTTAACGGCAATCGTATGCTCCGCAGCGAATGCCGGAACAGCCAGTAATGCCAACACGATCGTGATCCATATCGATTTCATATCTGTTCTCCTCAATGACTTATGGTCTACCACAATATAAAACACTCATAACGTAATCCGCGCGACGCGCCCCTCGCGCAGCCAGCGATTCCAATCGGCCTGCATCGCCTGAATGCCGCCGAGATAATCCTGTTCGACCAAATACGATGAAATCAACGTCGTGCCGCGTTCGTAGCGGTGCAGCATGCGCACGATAAAGTTTCTGCCCGGCGGCGTTGCCAATAAAAAATATACCAGCTCGCCGGTTTGCGATTGTAACGAAATGCCTTTTTCGGCGTGATGACTCTGCCACTCGCTGCTATGCAACGCGAACAACTTATCCAAAGCAAGCAATCCACCGTCTTGTGCGCGCAGTTGGTCGACAAAGTAACCGTTTTCGGCTTGGCTGGTAACGGTTAAATGTGAATCTTGGTGGGTCAGCGTCTCCATCTGCTCAGCCAGCCCTTCGTTTAGCCACGCAGTAGTAAATGGTGTAATGGTATCGACGATGGCATGGCTGGTTTCGTGCTTAATCGTTGCAAAGGTCGCTTCGCGCTGCGGCTGAATATACACGACGATTTCATTGTTTTGATGCAGATAAACGCCCCAGCTTTGGATGATTTGGCCAGTGATCACCGTGGCCAGATAGTCGTAGTACGCTTTGGCATTCGGATAAATGCGAATTTTAACCGGCACTGTTTTGTACATATCAAAAAACAGTACATCGTCAAAAAACCGATAGACGTTGTTTACGTCTTCGTCGATGCGAGCGCGCTCGATCGCGCTCAGCTCGACATCGATCGCTTCGATAGTGATTGCATAACGCTGCCACTCGGCGTGTGCAGTGCTGACATCGAGCTTGGTTTGTTTAACATTTTCTAGCTTGCGATCGCCGAAATGCACTTGACCGCGCGCGTCGGTCCATTGATAAATCTCAGCGCTGGCCAGCGCTGCTATCAGTAGCAACGCTAACAATGCTGCACCGCGTATAGCGCGAGAACTCCCTAGCATATAAAACTCCTTCGCTTGTTATCGTGCTCACACCGCTACCAGAACGAGGCGCGTATTCTTCTTTCACTGGGCGAAACGTGGCTACTGCTTTTTAGCGCTGATCTGCCAGTTCGTTTTGACGGTGCTCGCGGAGGCACCTGAGCCGCTGATATCGATGCCTTGCAAGGCGCCGCTGAACGACGATTTGTCCGCGGCAAATACCAAGCTCAACGACAAGCCTTCCCACGCCGAGATAGCAAGCGGCGACGCGCCGCAGACCTTGCCAAGGAAACTGGTCGAGCCATTCTCGCACGCAGCCGAGCCTTGCATTACTGTCGAGGCGCCGCCGCCGTTGGATTTATCGTTTAGCGAATTAAACGTGAATGTATTGGTCGCCGGATCGAACGAACCGGTGCCGGAAAATGATTGCGTGACGCCGCTATACGATTGGCGACCGTCGATCGTTACGAAGCCGGTGACGTTCGTTTGCGTTTTGTAATCGCCGTACACGATCGTGCCGGTAAACGCGACCGCTGCCGGATTGCTGAAATCGAAAGTCCAATGGCTCGGCTTGACCAATTGCAACGGCGGCGCTTTTTTATCGCTCGCATTACTCGCAGCAACATCGACGTAGTACATCGTGGTGGTCGCACCAGCAGTCACTAAAAAGCTCGCCTGCGTATTAGCCGCCGTGCCCGAAGTCGCGGTGCCGCTATAACTATCGGCAACCGCCGCTGCTGTACCGCTTGCGAATACCAATCCCAGCAATAGTGATTTGTACATTTTTAGCTCCTTGAAATTAATCATTTCAGGACTGATCGTCCATTTTAAACACTGGCATTCATTCTACGCCAGAATCGGTGCGCCCCCCCGCCCTGCACCGCGCACCGCGCACCGCGCACCGAAAATGACGGTACGCAGCCTAGGCGACTACTATCGCGTAAAACTGCGCGACAAAATAAGGAAAGTTTGCACAAATTAGCAATACCCGCGCGTTCAAATCGGCGTGCGAATTCGGTGCGCAATGCGATGCGATCGGCGATAATGCGCGGCGCCTCGCTAGCATGCACCGATGCAATTTGCCGCGCACGCAATGCCAGACTATCACCGCACCCATTACCGGTATAAAGGTCACCACCATGTCGTCGTTCACGCTTTCGGAAAAATCGCGCAAATTGCTGTGGGGCAGCCTGCTGTTCATGTTCGGCGTGCGTATCGTCGCCAGCATTTTGGTGCCGCTGACCGATACCACCGAAGCGCGTTACGGCGAAATCGCGCGCAAGATGTTGGAGACCGGCGATTGGATTACGCCGCAGCACGATTACGGCGTGCCGTTCTGGGCCAAGCCGCCGCTATCGACGTGGCTATCCGCGGCCAGCATGAAATTATTCGGCGTCAACGAATTTGCTGCGCGATTGCCTTCGCTGCTATTGGCGGTGGCAATGCTGGCGCTGGTGTGGCTATGGGTGGCACCGCGACGCGGTCGCGATTTTGCGCTGACCACGTGCGCCGTGTTGGCGAGCATGGTGTTATTTTTTATGGCCGGTGGCGCGGTGATGACCGACTCGAGTCTCGCGTTCTGCACCACGCTGACGATGATCGCATTCTGGCAAGCACTGCACGCACCGCAAAAATATTGGGGCTATTTATTTTTCGTCGGCCTCGGCATCGGCCTGCTCGCGAAAGGACCGCTGGTCGGCGTGTTGACCTTTCTACCGATTCTGCCGTGGATGGTATTGCGCAACAACTGGCGCAGCGTGTGGGATCGCATCCCGTGGGTGAGCGGCAGTTTGTTAATGTTGGCGATCGGCGTGCCGTGGTACTTGATTGCCGAACATAAAACGCCGGGGTTTCTCGCCTATTTTATTCTCGGCGAACATTTCGGTCGCTTTTTAAACCCCGGCTGGGACGGCGATAAATACGGTCACGCACACGCCGAACCGTTGGGTATGATTTGGCTGTATTGGCTCGGCGCCGCATTTCCGTGGTCGTTTGCGATTATCGCCAGCGCTGCAAAACGCGCGCAACAGTGGCGCGAATGGCTGTGCGACGATAGCGGCTTGATCAGTTATTTAGCGATGTGGTCGTTTACGTCGCTGGTGTTTTTCACGTTTGCGCACAATATTATTTGGCCGTATCCGCTGCCGGCGTTGCCCGCCTTTGCGATTCTCACCGTCGAATTATGGAGCCGCTGGCACGCTGCATCGACCGTGGATGCTACCGCTAAGCAACCGCTCAGCCCGCGTTTATTGGCTGCATGTTTGGCGACGCCGATCATCCTGCTGCTGCTCACCGGCATCTACACTGCGGGCCAGGAAGGTTTATTAAAATCGTCGCAAAAAGATAGCGCGCAGTTTTATTTGCAGGCGCGACCAACGACGGACAGCGGGCTGTATTATTTCCATCGACGCTATTATTCAGGCGAATTTTATTCGACCGGCAAAGCACGCGTCGCCCAAGCCGATGATATCGATGGCCTACTGCACAATGACACTGTCGACTTTTTGGTGATTCAGCAGCGTGATCTGCGGCGATTGCCGGAAGCGCAGCGCGCCCAATTTAAAACCGCTGCACAATTCGGTGTATTTGTCATACTGCAAGAGGCGCCGCCAGCTCGCGAATAATTCTGCGCTATGCGCTGCTTGCACGGAAGCGTACAGCCGGTTATGTTCATCCTCGCATCGTTACGAGATTTTATTATGACCGTCAGCCCACTTACCTCGGCCATCCCGCATGCAGCGCCCGATCAGGAGCCAATTATTTCCTGCGTGGTGCCTGCGTACAACGAAGCTGCCAATTTGCGGATATTAATTCCGCAGCTGACCGAAACGCTGTACCGCTTGTCGCGCCGTATTGAAATAGTCATCGTCGACGACGGTAGCTCCGACGATACCGCCGCCACCGCTGCGGCGTTGACCGAAAATTATCCGGTTAAATGCGTGTTGCTGTCGCGCAATTTTGGCAAAGAAGCCGCACTGACTGCCGGTATTCACGAGGCCAACGGCGATGTCGTAATTTTGATGGATTCCGATTTGCAACATCCGGTCGCGGTGATTCCAGAATTCTTTGCCAAATGGCGCGAAGGTTACGAGATGGTGTACGGCGTACGCACCAATCGCGACGACGAAGGCTTTTTGAAGCGTCATCTCACCAACGCGTTTTATCGATTGCTGCGCAGCGCATCGCGCATTCCAATCCAACCTGATGCCGGTGACTTTCGTCTGCTCGATCGCAAAGTGGTCGATGCA
The DNA here is from genome assembly GCA_043786385.1 of Spongiibacteraceae bacterium. Taxonomy (GTDB): domain Bacteria; phylum Pseudomonadota; class Gammaproteobacteria; order Pseudomonadales; family CAMLJR01; genus CAMLJR01. The sequence goes on along the minus strand of JAYVWC010000024.1, from coordinate 22,328 downwards.
TTAAAAGCGCTGCCCGAGCGCAGTCGCTTTATGAAAGGTTTGTACGCATGGGTCGGCTACAAAAGTATCGGCATCCCGTTTCAGGTCGAAGAACGTCGCGCCGGTGTCACCACGTTTAATTTTCGGCGCCTGACGCGACTAGCCATTGTCGGCACCGTCGCGTTCACCGAATTACCGCTGCGCATTTCGGCATTGCTCGGTCTGTTGATTTCGGCGCTATCGATTATTTACGGTATTTATGTCGCCATTCGCACGCTGGTGTACGGCGTCGATTTAGCCGGTTGGCCAACACTGGTGGTTGCAATCACCTTTCTCGGCGGCGTGCAATTAATGGCGATCGGCGTGCTCGGCGAATATATCGCGCGCATTTTTAACGAGGTTAAGGGGCGCCCCAATTACATTGTCGCGCGCCGTATCAGTTTTGAGGAAAGACGGTGATCTTACAACTGGCGCGATTTGGCGCAGTGGGTATTGCCGCGATGGCGGTACATTGGTTGGTGGTCAAACTGTTGGTGCCGCTCGGATTGCAACCGCTAATCGCTAATGTGATCGGTTTTGCCGTTGCCTTCAATATCAGCTATTGGGGACATCGCAACTGGACTTTTGCCAGCGAGGCCAGCCATCAAACTACGCTGACGCGATTTTTTGCCGTAGCGGTCGGTAGCTTTCTGATCAACGAGTTTGCGTACTCGCTATTATTGCGATTCACCCATTTAAATTACGATGTCGCGCTGGCCATTGTGCTCGTCGGCGTCGCTGCACTGACGTTTGTATTGAGTCGCTACTGGGCGTTTCGCGCCGCATGAAAAAGATCATCCTGTGCGCCGATGACTTCGGTCAATCCGCCGCGATCAGCGCGGGCATTTTACAGTTGGTCGAAGCCAATCGTTTATCCGCGGTGAGCTGTATGAGCGAAGGCGATGACTGGAGCACGAGCGGCGCCGCCTTAACCAACTATCGAAATCGCATCGATATCGGCCTGCACTTTAATTTAACGCATCGTTGCACGGCGCAATCTGTTTCAACAGAATCGTTCGCGACTCAACCGCTCGGCACATTGCTGCTCACCTCGTTGAGTGGCCGCATCAACAACAGCGCGTTGGCAAAGACACTGCACAGCCAGCTCGATCACTTTGAAAACGTGCTCGGCGCGATGCCGGATTTTGTCGATGGTCACCAGCACGTACATATTTTTCCCGGCATTCGCGGCACGCTGCTGCGCGAGCTGAGCCGCCGCTATCCCGCTAAAAAACCGTATCTGCGCGCGGTCAATCCACGCCTACAATGCCGCAATGGCGCATTAAAATTAAGCTTTTTGAAGCTATTAAATTGCGGTTTTTCGGCAGCGGCGCAGCGTTGTGGACTGAACACAACGCGCGGTTTTGGCGGCGTATATTCGCTGCAAGCCAACGCCAACTTCGGTCCGCTGATGCACTATTGGCTGAGCAGCATTCACGGTGGCGAGCTACTGATGTGCCATCCCGGCACAGCCGATTACAGTACGACGGACCCAATCGCAGCAACGCGCCCCCACGAGCTACAATATCTAAATAGCGACGAATTCGCTGCGTTGCTGCTACTCAACGATGTCAAACTGAGCCGCTTTCAATATCTGTAAAACATTCGTTACATCCGCACAGTCAGCTCGACAAGCCCCTAGAGAAGCACTCCGATAATCGTCATAAACTTATTCGAGTTTGCTGTCGCGGTTAAATTCAGCCAACTTCTCCGGGCTAGCCGACTGCTGATAGCGATCCTTCCATTCACTGTAAGGCATTCCATAAATACGTTCGCGGGCCGCTTCGTAATCGATATTTTCGCCTTTTTCGGCAGCGGCAGCGACATACCACTTAGCCAAACAATTGCGGCAAAAGTCGGCCAAATTCATCAAATCGATGTTTTGCACATCCTTGCGATTATCCAAATGCGCCAACAACCGCCGCAGCACCGCCGCTTCGATTGCTGTTTGTGTGGTATCGCTCATATCGATATTCCTCTCATTATGCAGATCAAGTTGTAGCGCCAAAAGTGACGCCAAATTATGCCACTCAAAAGATCATTTGCAGAATTGCCCACCTAAAATACGCTCCGTCACATTTTACTTTTGCGTAATAAACGTAAAACAATAATGCGCGGTAGCAAAAAAAAATCAAAATTTCTACAAAATCTAAAATTTAGACGTATAATTGTTCTCGTGTTACTGCACAAATCCACCAACTCTACTCACAAGGATTTCAGTTATGGCAGCAGCAAAAAAGAAAGCAAGCTCAGTAGCGGCAATCGAGAAGCAAATCGCAGCACTCGAAGCCAAGCTGAAAAAGGCCCGCGCTAAACACGCGGTAGAAGAGAAAAAGGCAGCAGCCAGAGCGAAAAAAGCCGCAGCTAAAGCCAAAAAAGTAGCCGCCGCAGCAGCGAAAAAAACTGCAGCAGCCGCGAAAAAAGCCAAAGTAAAAGCGAAAGTAAAAGCCAAAAAAGGCAAACCGGGCCGCCCCAAAAAGGCAGTGGTCGCCAAGGCAAAGACTAAAGTAAAAGCGAAAGCTAAAGCCAAAACTCCGGCTAAAGCAAAAGCTAAAACTGTAGCCAAAGCAAAAGCGCCGCGTAAAACGCGTGTTGCCAAAGCCGCTCCTACGACGCCAGCAGTGTCAACCGCTAGCTAGTCAATAGAGTGCTGATGCGCCGCCTAACGGCGGCGCATTGTTTACCCCGCTTCATTCCGCAATCGCGCGACACACTCAAACTTCCCGTTAATTCTTACTCGAACTGAATCACTATTTAGCTACGATACCTCAGTAATTAGCGTCTACTATTTATTGGACTTACCCGAGCCTCTGCGACGGCAGCCTCAGGCGACGTTAAACAATGTCACTATGGCGCACTGCTCACCTGCTCTATAATTGCGCCTCCTTAGCTATCGGGCGCGGACGACCTCCTCGTGGATAACTCAACCTCGTTCTATGTGTATCTCTCCAAAGGTCGCGTGCTATTGATCGGCGACTGCTTGGAAGAAGACGAGCACAGCCATCACGCGCTACAAATCACGATCGATTTAGAGCAGCATAATTTTGTATTGCGCCAAGGTGTACACACACTGGAAGTACAGGCGGCGATCATCAAGCCGAATCAGCTGCATCACGCGGTAGCATCGGCTGCGTGGCGCGCGGTGTTATTGCTCGATCCGCAAACCGATTACGCCTATCGCATTCACCGGCGTTTCGCCGCGGGCGAAGCCGTTGCGATCTTGTCGGAATTGGAAACCGAGTTCTGCCGCAATGCATTGCGTAATTTCGGCGGCAGCGCACAACCGATCGAAATAGCGGATCGCGCCATCAGCGACATCGTCGAACATTTAGCGGGCCCTAGCGAGCGTCCGGAGCTACCAGATCCACGTATTGCCAAAGTGTTGCAGCGCATTCACCAAGCGCAGGGGCAACAGCTGACGCTGAGAAAACTAGCCTCTTGCGTCGCACTGTCGGAGAGTCGCCTTTCGCATCTCTTCAAGCAGGAAATGGGGATTCAGATTCAACGCTATCTGCTGTGGTACAAAGTGGCGGAAACTGCATTTAATATCGGCCGTGGCATGTCGCTAACCGATGCCGCCGGTGAAGCCGGCTTCGCCGACAGCGCGCATTTCAGCCGCTCGTTTCGCATCATGTTTGGCCTTACGCCATCGCAAATTTTGCGACGCAGCAAGACGGTACAGGTAATTTCCGACGCAAATTAAGCGAACCATTATCGCGCTCGCATCCAACTGCATCCAAAACACTACACCGGCAGATCGAATTGGCGAGTCGATAATAGAACCAGCGTGCATGCTTCCTGCACCGCGATACCGGCGCTTCGCAAGCGTGGATAAATGGCCGAATTTTCGGTGCCCGGATTAAAAATAATCCGGCGCGGATGCAATGCAACCACGGCATCGAGTAAATCAGCTTGCCGATCGGGAGCGATATACACGGTCAATGTATCGATCGATCGATTGATTTTATCGAGCGCCGTCAATACCGGTTGACCGAGAATTTCACCACCTTTCGGATTGACCGGAATCACTTCGTAATGTGCGGCAAGCAGACGACTCAACGCCTGATAAGCAGTTCGTTCCGGATTATCGCTGGCACCCAATATGGCTACTGCCGACATTGATATTACACTCCGCTTTATAAATAGCCGCATGCGGCAAGCACGGTATTTTTCGAACACTAACGCGGCATGACGCCAGCGTTAGACCAAGAGAGCGCAGCAACATTTTTTATTGGTCGATACCACAATCCACGACGAAATCTTGTGCGCCGATGCACCGGCAATTCCAGGCAGGACCAATCAATCGCCCACTCTGAATATTCACTACATTTTTACTACTGCGAACCGGGCTGCGGCGCCTGGCTACCCACGATCCGATACGCCGCGTCGATATCCTGAGGGCCGCTAACCGTCACTTTGAGATCCTGCAACAGACCGTCGCCTACGCCGTAAATCCAACCGTGCACGTCGAGTTGCTGACCGCGCTCCCACGCATTTTGCACGACGTTGGTATGACAGACATTGGCGACCTGCGCTTTGACGTTCAGCTCGCACAGTAAGTTGACGCGATCTTCCTCTTTCTCGATAGGCGTGAAGCGATGACGTTGCGCGTAATACACGTCCTTCAACGAGCGCAGCCAATTATCGATCAGCCCGTGTGGCACCGACTCCATTGCTGCACGCACACCGCCGCAACCGTAATGCCCCACCACCATGATGTGTTTGACTTGCAATACATCGACCGCGTACTGCAATACCGACTGACAGTTCAGATCTGAATGAATAACGATATTCGCAACATTGCGATGCACGAATACCTCGCCCGGCATCAAGCCGATGATTTGATTCGACGGCACCCGGCTATCGGAGCAACCGATCCACAGATACTCGGGTTGCTGTTGCGAGGAGAGTTTGGAAAAAAATTGCGGATCCTCGGTCTTGATTTTCTCCGCCCAATTGCGGTTGTTTTGAAATAGATGATCGAGTTCGTCCATCGGAAGGTCCTCTCTGATTAGTCGCGTTAATTAGTTACTTTAAATGACGCCGTACCGAGTCATTACGCGTAGGCTTGATATTCGACGCGATTGCGACCGGCTTCTTTGGCACGATAAACCGCGCTATCGGCCAACTTCACCAGCCGCGCGGCGATGTCTTCGGCGACGGCACTCGGCTTCGTCCAACAGGTTACGCCGAGCGACAGCGATAGTTGCACTTCGATACCGCTATCGCTTGCGATGCGCATACCGGCGACGCGCTGGCGAATGCGCTCAGCGATTTCCAACGCCAATTCGCGATCGCAATTCGGCAAAATTAATGCGAACTCTTCGCCGCCGTAGCGACAAACGTGATCGGTTTTGCGCAACATGCCGGCGATCTCCTGCGCCACAGCACACAACACCCGATCGCCGACCTGATGCCCGTGATTGTCATTGACCGCTTTAAAATGATCGAGATCGGCCATCATCACCGTCAATGGCTCGCCCTGTCGCGTCGCGCGCGAGATCTCGGTTTCGATCGATGCATTAAACGAGCGGCGATTCTCTACGCGCGTCAGCGCATCGATCAAACTCAAGCGATGCAAACGTTCTTGGTTGACGCAATTCTCCAAACACACCGCTACCACCGAAGCCAAATGCTGGATGAAATCGGTCGACTTATCCTGGCTGAAACGTTGCGACGAAAAGGCGCCGAAATGCAGGCTACCGACCAACACACCCTGTCGCACCAACGGCAATAACGCTGCTGAGCGCACCGGACGACCGGGAAATAAACCGATCGGTGGCGGGTTAACCAATCGCACCACCATTTTCGACGGGTACAGCGCGCGTAATTCGGCATCATTTTCTAACCACTGCAAGCCTGCATACTGCTGTAACTCTGCGGGCAACAATTCGCGCAGAATGCGCTCCGGATCGAGTAACCACAGCTCGACTGCATCGAGACGAAAATGTTGCAGACTATCGGATAGCAAATTGTCGAGCAGCGGATCGACACCGCTCAGCGACAGTAATTTTAATTCGAATTGTTGGAAGCGACGGAGAATGCGTTCGTTCTGAGTGGCCTTATCCATCAGATCGCTGACGGTGCGTGCCAGCTGCTCTAGCCGACCGCGCGCTACTTTATTATTATCGCTATCGGCCATTTCAGCGTTCCGCACCGGCACTGCAAAATGAAGCTCCACCATAATCGTTCGCACGCCGCTAAAGCAATAGGATGCGCAGTATAACGACAACTACCGGAGCAGCGAAACCTATGCTTAGCTAAGACCTATGCGTAGCTTTACTTTATAAACCGTACTTTATCAAAAATCCCACGCGTCGTCGTAAATACTAAGCTCTTCGCGCAGACGTTTTCGCTCCAGGCGATCTTCAATTTTGCGGCGAATCATTGGATCTTTTTGATTCACGCGCGGCGGCACAATTTCTTCGCTGTCGCTTCCCCCTGAGTCGAGATCGATGACCGTAAAACTCTCATTCAGCTCGCGAATTTTTTCGCCAGTGCTGTCAGCTATTTTCTTGGCCACATTCCACCCCATTAAGCATTTACTGCAATTTGCCAGCGAGTGAACTCGCAGCAAATTTGCAAGCATGAAACAATGCAGAACTTTTGCGCAGCCATTCATCCCGTCAAACCATATTTGGAGGGTAGCCAGCTACGCTAAGTATAGATTCGCCGTAGCACTTACGCTGCGCGGTATTGCCGCAAACTGGCGTTAGGCGTGCTTGCTAATGGGATACGAAACTCAGTGGATACGAAACTCAGTGGGTACGAAACTAAGTGGGAACGAAGAAAACTTATAGATTGATGCGTGTTTAGCCGCGCACTGCTCAAGCCTGTAAAATCTCGATTAACGCCATTACCGATTGGCCGCTATCGCGCTGGCTTTTCAACAACTCAAGCAACGCTTGCTGCGAGCCAAAGCGACGCTCGTTGTAGCCATGCGGCAACGTGGTACGTTGCGGCGCCAGTACAGCGGTATCGATATCGACATGATCGACAATAGTTTCCGCAAGCTCGCTGCCAGCGATCGGCGCAGCCTCGACAAATTCGACTGACCCAAGCGTCGGCAATGTCGCTTCGAACGTCGACAACTCGACGCGCCACGGTTTTAACCGAGCTGCCAAATCACGCAGTAGATGATCATTGCGCTCAGGCAGCGCGATCAACGCATCGATCAAGGCCAGTGGCTCGACCGCCGATTGCGCGAACCGTTTTAAATAACTGCGATTTAATGCATCCAGCGTTTCCGCCACTGCAGCGTGTGACACATCCTCGCTTTCTATTTGCTGCAACAACTGCAACTGTAGATGCGTAAGACCCCCGCGTTGCTCGGCAGCCTCAACCGGCGGCTGGGCCTGCCGCTCTGCAACGACCGCCTCTTGGCGTTGCCGGAACTGACGCTGCCAAAAGCCGGTAAAACCAGTTTCAGGATGATGCCCATCGACCGCATGCTTCAATGCATCCGCGAGACGCATAAAACTGCGCGACGACGGATCGCTTTCGGGAAACAGGGCCACCGGACTTTGCAGCGTCACCGCCACGCGCAAACTTTCGTCGCGCAACAAATGGCCGAGTAAATTCGGTCGTATGCCGATGTATTTTTCGACTGCCGCGGCAAAACGATGAAAAACCTCGCGCGCCTGCGCAACATTGCTGCACATGTTGACGACCACCTGATAGTTCATGGCGGGTCGACGACGGTGCATCAATTTAATTAATGAGAACGCATCGGTTAGCGAGGTTGGTTCGGGCGTGATCACCACCATCGTCTGATGCGCCGAGCCGACAAAGTCCAACGTGGTATCGGCGATGCCGGCAGCGGTATCGAGCAGCAGATAATCGAACTCGCCTTCGATGCGACCCAATTCGCGCGTCAAGCGCAATTGCTGACGCGGATGCAGCGTAACGCACTCGCTGATGCCGTTGGCACCGGGAATAACTTTTAAACCGTAGGGCGCATCGAGCATCACCTCCTCGATCGTTTTGGCGCCGAAGAGTACGTGCTCAAGACTGAACTGAGGCGTTAAACCCAATAGGATATTGACGTTGGCAAGGCCGGTATCGGCATCAAAAATACATACTCGGGCGCCGGCCTTAGCGAGCGAAATACCGAGATTGACTGCGATGCTCGATTTACCGACGCCGCCTTTACCGCTGGTGATAGCGATAACGTGCGGAAATAGGCGCTGTTTGTCCATTGCTTCTCGTTCTTGGGCAGACGGCACCGACGATTCCTCCGCTCGAGATAAACTCCCTGCGCCCGCGCACCTCCACGTCGCTGAAGGGAAGCTTGGCGGGCGACGAATGCAGCGCGCAAAATATCAGGTTTGCGCGCAACACTCCACTGTTGCGGCGCTTACCTGGAACGCTTGGATCGCCGTGGCCAGTCCGCGCGGCCTTGGCTATACTGCGGAGCAATGTGTGAACCGCCGCTCAGTGCGGATCGAGCACCCCATCGCTGGCCGACGCAGAATGCGGCCACAATAAATCAACAATCTTCGAGCCCTTAGGACAGTAAATGGTTACCGAAAGCCGGGCCGCCGAGCGCCTGCCCAGTCTACCGCAGGTATTGCTCCGCATTCTCGACGCGATTCACAGCGAGCGCGCCGATTTGCAACATATCGCGACCATCATTCACCAAGATACCGCGATGACTGCGCGTCTGCTCAGCGTCGCAAATTCCAGCTATTACGGGCGCACCAAAGCCTGCCAAACGGTCGAACGCGCGCTGTTGTTCCTAGGTACCGATACGGTAAAAACCATTGTTATCACCGCGTCGATCAAGCAGTTTTTTAACCGATTCCAACCCAATCACCAGCTATTCATTAAAGCATTTTGGCGGCGCGCATTGATCTCCGCCAACCTGGCGCACGTGTTGGCCAACTTAACCGGCTACGCGGCACCCGAGGAAGCATACTTGGCCGGCCTGATGATGGACGTCGGCCAGCTGATCCTGCTGAATCAAAATGATCGCACGTATCTCGAGTGTTGCGCGCAAGCCGAGGATGATCGCCAACTGCTAGAACTCGAGCGCCAACAATTTCAAAAAAGCCACGACGAGGTCGGTGCCGATCTGGTCGATAGCTGGCAATTGTCAGGCTTTATGGGCGATGCGGTGCGCTACCATCATGAACCCGGCAGTCAAATTCTCGACGCACACCATTTAGTCAAAATCATCAACTTGGCCAGTTTGTTAAGCACCCCCGGCGCGGTGCGCGACGAAGCGATCAATCAAGCCGACCAATTATTTGGGCTCAACGAAGCGTTGACGCGCGAATTGTTAACGCGTATCGGCGCCGATGTTGAGCGCATGGCCGGTAGTCTCAATATCGATATCGGCCCCGCCACAGGCGACGCCGATGTCGCCGCTGCGCACGCTACGCTGGGCGAGCACCTGGGCCAGCTCAGCGAACTCGGACAAATGAACAACGAGCTATGGCGCAGTCAGACGCGTAGCGCACTCGAACAAGCGATTCAACGCATCGTGTATATGACGCTGGGCATTGAGCGCTGCGTGCTGTTTACCGTCACCGACAACGGCGCAACGCTGGTCGGCTATATTAGCGATCATCTTACCGAGCACAGCGCCGCCAATACTGCTGTCGATCCGGATTTTATCGTACCGCTGCTGCCGGAGCGCAGCCTGGTCGCCACCGCATTATTGGAGCGCAGCCCAACGCATAACAATACTGCCGAGCAATCCGCGCTGACCGTATTGGATCGCCAGCTGCTGAAACATTGCCAAGCGCACAACTTACTGTGTTTACCTCTGGTAGCCGGAATAGAGCCCGCGGGCGTGCTCGTGCTGGGCCTGACGCAGCAGCACGATAACCCGCAAACCAGCAAACCGATTTTATTGGCGGCGCTGTGTACGGAAATTGCCGAGGCCATTCAACATCAGCAACAGCGTCTGGCGCTCACCACCGACGACAACGATAGTGGCGCGGCGTTTCAAGAAAAAATTCGCGAAGCCGTCCACGAGGCCGGTAATCCGCTGAGCATTATCCGTAATTATCTGGAAATGCTGCGCATCAAGCTGGGTGAAAGCCATCAGGCGCACGACGATCTGAACCTAATAAAGCAGGAAATCGATCGAGTGGGCGCTATTTTATTGCGCCTGCGCGAGCCCGCCGCATCGCCCAATGAAACATCGACACTAGCGCTGAACGGCGTAGTTACCAACCTGGCCCGTATCTTTGAGCAGTCGCTGTGCGCCACCCATCAGATCTCGCTAAAGTTACAATTAAGCGACTCAATGCCATCATTACTTACTAGCATTACGCATTTGCAACAAATCTTGACTAATCTAATCAAGAACGCCGTAGAAGCGTTGCCGCCAGGGGGCATCATCACGCTGAGTACAGAAAGCGGAATGATTGTTGACGGCAGGAGTTTTGCATCGATCACCATCGAAGATAATGGCCCGGGAATTCCCGAGCCGGTTATGCGTCGCCTATTTTCTCCGACCAGCTCAACTAAGGGCTCTGGGCACTCGGGACTGGGTTTAAGCATCACCAAAAAATTGATCGATGAAATAGACGGTTCCATTTTGTGTAAAAGCAATAAATCAGGTACGCGATTTCAGTTACTGATACCGGTTACGTAAACGAAGCCGCCAGCATTTACCGAGCGCGGTCAGTGATAATCCCCAGCAGAACATACAGGGCACTGGGGGCTGTAGTATTCACGTGGATAGATGTGCATTGGAGGCCGCCCTGCAATACTGCGCTCGCTAGTGAGACGCAGAATGTAAATAGTCTAATCGGGCACTGCCAACGAAGCGTCCCGGTCGAGAGCGGCACAGATAAATGACTCTACATTCGGTAAAAATGCCAGATCGTGACGTCACTGCCAGCATTTTACTTTGCGACGATGACCCGCGCCTACTCGAAAGCCTGCAAGGCTTGCTGAAGCTATATCACTATCAAGTGGAGATAGCCTGTGGCGGCGCTGCCGCGATCGAGCAACTAAGCCGCAATCACTACGACTTATTGTTACTGGATTTACGCATGCCGGACGTTTCCGGACACGAAGTCATGCAACATATGCTCGATCACGACGTCGACACGATGACGATCGTGGTCAGCGGAGAAACCTCGATCGACGATATTTCGCGCGCGTTGCGCAACGGCGCCTACGATTACCTGAAAAAACCTTACGTACCCGAAGAGCTGCTCGCGACCGTCAATAACGCGATTTGCACGAAGCGCCTCGAAGACGCCAATCGGGTCATGGAAAGCCGCCTCAACCGCTCGGAAAAACTACACCGATTCATCGTCAACAACTCTCCCGATATTATTTATATTCTCGACGAAAAAGGCTGCTTCAGCTTTTTGAATTCAAAAATCGAACAGCTGCTCGGCTACGACCGCAACGAGCTGATGGGGCATCCGATAACCGCGATTGTCGAGGAAGAGGATTTAGAAAAAGCACATTATTTTTTCGAACAAGCATCGCGCTCGGAACACGCTTCGCGCAGCATTGAAATCGCGCTGCGACCGCGCGAAGCCGGTCACAGCAAACGATTTTTTGAGCTTTCGATTTGGCCGGTCGACGAAACCAGCGAACTCAACGGTGCGGCGCACCGCTATCGCATTTACGGCACGGCACGCGACGTTACCGATCGCACCGAGGCCGAGGCGTTCATTAATTTTCAGGCCTATCACGATCTGTTGACTCGCCTGCCCAATCGCTCGCTGTTCAAAGATCGCCTGAGCATGGCGATAACGCACGCGGCCCGCAACGATCAACGCCTTGCGGTGATGTTTATCGATCTCGATCGCTTTAAAGTAATCAACGATTCGCTCGGTCACACCATGGGCGATCGCCTGTTGCAGGCAGTCAGCCAACGTCTGCTGGGCTGCATACGCCGCGGCGATACGCTATCTCGATTTGGCGGCGATGAATTCACGCTATTGCTACCCGACAGTCAAAGCCCACAGGCCGCATCGCAAGTCGCAGAAAAAATTCTGGAGAGCATTAAAGAACCGTTTAAATTGGGCGAGCACGATATTTATGTCGGCGCCTCAATCGGTATCGCCATTTATCCCGAGGGCGGCACCACGCTCGATGCACTGATCAAGAACGCCGATATTGCGATGTATCGCGTCAAAAATTCCGGCAAAGATGGCCATCACGTTTTCAGTCACGATATGACCATTTTGGCGACACAGCGCCTGCTGTTGGAGCAGGATATGCGTCGCGCGCTTGAAAACGACGAATTCGAAATTTATTACCAGCCGCAAATGGATACTCAAACCGAGCAATTGGTGGGGCTGGAAGCATTGATTCGCTGGAACCACCCCTCCATGGGTCACCTCGCGCCGGCCGAATTTATTCCGGTTGCCGAGGATAGTCGGCTAATCATCGAACTCGATCGCCTAACGCTGATGGCCGCGTGCCGACAAGTTGGCCGCTATCATCGCGAGGGTTATCCGAATCTAAAGCTCTCGGTCAATCTATCGCCGCTGCTGTTAGATCGCGACAACTTCGTCGATCATATTTTGGAAACCTTAGCGCGCGAACAATTTCCAACACATTTGTTGGAGCTGGAAATTACCGAAGGTTTATTAATGAACGATCGCAGCGATGTGATCGAAAAACTCACACTGCTCAGCAACGCCGGCGTGCAAATAGCCATCGATGATTTCGGCACCGGTTATTCGTCGCTGAGTTATTTACAAAAATTCCCGATCAACACGCTGAAAATCGATCGCAGTTTTATTCACGCGATTAAAACCGCCGAAGAAGATGCCTGTATCGTCAACGCGATTATATCGATGGCGCAGGGATTAAAATTGCACATCGTTGCCGAAGGCGTCGAGAACGCAGCGCAGCTCAGCTACCTGCGCTCGCTGGGCTGCCACACGGTCCAAGGTTATCTTTTTGGCCAGGCCGTACCGCTAGACGATTTGATGAAACGACTCGCCCCTGCGCGACCGGCTGTATCAATATCGGCCTAATCGCTAGCGGCCCGTTCGCTCAATTAACTTTCGCTGTGACGCTTGAGCGCCAACGGCACGCCCATGTGCTGCTCGCCACGCGCGTGTGCCAATTCAATTTGTTTACGGCGCTCGCGAAAACGCGATTTTTGCTCGTCGGTTAACGAAGCTTCGCAGCGCGGACACGAAACGCCATCCTCGAATAAAGGCGATGATTTATCCGCCGCACTGACGCCCCAGCCGCATGCGTGACATAACTCGTAACTGCCTTTATTCAATGCGTGATCGACCGCCACGCGATTATCGAATACAAAGCATTCGCCCTGCCATAAACTCTGTTCGACGGGCACCTCTTCCAAATATTTTAAAATGCCGCCTTTTAAATGATAAACCTCGGTGAAACCCTGTTCGAGCATCAGTGCCGAAGCTTTTTCGCAACGAATCCCACCGGTGCAAAACATCGCCACTTTTTTATGTTGCTGCGGATCAAAGCGTTGCACGTAGCGTGGAAATTCGCGGAATGTTTCCATCTCGGGATTAATCGCTCCAGCAAAACTACCCAACTCGACTTCATAATCATTGCGCGTATCGAGCACCAATACATCGGGATCGCTGATGATGCGATTCCAATCGCGCGGCTCGATGTAAGTTCCCACCAAATGATTGGGATCGATGCCATCGACGCCGAGCGTGACGATTTCTTTTTTTAATTTCACCTTCATCCGTAAAAAAGGTTGCTCGCTGTCGATCGATTCTTTGTGCTCTAGCTCGCGCAGACGAGGATCGGCTTTTAAATAAGCCAGCACGCGATCGATACCGCTACGCGGGCCAGCAATGGTGCCGTTAATACCTTCGTGCGCCAGCAGCAACGAACCTTTAATGCCGGCATCGATGCAAGCCTGAAGCAATGGCTCGCGCAGTTCGCGAAAGTTTTCCAACGTAGCAAATTTATACAAAGCGGCGACCACAACAGACATACATTTTCCGAAAGAGTGAAATGATTCAGTTAATCTATAAATTGAGCGAATTGCGAGTCCATGCGGCTGATCTTGCATAGAGCAAGTACAATGACGTTAATGACGATCGTGTTTACTGCCACCTAAACACTCCGGCGAATCGGGTGCATTGCCAGCGCGCTGTTGCCATTCTTCGGCGGTATACGTGTGCAGCGCCAACGCGTGCACGCCGCCAGCCAATTCATCGGCCAATAGCCGATAGACCATTTGATGGCGCGCCACCGGCCGCTTACCAGCGAACTCGGGCGAAACCAATACCACTTTAAAATGCGTTTCCGAATTCGGCGGTACGCTGTGCAGATGCGATTCGTTGATCACCTGCAAATGCGCAATCGGAAGCCCGCCGTGCAATTTCGCTTCGATCTGCTGCTGAATAACCATGTTTACCTCCGCACGCTGCGCGTCATTATACGCCGCCGTAGCGAGATTATATTGCGCAAGGTCAACGCTGGCGCTAACGTTAAGGAAATCCACTATCGATGATCCCACCATGGATGCACCCTTGTTCGATGTTTACTTAACCGGTGAATTGGCCGCGGAGCTAACGCGCGAGCAAGCCGGCGAGCGATTGGCGCAAATATTCAAAACCAATCCCGCCACCATGCTCGGTTTGCTCACCGGAAAACCGCAAATTCTGAAGCGTGGCGTGGACAAAGACACCGCGTTGAAATATCGCGAGGCGCTGCAACGCGCTGGCGTTGCGGTGGCATTTAAAGCACAAGTCGTTACCGCGCCAATCGCCAGCGCGCAGCCGACAGTCGCTGCGCACTCAGCAGCGACAGCGACGGCGACAGAACTCAGCCTGGCACCGGTGGGTGCGGACGTTTTGAGCACTGCTGAGCGCCCTCATACCGACGCACCCATTTTCGATTTAAGTTATTTGAGCGTCGCCGCGCCGGGTCCATTAACCGACGTCTCGCAGCATCGACCTACCCCGCCAGTGCCATCGCTCGATCATCTGTCGCTGGCCGCTACCGGTAGCGATTTGCTAGACGCAGCGGAGCGCCTCCAAATCCCTGTCGCGATACCCGATACCAGCGAACTCAGCCTCGCTCCCGTCGGTACCAAATTGGAAACACTGCATACTAAACAATCGCCGGTGCAGGTAGATATCAGTCAGCTATCGCTCGCGCCGAGCGGCGCCGAATTACTAACACCGGAACAACGCCACAAAGCTAACGCTACCGCGCCCAACACCGATCATATAAAACTTGCTTAGGCCTTTTTGCCGATAATCGCATTAGGCGGCCATCGGCAAGCGCACTGTCACCACCAGCCCCGGTGCATTGTCGGTCAACACGATAGTGCCGCGATGCAGATTGACCACAGCCTGCACCAGACTCAAACCGAGCCCATTGCCAGGCTGCAAACTGCGGCTCGCCTCAACGCGATAAAAGCGCCGGAACACGCGCTCGCGATCCGCACTGGCGATACCCAAGCCGCTATCGGCAACTTCAACGCGCAATTCACCCGCTTCACCACTGCAGAGCAGACGAATCGCACCCCCCTCGGGTGTGTATTTAATCGCGTTATCCAATAAATTAGCGAATGCTTGAAAGAGCAAATCGCGATCGCCCGCCAACGGTAGCGGCGTCTGAATTTCGGTGCTGATATCGATGTGTTTTTCGAGCGCCAGTGGTTCGTAGAGCTCGACCACATCGTGTAAAAGAATACTCAAATCCAAATTGACGAAACCGGATAAGCGATTGCCCGATTCCACTTGAGCAATTCGCAATAGCGCGCTAAATGTGGCTAGCAGACTATCCGCTTCTTCCAATAACGCATGCACAGTATTTTGCGCATCGCCATCGACCGTCGTTTGCAAACTTGCCAGATGATTGCGCAAGCGTGTCAGCGGCGTGCGCAAATCGTGCGCGATATTATCGGAAACCTGGCGTACGCCCTCCATCAACGTTTGAATCCGATCGAGCATGCGATTGATATTGATCGCGAGCGTGCGAAAATCGCCGCGCGAATCTTTCAACTCGATGCGCTGCGCAAAATCGCCGGTCATAATCGACTGCACCGCACGATTGACCGCATCGATGCTTTTCGATCCGCTGCCGGCCACCACCGCACCGCCGATCGTGCCCATCACGATCGTGACGATCATACTGCGCACTAAAACGTTGATGATGATGCGCTCAAATAACAACATATCGCTGTAGTCGCGCGCCACCAATAGTTGCTCGCCATCGGACAACGGCACCGTGGTTGTCAGCAGTTGTTCGCGTCGCGGCGCCCAGCCTTGAAACGACACACCGTATTCCAACGCCGCCCAGCTGCCGTAGCTATTGGTAGGCCAAGCATGCAACGTGCCGCTTAATTTTTTATGATTTTTATCGATCAGCAAATACAAAAAATCCTGCGCTGCGCGACCCGATTGCGGCACAGTCAGCGCCTCCTCCAACGCTGCATTACCACCCGCCTTGTAAATATTCAACAACCGCTGCGATTCGTCGCGAATATTTTTATTCACCTCGCTGAAATAATTATACGAATACGATGCGAACAGCAACGCGAGCACGATAAATACCGCCAAGCTCAAGCCGACCACATACGCGACCATAAACCGAAAGGTCAAGCTCGCCAGTATCTGTTTCACATTCATAATACGCCGGGGTCCTGCAACAGATAGCCAGCACCGCGCACCGTACTCAATAACGCGCGATCAAAACCGCGATCAATTTTTTGGCGCAGGCGACTGATGTGAACATCGATCACATTAGTTTGCGGATCAAAATGGTAGTCCCACACTTTCTCCAACAGCATCGTGCGCGTAACCACCTGGCCGGCGTGGCGCATCAAATATTCGAGCAACTTGTACTCGCGCGGCTGTAAATTGAGAACCTGGCCCGCGCGACTCACGCGGTGCGACAACATATCCATCTCCAGATCGGCAACTTTCAAGCGCGTGTCGTAGCTGCTGATTTGTTGTCGCCGCAGAATCGCTTCCAGCCGTGCCATCAGCTCGGCAAACGCAAATGGTTTGACCAGATAATCGTCGCCACCGGCGCGCAAACCATTGACGCGGTCATCAACCTCGCCGAGCGCGCTCAAAATTAATACCGGCACCTTGTTGCCGTTGCGCCGCAACGCTTCGATAACCTGCAGCCCGTTCAGCCCAGGCAGCATACGATCGACGATCAGCGCGTCGAACGTCTCACTCTGACTCCGCTGCAACCCATCCAAGCCGTCGGCGACATGCTCGACGCGGTGGTGGTTGTCGCGCAGGCCACGGCCGATGTAATCGGCGACGTCGAGATCGTCCTCGATAAGCAGAATGTGCATGGATTCTCCGTTTGATAACCGCAAGCGTGCCGGTAACCACAGTTGTCTAGCGCGATATTATCGCGGTTTAGCCCGGCTGCTATCTGGTAAATTAATGCCGTACATCGCGCAAAACTCAAAGCAACACCGGCTAGGAACGACGAATCGGCATTTCCGCATTGAATATGCTAAAGCTGTCTAATTAAACCAATATTTTTTTCTGTAGATTTGCCAGAATTATAGCGGGTGTAATTAGTTCAGCAGTAACACTTAGCAGTTCAGGGGAAACACCATGCGCAACCGTTTCAATCCCTACCCCCGTCACTCGGCAACACTGATATTTTGGTGTGCTACTGCCGCGTTCGGATTTGCGCAAACGTGCAGTGCAGCCCCCGGCGACGATGTTTTTTATCACCAATTAGTGAAATTACCCACCAGCAACGGCTACCAACCGACTCGCAGCTTCACCATCATTAGCGACGCCGAGCACGGCAATCAGCTGGTAGCCGAGGACGACCCGAACCTGCGCTTCAACTTAGCATGGATGAATCAGTACCAACCCGGCTATAAATCGCAACACGGCGGTGCAGCGTTTGGCGAAATGTTTCGCTCCTTTATCAAAACAGCGTACAAATCCTATCGCGAGCGCAATGCGCAAGCGATGGCCGCGATGCCCGACGAAAATGGCTCGGGCAAGGCCGGCGACTTTGCCAGCGACGTCGACTACAATCTCAAAGTGACCAACGACGAGGTGCGGCTTAAAGTCGGTTACAGTTTTTGATCGAACGCGGATCGCCTACCGATCCGCGCGTTTGCTAGAATGGCCGCCCTTCGCTTCCGGTCGCGGTCTATCGACAATGCCCCCAACACCTGACTCCATCTCTGTAGAATTGCCGAACGCTGGCCCGTTGCCGCGCCTGGCTGCGCTGATCTACGATAGTTTTCTAATCTTTGGATTGCTAGTTGTACCGCTGTTCGCACTCACCGGCCTACGCCAATACCGCACCGATCTCCCAACCGATGGCGTCGCTCACGAATTACCGCCGATCGCATCGCGCCCCGTGCTACTGGCGTATATCGTCTGCGTAATCGTCGGCTTTTACTATTATTTTTGGCGCAGGAACGGCCAAACCTTAGGAATGCAGGCATGGCGCCTACGCTTGGATAGCCGCAGCGGTGGCCGCCCCAGCTTGCGCCAATGCCTCGTGCGCATAGCCATCGGCAGTGCTTCGCTAGTGCTTGGCGGACTTGGCTACTGGTGGATTTGGTTCGATCGCGAACAGCTCGCCTGGCACGATCGCGCCTCTAACACCCGAGTCGTGGTGCTACCGAAAAAACAACCTTGAGAACTATCGGATAATAATTACAAGCGACGCCGCAGTAAAAAAGTGCCCGCCGTCAAGCTAACCAAAATGGGAATCAGCGAAGCCAATACCGGCGCAAAGCCGAATACTAAGCTGGCTGGCCCGAGCATATCTTGACTGATGCGAAACACGATGCCGATCAATAGCCCAGCAAAAATTCGCGACCCCATCGACGCCTGCCGCAACGGCCCAAAAATAATCGACGCTGCCACTAACACCAAACTAATGATCGCCAACGGCTGCAATAATTTATTCCACAACGCGAGCTCGTATTCGCCGCTATCGGAGCCCTGTTTTTTTAGAAAATCGACATAGCGCCACAAGCCGCTAATCGAAAGATCGACTGGCGCGAGCACCAAGATATTTAACAGTTGCGGCGACAATTGCGTCGCCCATGTACGCTTCGCGGCGACCGAATTCTCCAAATGATCACCGAGGAAATGCGTCTCGCGCACATCTTCGAGCAGCCAATGATCGCTTTGATACAACGCACGCTGCGCGAATAATGCCGATTGCAAATGGCGTTGATCATCGAGCGTAAACATCGTCACGCCGAATAAAATTCCATTCGGCTGCACCGCATTAAAATGCACGAAGCTATTACCTTCGCGATGCCACAACCCGAATTGGCCGATGCTGATATCTTTTTGCTGCTGCAATAATGCGCGATAACTTTGCGCCACTTGCTGGCACTTCGGCGCAATAAATTCAGCGACCAACAAACCAAAAAATGTCACCACCAGCGCCGGCCTCAACGCCATCCACAAAATTCGCGCGACCGATACGCCGGCTGCGCGAATCACCACCAACTCGCTGGTGCTGGCTAGCGAACCTAGACCAGCCAGGCAGCCGATCAATACCGCAAACGGCAGAAATTGCGCGAGGTGACTCGGTAGCGTCAGCAGCGTGTAATACGCCGCTGGCCCCAGCGTATAGCGGCCACCCAGATCGCTGCTTTGATCGAGCAGGCCAATCACCAACTCCAGCCCCATTAACACCGCCAACACCAGCAAAATCGCTGCCGCAACTTGCCGTGCGATATAGCGCGTGATCAATCTCATGTTGCGACACCTATCGTCACCCCGGTGCGCCGCATGCGCCAAACTCGCCAGCGCTCACCGCCGAATAACAACAATAATCCGAGCACTAAAAATACGCCGTGTATCCACCAAAGACCCACATTCGGCGACAACTGCTGTTTGTTAACCGCTTCGCGCGCGGCATTCAGCAACACCAAATAAACCATAAACAATAAAAATGCCGGAAATAATTTGCCGTAGCGACCGCGGCGATGATCGGTGCGCGCCATCGCCATCGCAGTCAATGTCGAGACCAACACCAGCAGCACCAACGACACGCGCCATTGCAATGTGGCGCGCGAATCGGGGCGTCGCGAGCGCAATAATTCGAGCGTCGTTAACGTATCTTGTTTGCGATACAACGGTGTCGCTTGCGGTTGCTCCAGACGCTGACCAAGCTTCGCGAAATCCATCACTTGATACGCCAAATCGCCGGGCTGCCCAAGATAGCGCGTGCCCTGCTGCAGCACTAAGAAGCGCTCGCCGGTTTCCGGATCGATCTCGGTGTGGCCGCGTTCGGCGAGCACCATTACCTGACGATTGGAACCATCGCTGCTGACCACGCGATCGGCCGCGAATACGCCGAGCATTTCACCACTTTTCGAATCCATCCGATCGACATAAGTCACCCGCCCGCGACCTTGATTGATCACGCGAAAGCGACCTGCGCTGAGCAATTCGAGACCGCTGCTATTGCCGGCATCGTGCAGCATTTGTTGCACGCGCAACGTGGCGTACGGACTCACAATTAAACTCATTACACCGACTGTCATCGCGACCACCAACGCCGGCACCAGAATAATTCCCAACAGCCGCAGCGGGCCGATGCCGCACGCCGCGATCACCACCATTTCGCTATCGACGTATAAGCGCCCCAACGCCAACAACACGCTGATAAAAAATGCCAGCGGCATGATCAGTTCGAGAAAACCAGGCAGCCGAAACAGGATCACCTTGAATACGAGTTGCGCGGGTAAATCGCCCGCCGCAGCCGAGCCAAGATAGGCCACCAAGCGGCTGCTGATGACGATCACCAACAGCGTGAAGGTCACCGCCAGCATGGTCGCCAAAATCTCGCGCGTCAGGTATCGAAATAAAATCACTCAGCTATCTTCTCAAAGCGGCGGGCAATACGCGCACGGGTATCGCAAAGGGGACGATCGACTCGACGGCAACGCTATCCAAGAACGCTATCCAAGTTTGGCGGCGGACGGCTACACTAGGCAGCTACACTACACGCATCGAGCAATCATCGCGCGCCATCGGCAGTATCGACATCAATATAGATACAGAATCGCGCGGCGCGATTATCGCTAAATTCCTTCCGTTTGTCTTGCGAGGACCGGCATGCATATCAGCGGCAAAAAACTTTCCCAACCCGCGCAACAGCGCAGCCAATGCTTAATCGTCGGTGTACCCGCCAAAGACCATCTGCGCCATGCGGCGAAACAACTCGACGACGCGCTCGGCGGATTGCTCAGCAAGCTACAAAAGCGCGGCGATCATCGAGGCGATTGGGCGCATACGCTGATGCTGCCGCAAGTCGGTGGCATTGCGGCGGAGCGAATTCTGCTGGTCGGCATCGGCAATGGCAAAGCGGTCGGCGATGCCGACTGTCGCAAATTATTGCAGGCGGTACTCAGCGCGCTGGCCGATTATAAAATCGCCGATGCGTGCTGGCTGCTCGATCCGATCGTCGTCACTGGGCGCGATACCGAATGGTCGCTACGACAACTGGCGCTCACCGCGACATTGCGCGAATACCGCTACACCGAAACCGTCAGTAAACCGAAACCGGCATCAACCCTACAGCGTTTGACGATTGCGGACGCAACCTCGGCAGCAGCCAAACAAGCGTTGCAACAAGGCACCGCAATCGGTAACGGCATGAACGTCGCGCGCCGTCTCGGCGATCTGCCCGGCAATATTTGCACGCCGACGCTGCTCGCCAAAGAAGCGCGCAGCATCGCACGCAAACACGCCAAAACCAGCGTCAAAATTCTCGAAGAGAAAGCGATGCGCGAATTGGGCATGGGCGCGCTGCTATCGGTTTCGGCCGGCAGCGAGCAACCCGCAAAATTGATCGTGCTGGAATATCGCGGCGGCCGTCGCGGCGAACAACCGCAAGTGTTAGTCGGCAAAGGCATCACCTTCGATAGCGGCGGTATTAGCTTAAAGCCCGGCGCGAAAATGGACGAAATGAAATTCGATATGTGCGGCGCGGCCAGCGTGCTCGGCACCTTGCACGCGGTGATCGAGCTGAATTTGCCGATCAATGTCGTCGCGGTTATCGCTGCCAGCGAAAATTTACCGAGCGGCGCGGCCACCAAACCCGGCGATGTGGTGACCAGCATGTCGGGACAAACCATCGAAATTCTCAACACCGATGCCGAGGGCCGCCTGATTTTGTGCGACGCGCTCACCTACACCGAGCGCTTCCACCCGGCCGCGGTGGTGAGAATTTCGATGGTCTGGCCGGACATGGAGGTGACGACGTCACCCGGCTTGTTGGCGTCACCGTCCGGCAGATTCTCGCTCGACGGAATCACGCCGACGATATTGATCGGCAGCTTCAGTTCGGCGCACGCCTTGATGACGCCGAGCACGGTGGCGCCGCCGCACATGTCGTATTTCATTTCG
>JAYVWC010000023.1:0-7927 GCA_043786385.1 Spongiibacteraceae bacterium | reverse complement strand
CCGCCACTACCAGAATGACGATGTCGGTACTCTTGGCACCGCGTGCGCGCATTGCGGTAAACGCGGCGTGGCCCGGAGTATCCAAAAAGGTCACGATGCCTTTGTCGGTTTCGACATGATACGCACCGATATGCTGGGTGATGCCGCCGGCTTCGCCGCTCGCCACTTTGGTTTTGCGAATGTAATCGAGCAGCGATGTTTTACCGTGATCGACGTGGCCCATCACTGTCACTACCGGTGCCCGCGGTTCGGCGTTGCCGCCGTGCGCTGCCAACAATTCGACCAATGCTTCTTCGACCGCATCGTCGCTAACCAAACGCACATCGTGACCCAATTCGGTCACCACGATTTGCGCGGTCGCTTGATCGAGCGCATCGTTGATTGTCGCCATGACACCGAGCTTCATCAGCTCTTTGATCACGGTGCCGGCTTTTACCGCCATGCGGGCCGACAATTCGCCAACGGTGATCGTCGAGGGGATAGCAATTTCGCGCACAATTTTTTCCGTCGGTTTTTCAAAGGCGTGCCGTTTGGTATCTTCCGGCATCTTCAACGATTTCTTTTTGCGACGCCGCAATTGTTCTTCGTCGCTTTCCTCGCCGACAAAATCTTCGACGTGCAGATGCGCGCGACTGACATTGCGCGGCTCGAAAGCCACCGCTGTAGTGGTCTTGCGCTCCTTGGTGCCCTTTTTCTTCGGTCGGTCGTCTTCGGCTTCCGTTGTTTCAGGACGTTTGCGCAGATGTGGCCGCAGCGCATCGCGCCGCGCTTTTTCCTTGCTATCTGCATCGGTCGGCGGCGGCGCGACGATCGGGGCCGCGGCCCCGGCCTCGGCAACTTTGGCGGGGCGTTCGACGCGCTTCGCAGCGATCGCTGCATCGCGTCGCTCGCGATCGCGCAAGTCTTCCGCTTTACGGCGATGCGCCGCTTGCTGACGCAGAATTTCCGGATCGAGTTGCGAACGATGCACTTCCGGCTTAGCGTCGTCGTTAGGGACTTCCTCCCATTCGGATTCGCGCGCTACCGGCGCGGCGATAACCGGTGCAGGCGCCACTACTTCAGGCACGACGACTTCGGGCGCAGGCGCTGCCACAACTTCAGCCGGCGCAGCAATTTCGGCAACATCTTCAACGACGGCGCTGACTTCCAACGCTTCATCGACTTCATCAACCTCATCGGCTGCCGACTCGATCGCCGCTTCGGCGCCGCTCACATCGGTGAGATCGCGCTTCACGTAAGTGCGCTTTTTGCGCACTTCGACATTCACGGTTTTTTTCGCGGCACCACTGCCGGTTTTTAGCGTGCTCAGCGTTTTGCGCTTCAGCGTGATTTTTCTGGGCTCGCCAGTATCCTCGCCGTGACTACTTTTCAAAAAAGTCAGCAGCGTGTGCTTGTCTTCATCCGACACCCACTGATCCGGCTGGCCATGCGATAAGCCCGCTTCCTGCATTTGTTTCAGCAAGCGTTCAACTGGTGTACCGACCACTTCGGCCAGTTGACTAACGGTCACTTCAGCCATGCATTTCTTCTCCCGTACCTCGTACGATGCTAACGATCACGCTATTGGCGATCAACTCTTCTGGCCTTGCTCAAGTGCTGCAAACCAGGGGGCACGCGCCGTCATAATTAATTGCGCCGCGCGTTGTTCGTCGAGGCCTTCAATCTCCAGTAAATCTTCAACCGCCTGCTCTGCCAAATCTTCCATGGTGACAATACCGTGACTGGCCAACAAGTAGGCGAGGTGGCGATCCATACCCTCCATCTCCAGCAAATCCGCAGCCGGTTCATTTTTGCCGAGCTTTTCTTCGCTGGCGATGGCTTGCGTAAGCAGCGCATCTTTCGCGCGCGCGCGCAATTCCTCGGCGATTTCGCGATCGAAACCATCGATGTTCATCAACTCTTCGAGCGGCACGTAGGCCACTTCTTCAAGACTGGTGAAACCTTCGTCGACCAACACGCCCGCAACATCGTCTTCGACATCGAGCGCAGCCATAAACATGGCAACCACTTGGCCAGACTCTTGTTGATGCTTGGCTGCCATATCGTCGGTGCTCATGACGTTGATAGTCCAGCCGGTTAAATCGCTCGCCAGTCGCACGTTCTGACCACCGCGACCGATCGCCTGCGCTAAATTATCGCCCGACACCGCGACATCCATCGTGTGCGTATCTTCGTCGACAACAATCGATTCGACTTCGGCGGGCGCCATCGCGTTGATCACCAGCTGCGCAGGATTGTCATCCCACAACACGATGTCGACGCGCTCGCCGCCCAATTCGCCGGACACCGCCTGCACGCGCGAACCGCGCATACCGACGCACGCGCCAACTGGATCGATGCGGCCGTCGTTGGTTTTAACGGCAATTTTTGCGCGCGAACCAGGATCGCGCGCCGCAGCGCGAATTTCGATAACCTGCTCGGCAATTTCCGGCACTTCAATACGAAATAATTCGACTAACATTTCCGGGCAGGCGCGGCTCATATACAACTGCGGGCCACGCACATCGGCGCGCACATCGAGCAGAATCGCGCGCACGCGATCGCCGACGCGAAACACTTCGCGGCCGACCAATTCTTCGCGCGGCATTACGCCTTCGGCATTGTTGCCGAGATCGATAACGATATTATCGCGCGTGACCTTTTTAACGGTGCCGTTGATCAAATCGCCAACACGATCGCGATATTCGTCGACCACTTGCGCACGCTCGGCCTCGCGCACTTTCTGCACGATCACTTGCTTAGCAGTTTGCGCAGCGATGCGACCAAAGCCAATATTTTCAACGCGCTCTTCGAATACATCGCCAGCCTTTAACTGCGAATCTTTTTCGTGCGCTTCCTGCAGCGTAAATTCCGTGCCGAGCAGCGCATTGTGATCGTCGCCGACAACCAGCCAACGCCGAAGGGTTTCGTAATCGCCAGTGGTGCGATCGATCACCACGCGAATATCCGCCTCTTCGTCGTAACGCTTTTTCGTCGCTGTCGCTAAGGCCTGCTCAATGGCTTCAAAGATGACCCCCTTAGGAACACCCTTCTCGTTCGATACGGCTTCAGCCACCAACAGAATTTCTTTGCTCATCACCTGCCTCGCATACCTGTGGTTGCAATTCATTGCAACCAGATCGGTCCTTTGCTAACACCCTTGCACCAGTACTGCACCAACTATTCGTAACAACCCGCTTGTCATGGCAACCTATTTGTAACAACCATTTGTAACAACCATTTGTAACAACTATTCGCAGCAGCCTTTCCTAGCAATTTCTTCGTAACGATTATTTTTTCGTAAAAACTATTTCTTCAAAACAATCCATTCAAAAAAACTTTATTCAAAGCGCGGCACTAAATGCGCCCGGTCGATCATTTCATGCGGCAGTAGATATTCGTGTTCATCGACTGCCACGACCACCTCGTCTTCTTCGACACTCACCAGGCGGCCATTAAAATTGCGGCGCCCTTCGAACGGCGTGCGCAACCGAATGCGCACCTGCTCGCCCACGTATAGGCGAAACTGCTCCAATGTAAACAGCGGACGATCCATCCCCGGCGACGACACTTCCAACGTGTATTCGCCGGCGATCGGGTCTTCAACATCGAGCAGCGCGCTAACCTGGCGACTGACCAAGGCGCAATCGTCGACGCCGATGCCATCGGACTTATCGATAAACACCCGCAACACCGATTGGCTACCGTGAGTAACATACTCCAGGCCCCAAAACTCGTAGCCTAACGCCACAATAGTCGGCGCCAGCATCGTTTGTAACTGTTGATCTTTTGCCATACCCGCTATTCGCTTTTTGCCACACCCGCTATTCGCTGGGAGTCCACCAACAAAAAATGGGCGCAAGGCCCACTCTTTGAAATGCGGCGCCCGATTACTCGCGAAAACGGCACCACCAATTAACAAAAAGCCCCTACGCAAGGGGCTTTTTTACATCTTCACCGCAGCAATTATCAACGCGCGATGAGCCTCTACATTCTCTCCTGGCCGACCCCAAATAAGCTCGCCAAACCAAGGGCGGCAAGTATAAAGAGCCGGGCCGCTGCGGTCAATGGAAAACGCCCGCCGCGACTAGCTACGACTAGTAAGCGAGAGCTCGATGCCGATCGCGGCCAGTAATTGTTTTTCTTGGAACAGATCTTCGCGCGTCAATGGATGTTGTTCGAGCCAGTTTTCGGGAAGTCGCAAACGACAACGCGCACCGCGAAAACTGAGCCGCATACCGCTCGGCATCAGCGCGCTATCGCGGCGGCGCGAAAACAAACAAGCCAACCGCAACACCGTAACCAATCGCCAATCCGGCTCAAAACCATAAGCCGCCGGTTCGGGCTTGAGCTTGCGCCGATGATTCAACACCAGAAAGCTCAACAGCTGCTGCTCCTGCCGAGAAAAACCGGGCATATCGCTATTCGCAAGAATATAAGCACCGTGTCGATGGTAGCCGCCGTGGGCGATACTCAATCCGATTTCGTGCAAATCCACCGCCCACTGCAACAGCCTGCGCGCCTGCGCGCCATCGATGGCTAGCTCGATATCCGCTTGACCGAGCAACGTCAGCGCCAATCGCCCAACGCGACGCGCCTGGCCACGATCAACATGATACTGCTCCATCATGCGCTCGATGGTTTCGATGCGCTTATCGCGCTGATGCAAACGTCCGGCGAGATCGTAAATAATGCCTTCGCGAATGGCGTATACCGAGACATGCATTTCGGCAATTTTTAGTTCGGCAAAAATTCCGTGCAGCACTGCCAAACCACCAGCAAATACTTCGCGACGCCCAGCATCCAAACCCGGCAATACCAATAAATCGCTGTGCCTGGCCTTGATCACCGCTTCGGATAATTGCTCAAGCCCCGGCAGCGTAATAACATGATTACGACTAAAACCCATGCCATCCAGCACGCGCTCGATCGAGCGGATCGTACCGGACGAACCCACCGCCTCATCCCAATTGCTCGCGCTAAATTGCGTCACCAATCCCTGCACTTCGCTACGCGCAGCCAGCACTGCTTTTTCGTAGGCACGAGCGCTCAACTTGCCCTCCGGGAAAAACTGCCGCGCGAACGACACGCATCCCATATACAAACTTTCGAGCTTGAGCGGTTTGTTGCGCCCCAACACTAACTCGGTCGAGCCACCGCCGATATCCACCACCAGCCGCGTGCGATCCTCCGGGGTGAAATCTTTTGCGACGCCCAAATAAATGAGGCGCGCTTCTTCAAGGCCGCTGATGATATTAATCGGCACGCCCAATACTTTTTCCGCGCGCGCCAAAAACACATCGCGATTCTTCGCCGCGCGTAGCGTGTTGGTGCCTACCACTCGAACATAGGCGCTCGGCAACGGCTGAATACGCTCGGCAATTTTTTCTAACGCCGTTAATGCGCGAACCACCGCCTCTTCGCTGAGATTACCGTCATCCAATAGGCCTGAAGCCAGTCGCACGGTATCTTTGTAGCGATCGAGCACGACGAGACGGCGCCCCTCAAAGCGTGCCAACAACACATGAAAGCTATTCGAGCCCAAATCAAGAGCTGCGTATACCTCGTCCGACGAGCGCGCCAATTTATCTCCGATAGATATTTTTCCGCAAAGTTGAGCTATTAAAGCGCATTTACGGCACGCGCTCTACCATTCATAACGCAGATACAGAGCCAGCCACCGTTGCACATGCAGCCAGTTGTTACAAAACTGTCAAAAAAGTTTCTTATACTCAGAGGTAGCCGAGCCCGCTATCCCGCGCTCACCACCTCCATGCCGAGTCAACGATGCCACGCAAACCGCCAAAAATCAAAAGAGAGCCGCCGCACATCCCGAAAGAATTGAGCTGGCTTTCTTTCAATGAGCGCGTGCTGCAGGAAGCGGCCGACCCTAGCGTGCCAACCATTCAGCGCGTGCGCTACCTCGGTATATTCTCCAACAACATGGATGAATTTTTTCGCGTGCGCGTGGCCGACGTACGCAGACTGGCAACTTTTTCTAATCCCGGCGATCAGGAGCGCTACAAAAAGCTGCTGGGTGAGATTCAGCAAAGTGTGATTGCCCAGCAACGCCGCTTCGATCTCGTCTACCTCGATGTGCTAGCCGAGCTACGCAGACACCATATCTATTTGATTAACGAACGGCAGCTCGATCAACAGCAGGCCGAATTTGCTACGCAATATTTTCATCGAGTCATTCAACCCGAGCTCGAGCCGGTACTTCTAGACGATGCGCATCCACTACCCGAATTAAACGATACGTCTATTTATCTCGCGATCAAACTGCAGCACGAATTGCAGACGCGATTCGCACTTTTGGAAGTACCGAGCGAACGGCTCACGCGCTTTATCGAGCTACCCGTGCGCGCGCGCCAACGCGGCAAGGTCTTTATTGTGTTAGAAAACATTATTCGTCACTGCCTGCCAAAAGTTTTTCACGGCATATTCCCAATCGAAAAAGCAGAAGCCTACACCATCAAATTAACGCGCGATGCCGAACTGGAAATGGACGAGGGCATCACGCAAAGCTTAATCGATAAAGTATCGAGCAGCATTAAGCGGCGCCGCAAAGCCGACCCGGTCCGCTTCGTATACGACACCGCTATGCCGGAAGATCTGCTGCAATATTTCACCAAACGATTTAATCTCGGCAAATACGACAGCACCATCCCCGGGGGCCGCTATCACAACTCAAAAGATTTTATGAATTTCCCACATGTCGGACCGAGCACACTTGAATTTAAAGCACTGACCGATATCCCAGTACCCGAATTACAACAGGATGAAAATATTTTTCGCTGCGTGCGCAAGCAGGATATTTTATTACACTACCCTTATCATTCGTTCAACCACGTCGTAAAGCTGCTTGAAACAGCGGCGCTCGATCCCGCAGTGAAATTTATCAAAATTTCACTGTATCGCGTCGCCAAGCATTCGCATATCGTCGATTCGCTGGTGAACTCGGTGCGCAATCACAAAAAAGTAACCGCAGTAGTAGAGCTGCAGGCGCGCTTCGATGAGGAAGCGAACATTGGTTTAGCACGCCGCCTCACCGACGGCGGCGTCAATGTGATATTTGGCATTCCTGGCCTCAAGGTGCATAGCAAGCTAATTCTTATTGGCCGCCAAGAAGGCTCTACGCTGCGCCACTACGCACATATTGGCACCGGAAACTTCAACGAAAAAACTGCAACCATCTACACGGATTTCAGCTTACTCACTTACAATCAAGAAATTGGTAGCGATGTCGCCAACGTCTTCGACTTCATCCAATACACCTACCATCGCCATCGCTTTCGCCATCTGCTGGTATCGCCGCACAGTAATCGCAACAATATAGTCGCACTTATTAACGATGAAATCAGTGCTGCAAAAGAAGGCGCGCCCGCGAAAATAACCATCAAGTGCAATAATTTGGTCGACGAGCGGATCATCACCAAGCTCTACGAAGCGAGCCAAGCCGGCGTTCCAATCAAACTCATAGTGCGCGGCATGTGCTCGCTGGTGCCGGGCATAAAAAACTTAAGTGACAACATAGAGGCGATCAGTATTGTTGATCGCTTTTTGGAGCATTCTCGCGTATTTATTTTTCACAACCGAGGTAATCCGCTGTACTTTATTTCCTCTGCGGATCTTATGACTCGCAATTTGGATTTCCGCGTCGAAGTGACCTGCCCGATTTACGATCCTCGACTGCAGAAATATATTCAAAACATTATCGACCTACAGTGGCACGACAATGTTAAAGCCCGCCTGCTGAACGCCAATCAAACCAACCAATTCAGACCAAGACATGGCGCGCGAATACGCAGCCAAGAAGCTATCCACCAATATCTCTTGAACGATGAGCTGCCCTGCACGCTAAAGCGCTGAGGCCAATAGAAAAAGCACGCCCCGGAAAACCGGGGCGTGCATCGAGGCCATCCGAGCCTCTGCCTCAATCCCTGAA
>JAYVWC010000022.1:0-21726 GCA_043786385.1 Spongiibacteraceae bacterium | reverse complement strand
GAGCCAATTCTTGCTCGGCAGGTTCGCTTAATAACGAAACCTGTAGCGCGGGTAACGCGTCGATGCTTTCCTGCTTGGCGAGAATATTCGACACGCGTTTATTCGCGCTGGCCAATGCCGCAGCTTCGGGTAATTGGCTGAAGCGATGCACGGCCTGTACGCGCTGATTGATATCGAGTGGGCGCGATAAATTTTTTGCCGACACCGCCATAAAAACTTCGGCGGCGATATTTTCTTCTTCATACCAGGCGCGGAAGCGTTCGAGCATGTAAGCAAGTACCGTGTCGACCAAATCGGCCTTAGTATTCAGTTGCGGATAGTGCGCTAGCGCCTGATGCAAGCATTTGCGCAGATCGAGATCGAAACCTTTGTCGACGATCATGCGCAAAATACCCAATACGGCGCGGCGCAAACCGAACGGATCTTTCGAGCCGGTCGGCAGTTGGCCGATTCCAAAAATACCAACCAACGTATCGAGACGATCGGCCAGCGCGACGCTGATGCCGGTCAACGTCGAAGGCAATTCATCGCCGGAGAAGCGCGGTAAATATTGTTCTTGTAGCGCGGTTGCAACTTCTGTTGGCTCGCCGTCGTGGCGCGCGTAATAACTACCCGCGATGCCTTGCATATCCGCAAACTCGCCGACCATATTGCTAACTAAATCGGCTTTGCTCAACGCCCCAGCGCGCTGCGCCCATTGCGCATTGCCGCCGATTTGTTGTGCGATATACGCGGCAAGCGCGGCGATGCGCTCGGTTTTATCGAATACGGTGCCGAGCTTTTCCTGGAACACAACTGTTTTTAATTGCTCGCGACGTTCAGCAAGCGATATTTTTTTATCGGTCTCAAAGAAAAACGCTGCGTCGCTCAAGCGCGGACGAATCACGCGCTCGTTGCCGTCGATAATTTTCTGCGGCTCGCTGCTATCGATATTGGCGACGGTAATAAAATGCGGCAGTAGTTTGCCACTGGCATCGACTACGTGAAAATATTTTTGATGTTCCTTCATCGATGAAATCAACGCTTCCTGCGGGACTGCGAGAAAGCGCTGTTCAAAATTACCGGCCAGCGCCACCGGCCATTCGACCAAGCCGGTTACTTCATCGAGCAAATCTTCATCGATTACCGCATGACCATTTAATTTTTTGCCGAGCGCTTCGACTTGGCTGCGAATGCGACCGCGGCGCTCATTGAAATCGGCGACCACATGCGCCTGCATTTCGAGTAGCAATTGATAGCCGAGCGGATCGTCGATTGCGATCGTGGTATTGCAATGAAAGCGATGGCCGCGCGTTTCGCGACCGGTTTGAATGCCGAGAATTTCTGCATCGATAACGCGATCGCCGAGCAACATAACAATCCAATGTACCGGCCGTACAAACTCGGCGCGGCGTGCGCCCCAGCGCATGCGTTTTGGAATCGGTAATTTGTCGAGCGCATCGACGATAATTTGCGGCAATAAATCGTGCGCCGCTTTGCCGGTTTGCGTGCTGCGAAATACCAGACGCTCGCCTTTGTCGCTGGCAACGCGTTCGAGTTGCGCGAATTCGATGCCGCAGCCGCGCGCAAAACCTTCGGCGGCTTTAGTCGGCTTGCCATCGGCGTCAAACGCATTGGCGATATGCGGGCCGAGCTTTTCGATAATTTGATCGGGCTGTTGTGCGTCGAGTTGTTCGACCAGCACCGCGAGCCGACGCGGCGCGCCGAAACTATGCAATTGCGTAAAGTTAAGGCCTGCAGCGCGCAAGCCCTCTTCGATGCTCGCGGCAAAACTTTGATACAGCGTTTTTAATGCTTTCGGCGGCAGTTCTTCGGTGCCGATTTCGACCAGAAATGGCTGAGACATTATGCCGCTCCTTTTTTATTGGTTTTTGCGGCATCGGCCGCATCCGCAGCGGCTGCATTGGCCAGCACTTCATTACGCAACGCTTCGATAGCGAGCGGAAAGCCGAGTTGTTTGCGTTTATCGAAATACGCTTGCGCGACGGCGCGCGACAAACCGCGCACGCGCAAAATATAACGTTGCCGCTCGGTCACCGAAATCGCTTTGCGCGCATCGAGCATATTGAACGCGTGCGATGCCTTCATCACCATTTCATACGCGGGCAACGGCAATACTTTTTCGATCAAAGTTTGGCTTTCGCGTTCGTAGTAATCGAACAGCTCGAATAATTTCGCGACATTCGCTTCTTCGAAGTTGTAGCGCGACATCTCGACTTCGTTTTGATGGAACACGTCGCCATAGGTCACTATATTTTGACGACCATCGGGGCCGTTGGGGCCGCGCGTCCACACCAAATCGTAAACACTGTCGACGCCTTGGATATACATCGCGAGGCGTTCGAGGCCGTAAGTAATTTCGCCGGTGACCGGATAGCACTCGAGTCCACCGACTTGTTGGAAATAAGTAAACTGTGTGACTTCCATGCCATTCAGCCACACCTCCCAACCGAGTCCCCATGCGCCGAGCGTCGGCGATTCCCAATTGTCTTCGACAAAGCGAATGTCGTGCACCAGCGGATCGAAGCCGAGTTGTTTTAACGATTCCAAATACAAATCGAGAATGTTATCGGGCGATGGTTTCAACACCACTTGGAATTGATAGTAATGCTGCAATCGATTTGGGTTTTCGCCATAGCGCCCATCGGCGGGACGGCGACTTGGCTGCACGTACGCAGCGCTCCAACTCTCCGGCCCGATCGCGCGCAGAAACGTACCCGGGTGAAAGGTGCCCGCGCCGACTTCCATATCGAGCGGTTGTAGCAGCACGCAGCCGCGCTCGGCCCAAAATTGCTGGAGGGTCAGAATCAAACCCTGAAATGTACTGATATCAGCTGCGCTCACGGCGGCTACCTTTTTGCGATTTGGAAAAAGGCGCAATTATACAGACAACTCGGCTGTAGTTAATCTGAACAAGGCTAATCGAAGAAGGTTAATGTGAAGAAGGCTAATCGACGATGCATTACAATGCGCGCAGAATTTTTCGCTAGGTTGTCCGCGCAGTGCAAAAATTGAAATTTTGGGTATTGTTGCTATTGATGCGTGCCATAGCGTTGTTGCCGTGGCCGGTGCTCGAGGCCATCGGCCATCTGGTCGGATATTACTTGTGGCGTAGCCATAGTCGCGAGCGCCGGATTGCAGCGATCAATATTGCACATTGCCTGCCCGAGTGGAGCGCAGCCGAGCAAGCACAGTTGGTGCGCGAAACCTTGATCGATTTCGGCCAGATGGCGCTGGAAATTGCCAAAGTCTGGTTCACGCCGCCGCCGCGTGTAGTGGCCTGTATTTTACAGATCGAGGGCGAGGAGCTGCTAAAAGCAGCGATGGCCGAAGGCAATGGCGTAATTATGCTGGCGCCACACCACGGTAATTGGGAGATGCTCGGGCTGTATTTGGGCCGTTATTACGGACTCACCACGATGTATCTGCAAGCGAAGGATCCGGTTGCGGATGAGCTGGTGCGGCTAGCGCGTACGCGCGGCGGTGCGGCGGTGGCACCGGCGACAAACTCCGGGGTGCGCACCGTATTAAAAGTGCTGAAACAAGGTGGTCTCGTCGGCGTATTGCCCGATCAAGTACCGAAGCAAGCCGGTGCTGAATTCGCGCCATTTTTTGGGCAACCGTCGTTGACGATGACGTTGCCGAGCAATCTGTTACAGAAAACCGGCGCGCGCGCTATTTTCGGCTGCGCATTTCGCGTTGGTCGCGGTAAAGGTTTTCGGATTGTGTTTCGCGCGGCGGATCCTGAAATATATTCTGCCGATCTCGCCACATCGCTAGCGGCGTTGAACCGCAGCGTGGAATCGTTCGTGCGCGAATGCCCGCAACAATATCAATGGGAATACAAACGCTTCAAAGCGCAGCCGAAAGGATTGCCGCGTTTGTATTAATGCGGCCAACTTATTAATGCGGCTAACCTAGTAATGCGGCCAACTTAGTTATGTAATGTTGGCGATGCGTCCGGGTGCAAAACTAATTGTGCTTTTGCAAATTATTTTTTTAAGCGCGAGCTTAATTGATCAAGATGTGAATTGAATTTGTCAGCGCCCTCAATTTTGAAATACGTCAACTTTGGAAATCACGCATAAATGATTATCGGCAAAGTGATCGGTACCATCCTCGGGTTTTTAGCGGGCCGTTTTTTCGGCGCGCTGTTGGGTTTTATCGCCGGTCACTATTTCGATAAAGGGCTTGCCGGTCTACGCGTGGTGCGCCCGGCCGACAATATGCCGTTGGCGCAGCATCCATTTTTTGCGACGGTGTTTACTACGATGGGTTTGTTGGCGAAAGCCGATGGTCGCATCAGCGAGCAGGAGATCGCCGGTGCCGAGCGCGCGATGACCGAGCTTGGTTTGAACGGCGCGGCGCGCGCCGAAGCGATCGCGTTATTTCAGCGCGGTGCCGCCGCTGATTTTCAATTGGAGCCGCAGCTGGCGTTGTTTTTACAGCACAGCTTGTTTCAATCCGAACTGAAACAAATGTTGTTGGAATATTTAGTGGCGTTTGCGTTGGCGGATAATGAATTACATGCCGCTGAGCGCGATATTCTGCAACGTGTCGCAATGCTGCTCGGTTTTAACAGCGCGCAATTTGTGCAACTACTCGATATGTTGCAGGCGCAGCAGCGGTTCCATCGTCAAGGTGAACACAGTCAAAGCGGACGTTATAGCGGCCGCGCCACCGACGAACTCAGCGATGCATACCGCGCGCTCGGTGTGGTCGCTACGGCGAGCGATAGCGAAGTCAAAACTGCGTATCGCCGACTGATGAGCCAGCACCATCCGGATAAATTGATCGCGCAGGGCGTGCCGGAAAGCATGATTAAAATCGCCACTGAAAAGGCGCAGGAAATTCAGGCGGCGTACGAGATTATCGAAAAAGCGCGGCGCACGTAATGCGCTTTAAAATCCGCGCGGCGGCCGTGCCACGGGCTTGTACTGTTGTAGCCAAGTGCTGAAAGCTTCGGCCGGTAGCGGCTTGCCGTAGTAGTAACCCTGCGCGAAATTGCATTCGCGGCTGCGAATAAAATCGACTTGTAACGATGTTTCTACGCCCTCGCCGATCACTTCCATGCCGAGGCTATGCGCCATCGCGATAATTGCTTTCACCAGGCCGATCGCTTCGGGTTTGCGTTCGATATCGGCGATAAAACTGCGATCGATTTTTAACACGTCGAAATTGTAACGCCGCAAATAACTCAACGACGAATAACCGGTACCAAAATCGTCGAGCGATAAACGCACTCCCAGTTTTTTGATGCGCTCCAGCGTGCGCTGCGTTTGCGGCGCATCGTGCAACAAGATGCCTTCGGTGATTTCCAGTTCCAACAGATTCGGATCGAGACCGCTGGCGGCCAGCGCCTGCTCGACGGTATGCAATACGTTGTTGCCGACAAATTGCCGCGACGAAATATTTACTGCGACGCGCAAACCCGGTTGATCGGGGCGCTGCCACGCTTGCGCCTGTCGACACGCCTCCGCTAATACCCATTGGCCGATCGGCACGATCAAGCCGGTCTCTTCGGCGATCGGAATAAAGCGATCGGGACCGGGGCTGCCCAGCTCGGCGTTGTGCCAGCGCAGCAGCGCCTCCATGCCGACCACTTGACCGCTTTCGAGATTGATCAGCGGCTGGTAATACAGTTCAAATTCGTCGCGCCGCACCGCGTGGTGCAGCTGCGTTTCGATATTGAGGCGATCTAATGCGCGCTGATTCATTTCATGGGTAAAGAAGTGGTAGCCATTCTGTCCCTGTTGTTTGGCGATATGCATTGCCGCATTGGCGTTGCGCAATAGATCCGCTGGCGTTGTGCCATCGTCGGGGAACACGGTTAAACCGATACTCGCGGTGACGTTTAATTCGTGACCTTCGATCGCGAATGGTTGTTGAATGATATCGAGCACCTTTTGCGCAACCAGGGTGCCGTCGCTGGGCGCGCGCTGATTGACCAATAAAATCAAAAACTCGTTGCCGCTAAGGCGCGCCACGGTATCTTCGTCGCGTACGCATCGTGTTAAACGCAGCGCCGCCTCCAGCAACATGTGATCGCCGAAGCGATGGCCGAGCGTATCGTTGACAACTTTGAAGCGATCCAGATCGACGCATAATAAAGTCAGCGAGCGTTGGTGGCGATCCGCGCTATTGATCGCCTGCGCCAAGCGATCGAGCGCCAGCGCGCGGTTCGGCAGCGCGGTCAATACATCGAAATTGGCTTGTTGAAACAAGCGCTCTTTGTAGGCGATGCGATCGGAAATATCTTCGAGCAGTACCACCACATGCGTGGTTTTCCCGTTGCCATCGACTAGCGCACTGATCGTTGCCGAAGCGTGAAATAAGCTGCCATCGCGCCGGTCGTAAACCAATTCGCCCTGCCAAACGCCATTTGCGATCAGCCCAGCATTGATTTGTTCGCGCAATGCCAGCATCGTCTCGGCGGGCAGCACCTCGGTCGCGCTGCGGGCGGGCAGTAGCTCGCCAATCGCGCGCGCGCGTAATTCATCGAGCGCATAACCGAAGGCGCTGCAAAATTTTGCATTGGCATATTCGATGATGCCTGCGGTATTCACAATCGTGACGGCGGCTGGATTTTGTTCAACCACTAGCGATAACTTGCGCAATTCGGCTTCGGCGGATTGCCGTGCGTAACTTTCGTTTTGATAAAGTCGGGTGCGGCGTAAAAACGAAATACTCAGACAAATGATCAGCAATAAGCTGCTGGCCAGCACCGGTAACAGGTAACTGCCGGTGCTGCTTTGCACGAATAAACCGGTGGCGAAAGCGATCGCGGTCAGCGCGATGGTCGCGACCAGATAAAGGGCGAGTTCGATTTCGGGTTTAATGACGGACATCGTTTAGGGTTACATCGGAGCCATTTAAAAATTAATGTAGCAATTAATTTGCGTAGCGGATAAGTAGTTGCGCGATGAACCGCGCGCCGACCGACATCCTATTAAATTATAAAGTAAATAGTGATCATGTCGGCTACGCACGCCGGACGATCACCGCCCTCGACTTCTACTGTGAAGCGAATTGTCACTTGTATTCCACTTGTAAGTTCTGCGGCCTGCACAATTTCACCGCGTATGCGCACGCGCGAATTTACTTTCACTGCGGCGGGATAACGGATTTTATCGCAGCCGTAATTGACGCCAGCTTTATCCGTGTGCACGTGGATAAGTTGCGGCATCAAAAAACTTATCAGCGACAGCGTGAGAAAACCGTGCGCGATCGTAGTGCCAAATGGACCGGTTTTCGCTCGTTCGGGATCGACGTGAGTCCAACTGTGATCGCCGGTCGCATCGGCAAATAAATTGATGCGCGCTTGATCGATAAGGAGCCAATCGCTCGCACCGAGATCTTTACCAACAGCATTCAACAATTCACGTGGATGATCAAATATGATTGGCATGGTGCCCCTAATTACAATCGTTCGATAATGATCATGTTGGCTTGACCACCACCTTCGCACATCGTTTGCAATCCATAACGCACCTTGCGGCGCCCCATTTCATGCAGCAACGTTGCCATCAGTTTTACGCCAGTTGCGCCGATCGAATGCCCAAAGCAATCGCGCAGCCATTAACGTTAGTTTGCTCGTACGGCTAGCGGTTTCTTTGAGCCACGCAATCGCCACTGAAGCAAACGCTTCGTTAATTTCGACGGGATCGATATCGTTCCATTTCATATGTTATGCCGTGTAAGTTAAGCGGAACTCTGCTGCTTCGCGCATCTGCCACACCCAAATCTGTGAACTGCGTCGCAGTTCTATCGATTTCGTTCGCGGGTTTATGGCGAGGTGGTGCGTTTTCAATCGGCGGACTTTTGCAGCAATGCGTAATAGAAGCCGTCGTTGCCGTCTGCCTGCGGCAGCAACTGGCGTCCGCGCGGCTGAGCGATGCCCCAATCGGCAGCGATCGGGCACTCGCGTGCATTTGCGGTGCTGGCTAAAAAGCGTTCGATCACCTGCGTATTTTCTTGCGGCATGATCGAACAGGTCGCATACAGCAGCAGTCCATCGCTGGCGAGCAACGGCCACAATGTTTCCAGCAATTGATACTGCAAAGCGGCGAGGCGCGCGACGTCATCCGCGCTGCGCAACAATTTGATATCGGGATGACGTCGAATTACGCCGCTGCCCGAGCACGGCGCATCCAACAGAATGCGATCGAAACGCCGACCATCCCACCACGTTGCTGGTTGTAACGCATCACCGGTGAGCAGATGTGCGGATAATTGCAGGCGCTGCAAATTATCGGTGACGCGTCGTAGCCGTTCGGCGGAAATATCGAGCGCGTACAAATCGACCGCAGATTGTAATTCGAGAATGTGACAAGTTTTTCCACCGGGCGCACAGCACGCATCCAACACGCGATTACCCGGCTGCGCATCGAGCAACTGCGCAGCTAATTGCGCGGCTTCATCCTGCACGCTGACGACACCATCGGCAAAACCGGGCAGTAAACTTATATCGCATGCGCTGGTTAAGCGCAGACCTTCGCTGGCCAATGCGCAGGATTCGGCGACGATGTCGATCGCTTGTAGCTGTGCGCGATAATCGGCGGCAGTCGTGCGCGCACGATTGACGCGCAGGCAAAACGGCGGATGTAAATTATTCGCGGCAAAAATTTGTTCAGCGTGCGCGGGCCAAGCATTCTCGATCGCCTGCCACAACCACAACGGGTGCGCAGCCTTGGCGTGCGGAGCGAGTTGCTCGAACAAAGTTTTTTCATCGCGCTGTAGCGAGCGCAATACGGCGTTGATTAAACCGGCCGCCCATTTTTTATTGAGTGCGCGACTGGCTT
The DNA here is from genome assembly GCA_043786385.1 of Spongiibacteraceae bacterium. Classification (GTDB taxonomy): domain Bacteria; phylum Pseudomonadota; class Gammaproteobacteria; order Pseudomonadales; family CAMLJR01; genus CAMLJR01. The sequence goes on along the minus strand of JAYVWC010000022.1, from coordinate 12,925 downwards.
CGACCGCTGAGCTGATTGCTGCGTGCGGTGGAATGCGTAGAAATAATAATTGATAGGCGCCGATAATCAGCAATTGTTGAATATCGTTATCGCGCTCTTTCAGCGGCTTTTGCAGCAGCGGAGTTAGCAGTGCGCTCAGTAGCGGATGCCAGCGCAAACTGCCGTAGCACAGCTCGCGCAACAAGCCGCGATCGCGCTCCCTAACGTTTTGCTCGAGGCGCGCTAATTGGCGTTCCAACGATTGCCCTTCGCTGCACACCGCCGCGAGAATTTGCGCAGCTGCTGCGCGGCAATCAAGCATGATCAAAGCAGTGGCCGGGCTTAAATAATTCGGCGTGACCGTTGAGCACCTGTTGACTGCTCAATACTTTGCCGCCGGGCATTTGCAAGCTCAGAATTCGCAAACTGCCTTCGCCGCACGCGACGTCGATACCTGCGGAGTTGGCGCCCACAATCGTGCCGGGCGTTGAGTTCAGCGAAGGGCCGGGCTGTGCACGATAAATTTTAATGCGCTGACCGTGCAAGTTGCCGTACGCGATCGGCTCCGGATTAAAAGCGCGAATCTGTCGATCGAGCGCGTTGGCGCTGCGCTGCCAATCCAGCAGTGCCTCGCTCTTTTCGATTTTAGCGGCGTAGCAAGTCAGGCTGTCATCTTGTTGTTGCGGTAGCGCGGCGCCTTGCGCCAACGCTTGCAGCGTCGCGATTAAACTCGGTGCGCCGAGCAGCGCCAATTTGTCGTATAGGCTCGCGGTGGTGTCATCGGCCGCGATCGCGCAGCGCGCGATAGTTAACATCGGGCCGGTATCGAGACCTTCGTCCATCTGCATAATCGTGACACCGGTTTCGCTGTCGCCCGCTTCGATCGCGCGTTGAATCGGCGCGGCGCCGCGCCAACGCGGCAGCATTGAACCGTGCACATTGATGCAACCAAAGCGCGGAATAGTTAGCACTTCCTTCGGCAGGATCAGGCCGTAGGCGACCACCACCATAACGTCGGGCGTTAGTGCCGCAAGTTCCGTTTGTGCGTCTGCATTACGTAGCGAAGCCGGTTGATACAGCGGCAGCTGATGTTGCTGGGCGAGCTCTTTGACCGCACTAGCGGCGAGTTTTTTGCCGCGTCCGGCCGGTCGATCCGGCTGCGTGTAAACGCCGATCACGCGGCCGCTCTGCCAATTCAATAGCGCTTGCAGATGCGTGGCGGCAAACGCCGGCGTACCCGCGAATATGATTCGTAGCGGCGGTGTGGTCGTCATCGGTGGTGTTGGCTCAGGCGTCGGCGCGTTGTTGTTTTTGCAATTTCTTTTTGATGCGGCTGCGTTTTAGCGGCGACAGATAATCGACGTATAACTTGCCGTGTAGGTGATCGATTTCGTGCTGAATACAAATTGCCAGCAATCCTTGCGGTTCGATTTGAAAGGCTTTGCCGTTGCCATCGAGCGCGCGTACGCGCACATGCGCCGGCCGACAGACCGGCTCGTAAAAGCCTGGCACCGACAGGCAGCCTTCGTCGTATTCCTGGATTTCGTCGTCGAGGACTTCGAGCTGCGGGTTGATAAATACCAGCGCTTGGTTCTTTTCTTCGCTGATATCGATGACGATTACCTGCTGATGGACATCGACCTGGGTCGCGGCCAAGCCGATGCCGGGCGCGTCGTACATCGTTTCCAGCATATCGGCGATCAGCGCGCGAATGCGGTCGTCGACGACTGCGATCGGAGCCGCTACCGTTCTGAGGCGCGGATCAGGGAATTCGAGAATAGTTAGTTTGGCCATCGCGGTTTGTGAAGCATTTCCAGTGTAAATCTAAAAACGGCTGCTAAAGTTATGATCGGAAAGCAATTAACTTCAACCGTTAAGCACCCGTGACGCGCTTTCCGGCTGCTATAGTATACAGGTTGCCGCCTAGGGAAAAACCCCGGCGGCTGGCCTCGGGACCACCAACCACGCGCGCTGGCAACCAAAGAGGCCAAGGCCCGGATAAGGAATGATGCTATGAAGAAAATGTTATTGGGCGGCTTGTTCGCCCTGGCGCTGGTGTTTGCAGCCCACGCCGATGTCATCGCCTTAAAAGGCGATCGTCCCGATAGCTACGTCGTTAAAAAAGGCGATACGTTATGGGGTATCTCGAATATGTATTTGAAGGATCCGTGGCTGTGGCCGCAGCTGTGGCATCTCAATCCGCAGATTAAAAATCCGAATCTGATTTACCCCGGCGATACGCTCGGCCTGATTTATGTCGACGGCAAACCGCAGTTGGTATTGAGTCGCGGTCGCGACGTGAAGTTGGAGCCTGGAATACGTACCTCGGAGCTTGAGCGTGCGATTCCGGCCATTCCGCTGGAATCGATTATCGCGTTTCTGAATCGCAGCCGCATCGTCGGGCCTAGCGTGCTGGCGGGTGCACCGTATGTGTTGAGCGGCAAAGAAGGTCATATTGTCGGCGGCGCGGGCGATGAAATATATGCGCGTGGCACCTTCAAGCCCGACGATAGCAGCTATGAAATTTTCCGTAAAGGCGATACGTTCACCGATCCGGATACCGGCGAGTTACTCGGCATTCAAGCCATCGACATCGGTCTCGGCAAGCGACTTTCCACCGAGAAAGATGTGGCCACGCTGGCGATGAATCGCTCGACGCAAGAGGTGCGTCTCGGCGATCGCCTATTGCCGGAAGAGCAGCGCTCGATCAACGCGAACTTTTTCCCGAGCGCTCCTGAAGGCGAGATTAAAGGCAAGCTGCTGGCGGTCGAAGGCGGCGTTAGCCAAATCGGTTTCATGAGCGTGGTCGTGATCAATAAAGGCGCTCGCGAAGGGATGAAAGATGGCAATTTGCTGGCGATTTATAAAACCGGCGAAGTGGTGCGCGATCCCGAGAATGGCGATTCGGTTAAAACGCCGGACTTTCGTGCTGGTCTGCTGATGGTGTTCCGTGTGTTTGATAAAGTAAGCTACGGTTTGGTGCTGCGCGCCGAGCGTCCACTCGCAGTTCGCGATACCGTCCGCAATCCCTAACGATTAATTTATTCGGTAATACCCGACAATAATCTATACGCCGCATGATGCGGCTAAGAGGTCAAGGATGACTACCGATTCGCAAACCTTCCATTGGTTATTATTACAACGTCTCGCAGGCCTCACCGCCGCGATGCTGCGCAAACTCGTATTGAGTGTCGATGCGTCGGCCGACCCCGAAACCTGGTTAAGCTGGTCGCCGACGCGTTTGCGTGCTGCCGGCCTGAGCGAGCAAGCCTGCGCGGCGGTTGGCGAATGGCGACATAAGCGCAACGATTGCCTGGCTGCTATCGAGGCACATCGCGATTGTGAATGGCTGGCGGCGCACGACGTTCAGCTGTTGAACCTAAATCATCCGCAATACCCCGCGTTATTGTTGGAGATCAGCGATCCGCCGCCACTGCTGTTTGTCGCGGGCGACGCCAAGTGCTTGAGCCTGCCGCAGCTGGCAGTGGTCGGTAGTCGTCGACCGAGTCAACAGGGGCTGGCCGATGCCGCGAGTTTCGCCGACGCACTAGCGACAGCCGGCTTTACGATCACCAGCGGCATGGCTTACGGCATCGATGCGGCGGCGCATCGCGCGACGCTTAACAGCGGCGGACGAACTATTGCGGTGTTCGGCTGCGGAATCGATGTCGTCTATCCGTCTGAGCATCGCGAATTGGCGAGTGCGATTCGCGCGAATGGCGCTTTGATCAGTGAATTACCGCTGCGCTCGCCACCGCGCGCGGCACACTTCCCCAGTCGTAACCGCATCATTAGTGGTTTGAGTCTCGGCGTGCTGGTCGTCGAAGCAGCATTGCAAAGTGGCTCGTTAGTCACTGCGCGGTTGGCGCTAGAGCAAAATCGCGAAGTGTTTGCAATCCCGGGTTCGATTCACAACCCGGTCAGTCGTGGCACCAATACGCTGATTCGCAACGGCGCGACGCTGGTGCAAGAGGCACACGAAATCTTGCTCGAGCTCGGCGGTTGGGCCAACGCGGGGTTGCATGTCGAGCAGCAAACGAAGATCGTCGCACCGATCGACTTAACGGTCGATGAGAGTGCCGTGCTAGCGGCCATCGGTAGTCAGCCGACGCCGCTCGACTTGATTATGCAGGCGGTGACGTTGCCATTACCGGCTGCGCTGGCGCTACTCGGCGAGTTGGAGCTACGAGGTCTGGTCGAAAATCGCGGCGGCTCGTATCAACGCGCGTTGAGTTGATCAAAGTAGCGCATAACCTTGCGCGACTGGCGCGACTTCAGTAAGTTGGCGCCCGTGTTTCGAGTCATCGGCCAGCATTATTAATGATCAGCAATTTTCGCATTCACCAGGCGGTTCGCGCGCTGCGCGCCGGCGGCGTTATCGCCTACCCGACCGAAGGTGTTTGGGGCTTAGGATGCGATCCTCACAATCCAGCGGCCGTATTGCGGTTGTTGGAACTTAAGCACCGCACCATCGCCAAAGGCTTGCTGCTGGTGGCCGCCGATATCGATCAATTGAAACCCTATTTAGCAGGCTTAGATGCGAGTCAACTTCAGCGTTTGCGCAGCAGTTGGCCAGCGCCGTTGACTTGGTTGGTGCCGAATAATGGCGCTGCTCCCGACTGGATTTGCGGAGCACATACCGGCGTGGCGCTGCGCGTTAGCGCGCATCCGGTGGTCGCGGCGCTGTGCCAAGCGTTTGATGGGCCGCTGGTTTCGACCTCGGCCAATCCGAGCGGCCGCCCGGCGGCATTGAGCGCCATGCAGGTGCGTCGCTATTTTGGCAGCGATTTGGATTGGATTCTGAACGGCGAACTGGGCGGGCAACGTGGCCCGACACCGATCCGCGATTTGATTACCGACAAATTTGTCCGCGGGCACTAATGTTAGAATTGCCGACGCATTAGTTGTGGAGTGGACGTCGTGGAAAATAATGTGTGGAAAAAAATCCGATGAGCGCGGTCGATAGCGACGCGGTTAAAACTTATCTAATGGGTCTACAGGATCGTATTTGCAGCGGGCTCGCGGCGGCCGACGGCGGCGCCGATTTTGTCGAGGATCTCTGGCAGCGACCGGGCGGTGGCGGTGGTCGATCGCGCGTGATCGCCGATGGCGCGGTATTAGAAAAAGGTGGAGTGGGATTTTCGCACGTATTCGGCACTGCACTGCCACCCTCCGCCAGCGCGCATCGGCCCGAATTGGCAGGCGCCGCGTGGCAGGCTTTCGGCGTTTCGCTAGTGATGCATCCGCGCAATCCGTACGTGCCGACCAGCCACGCCAACGTGCGTTTTTTTGTGGCGGAAAAACCCGGCATGGCGCCGCAGTGGTGGATCGGCGGCGGCTACGACCTCACTCCCTTCTATGGTTTCGACGAGGATTGCACGCATTGGCACGAGACGGCGCGCGCCGCCTGTGCGCCATTCGGCGCTGAGCTCTATCCGCGTTACAAACATTGGTGCGACGAATATTTTTTCCTGAAACACCGCAATGAAGCGCGCGGCGTCGGCGGTTTGTTTTTCGATGATTTAAGCGAAGGCGGTTTCGAGCGTTGTTTCGCGTTGTTGCGCAGCGTTGGCGATTCGTACCTCGATGCGTATCTGCCGATCATCGCGCGGCGCAAAGACATGCCGTACGGTGAGCGCGAACGCGAGTTCCAATTGTTACGGCGCGGTCGCTACGTCGAGTTTAATTTGGTCTACGATCGCGGCACGCTATTCGGTTTGCAAACCGGTGGCCGCACCGAATCGATATTGATGTCGCTGCCGCCGCTGGTGCGTTGGGAATATAATTATCAGCCGCCGACGGGCTCGCCGGAAGCGGCGTTGTGCGAGCGTTATTTAACACCGCGCGCGTGGGTGCAGGATTGATGCGACCAATAAATTTATGACAGCAGTCGATCGTTACGCGGTGTTCGGCAATCCGATCAACCACAGTCGCTCGCCGCAAATTCACGCCGCATTTGCCGCGCAGACCAGCCAGCAATTGAGTTATCGCGCGCATTTAGTTGAACTCGGCGGGTTCGCGACGGCGGCGCGCGAGTTCTTTGCCGGTGGCGGTAAAGGCCTCAATATCACGGTGCCATTCAAGCTCGATGCCTTTGCGTTCGCGGACGAACTTAGCGGCCGTGCCCGCCGCGCTGGCGCGGTCAATACGCTCGCGTTGCAAGCCGATGGCGGTAGCTACGGCGACAATACCGATGGCGTCGGTTTGCTGCGCGATATTACCGAGAATTTAGGGTGGCAGTTCCGCGAGCGACGCATTTTGATCGTCGGCGCGGGCGGCGCGGTGCGCGGCATTCTCGAACCGCTATTGCGCCAGCAACCGGATTTGGTGGTAATCGCTAATCGCACGGTGGAAAAAGCGCAGCAGCTGGCGCGCAGTTTTGGCGATCTCGGCGAGGTGCGCGCGTGTCGCTTCGAAGGCCTGGCCGGTAATCAATTCGACATCGTGATCAACGCCACCAGCGCCAGCTTAAGCGGCGAATTGCCGTCGTTACCCGGCGATATTCTCAATGATGGCTGCTGCTGTTACGACCTGATGTACGGCGCGCAGCCGACGCCGTTTATGTGTTGGGCGGCCAGCGAAATGGCGTGGGCGGTCGCCGATGGCCTCGGCATGTTGGTCGAGCAGGCCGCCGAATCGTTTTGCATTTGGCGCGGCATTCGTCCCGATACGCGACCGGTTATCGAAATGTTGCGGGCAAGTTTATCCTAGTGTCAGAAAAACCAGAGCCGTAAAGACCGGAGCCATAAAGACTAGGCACCGCAAAATCACACAGTATTATCCGCGTTACAATGTCAATCACCGTTGTTGGAAGCGTAATCATGTTCGCTAATAATTTTGCGCTCAATCCGTTTCTTGCCGATGCCGAATTGCCGGTGTTCGGCGCGCTGCTGCCGAGCGATGTCGAACCCGCGTTTGCAGAATTGCTCGCTGCGAATCGTCGCGCCATAGAGGCATTGTTAGATGAGTTACCGCAGCCGAGTTGGCAATCGTTAGCGTTGCCGCTGGAGGAGCTGGAGGATCGCCTCGAAAAAGCGTGGGCGCCGGTCGGTCACTTAAACGGCGTGCTGAACACGCCCGAGTGGCGTCAGGCCTACGAGGTCGTGCTGCCAAAGTTAACCGAGTATCACACCGCGCTCGGCCAAAATCAGCGCTTGTTCAAAGCGTATCAAATGCTTGCGCAAAGCGCCGAATATCAAACCCTCGACGAAGCGCGGCGCAAAGTGATCGATAATGCGCTGCGTGATTTTCGATTATCGGGGGTGGCATTGGAAGGCGCTGCGCGGCAGCGTTTTGGCGAACTAAAGCAGCGTCTCGCCGAATTGAGCACGCGCTTTTCCAACAACGTATTGGATGCAACGCAGGGCTGGATTAAACACATCACCGATGTTGAGCTGCTGAACGGTGTACCCGATGCTGCGTTGCAAGCGTATCGAGCAGCGGCGCAATCTCGCAATCGCGAAGGCTATGCAATTACGCTCGATGCTCCTGCGTATCTGCCAGCGATTCAATACGCGAACAATCGCGAACTGCGCGCTGAGTTGTATACCGCGTACACCACGCGCGCGTCCGGGCAGGGACCGCAAGTGGGGCAATGGGATAATTCATTATTGATGCAAGAAATTTTGGCTGCGCGTCACGAGTTGGCGCTGCTGCTCGGGTTTCAGAATTACGCCGAATATTCGTTGGCGACTAAAATGGCGAAAAGTACCGCTGCGGTAGTTGAATTTTTAGAGGATCTTGCATCTCGTGCCCGCGCGTTGGCGGAAGCGGAATACAAAGAGCTTGGCACTTTTGCGCTGACCGAGTTAGCGATAACCGATTTGCAAGCGTGGGATATTCCGTACGCGAGCGAAAAATTGCGGCAAGCGCGCTACGCGTTATCGCAAGAAGAATTGCGCCCGTATTTCCCGGCGCAGAAAGTGATCGACGGTTTGTTTGCGGTAGTCGAAAAATTATTTGGTGTGCAATTCATTGTCGATCAAACGATCGCGACGTGGCACGCCGATGTACAAGTGTTTAATTTGCAGCGCGACGGCGAAACTATTGCGCGCTGTTACCTCGATTTATACGCGCGCAGTACTAAGCGCGGCGGCGCGTGGATGGATAATTGTCGTTCGCGGCGGCTAACGCAACAAGGCGCACTGCAATTGCCGGTGGCGTTTCTAACGTGCAATTTCACGCCGCCTTCGACGACGCAGCCATCGCTGCTGACGCACGCGGAAGTGACGACGCTATTTCACGAATTCGGTCACGGCTTGCATCATATGCTGACGCGCATCGATACCGCGCCGGTTGCTGGCATCAACGGCGTGGCGTGGGATGCCGTGGAGTTGCCGAGCCAATTTCTCGAAAATTGGTGCTGGGAGTTGGCGGCGATTCCGCTGATTTCGAGCCACTACCAAAGCGGCGTCCCGCTGCCGTCGGCGCTGCTCGATAAAATGCTCGCCGCGAAAAATTTTCAAGCGGGAATGATTATGCTGCGGCAATTGGAGTTCGCGTTGTTCGATTTTAAATTGCACCGCGATTACGATCCGATCGCGCCGCGCGCTGTACAAGCAGTGTTAGATGAAGTGCGCGCGCAAGTCGCGGTGTATTCGCCGCCCACGTTTAATCGTTTTCAACATAGTTTTACACATATTTTTGCCGGCGGTTATGCGGCCGGTTACTACAGCTACAAATGGGCCGAAGTATTATCGGCCGATGCATTTGCGGCGTTTGAAGAGGAAGGTATTTTCAATCGCGTTACCGGCCAGCGTTTTTTGCACACGCTGCTAGAGAGTGGCGGTGCACGCGAGCCGATGGATTTATTCGCAGCGTTTCGCGGTCGGCCGCCGCGGATCGATGCGTTGCTGCGGCACAGCGGCATCGGCGAGGTGGCGGCATGATCGCGCGGCGCTTTATCGCTGGCGCGGTTTGTCCGCGTTGCGCGGAAATGGATAAAGTGGTGATGTACGACGACGATCTTGGTCAGCGCGTACGCGAGTGCGTCAGCTGCGGTTATCGCGACGCGCTCGACGAGAACGGCCAGCCCGGCGAGCTAAAAACGCGCGTCAATCAACCGCGCCCCGGCGAACCTGTGCTCGCGCACGAAGATGAAATCGCCATCGTGCGATTGCTCGATCCCGGTCCGCGCACTAAGTGACGCGATCGTTAAAATCAGCGAGCGGCTGCCCACGCTTGCACACTCCGACCCAAACAGCCCCCTAACTAAACATTTCCTAGTGGGCGTGGTTAGTCAATAGGACCTCGCTGTCTCGCTGCCGGGAGTACTGCGCAGCCTGCATAGATAAGTACTATTGAAGCGATAGGTACTATTGTATTGATAAGTGTTAGTGAACGCGATGTACTAGCGCCTCGATGAAATTATTAGCGCACTGATAAGCACCGGTGCATTTATCCGTGCTGTCGCATCGATAAATATTCTGGGTTTGCAATTGAGCATAATCGAAGGAGCCGTCACATGAGTAATGAAAACAGCGAAACCAAGTGTCCGTTCCCCCACGCCACCAGCCGCGGTAGGACAAATCGCGACTGGTGGCCGAATCAGTTACCGCTAGAGCTGCTGAGTCAGCATTCCTCCAAATCGGATCCCATGGGCGGCGATTTCAATTATGCGGAAGAATTTAAAAGCCTCGATCTGGCAGCGGTAAAAAAGGATTTGCGCGCGCTGATGACCGATTCACAGGATTGGTGGCCAGCCGACTTCGGTCACTATGGACCCCTGTTCATTCGCATGGCGTGGCACAGCGCCGGCACTTATCGCGTCGGCGATGGCCGCGGTGGCGCACGCCGAGGACAGCAGCGCTATGCGCCGCTTAACAGCTGGCCCGACAACGTCAGTCTCGACAAAGCGCGGCGTTTAATTTGGCCGATCAAACAAAAGTATGGCCGGAAGATCTCCTGGGCCGATCTCATTATCCTCACCGGAAATGTGGCGCTGGAATCCATGGGGTTCAAGACCTTTGGTTTCGCCGGGGGCCGCGCGGATGTCTGGGAACCGGATCACGATGTCTCCTGGGGCATGGAAGACACGTGGCTCGGTGGCGACCAACGTTATAGCGGCGAGCGCGACCTCGAAAACCCGCTCGCTGCAGTGCAGATGGGCCTGATTTACGTCAACCCGGAAGGGCCGAACGGTAATCCCGATCCACTCGCCGCGGCCAAGGATATCCGCGAAACTTTTGCGCGCATGGCGATGAACGACGAAGAGACGGTGGCGTTGATCGCCGGTGGCCACACCTTCGGCAAAACCCACGGCGCTGGCGATGCATCGCTGGTGGGTGCCGCTCCCGAAGGCGACGATATCGTCGAACAGGGTCTCGGCTGGCATAGCACGCATGGCACCGGCATCGCGGGCGATGCCATCACTAGCGGGCTCGAGGTCACCTGGAGCACGACGCCGACCCAATGGAGCAACAATTTCTTCTGGAATCTGTTCGGCTACGAATGGGAACTCACCAAGAGCCCAGCCGGTGCGCATCAATGGCGGCCGCAACACGGCGCCGGTGCCGGCACGGTGCCGCATGCTCACGATCAATCCAAACGTATCGCGCCGGCGATGCTGACAACGGACCTCGCGCTGCGGTTCGATCCGGCGTACGAAAAAATTTCGCGTCGTTTCTTCGAGCATCCAGACGAGTTTGCGGATGCCTTCGCGCGCGCATGGTTCAAGTTGACACACCGCGATATGGGGCCGCGTGCGCGTTATCTAGGCCCTGAAATTCCGGTCGAGGAACTGATCTGGCAGGACCCGATTCCCGCCGTGAATCACCCGTTGATCGACAGCAATGACATCGCTGTGTTGAAAGCCAAAGTGCTGGCTTCGGGTCTGTCGGTTGCGCAGTTGGTAGTTGCCGCATGGGCTTCAGCATCAACCTTCCGCGGTTCGGACTTACGCGGCGGCGCCAACGGTGCACGCATTCGTCTGGCGCCGCAAAAAGAGTGGGAGGTCAATCAGCCTGCCGAGTTGGCGAAAGTGTTGCGCACACTTGAAGATATTCAGAGCGAGTTCAATCAGAGCGCGGGCGGCGGTAAAAAAATCTCGCTCGCCGACCTGATCGTGCTGGCGGGCTGCGCTGGTGTCGAGCAAGCGGCGAAGAGCGGCGGTATCGATGTGGCCGTGCCGTTCACGCCCGGACGCATGGACGCCTCGTTGGAACAAACCGACATGGCAGCCTTCGCCGCACTCGAACCGCGTGCCGATGCTTTCCGTAATTACCGAGAGGGAAATTACATCAAGGGCAACTATTCGGTGCCAGGTGAAGTGCTGCTGGTCGATCGGGCGCAGCAACTGACATTGACCGCGCCGGAGATGACGGTGCTGATTGGCGGCATGCGCGTGCTGAACACCAATGCAGACAAAACTCAGCACGGTGTGTTGACCAAGCGGCCCGAAGTGCTGACCAACGATTTCTTCGTCAACCTGCTCGATATGAGCACGGAGTGGAAAACCGTGGAGGGTACCAGCGAAGTATTCGAAGGGCGCGATCGCAAGAGCGGCGAGGTAAAGTGGACCGGTACGCGAGTCGATCTTATCTTCGGCTCGAATTCCATCCTCCGCGCACTGGCGGAAGTGTATGGCAGTGCCGATGCGCAGCAGAAATTCGTGCGGGATTTCGTGTCGGCGTGGACCAAGGTGATGAACCTCGACCGTTTCAACGCCGCTTAGGGTGCCACTGCGATAAAAAACGGCTCGATTATGAGCCGTTTTTTGCAATCAGCGGGGTCTTGCGTTTTGCCACTGCCACAATCCGACTAACTCTTGAATAGTGCACGCCAAAATAATCGCCGATCTCTTTCAGGCTATAGCCCCCCGCCAGCATAAGCTAATTGCATAGCTTCGTCGCGGGCGGTTGCGCGCTTTTCATATTCTTCTAAACGCCGCGGCGGCGGACGTTGTTGCGATTGCGGGATTTCGCTCAAATCACGATCGGATGCAATCTTCTTTTGCATTTTCGCGACATACTGATCGGAGCCCAAAAAAATTTGCCCTTTCAATTCTAACCAAGGCGATGATTGACCTTTACCTTCTGCGACAAATTGCGCATAGGCCTGCATCGCGGTCGAGCGACGTTTGGCGAAAGCCGCCAATAGCCAATCGACACGGAGCCACGGCGGAATTTCCGCCAGACCGGCGCTAGCTCGATAGCTACTCCAAAGCCAATTTTGCGCGCTGCGAACCATTTTCGCTCGAACCGGATTTAGCACAATATAGCGGGCCAGCTCCAATAGATAAGTTTGCTTCTCGACCAGCACCGCCTTGTAGCGCCCTTGAAATACATGCCCGACACGGCTGTGGGTGCGATTAAAACGCTGCGTATAGACGCCGTTGAGTTGGCGCATGCCTTTAGCTAGATTGGCGTCGGGTGTCTCGATCAAAAGGTGGTAATGATTGCTCATCAAGCAGTACGCATGACAATACCAATTAAACCGTTCACACACCTGAGCGAGTACAGTGAGAAACTGCTCGCGATCGGCATCGGATAAATAAATATCCTCGCGCCCATCGCCGCGCGCAGTGATGTGATACAAAGCGCCAGCAAACTCAATCCGCAGTGGCCGCGCCATTCTTGCCTCCTTATCGGTATGAGCGTCGATAGGAAATAGGGTAGAGAAAGCCGTGGCAAAATGCAAGACCTGACCCCGTGTATTGTGACCCCGTGTATGTGCGTGTATGTGACCCCGTGTATGCGTGACCCCGTGTATGCCGTGTATGCGCAATCTTCATCTATGAAAAATAAATCTGTCCCCGTTTTAGTCCCGTTTTATTATCGCACCCGTTTTATCGCAACATCAATTACCAGACCAAGGACGTCCACAGCTTGAAACTGCTACATATTCTGTTCGTATTGCATGCTTTCCAAACCCACTTTCGTCGGCGTATTTAATACGAACGAATGTAGAAAAATAACCAAAAATCCGATCAAAAAAAGAAGCTTCTTGG
>JAYVWC010000021.1:0-21870 GCA_043786385.1 Spongiibacteraceae bacterium | reverse complement strand
CGCAACGGTAGACAGCGAACCCCGCCAGGCCCGGAAGGGAGCAACGGTAGTTGTTGATTCGTGTGCCGGGGTGTGGCTGGTGAGGTCGCCTCCATTTTTTCTGGTCGTTTGAACCCTCTAAAATTATACTTGTTCATCTGTTTTAATGCAGGGTGTGGCGCTCCATGCCTTATCTTGACGAATGCCGCTATTACTGTCTGTATTCGGCGGGCAAACCAGTGGCATTGGTATGCGATGAACAGCTGTTTCTAAAATCCACTATGTTCGACAACCATGCGCAGTACGTCAGCGTATGCAATATTGATTGGGTATTACCATGAGCCGTTCTTTCTTGCCAGCGGATGAATCATTGCCTACCTGGCTGCATACGCTGCTATGTTTTCTGGTGGTGTCGCCATTTGCAGTGCCACTTTTGTGGGCTGGTATGCAGGCAATCGATACTCGCCATTTGGAGCCGTTAAGTGGCCCTGAGTTCGGGCAATTTTTTTTTGGCGCAAGAGCACTTGCCGGTAACGCTGCTGTTCTCGCTGGCCTGGCGCTGATATCGTTAAGTGCTACATTTGCGGCGCTTGCTTTGTCGTTTACGCGGTATGCAGCAGAGCGATTTTTTTTGCGAGCGCTGCCTTGGATATTATTGGCGCTAGGTTCGATTCTTTCTTTTAGTGTTCGAGCCTTCTATTAAGTTTGGAGTAACGAGCTTGTTCATCGGCTCGGGCCGCGTCGTGGTCGTGCGTGCGTCAAACTAATTGGCGCGTTATCGATGTTTTGCCTTGTAATCGTCAGTAGAACCGCTGCGGCCGATGCCACAGCTAAAACCACTGCCGCAGATGGCGATAGCCAATGGGGAATCAATCTGCAAACCGAGCGTCAGCATCAAGAGTTCAACGACAGTAGCGCAGATATCACCACGATCAGTCTGTTGCCGTATCTGCAAATCGGCAATTGGGATTTCAGTGTCGATCTACCGTGGCAGCGCGCCGAGGGCGGTTACTTCGTTAACCACTTTCAGCCGACCCCAAAATATTATTGTCAGTACGATCCGGTCAGCATCAAAAATAAACGCAAGCAAGCGCGGCGGATCAAAGCGCAATTAGCAAATTGCGGCGCGGTCGCCACAACGCAACCTGATTCGGTCGAAGGATGGAGCGATGCTACAGTATTTGCACACTACGGCATCCCGCTCGATAAAGTCGGCGTACGTTTCTACGTTGCTGATTATCTCGGCGCCGATGGTTATCCTAATCGCGAATACGGGGGCAGTGTGGCGTTGTTTTTTTAGACGTGTAGTCCTGTCTAGCGCAGGTCAGAAAAAATAATTTCCACCATTCGCTGTGAAAATTTATAACGCCAGCAGTTGCTGCGTATGCCGCGCAATCATCAATTCTTCGTTGGTCGGTATTACCCAGGCAGAAGCAGTTGATGATGATGTAGTGATACAACCGCTGTCCGCTAAATTCAATTTTTCATCGAGCGTTATGCCGAGCCAATGCAAACGCGCGCAAACGCGTTTGCGAATTTCTGGCGCATGTTCGCCGATGCCGGCGGTGAAAATTAGCGCATCGAAGCCGCCGAGGGTTGCGGTTAATGCGGCCACTTCGCGCGCGATATGAAATACCAAATAATCGATCGCAAGTTGCGCGCGCGGTTCGGTCGAGGCGAGTAGATCGCGCATGTCGGCAGAGATACCGGAAATACCGAGCAGGCCCGATTGCTTGTAAAACAATTTTTCGAGTTCGCTCGCGTTCATGCCGCGCTCGCGCAATAAATACAGAATAACGCCGGGATCGAGTTGGCCGCAGCGCGTACCCATCGGTAAGCCATCCAGCGTGCTGAAACCCATTGTCGAATCGACACTGCGACCAGCATCGAGCGCACACAAGCTCGCGCCATTGCCAAGGTGCGCGACGACGATACGTTTATTGGCTAACGCGGGCGCTTGCTCGCGCACGGCGCTGGCGATGTATTCGTACGAGAGACCGTGAAAGCCATAGCGGCGCACGCCGGCTTCGTACATTTCGTACGGCAGTGCAAATAATTCGGTGACGATGTCGTGGCCTTGATGGAACGCGGTATCGAAACAACCGACCTGCGGCACACGCGGTAGTTCTTGCATCACGGCGCGAATCACCGCGAGACTGTGCGGTTGATGCAGCGGCGCGAGTGGATTTAACGTTTCGAGATAGCCGAGCACGGTAGCGTCGATGCGCACCGGCGCGCTGTACTGCGTACCGCCGTGCACGATGCGATGGCCGACCGCGACAATTTCTACTTCACTGCTGCGTTTCGCGATCGCTTGCGCCAGCAATTCGATCGCTGCCTGCGGCGTACCGGCTTCGGCTTCGCTTAATGCGCGCTCGTGCTGTTCGCCATTTTCGCGCACGGTCAATTGCGGATGCGTGGTGCCGATGCCTTCGATCTGTCCGAATAGGCGAGTTTGCAAATTGCCATCGGCGAGTGAAAAAATACGGAATTTGATACTCGATGAGCCTGCGTTCAATACCAGCAGCGCACGCTCGCTCATACTTAAGCGCCTAACGCCGCAGTGCTGGCGCGCCGCGCTAAAATTAATAATTTTGCGACCGCACAGCTCGCGAGTTTAGTGCGCACGCTGTCGGAGCGACTGGTTAAAATAATCGGCACGCGCGCGCCGAGTACCAACCCGGCGGCATCGGCCTGCAATAAAAACGTCAGCTGTTTCGCGAGCATATTGCCGGCTTCGAGATCGGGTACCAATAAAATATCGGGATCGCCGGATACTGCCGACACGATGCCTTTCATATCGGCCGCTTCTTTGCTGATGGCGTTATCGAATGCCAGCGGGCCATCGAGTATCGCGCCGGTAATTTGCAAGCGATCGGCCATTTTGCATAACGCAGCCGCTTCGATCGTTGACGGAATTTTTTCGGTCACCGTTTCGACGGCAGAAAGAATCGCCACCTTGGGGCAGGGCACATTCAGCGCGTGCGCGAGATCGATGGCATTTTTCAGAATGTCGACCTTGTCGGTTAGCGTTGGGAAAATATTGATCGCCGCATCGGTGATTAACAAAATTTTATGGTACGTCGGAATCGACATCACAAACACATGACTGATGCGTCGCTCGGTGCGCAGGCCGGTATCTTTCGCGATCACTTCGCCCATTAACTCGTCGGTGTGCAAGCTGCCTTTCATCAACAATTCAGCGCGCCCGGCACGCACCAGCGCGACGGCCTGTGTCGCAGCGGCGTGGCTATGTGGCGCATCGACGATGGGTATATCGCCGAGATCGATGCCGGCTTCCAGCGCAACGCTACGAATTTTTGCAATCGGCCCGACCAAAATCGGTTCGATCAAATTCAAGCGCGCCGCTTCGACCACAGTTTCAAGCACACTTTTCTCGCACGGGTGCGCCACCGCAGTGGTGATCGCCGACGATTCCCCCGCTACCGCGAGCAAGCGTTCATAACGTGTATTAACGCTGTCCATATCATTCATGGCGGGGTTTCCTTGAGAAGGATGTGAGCATCATACCTTAGACAGCTGGTTGTTTGGCCTGGGATGACTATCTCAATACTTTGAGCGGCGGTGTTTCGTTGTTTTTTTACTCACCGCTTGCGGGAGAGGTCATATGTAATTATTTTACGCTACCACTCGTAGCTCTCTACCGAGATAGATTCAGAAGTCTGTCGGATGACACGTAACTTGGAGTTCCGTACATCTATATGCCAGTTTGCGCCAAACGGGACGGACGCGAGTTTTCTTATATCACTACCACTTTTTGAGGCAGTGTAGAGTACAAGTTGTTTTTGTGGTTCATCACGGACACCAAAAATAATTTTGTCTTTTGGCGGCCTTTCTTTTACGTCTTTGTTGTTTTTCGCGATGGAGCCAAAAGTCTCTCCATTAAATTGGATTGAGCCTTCGTCATAGCCGGACTCGAAAATAAAAACTGTAATTTCACGATCTTTATCAGGTTTTAGCAGCAGCGTGCTTTTTCCGCTGCTTGGATCAAAAATATTTATATTCGTGATATTTGATTGTCTGCCTTTGCTTAAAATGGATGAACTTCCACCTGTTTCTGCTTCTACCGCCTTGAAGTAAATTCCTGTGGTTGGATCGTAAACATCTACGGTAATGTTGCCGTAGTAGCCAGCTATTGCGGGGAGTGAAATTAAACAAACAAATAATAAAGCTGCGAAGCGCGTACCCGGCACGTCGGCGTATCCTGATTTTCGGGAGATAAAGCAGATGAGTTGGTGTAAGTAGTCCATTCGCATGACCTTTGCTTTTGTTTTGGAGGCCACGCCAAAGCTGAAATTGGGGTAACTCTCCGTAGTTGTCAGGTAAATTAACCCGATGGCCGGATACTGTCCAGCGAAAGGCGTTTACGTTCGCTCTGGTGTGTTAGTCGCTAGTGTTTATAATGGTCGCCTTTGCCATCGCTCTAAGGACACACCATGATCATCAAACCCCGCGTGCGCGGTTTTATGTGCGTTACCACCCATCCGGTGGGTTGCGCCGCCAATGTCAAACAACAAATCGATTACGTTAAAGGTCACGGCGCGGTCAGTAATGGACCGAAGCGCGTATTGGTAATCGGAGCATCCACCGGTTATGGATTGGCGTCGCGCATCACCGCTGCATTCGGTTGTGGCGCTGCGACGCTCGGTGTGTTTTTTGAGCGCGAAGGCAGCGACGATAAACCGGGCAGCGCCGGTTGGTACAACTCGGCGGCGTTTCATCAATTCGCGCATGCCGATGGCTTGTACGCGAAAAGCATCAACGGCGATGCATTCTCCGATGCGATCAAACAGAAAACCATCGATACGATCAAAGCCGATCTCGGCCAAGTCGATTTGGTCGTTTATAGTCTCGCCTCACCGCGTCGTCAGCATCCGCATACCGGTGTAGTGCATAACTCGACGTTGAAGCCGATCGGCAAGGATGTGTTGCAGCGCGGCATCGATACCGATAAAGAAGTCATCAAGGAAGTGAAATTAACCGCCGCGACGCAGGACGATATCGATAACACCATCGCGGTGATGGGCGGCGAAGATTGGCAGTTGTGGATCGATGCGCTCGATGCGGCCGGTGTATTGGCACCGGCCGCAAAAACCACCGCGTTCACTTACGTCGGCGAAAAAATTACTTGGGATATTTACTGGCACGGCACTATCGGCGCAGCGAAAAAAGATCTCGATAAACGCGTGCTCGATATTCGCAAAAAACTCGTGGCGAATGGCGGCGATGCGCGCGTCTCGGTATTGAAAGCGGTGGTGACGCAGGCAAGCTCGGCGATTCCAATCATGCCGTTGTATCTGTCGCTGCTATTTAAAATTATGAAAGCCGACGGTTCGCACGAAGGTTGTATCGAGCAGGTCGATGGTTTGTTTCGCAATAGCTTGTACGGCGCACAACCGATTCTCGATGCCGAAGGCCGTTTGCGCGCCGACGGTTTAGAAATGCGTCCGGAAATTCAAGATAAAGTCGCCGCATTGTGGCCGCAGGTCACCAACGACAATATCAGCGAGTTAACCGATTTCAAAGGCTACAAACAGGAGTTTCTGCGTTTGTTCGGTTTTGAAATCGAAGGTGTCGATTACGATGCCGAGGTTGATCCGGTGGTGGCGATCGACGGCTTGGTGGAGTGACCCCATTGTCGCAGCCCGGTATCGTTTACGATCAAGCGGTCGAGCTTTCGCCGCTGGTGCGCCGCATTACTGCCAACAATAGCGGCGTGATGACCGGGCCGGGTACTAACACGTATATCGTGGGGCGCGAGCAGTTGGCGGTGATCGATCCCGGTCCTGCCGATGCTGCGCATATCGACGCGATTCTGCAAACCTGCGGTACGCAACTGCGTTGGATTTTGGTGACGCATACGCATCCCGATCATTCCCCCGCCGCGCAGCAGCTTGCCGCAGCCACCGGCGCCGAAGTGCTCGGTAATGTCATCGTTGACGACGGTCGTCAGGATAAAACATTTACGCCAGTGCGCGGTTTTGCGCACGACGAATTATTTGTCACCGATGAATTTCGGTTGCGCGCAATTGCGACGCCGGGGCATGTCGGCAATCATTTGTGTTATTTGCTCGAAGACGAAGCGCTGTTGTTTACCGGCGATCACATCATGCAGGGTTCGACCGTGGTGATCGTGCCGCCGAGCGGCGATATGCAGCAGTATTTAAATTCGCTGGCGCTGCTATTGCAATATTCGATCGCCAACTTGGCGCCGGCGCATGGCCAGTTGATAACGGAACCGCAAACCGAAATAAAAATGCTGATCAAGCATCGGCAATTGCGCGAATCGCGTGCTGCATCCGCGTTGCAGCGCGTGCAACACGCATCGCTCGATGAATTGACGCCGTTAGCGTACAGCGATGTGCATCCCGAGTTGTTTCGCATCGCGCGCTATTCGCTGTGGGCGCATTTGCTGAAATTGCAAAAGGAAGGCAAGGTGAGCGAACACGATGGCGAGTGGCGCTGGCTGGAGTAAGTGCGCGCAACCTCACTGCGCTCGACACTTCCCCTGCGAAATAGGGGAGGCTAGATCAGATGTATTTGATCGCTAGGTTGGGTTAATAGTTGTATCAAGCGCGTCGTAAGAAAAGCTTCCTAATAAGTTCAAAAATCCGCCATCTAACTCCGCTAGCATTATAAAAATGATAGTGGAGTTTGCAACATGACCGCAGCACTTAGGCCCGGCAAGATTGCGGTGCGCACGGTGTGGCTATCCGATGTGCATCTCGGCAGCAAAGATTGCCGCGCGCAATATCTGTTGGACTTTCTCCAGCGCGTCGATTGCGAAACACTGTATCTGCTCGGCGATATCGTCGATTTCTGGGCACTGCGTAGGCAATTTATATGGCCCGCCGCGCATTACGAAATATTGCGCGCGATTATGCGCAAAGCCAATTCGGGCACTCGCGTGATCTATGTGCCGGGCAATCACGATGAAGTGCTACGCGAATTTGTCGGCCACAATTTCGGCCCGATCGAAATTTTGCACGAAACCACCCATACCACCGCCGACGGTCGTCGCCTGTTGTTATTTCATGGCGATGCGCTGGATGCGCATGTACATCTTCATCTCGATGCGGTTTCGCGCATTATCGGCGACCAGGCTTACGATTTTCTAATGTGGGTGCATCGCTGGGTTAATCGCGGGCGTCGCATTATTGGCTTGCCGTATTGGTCGCTTGCGAACTACGTAAAAACGCGGATCAAAAACGCGCGTGCGGCGATCGCTGTATTTGAAAATGCTGCAGTACAAGAGGCAAAGCGCCGTGGTCTCGATGGCGTTATATGTGGCCATATCCATCATCCCGAAATTGCCATGCGCGATGGCGTGCTGTATTGCAACGATGGCGATTGGGTGGAGAGTTGTACTGCGCTGGTTGAAAAACCCTGCGGCTCGTTAGAGATTTTGCATTGGTCCAATTTTTATCAATCGGTTAAGCAGCTGCCGGTGGGCAGAGATGATCAGCTGGTGCCGCTATCGTTGGCGTTAAAGTCAGCTTCTTAAGTTAAAAATTGGGTGCAATAAATTTGCAAATATTTCGTCGCGCGAATGTCATCGGCCTACGGTAGCGTGCTCGGAATACAGGAGGATCATCGATGATTTCCATCGAGCACGCTGTTAGTCAACGCTTTCCCGATTTCCCGCAACGCAATCCCGCCATTTATAAAACCGTTGTCGCGCTGCTGCGAATTCTGTTTCGCGAATCCGAATTTCGTCGTTTCTCTGAGCGCTACCCGCATCTAACCGGTTTTGATTTTGTCGAGCAGGCGCTCGATCATTTCGATTTTGGTATCAGCGTCAGCGATCGCGAACGCGAACGGATTCCGGCGTGGGGGCGCGTCGTGATTGTCGCTAATCATCCCATCGGTAGCCTCGATGGCTTGGCTTTATTAAAGCTAGTCGGCGAAGTGCGCCGCGATGTCAAAGTGGTCGCCAACGAAGTGTTGGGCGCCGTCGAGCCGTTACATAATTTGCTGCTGCGCGTTGACAATATGGGGTCGCGCACCACGCGCGAAAATGTGCGAGCGATCGATCAGCATTTGCAGAATGATGGCGCGCTGATTATTTTTCCGGCTGGCGAAGTGTCGCGAATGGGTGCGCGCGGCGTGCGCGACGGTTCGTGGCGCAATGGCTTTTTGCGCTTTGCAGGCAGGGCGAAAGCGCCGATCGTGCCGATGTTTGTCGATGCACGTAATTCGGTATTTTTCTACAGTTTGTCGGTGTTGGCGAAACCGTTGTCGACGCTATGGCTGGTGCGCGAAATGTTTAAGCACCACAATAAAAATCTGCGTATTCGCATTGGTAACGCGATCGAGTACGAAGTCTATAGCGCGTTACCGCTCGATAGTCGCGGCAAAAGTAAAGTGTTTCGGCGCCACATCTACAAAATCGGTCGCAATCGCGGCGAAGGTTGCTTTGCAACCGCCACTGAATCGATTGCGCATCCCGAGGATCGTCAACAATTGCGCGCGCAAATACGCAGCTGCGAATTGTTGGGCACCACTAATGCGGGCGCTGATCGAGCAGGTATGGCAATTTATCTGTATCGCTTCGCCGGTGATTGCGCGGTGATGCGCGAAATCGGTCGGCTGCGCGAAGTGAGTTTTCGCGCGGTCGGCGAAGGCTGCGGTCGCCGACGCGATATGGATGTATACGACGGCGACTACGATCATATCGTGTTGTGGGACGATGAAGCATTGGAGCTGGTCGGCGCGTATCGATTGCGTCGCACTGCGGATTTAACGTCGGCCACGTTGCCGAAATTGTACAGCACGACGCTATTCGATTTTCAGCACACTGCGCAGCCGTATCTCGCTAATGGTGTCGAATTAGGGCGCAGCTTTGTGCAGCCGCGCTACTGGGGGCGGCGCAATCTCGATTTGCTGTGGTACGGCATCGGCGCGTATCTGAAGAAATTTCCGGAAGTGCGCTATCTATTCGGCCCGGTCAGTATCAGTAATAGTTATCCCGGTGCGGCGAAAGATTTAATGGTGAGTTTTTATCGTCACTATTTCCCGGCACCGACGGCGTGGGTGTCAGCACGGTTACCGTATCAACTACGCGCAGATGACCGCGTATCGCGCTGGCACGGAATCGATTATGCAGAGGGCTTTGCATTGCTGAAGTCGGAGTTGGCGGCGCTCGATGCGGCTGCGCCGATGCTCTACAAACAGTATTCGGAGTTGTGCGAAGTGGGCGGTGTGCAGTTTGTCGATTTCAATATCGATCCGGATTTTTCCGACTGCGTCGATGGTTTTGTGCAGGTCGATTTAGCATTTTTAAAAGACAGTAAACGCCGCCGTTATCTCGGCGGCGAGTGATCAATCAGCTGCGATAGCGCAACCGCGTGCCTTGCGTAATCGATAGACGAATTTCTTCGGGATCGAGTTCTTTCGGGAAATAGCAGCCGGAGATTTTTGCGTCGATCATGCTGGCGCCTTCCAAATTGGTATTGCGAAAATCGATGCCACGCAAATCGGCGCCGCGGAAATACGCATCGCTAAAATCCAAGCCATCGGCATTCAATGTGCGCAAATCGAGGCCGCGATAATTGCCGCCGCTCAGCGCTGCGGTTTTTGCCTCTTCTTGGCGGCGATTAAATTCTGCAATTTTTTCGTTGTGCAGCAATTGATACAGCGCGTTATCGTGTACTTGTGGCAGAGCCATGATGGATCCTCGCAAAATGTTGCGGTTCGAATAACTAACGTTGCGGTTCGAATAACTATAGTGCCAGATATGGTCTGTGTCAGGGCTTGGTCGGCGCTTATGTCGCGCGCTGTAGATAGGCGCTGGTTACATTTGATCCTGCTCTAATTGGCGTAAATCCTCCGAATACGATCGACAGTTTTTCCATAGCCATTCGTCGAGCTGTTTAGAGCGCTCCAGATTGCCGTTTTGCGAGAGGCTTATTTGATTCAATTTGGTTTTTTTGCAGCCTTCCCAATCGGAGCTGGTCGGTGTGGTATCGACCGGTGGTGGTGCGGGCGGTTGCACGATCACAATCGGCCGGTCGCGATACCTCGGTGCGCTTGGGTGTTGGGAGCATCGGTTGGCGAGCCAATCGGTACGGCTGCAATCGGGCGGCATGGGCCTTGTATCCATCGGCGCGTTATTGCTGCCCGCTGGTGGTGGTAATGTAACTCCACCTGGCGGTAGGTATTTGGTGGCACTCTTGGTTGGGCCGATGACGGTCGACGTATTGGTCGATGAAGTGTCGCTAGCTGTTTGCGCATGTGTCATTACGCTGGTCAGCAGGCAGCAAAATAATAGTAAACATAACTGGACGATCGACACGTAAAATCTCCCTGGATAATATTATGGGCATCTGCAAAGGTTGCGATGCCGGTCGGTCTTGTGTTTTGGACGGTCATTGCGTAGAATTCGCCGCCCTTTACTGTTGGCCGATACTGCTGGCTAATTTTACAGATACACAACCAAAGCAAGCGGCTACCCGCCGTGCGCTGCCTGACTTGTCCCGGCTCGACCGGATTCGCAATACGGTATTAGCGACCCCACGTGTTTGTCGATACACGAGTTGCTACTACTAAGTTGTCACTACAAGTTGCAAGCAGGCCTTACGGAGTATAGAGATGACTTACGCAATTATCGAAGCAGGTGGCAAACAACACCGCGTTCAACCCGGCGAAGTATTAAAAGTCGAGAAAATCGAAGCGGCCACCGGCGCTACTATCAATTTTGACAAAGTATTGCTGGTCAGCAACGACGGCAAGCTGCAGATCGGCGCTCCTTACGTGGCAGGTGGCTTGGTCACCGCCGAAATAGTTGAGCAAGGTCGGCACGACAAAATTAAAATTATCAAATTCCGTCGTCGTAAGCACCACATGAAGCAGATGGGTCATCGCCAGTGGTACACGGCTATTAAAATCACCGGTATCAGCGCGTAATTTTTAGGTCGCCCAATTAACCTTGCCCGATAACGCGGGCTAATGAATTAACGTGGAGAGCAGCAATGGCTCACAAGAAAGCAGGCGGTAGTACTCGTAACGGTCGTGACTCGCAGGCAAAGCGTCTCGGCGTAAAACGTTTTGGCGGTCAAGTAGTGACTGCAGGCAGCATCATCGTACGTCAGCGCGGCACTAAAATTCGCCCCGGCGTCAATGTTGGCCTCGGCAAAGATCACACGATTTTTGCAAAAATCGACGGCGTAGTATTGTTCGAAACCAAAGGTGCCGACCAGCGCAAGGTAGTGAGCATCGTCGCTGCCTGAAACCGGGCAGGGTGGTAAAAAAAGCCCCATTTTTTGGGGCTTTTTTGTTGGTGCGCGGTGGCGGTAAGTATTGCTAGATGCAGCATTGCTAGAGTAGCGGCAACGTATCGGTAGAGTATCGCAACAGCGCTTCGGCTAAGCTTGGTGTAATTTAGTTTTAAATGATTTTCCCAGTGATCGAATTCGATCGGGTTGTGGTGCAATGAAATTTGTCGATGAAGTCGTCATCAAAGTCCAGGCCGGCAACGGTGGCAACGGCTGTATGAGCTTTCGCCGCGAAAAATGCGTGCCGTTCGGCGGCCCCGATGGCGGCGATGGCGGCGACGGCGGTAGCGTGTTTTTAGAAGCTAGCGCCGGCGTTAATACGATGGTCGATTTCCGCTATATTCGCAGCTATCAAGCGCGCAGCGGCGAGGCTGGTCGAGGTGCCAATTGCACCGGCAAAAGCGGCGACGATCAAGTGCTGTGCGTGCCGCTAGGCACCACGGTGATGGATGAGGATACCGGCGAAATTCTTGGCGATTTGTCGGAGAGCGGCCAACGCTTGTTGGTTGCGCGTGGCGGTTGGCACGGGCTCGGCAACACCCGCTACAAATCGTCGACCAATCGCGCGCCACGCCAAACCAGCAAAGGCACCGAAGGCGAGCTGCGCAATCTTAAATTAGAGCTCAAAGTACTCGCCGATGTCGGCCTGCTCGGCTTGCCGAACGCCGGTAAATCGACGCTGATTCGCGCGGTCTCGTCGGCGAAACCGAAAGTTGCGGATTACCCGTTCACGACGTTGGTGCCGAATTTAGGTGTGGTACGCGTGCAGGCGCATCGCAGTTTTGTGATGGCCGATATTCCGGGTTTAATTCCCGGCGCAGCGGAGGGCGCGGGCCTCGGTATTCGTTTTCTGAAGCATTTGACGCGCACGCGGTTGTTGCTGCATCTGGTCGATATGTTGCCGCCCGATGGCAGCGATCCCGCTGCGGCGGTTGAAGGTATCGTCGCGGAATTGCAAGGTTTTAGTGAAACGCTGGCGAGTCGCGATCGTTGGTTGGTGCTGAATAAAGTGGATTTGTTATCACCGGAAACACGCGTCGAACGCTGTCGCGAAATTGTCGAACGCTTGCAATGGCAGGGGCCGGTGTACGAAGTGGCGGCGATTAGCGGCGACGGCACCCGGCAGTTGATCGGCGACATCATGACGTATCTCGAAGAGCGCTGGCAGGCCGAAGCGGCCGATCCGGAATTAGCCGAGCGCGAGCGCCAGTTGCAGGAAACGATGCAATCTGAAGCGCGCGAGCGCATTCAGGCGTTGGCGGATGCACGACGCGCTGCCTGGCAGGCGTTGCGCGAAGAGAGCCCGGCGGGCGACGATGATGACCATGATGTCGAGGTCGAATACGCGCCGTACTGAGTTTTTTTAAAATAATGATCTGGGCTTGAGCGATGGCACCGAGACAGGAATTACGCGAAGCGCGCCGCTGGGTGGTGAAGATCGGCAGCGCGTTGCTCACCAACGACGGTCGCGGCTTGTATATGGCCGGCATCGAAAATTGGGTCGAGCAAATCGTCGAGCTGCATCGGCGCGGCATAGAGATAGTGTTAGTTTCATCGGGTGCGGTCGCCGAAGGCATGGCACGCCTCGGTTGGAAGACGCGTCCCCATGCGTTGCATGAATTGCAGGCCGCTGCCGCAGTCGGCCAGATGGGCTTGGTGCAAGCTTACGAATCGCAATTTCAACGTTACGGCCTGCACACCGCGCAGGTCTTGTTGGGTCACGACGATATCTCGGCGCGCGATCGCTATTTAAATGCGCGCGGCACACTGAAAACGTTAGTGCGGCTCGGCGTCATTCCCGTCATCAACGAAAACGACACCGTGGTCACCGACGAAATTCGGCTCGGCGATAACGATACGCTCGGTGCCCTGGTCGCAACATTGATCGACGCCGATTTGCTGGTGATTCTCACCGATCAAGAAGGCCTGTTCGAACGCGATCCACGCCAAGACCCGAGCGCGGCGTTGGTCGTGCGCGGTTACGCTGGCGATCCGCAGTACGAACAAATGGCCGGCGGCAGCGGCGGTGCGCTCGGTCGTGGTGGCATGTTGACCAAAATCCGCGCGGCGACGTTGGCGGCGCGCACCGGCGCGCATACGGTGATCGCCAGTGGTCGTCAAGAAAATGTATTGGTGCGACTTGCGGAAGGTGCCGAGCTCGGCACCTTGCTGGTCGCCGAGCAGCGCCCGTTGGCGGCGCGCAAACAATGGCTTGCTGGGTTGATGCAAATCGGCGGGCAGCTGACGCTCGACGCCGGTGCGGTGCGCGTGCTGCGAGAATCAGGCAGCAGTTTATTGCCGGTCGGTGTGAAAGCGGTGAACGGCTGCTTCCAGCGCGGCGATTTGGTCAGCTGTATCGACGAGCAGGGCCGCGAGATCGCGCGCGGGTTGGTCAATTATGCGATCGATGAAGCGAGCCGCATCATCGGCCACAGCTCGGATCAAATAGAAAGCTTGCTCGGCTACCAAGGCGAAGCAGAGTTAATTCATCGCGACAATATCATCGTGCTGTGATGCGATGACGACGATTGGTATCGCAATTAAAAAATTTCTCAGTGCGTGGCTGATGCCGCTGCCGCTATCGGTGTTGCTGATGCTGATCGGCTGTCTCGGTTTGTGGCGACGACGGCGCTCGGCGCCCTGGTGGCTCGGCAGTGGTTTATTGGTGCTGCTGTTGGCGAGTTGCACCGCGATTTCGGATTTGCTATTGCTGCCGTTGGAGGAGCGCTATCCGAAATGGGATGGTAGTGGCGCGCAACTCGACTGCGTGGTTGCGATGGGCGCGAGCCAAGCCGATGCGCCGCGTCTGCCGTTGACCAATCGTCCGAATACCGCCGCGGTGTATCGCTTGCTCGAAGCGATTGCGGTGTATCGCGCCAATCCCGGCAGCAAATTGATTTTATCGGGTGGAACCGGCGAGCGCGAACCGCACGCTGAATTAATGGCGCGGGTGGCGAATAGTATCGGTGTGCCCGAGCAAGACATCCTGCTGCAAACCGAATCGCACAATACCGAGGACGAGGTGACGCAATTGCAGCCGCTGCTGGCCGGCAAAAAATTTGCGGTGGTTACGTCGGCGGCGCATATGCCGCGTACGATGGCATTGTTTGAAGCAGCGGGGATGCATCCGCTACCGGCGCCGACGCACTTTTTGGATCGCGATAACCCGCATCCCAACTGGCGCGATTTCACGCGACCGAATCCCGATGCGCTGGCGCGCAGCGAATTTGCAGCGCACGAATATTTGGGATTGCTGTGGTTGCAGATCAAATCGCTGATGCGGTGACGTGCGCGCATCAAATAAACGTGACCAATAAAAAAGTCCCGGCATCAACTGAATAGACAGCGTAACCAAATGATTTAATTGCAATCGTTAATGGCGGTTTTCTTATTGTTCCCCCATAAGTGCCCCCAAATTGATTGCGATACCCCCCTAATAAAACTCCCGCTGATACAAATCGAGGACAATGCGCGGTCTTGCGGCGGGACACTTCAGACTTTCGCCCACCCCTACTTACACCAGTATTTAGCGTTGCGACAGCTCGCATTCACGCAATAGACGCGATAGCTCGCGCAGCATAGCCCTATGCCCGCCCTTGTAGGTGTTGCGCGATGCTGTGGCTTTACCTGCCGCCGTTGCTGGCCCTGTCGACTGCTGCCACGGTTTCCAGCGTTTGATTAACTCCGCTTGTCGCGCTCGGCGCTCGGGTGTCCAGCTGCTCATGAGCTTGCGCCTCCAATAGTTCGTTTTGCTGATTTATATTTTTCTCCGCGTGCGCGAGAGCTGGTGCCGCTACGCCATTGTTAATCTGCTGCGGCCCGCTGGTGATGTTCGCCTGCTTCGCGTAGACAATGGGCGGGTTTTTCAATTCGCCAAGCGTTTGCAATGTGGCGCGGCATTGGCTTTGTGCTTTCAGTGCGAGGCGTAGATATTTCTCCAAATTATTCATGTACTCGGCTCGGGCAGCTTTTTGCGCCAGATTGTTAAAGATTGCATCGAGCGTGTGCGCTTGCGTCATCAATAGCGCCTCCGCTCGTTTTAGATCGCCGTCATATACGGCCTTCGATTGTTCGGCCAAGCCGTCGATCAATGCGGGCAAATCCAACGCACCAAATTGTTTTGAGAATTGCTCGATAGTCACCGCGCCGGTAATGCTGGGACGCAATACAGTGCGGGCCAATACCAGCGCATCACTGTCGCCGTCTGCTTTCGCTACGGTGATCGTGTTGCCAGCCGGTTTGGTTGCTGATTTCTTCGCTGTCGACTTAGCCATTAATGTGACCTCGCGGTGATTTCAAACAATGCAAAGGCGGCAAATAAAACACTACCCCCTTGGTAAGATCTTAAAGGTGTACAGTTTCTGTATCGATGGAGTCCGAAAAGTTGCTCAAATGGATACAGTTTCTGTATCGAAAAATCATGATTAGCCATTTTTTTTGTCCCCGTCGATACGGTTTCTGTATCCAGTCGATACCGTTTCTGTACTGGGCATTTTGATAACTTCCGCACTGAACGCGCGCGATGGTTTGAGCGTTGGGGCGACTTCAAGATACTTGCCTAGGCACTCGTCAATGGATTTCCAAGCCAAAGCATATAAAGCGCATTGCTTACCCGGATTAATAAATCGTCCCTCGCGAGTGCGCTGAATAAATTGCATTTTTAATAGCTCGGACACTGCCTTAGAAAGTGTCGTGGGCGAATTAAAGCCCCGATGCCGCATGACAGCCCATGCGGCGGTTAAGTCGCCGTTGTTGCTGTGGCCGTTATATTGGCGCACCAGCTCCAAAAGTAAGCGTATAGCGCTGCTCGACAGTATTAGGAAATCAGGGTGGTTTAATACTCGATGCGGAATTACAGCAACAGCGCCGCTTTCCTTGCGCCCTTTCGATTTCTCGCGGGTGTGGGCCATCCTTAGCCCTCCAGCGCTGACGCGAAAATATCCGGCTCTGGATAATCTGGATCGCCTGCTTCACCAGCGCCCGCTAGAACGCGCTCCATTGCGTCCTGCGGGCTTTCAGCGTCGACGGTGTACCTTGTTTCGCATTTCGTGATAACGCGCACTGTGAAGCGTCTCATGCTGCACCTCGCCACTTGCCGGTGAGCAGCACATAACGCGCAACACTGTGTCGATTACCTTGGGCATTCGTATCGTGAGTCGAAACCTTTTCGATGTTGAAGCCAAACATCCAACGAAGCTCATGCACGCGCGCCGCTGGCATCATCACATCGTATTGTTCGCGCAGCTCGATCGTTGTTAATCCATTCACCGATTCGCGCAGCCCATCGAGTACACATTGCCGTTGCGACGCCAGCGAATTACTATTGGAGCAGTTATGTTTGCGGCTGCTTTCTTCGGGGGTGGCCGTTTTTGTTTGCATGGCTTTTTCCCCTTACGCCGCACGCGGGCCACTGTCGCGCTCTGCAACGCGGTCAGCGATCCACTGATTTATTTCACTGCAAAGCCAACCACTGGCGCGACCGCCGGGAACAAGTTTTAACGGTTTAGGGAATCGCCCTTGTGCGGCGAGCGCATGAACGTGTGCACGACAAAGGCCGGTCTTCTGGCGCACTTCATCGAAGCGCAAAACACTGTCGCCGGGAATGATTTGAACAGGGTTAGGGGGAGTGGTGCCGATTAAGCGCGGCGTGATAATGGGAATTTGCTTGGTAGCCATACGTTGCCCTCCGTGGGCAGTAGTGAATGTATGGTCATCATGCAATGGTCAAAAATTTGATGTAACGTTGGGAAGCTGGATTGATTTAAACTTATCCAGCCGGGCTGGCATCTTCATATATCGACAAGCTCCCGCCCGGTCGGGAAATCTCTCAGATTGGCGAACTGACGTCTTCCATTCAAAATTTCTTGATATTTCCTGGCTTGCCGAGATGAAATTTCCCGCACTTTTCTTTCGGTAATATCGGGGTCAACTAAGGAGACTATGTTCGCGATAACATCAGAGTGCATGGCCACTCGTTTTGGCCTGAAAGTACTAATAATTGTCTTATTTTCAGAGCTATCCATGTTTCTTAAAAAACCCGCTTTGTGTCGGCGCTTTCTGCGTAATTACTATTTAAGCATTCATAGCTTCTGAAATAGTGGCGATAGTATGAGCTTAAAACCTTTATAAAAATTTCCCTATCGCCTTTCTCGTGCTTCTTCGAAATTGAAAATCGTCTGCGCCATAATCTACTGGAACTAATTTCCCATTTTTTGAAATTTTCAATACTGCTAATTTTATTCAAATCGGTTAATAAGTGTCTCGGTATGGAGCTTTTTATGTAATAGTTAGAACCAATTTCTGAGATTAATCGATTCGCAAGATTTGCTATTTTTTCCATTTTTTCTGTGGGAGGCTCAACGTATTCTGATACACCATGTACTCTCGCTCTTTCGTAAATAGAAAGCGAAATAATGGTGATTCCCTTTAATATTTCAACACTTGTTAGTTTTGGAATCTGATCATCGAAAGGTGAGGGCTATCTTTTCCTGGGTCGTTATGAATCGACCAGTACGGTATAGTGATAATGGCTTTTCGCTTGAAAAGTCGAATTGCTTCGACAAATGAAGGGTTGGTGTCTAGGAGCTCATAAGCTGGATCGTCAAGCCATTTAGACCGGAGGTCTAGGTATTCAGCGGCGTGATGATTTTCGCGCAGAGAGATTTGCCGGCGTAGTTCGGGATTTATTTGCGAGTATTTATCTTCTACGCCATCTGGCAGCGTAAAGCAGTTATCTTCAAGTACAAGCAAGTCATCAAAAATATCAGCAGAATTGGCGAGTAGTGTTAAATCAATATCCATGGGCATCCCATCATGCGCGTTCCCTTGAAAGATCGCAGCGCCAGCGGGTCAGGGAAACCCGTTTTCTCCCCGTCGGGATAGGCGCTGCAAACTCTATTAATTTTTTAATTCGGACTCTGAAACCAAGAGTCTGTGCGAAATGTTATCGATCTCTTCCGCAAGCCCTTGTGCCACCCAAAGAATGCCTGCTGATTGCCTTCCGAACTCAGAAAAGAATCGTACCCTTCACCGCTTAGGTGGTTTAACAGGGCGGACAACTTGGCGGCCGCAGGTTGTAATTTATCGAGAAGAGCACTCTGTTCTTTTACATCGTATTTGAAATATTTCTCAATCGCCTCAGCCATGACTCACATCCGCAGATTCTTTAATCATTTGGTGGGCGCGCGGCATGAGCCAGCCTTCCGCATCAGCATGAAGACCGCAAAATCTTGTTTTAAGCAACTCCAAACAATTATCAGATTGCCAACCAATAACGCCTGCAATTTTTTCAGCGGCCCCAATCAACGCCGATGAACGCTCTATATCATCACCATCACGCGGCGATGCTTCATAGCAAAGTGTTTTTAAACCGATAGCCATCTGATTTATATCGCTGATCAGCGACGCAATTGTTTCTAGATTGGGGGTGGTACTATTGGTGTCAGCCATATTCGGCTCTCCTGTAGTCGTTTGTGGTTAGGGGGTGAAGGTGTTACCGCACCTTCGCCCCTGCTTTGCAGAATTACCCCCGCTGAAAATCCACGGGAATGACATTGCTGCTCGTTTTCAGGCTGTCCAAATAATCGGCCCAGCCCTGCATCATTTTTTTGCGCTCGGGTAAGTGCGACGTGCGATTGTACGCTCTGCCGTTGGCATCTTTCACCGCGTGCGCTAATTGGTGCTCGATCCAATCGACGCGATAGCTCAACACTTCGTCGAGGATGGTGCGCGCCATTGCGCGGAAACCGTGCGGGGTCATTACTTCGTTGGCAAAACCTAGCGTACGCAAAGCAGTGCGCACGCCGTTTTCGCTCAGTGGTCGGCTTGCACCGCGTGCACTGGGAAACACATATTTACCGCGCCCGGTGATCGGTTGAATCTCGCGAAGTATGTCGAACGCTTGTCTACACAGCGGCACGATATGCGGTAGCCGCAACTTCATTTTGTCGGCGGGTATTTCCCAGCGCTCCTGCTCCCAATCGATCTCTGCCCATTCCATGTGACGCAGCTCGCCGGGTCGGCAAAATAGCAGGGGTGATAATTGAAGGGCGGCCTTTACCGTTGGAGTTCCCCGGAAGTCATCGATGGCGCGCATCAGCTTGGCGACCTCTTTGGGGTCGGTAATGGCGGGGTGATGCTTGACGATAGGGGAGGCGAGTGCACCTTTTAGGTCGTGCGTAGGATCGCGCTGAGCGCGCCCAGTGGCGACGGCATAGCGGAATATCTGGCCTGCCACTTGTTTGGCGCGGTGCGTTGTTTCGAGTGCGCCTCTGCTTTCCGTTTTGCGCAGCACAGCCAATAGCTCGGGCGGGTTGATTTCGCCAATGGGGCGATGGCCGAGATAGGGGAACAGGTTTTTATCGAATATCCAGCCAAGCCGCTTAATGTGGCTGTCTGACCAGTGGGGCTTTTCCTTTTCAAACCATTCCAGCGCTACTGCGCGAAAGCTATTGGCCGATCCTACAGTGCGTGCCAGCTTGTCCTGTCGCTTGATCTCGCCGGGGTCGGTGCCAGTGGCCAGAATGTCGCGAGCGTCTCTGGCGGCCTTGCGGGCCGCTTTTAAGGGGGTAGTGGGGTACACGCCCAAAGCGAGGCGCTTCTCTTTGCCGCCGTAGCGGAATTTCAGTCGCCAATACTTCGAGCCGTTGGGCATGACCTCGATGTATAGCCCGGCACCATCGGCCAGCTTGTAGGGCTTGTCCTTGGGCGCGGCATTCTTCACCGTAACGTCACTCAGCTTTTCAATGCCCTTGCCAGCCATAATGCCCCCAGTGTTTTTTAACATGCCCCCGGATATTCCCCCATTTGGGGGCAGATGTCTATAGCTATTGCTGGACACTGCTGAGCAGGTGGCGGGCTAAGAGGTGCTATTTTGCTGGGGTTTGTGGACATTGCTGGATGTTACTGGAGGGGTGAGTGGTGCGCCCGGCAGGAGTTGAACCTGCGACCCTTCGCTTAGGAGGCGAATGCTCTATCCACTGAGCTACGAGCGCGTATCGAGTTGGTTGAGCGGGTGTCATTGTAGCGATAGGCGGCTAGCGATCCAATCTGAATTATTTTTTCATTTGCTCGATCAGCGGTTTCGCGTATTGGTATTCGGTATCCCACGGAAAGTGAATCCAGGTGTCCTGCGCAAATTTAATTCGCGGCCGAGAATTGCCGCCGGCACCAAGCCGCCGCGCGCGCTGCCGATAACGCCGCGCCAGGGGTTTTGTATCATATGGTTAGGCGCTGGTAATGGTGCGTCCGCCGTTCGATTGTTGCGCTAATCCATGAGCGTTGTATGTGGCTTTTTGACCGTGTTGCCCGCGTAGTACATCGAGCACGCCTTGCACGACGACCTGCGTGCGGCGGCAAATTTGCTCATTGATTTGATTTGCAGTTTGGCAGTCGCGCCACAGCGACGCCGCATTTTCCCAGTGTGCGGCGACTGCGCGTGCGCTACGCTGCGTTGCTTGTAAAGCGCTGGTTTCATTGTTGAAGCCGCGCTGGATCAGCCAGGTGCGGCGCGTCAGCGTATTTTTTTCAAGGCTGGCGATTAGCGTGTGCTTTTCGCTGAGTAATTCTTCAAAGCGTTGGTATTGTCGGGCTTCGAGCGCTTGCCGCTCTTGCTGTAGCGCAGTGAGAAGTTGCTGGCTGAGGTCGATATCGCTTTGCAGGAATAAATCGAACTCGAGCCAATCGACTGCAGGATGTGTATTTGTCATGTTGCAATCTCGCTGGGATTTCACACCAATGCGCCGCCAAGCGCATACCGCGTACAGCTAGTTAAAAGTTGCCAACTACTACTTAAACAGCTCGTCAAAGCCAAGTAGTTTGTCGGCGACGACCAAATCGTTAACGCTGTATTGGCCGCTGGCCAACGCAGCCTTAATTTCTGCGACGCGCTTTTCATTCACGTCGGGTAGCTTTTGGATTTTTTCTTCCAAAGCCTTTAATGCTTGGGCGCTGCTGCTGAGGCTGACGCTCTCGACGGCTGCTTTCGCGGTGCCTGTCGCTACCGGCGGCGGCGTGGCCGACGGTGAGTTGCTCGGGGTTTCCTTGCTTGTGTTGCGCAAGGCTGCTTTATCTGCGCCAGGCGGTACTCCTAGTCCTTTGATATCGTTGTTCATTTCAAAATATCCTGTTGGTGTCTATGGCGGTGTGGTGGAATCCCATAGTGGCTATCGGCTGAATTAATAATATCTTTAATCCGATCGACCCACTGCGTAGGACTTCCTCGAGCTACATAGGCACTTCGGCCTGCCCAGGGCCGACTATTTTAGCTTGTACGATCCGCGTCGAAGACAGGTTTTTGATGCGAATTTGCTCGCCGAGTCGGCCATCGGTCAGTGCGATGCCGGATACTTTTACTGCGACGATATCGGAAGCGGCGCTGATCACTATCGATTCTCCGCGGCGCACCAGCAACGGTGCCTCCAGCTGCGGCTCCAATATTGGGCTGCCGCTGGCGACGCTGCGCTTGACGTCTTTGCCGATCGCCTCGTCGAGGCTGCTCAAGTACTGACCGGTGATCTGGGTGACATTGATCTCGCTCAGGCGGACATCGTCGGCGGTCACCGTGGCGCCATGGGTCAATGGTTTGACGGCGATGACC
>JAYVWC010000020.1:0-8104 GCA_043786385.1 Spongiibacteraceae bacterium | reverse complement strand
GCATGATGTTTTTTAGTTCGTCGGCCAATGCGAAGGCTTTCAATTTGGCGGGATTGCTCAGGCGATCCATCATGTTGGTGATGCCGCCGTGCTTGAGCAACTCCGTGCGATGTACCAGTACCAAGGTATTCACACCGCGCCGGGCAATCATTGCGGCGGCCACGGTTTTGCCGAAGGCGGTCGGCGCACACAGCACGCCAGTATCGTGATGCAGCATCGCAGTTACTGCGGCCTCTTGGTCAGGTCGTAGTGTGCCAACGAATCCGATGTCGATCGGCTCGCCGATAAATCGCTCATCGCGCAGATCGCAGCGAATGTCGTTGTCGCACACCGACATTCGCATGGCCTGAGCCTTATAGAATTCGGGATTCTGGAAAGCCGCCAAGCGAATCAGGCGGTCGGCCAGTGCCTGCGGCAGTTGTGCTTTCTCGAAATAGATCAGGTTGGCCAGCGTCACGCTAAGCGTCTTGGGCATCGTGTACGGCAGCTTCTTCGTGGAGGTGGCTTCCCGTTTCCACGGGGAGGCCAAATCCTCGTCGTCGATGAAGATGACGTCCAAGGGGTGGATGGCACCGATGGCTCGCAGGA
Source organism: Spongiibacteraceae bacterium (assembly GCA_043786385.1). GTDB lineage: Bacteria > Pseudomonadota > Gammaproteobacteria > Pseudomonadales > CAMLJR01 > CAMLJR01. Next base: position 7,516 of record JAYVWC010000020.1, on the reverse strand, counting down.
TGGTGGGCTCGATATCGTGCGGTGCCATGGGCTGGATCGCGGCCAGATATGCCCACTGGTCGGGATAAGGCCGCAGGTCGGCATCTACGAAGGTGAATGCCGAGCTGACGCGTTTGTATTGGACGGTTGGTTATCGCCTGCATGCTGAAGTGCTGGGTGGAGAGCGGGCAAGCTACGGCGCCAAAGTTATTGCGCAATTGGGTGAGCGGCTTACCCAAGAGTTTGGCCGTGGGTTTGAAGCCAAAAACCTGCGGCGAATGATGCAATTTGCCGAGCTATTTTCCGATCAAGAGATTGTCGCATCACTGATGCGACAATTGAGCTGGACACATTTCTTACAAATCTTGCCCATCAAAAACGCCGAAAGCCGTGCATTTTACGCGCGTATGGCCAGCATTGAAGGTTGGAGCGTGCGTGAATTGCGCCGCCGTATTGAGCAGAAAACTTTTGAGCGTACGGCCATCGCCAGCACGCAGACAGGTGATATGTCGCCAGCGTTAACCGCGCTTAATGCGCAAGAAACGCTGTCGCCAAACTTGGTATTCAAAGACCCTTATTTCCTCGATTTTTTGGGGCTTGCAGAGGGTTACGATGAGCGCACGTTGGAAAATACCATTTTGCGTGAATTGGAACATTTCATTCTGGAGTTAGGCCGAGGCTTTGCTTTTGTCGAGCGCCAAAAGCGCATGATTATTGATGGGGATGATTTTTATCTCGATCTGCTGTTTTACCACCGCCGCTTGCGTCGCTTGGTGGCCGTCGAGTTGAAGTTAGGGCGTTTCAAAGCCGCGCATAAGGGGCAAATGGAATTGTATTTAAAATGGCTTGACCGTTATGAACGGCAACCCGGCGAAGAAGCACCCATCGGTTTGATTTTGTGTGCGGAATCCAGTCGTGAGCAAGTCGAACTGTTGGAGATGCATAAAGACGGCGTCGTGGTGGCGGAATACTGGACAGAATTACCACCCAAAGCGGAACTGGAAAAACATTTACATCAGGTGTTGATTGAGGCGCGTGAGCGTTTGGCCGCGCGTGGAGTGCTGTTGGGTGAGGGTGGTGAAGATGAGTAATTCGCCGGACGCAGTGCGTCTCGAATTAAGCTAGGCGCGCAATTTGGCGGAGTTGGGGTATGAGTAGGGTTGTTCCAGAGGGTTGGGAGCTTAATTCATTATCTAGTCTTGCTGACTATCATAATGGCCGAGCTTTTAAGCCGGAGGACTGGAGCAAAACTGGGCTTCCAATAATCAGGATTGCTCAGATCAACAACCCCAAGGCGGCCCCCGGCGGAAGTTGATCATTATCTGCTTGAGTAATTGGCATAAAGCACCTCCAAAATGTGATTCGGGTTATAGTTCAGATTAAATGGCAGTTAAATAATTACTCGATTTTGAAACCGCTTAAGCGGTTGCGAGCATTCCTATAAATCTCTTGCTGGTTATTTCGATCGGCCTGATCGTATAAATACATGGCCTTTTTTAAATCGCCTCTTTCCTCAAACAGCTTGCCTAAATTAAATAGCGAGCTAGCCAACAGCTTGTGATCGCGCCAGCCGCAGGCGGCTGCCAATTTGCCCATCTGCTCCGCACCCTCCAGCTTTTTTTTCTTGTAATAGACCAAGGCCAAATTGCTGTACGCTTTCGCCAAACTGGCATCTTGTTGTATGGCCTGCTCAAAAAATGCTTGCGCCTTGTCGACATTTTCTCGATACAGCGCTTCGCCTTGAAGATTTAACGCAAGCGCTGACTTTTGATCGCCTGCGACAGGGCAGCGAGTTATTAGGGTGGCATCGCTCTTGGATTGGCGCTTAACCTGTTCATCAAACTCGCCGTTTAACATGGCTTTACGCAACTCCGCCTCGGCATACTCCATGGCCGATTTATTGCCCTTCAAGCGATCACCGCTGGTTTTTTGATTAAAGTCTTCGATGTATTTTTTCATCGCCGCAGCGTAGATATCCGCATCGAGCAGAGCCACCATTCCACCGAAGAGTATTTTCGAAGTGTCCAGCGTGGTCGGCACTGCAAATAACACCGGCAGACGGCCCAAGTTTGTTTTGCCGGCGATTAAAAGGCGGCCATCGGTGGTCGGCCAAAACACCGGCATGGCATTATCGATGGATGAGCGGTAAGTCGGCGCATCGCTAGGAGCATCGGCATTAAAGGAGCGACAAGGGCCTGAGCTTTCAACTTCAGCGACCGCAGGGCGCAAACCAAACAGCACCTTTCGCGCAATAACCTCGCCATCGATCGAACGAGCCTCCAACCTGTAGTATTTGCTCCTGCACAGACACCCACATTCCGCCTCAATTTTACGATCGCGCATTATCGCTACCACGCTACTACCCAGATAGACCACAGGGTCTTCATCTGCATGCCGAGCTGGCTCGTAATAAAAGGACAGCGATACTCCTAATTTTTTTTCTAGGACATGGTAGCTATCAATATCAATACCGTAAGGGAAAAGTGGTGCAATATCCCGCTTCGAATTCAGATCAACGAATGTACTACTTATTGTGTCTGCGATAGGATTGTTACAAAAATACTGGAGTACAATGCGATCTTCAGGCAACAAATCCAAAGCGTAAAAGTCAACATAGCCACAATTTTTATAACTCAATACTAATTCGTCAAAGCTTGATGACAATGGTAGCTCTATATAAGCTGACTTTTCTTTACTCGAAGCAAGCGCCATCACAGAAACCAGCAGCGCAACACAAGCCACGACGATTCGTAAAAAAAGGGCTGCTTTCAAATACAACATTAACTACCAACCTTTTATCATGCTTTGCAAAGCCCTAAAAGCGCTTCATTAATACCATACAACCTAACTGTTGACTTCATCTGACTGACAAACCTTCCGCGCCGAATCATGCCTATTTTGGAAATAGCTATCCTTCTTTTTTCGCGAAAATAGAACATTATCGCACATGAACATGAATTTTCTGCGGATTGCTTCTGAACTATGCAAATGCGCCAACAACGGAATCGTACAGTCATTACAATGCACAATTCGATTTTTTTGCGACCTATGCGACCGTACCGCTCGTTGGCTTATTATCCCGCCCACGCGATCCATTCACCCCTGCCAATATTTATACAACATTCCATTATCGACCAAAAATATTCTTGGCCGATTTGTCGAATTTCGAAAAATTATTGGAGATGGAGGGCGAGCTTTGAATCCCTTCATCATGCCAACTATGCAGTTGGCGTCCTGTTAATTGATATTGCTATAAAGCGATATTTGGAGTCAACGCTTTTAACTAATTTTCGCGATTAATTTTTTGTGGCAATTGTATAATCAATTGACTAACTTCATTAGCCTGCGCTTCGGCACTGTAATTCCGATAGCAATCGGCAAACGATTTTGCTGCACTGCTAAATCGCGAGTCATTGAACAGCCGCTCTAACGCCTCGCGACATACCGCCACATCGCGATGCGAGCCTAGAGTAATAGCTGCACCCATTTCAGCGACTTTGCGCGCGCACAAATATTGTTCGACATACTGCGGCAGCAACAACATCGGAACACCCGCCAGCAAAGCCTGCGCCGTAAAGCCGCTCGATGCGTAGCCAGTTGCTACATCCGCATCGCACAACAAGGGTGTCAAAGCAGCTGATGAATTTAGAAAATGTATATTCGCGGTGTTGAAGCGCTGAACATGCGCCGCGTGCGTGCGTGCCTGGCGCTGCGAAGATGACACGACACGATGCGGGTAATTGCGCATTTCAAAAGCTTGTCTGTTAATGGTAAAGGCATCGACGCATTTCGATGCGTGCATTCTGGCGTTGGCAGATGAAGATAAGCGCCAGCAGTTTGAAATCGATTTCAAAAAATTCGCCAAGCAGATGGATATCATCATGCCCGATGCGAGCGCCACGCCGTTTCTGGCAGATTTAACAGCGCTCGGTAAAATCAATCACGGTGCGCGTAATATCTATCGCGACGAACAGCTTGATCTGGCCGGTGTCGGCGAAAAAGTGCGCGCGTTGATCGAAGAGCATATCCGCGCCACCGGCGTCGATCCGAAAATTCCGCCGATCGATTTACTGGCCGCCGATTACAAGCAGCAATTGCAGGCGCATAAATCGGATAAATCCAAAGCCTCCGAAATCGAACATGCGATCAAGCACCACATCGACATCAATCTAGTCGAGGACGAGGAATACTATAAATCGCTGAGCGTGCGCCTCAATGAAATCCTGCTGAAGAAAGCCGAGCATTGGGATGAGCTGGTGCAATTGCTGCTAAATTTTCGCGATACGATTGAATCCGATCGCAAACAAGCCGCCGATAATCTGGGTCTCAACGATACCGAATTCGCGTTTCACAATACGCTGGTGGGTGCGGTATCGCGCATCATTGACAATGAGGCGCTCGACGAAGCGCTGCACGATGAAATTATTCAAGTCACCAAAGCATTGGTCGAAATGATGGATGAAGCCACGACCATCGTCGATTTTTTCAAAAAGCCCGATGAAATTAAGCGCGTTGAAAAAAACATCAAGCGCGCTATCGTCGAGCCGAGTTTTGATGATGAGGCGTTGCGTACTGAGGTGATGAAGCAGTTCACGGAATTAGCTAAGAGGAAATTCAAATGATCGCTGCACCCGAGTACATGCAAGGGCGCGGCTTTATCGCCGAGGTTATCCGCACGCAGCGTATCAAATCGGCGCGGTTGCAGATCGAAGAGGGCGCGGTGTCGATCATCGTGTCGGCTGAGTTGCCGCACGCGCGCATCGAAAAACTGCTCAAAGAAAAAAACCGCTGGATCAAAGAAAAGCTGTATCTGCATCAACAGGCGATGCCGGTCAGCAGCAAGGAATTTGTCAGCGGCGAAGCGTTTGCGTATCTCGGTCGCAATTATCGCTTGAAGATAGAAGCGGGCGCTTTTCAACCGGTGAAATTAAAGCAGGGCCGTTTGGTGGTGACGCTGCCGAAAGATTCTGTACCGCCGGAGTTGATTGAAAAAGAGTTAATCCGCAATTGGAAAGCCATTATGGCGCCGCATCGCATTGTCGATTACGTCGTGGTGCATGAGCTTTGCCACTTGAAGCATCACGATCATTCGCAAGCATTTTGGAAATCGGTCGAGCGTGTGATTCCCGACTACCTGGAATGTAAAGAGTGATTGAAATTGGTGGGGGCTCGGTTTGATATTTAATGTAACGGTGCTTAGCGGATAGGTCACCAATAATAACAGTTGCCTCGCAGCCGTTGCCGGCTTCAGTATTGTGATTTCTTTTGCCGACTAAACCGCAAGCTATGAAGCACGCCCCCAGCATTGTCTTCGAACCCGGCATCGCCTTCGATAACAGTTACGCGTTATTGCCGGAGCGATTTTACGCAGCGCAATTACCCACGCCAGTTGCTGCGCCGACGCTTATTCGCGTTAATCCTGCGTTAGCCGAGCAGTTGGGGATTGCGCCTGCGTGGCTGGAGAGCGATGCCGCACTGCGGGTGTTCGCAGGCAATCGCGTCGCGCACGGTTCTAATCCGATCGCGACGGTGTATGCAGGTCATCAATTCGGCGGTTGGAATCCGCAGCTCGGCGATGGCCGCGCGGTATTGTTGGGCGAAGTGATCGGTCGCGATGGCCTGCGCTACGATATTCAGCTGAAAGGCGCCGGCGCGACACCGTATTCGCGCAACGGCGATGGTCGCTCGCCGCTCGGACCGGTGCTGCGCGAATATATTGTTAGCGAAGCGATGGCGGCGCTTGGTGTGCCTACCACGCGCAGTCTGGCGGCGATCGCCACCGGTGAAAAAGTGTATCGCGATAGCGTGCTGCCGGGTGCGGTATTAACTCGCATTGCCAGCAGCCATATTCGCATCGGTACGTTTCAGTTTTTTTCTGCGCGCGGCGATGTCGATGCATTGCGCGCATTGGCGGATCACGTTATCGCGCGTCATTATCCGCAAGCCACGCGTGCAGCTAATCCGTATCTGGCGTTGTTGCAGGCGGTGATTTCGCGGCAGGCGCATTTAATCGCGCAATGGCAGCAGCTCGGTTTTATTCACGGCGTGATGAATACCGACAATATGTTGGTGTCGGGTGAAACGATCGACTACGGCCCCTGTGCCTTTATGGATGCGTTTCGCGCCGATAAAGTATTTAGCTCGATCGATCGACAAGGTCGCTATGCGTATCGCAATCAACCGCCGATTGCGCAATGGAATCTTTCGTGGTTGGCGCAAGCGCTGCTGCCGCTGCTCGATGATGACGCCGATGCAGCGTTGCCACTAGCGCAAGCGGCGGTCGATGATTTTGCGCCGCAGTTTCAAAGTGCTTACGCGACCATCATGTTAAAGAAATTGGGGCTCTCTACAGCCAATGCCGAAAATATCGCGTTGATCGATGAATTATTAACAGCGATGGCAGAAGCTGGCGCGGATTACACGCTGACTTTCCGACGACTGGCGGAGTGCGTGAATTCCCAACAAAACACCGATCCTAGTGTTAGTGCGCTATTTGAATTGCCGACCAGCTTTCAGTCGTGGCGCGCTCGTTGGCAGGCGCGATTGGCGCTGGAGCAAAGCGATCCCGCGCTACAGCAGCAAATGATGTTTGCGGTAAATCCGGCGTTTATTCCGCGTAATCATTTAGTCGAAGAGGCGATAAATGCCGCAACTACGAGCAATGATTTTCAACCGTTCAATCAATTGATCGATGTGCTCGCGCAACCGTATCGCTACGACGAAAAATTTTCTCGCTATGCCATGCCGCCGACGCTGGAACAAATTGTTTCAAAAACATTTTGCGGTACATAAAGTTATCTATCTCGACTATTTGTCGAAACTAAAATTCCGCATCGAACGCGGCTCGCAAATCGACAGTCGAGTTAATTGGATTACAGTCGAGCACGCCGACACAGTGTTATAGGCTATGTAAGCCCCTCAATATTTGAAATGAAAAAAGCCTATTAATCAGGTGTCCGGTTTTGCTGGAAGCGATATCGCCTGGCATACGCACCCATGAACAGCGGATGTCGATCTATTGTTGTTTGGGGGGCTAGGTTCTGGTTGCGGGGCGTCTGTTCGCCGATGGCGATTCAGAGATTGCATTTCCAGAATTAAAGGGGGTACTATTGGTCGCGATGCGGCAGGTACCACTATCGGAGATGCCATTTCGCCATCCTTAGAAGCAATTTAATTTTTAAGTTTCGGGCCGATCACAATATACGAAATTCGCAATTAATCGATTAATCAACGCGCATAATAAAATTAAAAGGTGTCTATTATGATGAAGAAGTTACCATTGCGTTTTACCAGCTTGGCGTTCCTTACTGCTACCTTTTCAGTTTCGGTGCATGCCGCAGAAAGCGGAATTCGCCCGGGTGGGGCATTGGAAGAGGTGATTGTATCTGCGCGGCGACGTGCTGAGATGTTGGCAGATACACCGATTCCGGTCAGTGCCTATACCTCTGAACAATTAGAAGCCCGAGGCGTGCATGGTGTTACCGACCTCCAGCAAAATGCGCCCAGCCTGACCATTACCCAGAATCTTTCTAAAAAC